>NZ_JBFAKK010000005.1:0-604322 GCF_040655735.1 Phytomonospora sp. NPDC050363
GGCGGCACCGTTCTTTCGCCCAGGTACAACACCGGTACCAGGGCGAAAGAACGGCTTGCCAGAAGAAAAACGAGCCCCGCCTCGCACCCACAAGATCACCAGGACACACCCTAGGGCGTGTCCTGGGGCGCTTCGCACCCGACCGGACCGGGCACAGGAAGTCGGGTCCGGCCGGGCGTCCCTTCCTAACGTGGGTGAGGAACCAGGAAGGACACCGGAGAATGCTGGGGCGACTCAACCAGGCGATGGAACACATCGAGGAACACCTCGATCGGCGCATCGAGATCCATGACCTGGCACGAATCGCATGGACGTCGGAGTACCACTTCCGGCGGATGTTCTCGGCTCTCGCCGGGATTCCGCTCGCCGAGTACATCAGGCGCAGGCGACTGACCGTCGCCGGCGCCGAGGTGCTCGCCGGCGAGCGGACACTGCTGGAGATCGCCGTTCGCTACGGCTACACCTCCGGAGAGGCCTTCGCCCGGGCATTCCGCGCCGTACACGGCGTCGGCCCGGGTGAGGCCAGGCGCAACGGCGCCAGGCTCCAGTCCCAGCCCCGGATGTCCTTTCGACTCATCGTCGAAGGAAGCAGCAGCATGCGATACAAGATCGTGGAGAAGGAAGCGTTCCGCGTCGTCGGAAAGAAGGCCCGGGTCCCCCTGGTCCACGAGGGGATGAACCCCCACATTGTCGAGTTCATCAAGGGCATCGACAAGGGGCTGATCGCGCGGCTCGAAGAGCTGTCCGACCAAGAGCCGCGAGGAATCGTGGGCGTGAGCGACAACCTCGCCGACAGCCGCGCCGAAGGAACGGAGCTGGATTACCACCACGCCGTGGTGACCTCGGCGGAAGGGCCGCAGGGACTGGAGGGGGTGGACTCCCTCGCGGTGCCGGCCGGAACCTGGGCGGTGTTCGAGAACGCCGGAACCCTCCCGGTGGCCCTGCAAGGGCTGTGGCGAGACGTGTTCACCCAGTGGTTCCCGTCCAACCCATACCGCAGCCGACCCGGCCCGGAGATCCTGCGAGTGCAGGTTCTGGGCGAGGGAACCGGTGCCGCCGGGGTCGGGGCTCACGCGGAGGCCGAGTTGTGGATTCCGGTGGAGCGCGCATAGCCGCGTCCGCCGAAGGGCCGGGCGCTTGGGTCGCAGGCCGCGGGTCGCAGGCCGCAGTCGCGGTGAGGTGATGGCGCCGACACGGGGCCGCCGCAGGGCGGGGCCGGGTAGCGGGAGGCCGAGTCGCGGGGAAGGCGGGTCCGGCGCGGTGCGCGGTATTGCGACGGGTGGGGCTCGTGAGGCGCGTGGGGCTCGTACGGCAAGGTAGCGCGGATCGCGGAAGCGGGGTTCGTGGCAGCGGGCGGTGGCTTCAGGGGCGCCGCCCGCTCGGCGTCAAGGGCGGCGGGCGTGGGGATGGTGGCAACGGCGATGGTGGCGGCGATGGTGGCGATGGCGAAGTTCGGGCTGGGACGTCGCGGGATGGTCGGGGCGGCGTTGGGGGCGCTGGGGAGTGTGATGGCGCAGGCCTTGCCGATGGGAACGGCAGTGGCGGCGTTGGTGCTGCTGGGGACGGTCGCTCTCGCGCTGGGGATGACGGCGCGCGGTGGGAGCTGCGGTAGGGGCGAGGGCTGCGCGACCGGCAGCTAGACCATCTCGCGCGCGGCTGCCGCCCGAACCATCTCGTGCGCCGCTGCCACTCGAACCATCTCGTGCGCGGCTGTCGCCCCCGTCTTCGGCGTCCGCGAGCCGTGCGAAGCACGGCAGAAACCAGACCTGGAGGTGTGTTTCCGTCGGTCGGCCGGTGATTGGACCTACCTGGGGGTTCTGTCGGGGTCAAGGGCGGGTTTTCCCTTGACCCCGGCAGGTTCCCCAGGTGCCCTTGAACAGGCCGAAAGACGGAAACACCCCACACACCCAACCCCCAGCCTTCTGCAGGGTGAAGCGCCAGTGGGGCGCCAACCAGAAACCCGAAGCACCCCACCGTTTCCAGAGCGAGGCCCGGGGTCTGGGGCAGCGCCCCAGGAACTCACGCCGGGAAGTCGTCAGCCCGGCATCCGCGAGGCCCCGAAAGCCCCCAACCCCCCCGACACCAACCCCGTCAGCGCCTCCACGATCTCCTCGTCCGCCATCTCCGGCCCACCGTCGGCGGCGGTCATCACCGCGTACGCCAGCATCGCCAGCATCGCCCCGATCGCCGGCGCGAGAATCCCCGGCGCCCCCGGCAACCGGTGCCCCCGCTCCTCCAGCCACTCCAGGTGCTCCCGCAGCATCTCGGTATCGGCGGTCAAGTCCCGCCACGCCCTCCCCGACCCCGGCTCGTCGGCCACCATCGACTGGAACAACGCCACCACCACCGGCAGATGCTCCCGGAACACCCCCCACGCCATCCCCAGATGCGCCTTCAGCACTTCCCGGTCGGTCAGGTCGTGCTCCCGCGGATGCTCGGCGACGATCTGCTCACTCGCCTGCCCCCGCATGTCCGCCAGCAGGCCGGCCAGCAGCTCGTCCTTGTCGGCGAAGTGCTCGTAGAACGACCCGGTCGACCGCCCCGCCGCCTTGGTGATGTCGGTGATCTTCGTGTTGAGGTAGCCGCGCTCGACGAACAGCCGACGGGCCGCCTCCTTGAGGGCCGCCTCGGTCTGGGCGGCCTTCTGCTTGCGTACGCCGGTCACGTCCACCTCCTTTGTTGACGCGGACCCTACCAACGAGGATACTGAATCAACATTCACCGAATCTAGATTCAGCGAAAGGAGATCTCATGAAGATCACCGTCATCGGCGCCGGCGTCGCCGGAACGACCACCGCCCTCGCCCTCCGCCGCACCACGCACGCGGAGATCTCCGTCGTCGAGGCCCACCCCGAGCCGGCGGGAACCGTCGGCTCCTTCCTCAGCCTCGCCGCGAACGGCCTGCGGGGTCTAGCCGACCTCGGCTGCGCCGACCAGATCCGGGCCGCCGGATTCGACGTCCCCCTGCAACGCATGTGGGGCGCCCGCGGCCACCTGCTCGGGGAGGTCGCCCGCGGCCGCCGGTCCGCCGACGACCTGCTCAGCGTGACCCTCATGCGCGGCGCCCTCGTCGAGACGCTGCGGGAGACAGCTACCGCGGCAGGCGTCCGCATCGAGACCGGCCGACGCGTCGACCGACCCTCCGATGTGGACGCCGACCTCGTGGTCGGCGCGGACGGCATCTGGTCGGCGACCCGGACCGCCCTCGACCCCTCGCTCGCCCGACCGCGATACGCCGGGCTCTACACCGTCTCCGGCTTCAGTGCCGGCGGCACCGACCCCGGCGTCTTCAACCTCACCTTCGGCGTCCCCGGAGCGTTCATCCACGTGGGCGCTCCCGACGGCCGGATCTGGTGGGCCGCACAGGTCTGCGGGTCGGCGCCCGCGGGTGACGTCGGCGTCGACCGGCTCGCGACCTGGTACGCCGACAACCCCGTGGTCGCAAAGGTTCTGGCGACGGCCACGGAGGTGAGCCGGCCGATCCCGCACCACACCCTCGCGGAGGTCGAGCGCTGGCACGACGACCGCACCGTCCTCGTCGGCGACGCCGCGCATCCCGTGGGAGCGGGGCAGGGCGCCTCGATGGCGGTCGAGGACGCGGTGGTCCTGTCGCGCGTCCTGGCCGGCGCCCCGCGCGACGGCCTTCCCGCCGCGCTGGCCGACTTCACCGCGCGGCGACGGGGAAGGGTCGCGAAGGTGTTGAAGGCGGCCGGCGACAACGTCGACGCCAAGACGGCGGGACCGGTGAAGCGGCGGCTGAACGAGGCCATGATGCGGCTGTTCATCCCGCGCTTCTACGAGAAGGCCACCGGATGGCTCTACGACTTCGACCCGGTGGCGGGCTGAGGACGCGGGGGTGGTGGCGCCCCCGCGCCTCCATCGCTGCGAGCCGAGGGGAACAGCCGGTGAACGTCACTCGACCTTCGCCAGCTCCGCGGCCGCCTCGCTTTTCCCGGCGGCGTTGCCCAGCTCGGTGAACATCCGCAGCGACCTTCGCAGATGCCCCTCCGCCTCGGGTCTTCGGCCGCGCGCGGCGAGCGCGATCCCCGTGACGAGCAGGATCTGGGCGTGCAGGTCCGCCGAGTCCAGTTCGCGGGCGAGGTCGGCGGCTCTGCGGAGGTCGGCGTCGGCGGCCTCGGGCTCGTCGAGGCGGACGTGTTCGGTGGCCCGGCCGATCAGGCCGGTGGTGAGACAGTCACGGAGGTTGTGGCGTTCGGCGAGTTCCACGACCTCGGCGAAGAGGTCGCGGGCGAGACGGTGCTCGCCGCGCCTGGCGTGGACTTCGGCGAGGTTGTGCATGGCGACGCACTCGGAGTCGGGGGCGCCGACGGCGGCGGCGAGTTCGCGGCATTCGCGGTAGCACTCAAGGGCGGCGTCGAGGTCGCCGGTGAGCAGGTGGACGGTGCCGAGTCCACTGAGGACGTGGCCGAGGCCGCGCTTGTCGTCGGCGCGGCGCTTGTGCTCGCGGGCGCGCTCGAACCACGCGAGGGCCTCGGTGTAGCCGCCGATGCGCCACCAGACGTCGCCGATGCGGAAGGCGGCGGCTCCGGCGTGCACGTCGTCGCCGTAGGTCTCGGCGACGTCGAAGGCGTGCCGGTGGAGGGCCATGCCCTGGTCGTGGAGGGACCGCAGGTGCAGGCGCCGCCAGAGCAGCGCCGACAGCTGCCGGGTGTGCTCGGGCCGGCGGTGGGCGGCGGTCTGGGCGGCGACGGCGACGATGTCCTCCAGCTCGGAGTCGAGCCAGGCGGCGCCGTCGACGGAGTCGTCGAAGCGCCGGGCGTGGCGGTCCGAGCCGGGCAGAACGCTGTGGTCGCAGGGATCCCAGGGGTGTTCGGCGTCGCGGGCGCCTGCGACGGTGTGGACGTAGTAGTCGGCGAGGCGCTCGCGTGCGGCCTCGACGGTGGCGCTGTCCAGTGTGGACGACAGTTCCACGGCGTAGGCGCGCAGCAGGTCGTGGGTGCCGTAACTCTCGGGCGCGTCCATCTCGTCGATCAGGTGCGCGTGCAACAGGGTGCCGAGCTGTTGTTCGGCGTCCTCGTAGGGGATGTCGGCGAGGGCCGCGGCCGAGTGGGCGTCGACGTGGCGGCCGGGATGCAGGCCGAGGAGCCGGAAGAGTCGCGCCGCGTCGGCGTCGAGTTCGTCCAGCGACCAGGAGAACACCGCGCGGGCGTCGCTGTAGGGGTCGCCGGGGTCGGCGAAGAAGTCCAGCTCGCGCGAGGACAGGTCCGCGACCAACTGCGCGAGGCTCGCCTCGGGACGGTCGGCGGCGTGCCGGGCGGCGACCCGCAGCGTCAGCGGAAGGCGCGAACAGCGCTCCACAAAGGACAGCGCCGCCTCGGGTTCGGCCGCGACGCGTTCGCCGATCAGGGACGCCAGCAGTTCCAAGGCTTCCGGGGGCGTGAGCCGGTCGACGTACAGGCGCACGGCGCCGTCGCGGGCGCGCAGTCCGGTGAAGGCGTGGCGGGTGGTCACCACGGTGAAGGAGTCGGGACTGCTCGGCAGTAGTGGGCGCACCTGCTCGGGCGTGGCGGCGTTGTCGAGGACGACCAGCAGTGAGCGGTCTGCGGTGAGGCTGCGGTACAGCGCCAGCCGCTCGTCGGGGTTGACCGGGACGCTCGCGGCGGCCACCCCGAGGCCGCGCAGGAAGAGCCCGTGCACCTCGGTGGCCGTGCGCGGCCGGCCGGGACCGAAACCCGCGAGGTCCACGTACAACTGGCCGTCGGTGAAGCGGCCGGCCACCCTGTGTCCCCAGTGGACGGCCAGGGCCGTCTTGCCGACACCCCCACTGCCGGTCAGCGCCGACAGCACCGCCGCCGGGGGGCGTCCCGCCGGGTCGAGCAGGTCGTCGAGCTCCCGCAGCAGCGACTCGCGCCCGACGAAACCCCGCACGTCGAAGGGAAGCTGCCTCGGCGCCGGCACACCCGGCTCGGCCGCCTGCCGCTCGCGCGCACCCAGGTCGGCCGCCCGTGCCCGCCGCCATGCGGCCTCCCAAGCCATGCGGGAAGCCGGATCCAGGTCGTCGACGAGTCCGCGCAGCACCGGAAGGCGGGGCAGCGGACGACTCCCGTTGAGGGCGTCGCTCAAGGTCGAGGCGGGAATCCCGGTCCGTTTCGCCAGCGTCCGAAGAGAAGGGTCGCCGGCCCACATCTTGAGTAAACGCAACTCCCGCGCGAGATCCGCCGAGGAGCCGGCCCGCACGGGATCGGGACGGTCCGAGGGGTTGTTCGGCGTCACGACCAAGCTCCTTCTCGCCGGTGCCTCCTGCCGTGCCGGGGCTTGCGATGGTAGCGAACCGTCGTACGGGAACGTACGGGAACGTCCGGGCGGGTCGACGCCGAGCGGCCGCGGCGTGCCCAATCGATGTGCACGAGGCGAGTACACGGGGGTGTGGCCGCCTCGCATCGGTGGATCTGGGGGAGGTCTACCGATGCGGGGCGTCAACACGCCTCACGAACCGGCCCAGACCCCCGTGCGCAGGAACTCGCCGATCGCGTTCTCGTGCGGTGCCAGGTCCATGCCCTGCGCGGCGACCCAGCCGTCGTCGAAGTAGCTGTGCCCGTAGCGCTCGCCGGAGTCGCACAACAGCGTCACGACGCTGCCCGCGACGCCCGCCGCGCGCATCTCCCCGATCAGCGCGAAGGCCGCCCAGAGGTTCGTGCCGGTCGAGCCGCCCACCCGGCGGCCCAGGAGCTTCGAGGCCACTCGCAGCGCGGCGACCGAGGCGGCGTCGGGGACCTGCACCATCCGGTCGACGACCGAGGGGATGAACGACGGCTCCACGCGGGGCCGCCCGATCCCCTCGATCCGTGACCCGCCGCGCACCGTCGCGGCGGGGTTCTGCTCGCTCCACCCGGCGAAGAAGGCCGAGTTCTCCGGGTCGGCGACGCACACCTTCGTCGGGTGCCCCTGGTAGCGGACGTAGCGTCCGATGGTCGCCGAGGTCCCGCCCGTGCCCGCGCCGACGACGACCCACGCCGGCAGCGGGTGGCGCTCCTCGCTCAGCTGCTGGAACACCGACTCGGCGATGTTGTTGTTGCCCCGCCAGTCGGTGGCCCGCTCGGCGTAGGTGAACTGGTCCATGAAGTGCCCGTCGCGCTCACCGGCCAGCCGCCGCGCCTCGTCGACGACCGTTCCGGCGTCCTCGACCAGGTGGCAGGTGCCGCCCATGAACTCGATGAGGTTGATCTTCTCCTCGCTGGTGGTCCGGGGCATCACCGCGACGAACGGCAGCCCCAGCATCCGCGCGAAGTAGGCCTCGCTGACCGCCGTCGACCCGCTCGACGCCTCGATCACCGGCGTCCCCTCGGTGATCCACCCGTTGCACAGCGCGTAGAGGAACAGCGAGCGCGCCAGCCGGTGCTTGAGGCTGCCGGTCGGGTGCACCGACTCGTCCTTGAGGTACAGGTCGACGCCCCAGCCGGGCGGCAGCGGGAAGGTCAGCAGGTGCGTGTCGGCGCTGCGGTTGGCGTCGGCGTGCACCTTCGCGATCGCCTCGTTGACCCAGCCTCGGGTCTTGTCGCAACATCGGTCGACGGTGTTCATGGGGCTCCCCGAGTCATGATCGCGGCTGCTGCCGACAACCTACCCGCCGCGTGGGCGCCCCGCCTGGGCCGATCGGCGAGGAGGTGGACTGGGCCACGTCACTCCGGCGTGATGCCGCCCAGGGGCTGCGGCCTGCTCTCCCACTTCGTCGACAGCGCGATCGCCGTGCGCGTCCGGGCGACCCCGGGGAGCCGGTTGAGGCGCGTGACGAGCTGCTCAAGCTCCCCGATCGCACCGACTCGCACCTTGATCAGGAACGACTCCTCCCCGGCCAGGAAGTAGCAGGACTCGACCTCGGGGATCTGCTCAAGGGCGTCGGTGACCACCGAGTACTCGGTGTCGGTGTGCTCCTGGATGCCGATGAGGGCCGTGACGCCCAGACCGACGGCCTCGGGGTTCACGTCGGCGCGGTAACCGGTGATGACGCCGTTGCGCTCCAGGCGGCCCATGCGGTCGTGCACGGCGGGCGCCGACAGCCCCACCTGTCGCGCCAACTCGGCGTACGAGCGGCGCCCGTCCACTCGCAGCATCTCCAGCAGGCGGCGGTCGATGTCGTCCATGGCCCGACCCTAGTGGACGCAGCGGATCGACCACCAAGACGCCTGATCCTGCCGGTTTGGTGCATATTCATTAGCTTGGTGCTCTAATGGGGGTGGACTCCGCCTGAAGGGGCGCATGGGGCAGGGGGGCACGTCAATGGACAGTGAAGACCGCTTGTTGACACCGGGCGAAGTGGCGGCGCTCTTTCGTGTTGATCCCAAGACGGTGACCCGCTGGGCCGCGGCCGGCCGGATCAGCAGCATCCGCACTCCCGGTGGCCATCGCAGGTTCCGCGAGTCGGAGGTCAAGAAACTGCTGTTCGGGGAGCGCGGCGGACCACCGCCGGAGCAGCCGTGAATTGACGCCGCCGGCGCAGCGTATTGAAGTTGATCAATACGCTGGGCCGGCGCGTGCCCTCAAGACGAGGGCCCGCGACCGCCGCTGAATACTCACGCGGTGATCACCTTCTCCACTCACGAGGACTACCAGCGGCACGTCGGCGATCTCGACGCGTGGTGGCCGCACGCCGAAGCCGTGCTCGACCGGCACGGCCTGCACGCCGACGGCCCGCCGAGCGCGGCCGGGGGCGGCTCGTACCCGACGATCCTCGCCGGCGACCTGGTCGTGAAGTTCTACGGCCACGCCGGCCAGTGGCGACAGGCGCACGCCACCGAACTGCGCGCCTACGCCCTGCTCGCCACCGACCCGGCCATCGCCGCCCCGCGACTGCTCGCCTCGGGCGGCCTGGGCGACGACTGGGCCTACCTGGTGATCTCCCGCGTCACCGGACGCACCTGGGCCGAGGCGAAGATGCCGCCCGACCTGCTGCGCGCCGCCGCGACCGACCTCGGCGCCCACATCGCCCGTGTGCACGCGCTGCGCCCCGGCCCCGACATCGCACGCGTCACCGACCTCCCCGCGCTCGACTTCACCCCCGCGCACGCCCGCTCGGCCCTCCCGAAACGCTTCGTCGCGCAGGCGGCCGAGTTCGTGACCGCGGTCGGCCCCGATGACCCGGCCTTCGGCAACGGCGACCTCTTCGAAGGCAACATCCTCGTCGACCACGGCCGCGTCACCGGCCTCATCGACTGGGGGGACGCGCTGGTCATCGACCGCCACAACGAGCTCGCCAAGATCCACCTGTCGACCTTCCGCTGCGACAAGGACCTCCTGCGCGCCTTCCTCGACGGCTCGAACTGGCCGGCCGGGAAGGACTTCGCGCGCCGGGCCATGGCCATGGCACTGGTCCGGCAGGCCGTCGGCGTCGGCCAGCACGGCGGCGGCTTCGACAACTTCTACCTGATCCCCGGCCTGCCCGGCCTCGACGACATCGGCACCCTCGACGAGCTCGCCGAGGCGGTGTTCGGGGTGTAGGCAGCGTCAGGGACTGTCCAGCCGGGCCGCGCCCAGCTCGCCGCGCCACCGCTGGTACAGCGTGTGCGCCACGCCCGCCGAGTCGAGCACGCGCCCCGCGACGAAGTCGACCAGCTGCTGCACGTCGCTCGCCCCCGCGTAGAACGCCGGGGAGGCAGGCAGCACCGTGGCGCCCGCGTCGTGCAGGGCCAGCAGGTGCACCAGGTGGCTGCGCGAGGCCGGCGTCTCGCGCGGCACCACGATCACCGGCCGGTGCTCCTTGAGGTTCACGTCGGCCGCACGCTGGAGCAGGTCCTTCGACAGGCCCAGCGCGATGCCCGCGCACGCCGCCGTCGACGCCGGGACGACGATCATGCCGTGCACCGGGTACGAACCCGAGGACGGCCCGGCCGCGAAGTCCCCGGCCGGCCAGTAGGCGACGTCGTCGGCGGACAGGTCGCGCCCCAGCCACCCGGCCAGGTCGTCCTTCCACCGAGCGTCGCGGATCGTCCCGCCCGTCTCGTCGACGAGCGTGAGCCGGGCGGCCTTCGACACGACGAGGTCGACGGCGTGCCCGGCGTCGAGCAGCGCGTTCAGCACCGCCTTCGCGTAAGGCGTGCCGGACGCGCCGGAGATGCCGACGACCCAGGGTTTGCGCATGCCTCAAGCGTGCCCGAAAGCCCTCTCCCGCGACCGCGCGGGAGGGCGGCGTCACAGACCCAGCGCCGACAGCCTCGGCAACGCCGACCGCGCCAGCTCCCGCGCCGTGTCCGCCGACGTGCCCCGCCTGGCCGCGTCGGCCGCCTTCATGCACTGCGACACCGTGTGCGCCCCCAGAACCGCCCTGACCAGGGGCAACGCCGGAGCGCTCATGGAAAGGCCCGACACGCCCAACCCGACCAGCACGCACGCCAGCGCCGGATCGGCCGCCGCCTCACCGCACACCCCGCACGACTTCCCCGCCCGGTTGGCCGCCTCGGCCGCCTCGTGGATCAAGTCGAGCAGGGCGGGCTGCCACGGGTCCTGGAACCGCGCCAGCGACCCCAGCTGGCGGTCGGCGGCGAAGGTGTACTGCGCCAGGTCGTTGGTCCCGATGCTGAAGAAGTCGACCTCCCCGGCGATGTCGCGGGCCCGCAGTGCCGCCGCCGGGATCTCCACCATCACCCCGACCTTCGCCACGTCCTCGCTCAGCCCCGCCGCCCGCGCCGCCTCCACGAAGTAGGCCGCGTCGTCGGCGTCGGCCACCATCGGCGCCATCACCCACAACTGCGCCGACGTCCCCCGCGCGGCCTCCGCCAGGGCACGCAACTGCGTGTCGAGCATGTCCGGGTGATGGCGCATCATCCGCAGCGCCCGCTCGCCGAGAGCCGGGTTCGGCTCCTCCCCGGCGGGCAGGAAGGCCAGCGGCTTGTCGGCGCCGGCGTCGAGGGTCCGGACCACCACGCGCCCGTTCCCGAAGGCCGACAGCACCGCGCGGTAGGTCTCCACCTGCGCCTCCATCGTGGGCGCGGTGGCGGCGTCGAGGAACAAGAACTCCGTGCGGAACAGGCCAACGCCCTCCGCGCCGTGCGACAGGGCCCCCGGCACGTCACCGGGACCGCCGATGTTGGCCAGCAGCGGCACCGGCTTGCCGTCGGCGGTCCGGCCGGGCCCGGACGCCGCCGACAGTGCGCCGGCGAGCGCGTTGGCAGCCTGCTCGGCCCGCTGGACGGCGGCCTCCCCGGGATCGACGGTGACGACCCCGGTGGCGCCGTCGACGAGCACGCGCGTCCCGTCGGGAATCTCGAGCGCGCCGGGCGCGGCGACCACGGCGGGCAGGCCCATCGTTCGCGCGAGGATCGCGCTGTGGCTGGTGGGACCGCCCTCGGCGGTCACGAAGGCGAGGATCTTCGCCGGGTCGATGAGCGCGGTGTCGGCCGGCGCGAGATCCCGCGCGACCAGGATGAACGGCTCGTCAGAGTTCGGGACACCGGGCATCGGCGCGCCGGTGAGCACCGCCAGCACGCGGTCGCGGATGTCGTCGAGGTCGGCGACCCGCCCCGCCATGTAGCCACCGGCTCCCGCGATGAGTTCCCGGAAGGTCCCGAAGGCCTCGTGAACGGCCCTGGCCGTGCCGGTGCCCTCGTCGATCTTGCGCGCGGTCACCTCCGCCAGACCCGGGTCGCGGGCCATCATGGCCTGCGCCGACAAGACCTCGGCGGCCTCGGCGCGGTCACGCTCGACGGCGCTCGCCGCGCGCGCGTCGAGGTCGGCGCCGACGGCTTCGAAGGCCTCGGCCGCGGCGCGCTTGGCGGCCTCGGCGTCGCCGTCGAGGCGCTGCCCGGCGGGCGGCTCGGGGACGCGGGCGACCATCGCGCGGACCGGACCGGCACCGACGCCGGGGCTGACCCCGACGCCGGTGATGTCGGCGGTGCGGTCACCGGTCACGGTCAACGCGGATTCCGCGGGGCACCGGTCTCGCCGGTGTCGGTGACCAGGCCGGCGAGCCTGTTGACGACGGTCTCGTCGTCGCTGTCGATGGTGATCTCCTCGCCGTTGCGGACGTCGAGCCCGAGGACGGCGAGGATGCTCTTGGCGTTGACGCGGCGGCCGTCCTTGGTGAGTCCGACCTCGTTCTCCGACACCGCCGCCGTCTGCACGAACACCGCTGCCGGGCGCGCGTGCAGCCCGACATCGGTGGCGACCTTGACCTGGCGCTCTGCCACGGTTGTCTCCTCTACTTCCAGGTGAACAGCGGGTCGGCGGTGTGGACTTCGTCCCCGGCGGTGACCGTGACGCGTGCGGGGTCGGCGTCGAGCGCGATCACCGGGCAGATCGGCGAGCGGCCGCCCTCCTCGATCGAACCGGCGTCCCAGCGAACGATCTCGGCGCCGGCGGCCACGCGAGCGCCTTCCTCGACGAGCAACTGGAAGCCTTCTCCGTCGAGCTTCACGGTGTCGATGCCGAGGTGCACCAGGACACCGCGACCTTCGGCGTCGACGATCACGTAGGCGTGCGGGTGCAGTTTCCGCACCACCCCGGAGATGGGCGCGACGGCCACGCCGGGACCGCGCACCGGGTCGATGGCCGAGCCGGGGCCGACCATCCCCTCGGCGAAGACCGGGTCGGGCACGCCCGCGAGGCCGACGACCTTCCCCGCGACCGGGGCCACGATCGAGGTCATGGTCAGCCCTCCATCAGTTCTTCGATGTCGCTGGCGATGTTGTCGGCGTCGGTCCCGACGACGACCTGGACGTTCCTTCCCGCCTTCATGACCCCGTAGGCACCGGCGGCCTTGAGCGCCGCCTCGTCGACCAGGGACTCGTCCTTGACCTCGGTGCGCAGGCGCGTCGCGCAGGGCTCCAGGTCCTCGATGTTCGCCGCGCCGCCGAGCGCGGCGATGATGGCCTCCGCCTTGTCCATGTCGGACTCCCTCACTGTCGGGCGCTCTGACGCCCACCTTGGTCTATTTAACGCGGAAATGCCCGGGTTGTCGGGCTGTCTGCTTATGATCGCGTCAATGTCGGCTAGGTGACGGGGGGCGTCCATGAGCGCGACAGCGGCCACGGGAGACAGCTCCAAGGGGAGGTCGGGGGTCTTCGGCTTCCTCCAGAAGTTCGGGCGCAGTCTCATGCTGCCCATCGCCGTCCTGCCCGCCGCGGCTCTGTTGCTGCGTTTCGGGCAGCCCGACATGCTCGGCGAGGACGGCCTGGGCGCGCACTGGGAGTGGCTGCTGCCGGTCGCGAAGGTCTTCGCCGCCGCCGGGCAGGTCCTCTTCGACAACCTCCCGCTGCTGTTCGCCGTCGGTGTCTCGCTGGGCATGGCCCGCAAGGCAGACGGATCGACGGCGCTGGCCGCCGTCGTCGGCTACCTCGTCTTCGACCGCGTCACCAAGGCGATGTTCTCCGAGTCGCGGATCGCCGACCAGGTCATGCAGAACGTGGTCGGCCCCGGCGGCGTGGTCGAGGCGAAGATCGACCTCGGCATGATGAACCCGACCGGCGTGCTCGGCGGCATCATGATCGGCATCGTCGCCGGGCTGCTGTGGCAGAAGTACCACCGCATCAAGCTCCCGCAGTGGCTGTCCTTCTTCGGCGGTCGGCGCTTCGTGCCGATCGTCACCGCCGTCGCCGCGCTGCTCCTCGGTGTCGTGTTCGGCTGGGTCTGGCCGGTCGTCGGCGAGTGGATCGCGACCTTCGGCGACTGGGTCGCCGAGAACGGTGTGGCCGGCGCGGGCGTCTACGGCGTCATCAACCGTCTCCTGCTGCCGATGGGCCTGCACCACATCGTCAACTCGATCGTGTGGTTCACCATCCCCACCTGCGACGTCAACGGCGTGGTCGCGCACGGCGACCTCAACTGCTACTTCGCCGGACAGGACGGCGCCGGCACCTTCATGGCCGGCTGGTTCCCGGTGCTGATGTTCGGCATCCCCGGCGCCGCGCTGGCCGTCTGGCGGGCGGCGCGTCCGGCCAACCGGGCCGTCGTCGGCGGCCTGATGTTCTCCGGCGCGCTGACCGCCTTCGTCTGCGGCATCACCGAGCCGATCGAGTACTCGTTCATCTTCGTCGCGCCGCTGCTGTTCGGGCTGCACATCCTGCTCAGCGGCCTGTCGATGGTGATCGTGACGGCCCTCGACATCAAGATCGGCTTCGGCTTCTCCGCCGGGCTCATCGACTACCTGCTCAACTTCGGCAAGTCGAACACGCACCGGCCACTGCTGTTGCTGCTGATCGGGCTGATCTACTTCGTGGGGTACTTCCTGATCTTCTACACGGTGATCACGAAGCTGGACCTGCCGACTCCCGGCCGCGAGGCCGAGGACGAGGAGGCCGAGGTGGAGAACACCTCGTAGCGCGCGGACCGAAGACGAGAGAAGTCCGGCCCCGGGGTGCCCCGGGGCCGGACTTCGTTTCAGATGAGGCCCAGCAGCCGGGCGCCGACGAGGCTGAGTCCCGTCAGCGCGAGAACGGCGATCGTCATGCCGACGATGATCCGGCCGAGCTTTTCGCGCTCTGCGGGCTTCGCCGGGCCCGGTCCCTGCCGGTGATTGCCGAGAATTTCTCCGGTAAGCGAGGTCGTCAGGTGCGTCATGGCCCACGGTCCCTTCGTGTTCGGCAGGACGGGCCGCGGCGGCTGCGGAGTGAAGCCGGTCGGCAGCGTTGGCGGCTCGTCGTACCAGCCGGTCGCGCGGTATACGCGACCCTTCGCCGGCTGCCGCGACCTCGCGGCAGCCGACGGTGGTGCGTTTCCACCGGGATCCCCTCCCGGTTGCTCTGTCGGCCCCCCGGCCTGGGGGCCGCTAAGTCCTGGGCCCGCCATCGCCGCCACCCGGCATGGGAGGCCACGGCAGCTCCGGCTCCGGCGGACGTCCATAGGTGCGGGGCGTCGCCATCGGCAAGCGGGCGGGCAGCTCGTCGGCCGCGAGGCGGTTCGCCTCGGGGACCGTCGCGACACCGCGGGCGGCGTCGCCGGGCGTGCCTGGTGCACTGGGCGCTGCGGGTGCTCCGGGTGCTCCGGGTGCGTTCGGGTCGGCACCGTCGGCGAACCACGACGACGATCCGGCGCCGTTGCTCCCCGCCGGCTCGGGCTGCTGCGGGTCGGCGGCCGGGGCGGGCTGCGCCTCGGCCTGCTGAGCCGCGAAGGGCTCGGCGAGCGAGGCCCACGCGTTGCCCGCCTGCGGCTGCTCGCCCGGCGTCTTCCACTCGGAGATGTCGGGCGTGTCGACCGGCGCCGGCGGCGGCGTGTACTGGTTCGCCGGTGCCGACTCCGCGAGGGGAGCGTCGGCGGGCGGGTAGTGGCTCTCGCCGGCGGGCGTCGGCTCGGAACTGGGGACCCCGAAGGACGGCGCGGCCTCGGCGGGCGGCGGCGCGAAGCCGCCGTGCTCGCTGGAGGGCGCGGGGTCGAAGCGGTCGCCGCTCTCGCTGCTCGGCACGCCGAAGGAGGGGGACTCCTCGGGTTGCGAGAGGTCGAAGTGGCTGCCGCTGCCGGGCTCGGGGGTGAAGCGGTCGCCGCTCTCGCTGCTCGGGACCCCGAAGGACGGGGTCTCAGGCTGCGGGGGATCGAAGCGGTCCCCGCCCTCCGCGCTGGGAACGCCGAAGGCGGGCGCGGGTTCGGCGGGCGGCGCGAAGCCGCCGTGCTCGTTCGAGGGCTCCGGCGAGAAGCGGTCGCCGCTCTCGCTGCTCGGGACGCCGAAGGAGGGCGTCTCGGGCTGCGAGGGCTCGAAGCGGTCTCCGCCTTCAGCGCTCGGCACGCCGAAGGACGGCGCCGCCTCGCCTGACGGCGGCGGCGGGACGCTGTGCGCGCCGGAGGAGGCCGGCTCGGGGGAGAAGCGGTCGCCGCTCTCGCTGCTGGGGACGCCGAAGGAGGGCGTCTCGGGCTGCGAGGGCTCGAAGCGGTCTCCGCCTTCAGCGCTCGGCACGCCGAAGGAGGGCGTCTCGGGCTGTGAGGGCTCGGGGGAGAAGCGATCGCCGCTCTCGCTGCTCGGGACCCCGAAGGACGTGGCCTCGGGCTGGGCGGGTTCCGGGGAGAAGCGGTCTCCGCCTTCGGCGCTCGGCACGCCGAAGGACGGCGCGTCGGCGGGGGAGTCGGCGCCGAGGGGCGCGCCGCTCGTCGGGGCGCCGTCACCGGATGCGTCGGCGGCCGTGTCGGTCAGGCCGGCGTCGGAGCCGATGGCGTCGAGCATGGCCTGCTCTTCGGCCGAGATCTGCGGCTCGGCGGGTGCCGGGGCGGGCGCCGCGCCTTCCCAGATGGCGCCGCCCTCGGGAGGCGGGGGCGGTGGCGGAACGTCGGGGTCGACGTCCGGGCCGGACGCGGCGGCGGGAAGGTCCTGCGGCACGTCGAGCTTCTCGCCGATCGGCGGCGGCTCGGGCAGCGGCGGGAGCTCCCAGTCCTCGTCGTTGTCGGTCAGGTCCTTCTCGACCGGCGGCAGCTCGGGGAGCGGCGGCAGGTCCGGGTCGTCGATGGGCGGCTGCTGCATGTCGGCGGGGTGCGAGCCGGGTGCGGAGTAGCCGTCGCCCTTGTTGTCGCCGGGCATGGAGAAGGCCGGCGGCTCGGAAGCGGCGGGAGGAGCGGGCCACGCGGAGTTCTCGGCGGGCGCGGGCGGAGCCGACGTCGGCGACGCGGCCCACGGTGCGCTCTCGTCACGCTCTCCGCCGGGCGGGGGCGAGCTCGGCGGTCCGTCCCAGGCGCCGCCGGGAGGCGGGCCGGAGGGACCGTCGGCGGGAGGGGCCGGTGGCATGCCGGGCGGCTGCCACGACTGCTGCTCGCCACCGGGAGGGGGCGGCGGTGCGCCCCATGGCTGGTCGGCGCCGTGAGGTGGGGGCGGCTGCCAGCCGCCCTGCTGTCCGGGCGCGCCGGGAGGCGTGCCCCACTGGTCATTGGCGGGCGGGGCCGACCCGGGCGCGCCGGGCGGGGTTCCCCACTGGTCGCCGGCGGGGGGAGGCGACCCGGGTGCGCCGGGAGCCGGTCCCCACGGCTGGCCACCGCCCGGGGGCGGCGGGGGAGGCGGCGGTGCGCCCCACTGCTGAGCGGGAGGGCCCGAGGTCGGTGCGCCGGGCGGGGGAGGCGGCGGCGCGTTCCACTGCTGGGCGGGGGGACCCGAGGCGGGCGCGCTAGGCGGGGTTCCCCACTGGTCGTTCGCGGGCGGACCCGATGCGGGTGCGCCTGGCGGCGTGCTCCACTGGCCGCCGGCGGGCGGGCCGGAAGCGGGCGCGCTAGGCGGGGTTCCCCACTGGTCGTTCGCGGGCGGACCCGAGGCGGGTGCTCCCGGCGGCGTGCTCCACTGGCCGCCGGCGGGCGGGCCGGAAGCGGGCGCGCTCGGCGGGGTTCCCCACTGGTCGTTCGCGGGCGGACCCGAGGCGGGCGGCGGCGGAGGAGGCGGCGGTGCGCCCCACTGCTGGGCCGGCGGACCCGAGGCGGGCGCACCCGGCGGCGTGCCCCACTGGTCATTGGCCGGCGGACCCGAGGCGGGTGCGCCGGGCGGGGTTCCCCACTGGTCATTGGCGGGCGGGCCGGAGGCCGGGGCGCCCGGAGGCGTTCCCCACGGCCGGCCGCCACCCGGGGGAGGCGGCGGAGGCGGCGGTGCGCCCCACTGCTGAGCCGGCGGACCCGAGATGGGTGCTCCCGGGGGAGGGGGAGGCTGCCAGCCACCCGGCTGTCCGGGCGGGCCGGAGGCGGGCGCGCCGGGAGGCGTGCCCCACTGGTCGTTGGCCGGGGGGCCGGAGACGGGCGGCGGAGGAGGCGGTGCGCCCCACTGCTGCTCGCCGGCGGGCGGTCCCGACGCGGGCGCTCCCGGAGGCGTCGCCCACTGCCCGCCACCTTGCGGCGGAGGCGGCGCGCCCCACTGGTCGTTGGCGGGCGGGCCGGAGGCCGGCGCACCGTGAGGGGGCGGCGGCGCGCCCCACTGGTCGTTGGAGGGAGCCCCAGGAGGCGGCGGGGGCGCACCCCACTGCTGAGCCGGAGGACCCGACGCGGGCGCACCCGGGGGCGTCCCGAAGTGCTCACCGGCGGGCGGCCCGGAGGCCGGAGGCGTGCCGAAGTGGTCGTTCGCCGGCGGCCCGGAGGCCGGAGCTCCCGGAGGCGTTCCCCAGTGTTCGTTCGCGGGGGGACCCGACGCGGGCGCTCCCGGAGGCGTCGCCCACTGCCCGCCGCCCTGCGGCGGCGGAGGCGGCGCACCCCAATGTTCACCTGCCGGCGGCCCCGACGCGGGCGCACCCGGCGGAGTCCACGCGCCCTGGCCGGATCCCTGCGAGGAGGGCGGCCCGGAGGTCGGTGCTCCCGCGGGGGGCCACTGCTGGCCGCCACCGGCGGGAGGGGGTGCGGGCTGTTCGGTGTTCCACGGGTTCATCGGCTCGGGACCACCGCCGGCGGGCGGCCAGCCGCCGCCTTCGCGCTGGTCGGCGTGCCAGCCTGTGTCGGTGTGGGGGTCCGCGGGCGGACTCGCGTACGGCGGCGCACTCCCCATCGGCGGGTTGACGTACAGACCGCACTGCGGGCAACGCTCCGCGGCGGCGTGTACCTGCGCTCCGCAAGCGGCACAGGTTCGGTTACCCATCAGAGCCCTCCAGGCCGAGGCTTTCGCCAGGTACATCCCACCGTGCCACACCACCGCAAGTCCGGTGAGGGGCTCAGTCGTTCGTCAAGCATCGCTGATCACGTTCTGTAATCGAGTCCTGCCGTACGTTCGGCCCGTATCCCACTCTATGCGGAGCTGCTGTCCGACGAGGCCGCTCCGGAATCACCCGGATCGGGGGCCGGTTCGATGCCCGAAGGTGAAGACGACGCCGACTCGCCGGCCGAGTCGGAGGGCGCCGGCGAGCTCGAACCCGAACCGGAGTCGGAGGGCGATGGGGAGCCCGAGCCGCCACCCGGTTCCTGACTGGGGGAGGTGGAGGGAGACGTCGACGGCGAAGTCGACGGGGAGGTCGACGGCGTCGGGGTCGGCGAGGGCGTCGTGGGGGGCGGCGTGATGTCGTCGCCGTCGCCCTTGACGGCCTTCACGACGCGCGTGGCGCCGAAGTAGTCGTCGAACCACACCGGCGAGACCTTCACGACGTCACCGGCGGTGGGCGCGTGGACCATCTTGCCGTCGCCGATGTACATGCCGACGTGGTAGACCGAGGTCCAGTCGCCGGGCCGGTCGCCGTAGAAGATGAGGTCGCCGGGCAGGAGGTACTCCACGCCGATCGGCTCGTCGGAGGTCTGGTGGTACTGGTCGTTGGCGATGCGCGGCAGGGAGATCCCCACCGAGCGGTACGAGGCCCACATCAGGCCGGAGCAGTCGAAGGAGTTCGGCCCCTCCTCGCTCCACTGGTAGGGCTTGCCGAGCTGCTTGAGGGCCCACTGGGCGGCCTTGATCGCCTTCGGTCCGGCCGAGTAGCCCTTGACCTTCTCGCCGAACTTGCCCGAGTAGCCCTTGGAGAACTCGGTGCGGGCCTTCTCGGCCTCGACGATCGCGTTCTGGTTGTCCTTGACGAGCTTGGTGACCTCTTTGTTGAGCTTCTCGTAGGACGTGCGCAGCGTCTCGTCGCGTTCGGCGGCGCGCTCCTGCGCGGCGATCGCGGCGTCGTGGGCGGCCTGGGCCTCGTCGAGGTCGACGCGCGCGTCGGCGAGCTGCTCGGTGAGGTCGGCGCCGGAGTCCGTCGAGCCGCCGGTCAGGCCGGTCAGGTCGAGGGGCGTCGACTGGGCGTCGGTGTACTGCTTGGCGGCCAGGTCGGAGACGGCCGTCTCCAGCGCGTCCACGATGGACTGGGCGCCGGCGAGCTGCCCGGTGGTCGCGGTGACGAGCTGGTTGCGGTTGGCCAGGTCGATGCCGGCGGCCTTGCTCTGCTCGGCGAGCTTGGCCAACTCGACGTTCTTGGTCTGGATCTGCGTGGCGAGCGGGCCGATTCCGGGGATGGCCGTCCCGGTCGGGGGCAGTCCGGTGCCGGTGCCGAGCCCGGTTCCGGGCACGACCGGCGCGGGAACGCTGCCGTCGGGGCGTGATCCGCCCGCCGGCGGTGCCGTCACCCCTGGCGGGTCGGCGAGGGCGACCGTCGCCGGCATGGCGGCGAGCATGACCGCCGCGGTGGTGAACATGAAGAGGACTCGGCCGAGTTTCCGGGCCTTGGTCCACAGTGGTCGCATGCTGCCGTCTCCCTCGTGTGGCCGCCGATCGTCACGAAGTAAGAATTCGGGCGGCACCGTGCGCGTTGCCACCGTACTAAGGGATAGCCAGATCACACCACCCGCGGGCAAAACTGTGTGAATCTTGTACGCATATCGGGCGTCCACTTGGGGCTCCCGCGATCAAGATTCCACGGTCGGCAGTAGTCTCGCTCCCATACGTATACGGCGACGCGGTAATGATGCGAGGCGGCAGCGATGACGGACAAGTCCTTTCGGGCAAGCATCGAGGAAAAGGTGGCCGCCGGTGAGCGGCTGACCCGTGAAGACGGCGTGGCGCTCTACGAGTGCGACGACCTGTCCTGGCTCGGTGGCCTCGCCCACCAGGTGCGGGTGCGCAAGAACGGCGAGCGGGTGATGTTCAACGTCAACCGGCACCTGAACCTCACCAACGTCTGCTCGGCCTCCTGCGCCTACTGCTCCTTCCAGCGCAAACCCGGCGAGAAGGACGCGTACACGATGCGCGTCGAGCAGGCCGTCGAGCTGGCCAAGCAGATGGAAGGCGACCAGCTCACCGAGCTGCACATCGTCAACGGCCTCCACCCCACGCTGCCGTGGAAGTACTACCCGCGCGTGCTCAGCGAGCTGAAGAAGGCGCTCCCGACGGTCAACCTCAAGGCCTTCACCGCCACCGAGGTCCAGTGGTTCGAGAAGATCTCCGGGCTGGGCGCCAGTGAGATCCTCGACCAGCTCATCGACGCCGGCCTCGAGTCGCTGACCGGCGGCGGCGCCGAGATCTTCGACTGGGAGATCCGCCAGCACATCGTCGACCACGACTGCCACTGGGAGGACTGGTCGCGCATCCACCGCCTCGCCCACGAGAAGGGCCTGCGCACCCCGGCGACGATGCTCTACGGCCACATCGAGGAGCCCCGCCACCGCGTCGACCACGTGCTGCGCCTGCGCGAGCTCCAGGACGAGACGAACGGCTTCGCGGTGTTCATCCCGCTGCGCTACCAGCACGACTTCGTCGACGCCAAGGACGGCAAGATCCGCAACAAGCTCCAGGCTCGCACGACGATGGCCTCGCCGGCGGAGTCGCTGAAGACCTTCGCGGTCTCCCGTCTGCTGCTGGACAACTTCGACCACGTCAAGTGCTTCTGGGTCATGCACGGCCTTGAGGTCGCGCAGCTGTCGCTGAACTTCGGCGTCGACGACCTCGACGGCTCGGTGGTCGAGTACAAGATCACCCACGACGCCGACTCCTACGGCACGCCCGACAAGATGGGCCGCGAGGACCTGCTCGAACTCATCCGCGACGCCGGCTTCCAGCCCGTCGAGCGGAACACGAAGTACGAGATCGTGCGCGAGTACGACCCGCCGGTCTCGCTCGCCGAGCGCCGCGCGGTCCCGCAGGACGTCTGGTCGTAGGCGCCTAGTCTTCGCAGAGCTGGGAGCGGAGGGTCGTCAAGGCCCACCGCTCCCATTTCCGTGCGCTCCAGGAGCGGTCGCCGACCAGCAGCAGGTACAGCTCGGGGCTGAGCACGCCGTAGAGGACGTCGGCGGCCTCGCTCCATTCCAGGCCCTCGGCGGCGCCGGGCTTGGCCGCGAAGGAGCGCGCGAAGGCCGACTGGACGGTGTAGCGCGGGTCCTCGGTGCGCGGCCACAGTTCGCCGATCTCGGGATCGCTGGTCGCGGCGGCGTCGAGCATCTTCATGATCGACGAGACCCGCGCGAGGACCTTCGCGGTGCCCTCGACGTGCAGGCGCAGGCTCTCGACGGCTCCGGGCGCGTCGACGGCGTCGCGGAACCACACCCGGTCGAGGGTGGCCACCGGCGCGTCGTCGCCGGCGATGGTCACGTCGACGAGTTCCTTGAGCAGAGCGCGCTTGTTGCCGAAGGTGAAGTAGACGGTCTGGACGGCGACCCCCGCCTTGTCGGCGACGTCCTGCAGTGACGTGGCGCCGTAGCCACCGGCGACGAACAGCTCGGCGGCGGCGTCGCGCATGCGCTTGCGCGTCTCGGCGGCGCGGATGGCGCGGCGATCGGGCTTCTTGGCGGCGGTCATGACTGGAGGCTAACGCTAGAGTGCCGCGTCAGCGGTGCGGGTCCTTCACTGGAGTTCATCACTAGAGTGCTACTTTAGTTTCACGACTGGAGTCGGACTCTAGTCAGTCCCGTCATCGACCGAGAGGATCCGCCATGTCCCTCATCGTCCTCACCAGGTTCGCCATCGACCCCGCCGACGCCGGCGAACTCGTCACCCGCCACGCCGCCCTCGTCGAGGCCCAGCGGGGCACCGGCCTCACCAACGCCGGGCTCGGGCGGATCGACGACGCCAACTGGGTCGGCGTCTGGCGCTGGGAGTCGGCCGAGCACCTGGCCGCCGTCCGCGCCGCCCCGGGGCCCGAGGCCGCCCACGCCTTCGCGCTCGTCACCGACCGCTCGGCCATCACCGTCGAGGAGATCGAACTCGTCGACGAGCGTTAGGGCCCGCCCTGCGGGAAACTGTCGTACCCCGATGCGACAGTGCTTCCACGGATGGCGAGTGGGGATCCGAGGGGTCTGTTCGCGCCCCGCCGTTTCGAGCGTGTCCTTGTGGGGCCGCGCGAGAGCCTCGGCGGGACGCGGTGCCCGCCGACCCCTCCCCGCTCGCCTCCGCCCGACCTAGGCTGGGAGCGATGCACAGCGAAGTACCCGCACGCCTCGTCCCAGGGGCCGTCGTCTGGCGCCGCACCGTGCTCGACGCCGGCGGGCTCTCCCGGATCCTGCCCGACGGCTGCCTCGACATCATCTGGACCGCGGGCTCCCTCTTCGTCGCCGGGCCCGACACCGTCGCGCGCGTCGGGCGGACCACCCCCGGGAGCTTCACGGGTCTGCGCTTCGCCTCCGGCGTCGGGCCGGCGGTGCTCGGCCTGCCAGCCTTCGAACTCACCGACCGCCGCGTCGACCTGGCCGAGCTGTGGCGGCCAGCCCGCGTCCGTGAGGCCGTCGAGCGCATCCACGATGGCGCCGAGCCCGGCGCGGTCATCGAGGAACTCGCCGCCGAGCACCTCCGGCGAGGCGAGGGCCCCGACCCGCTCATGCGCGCCGTCGCCGCCCGCCTGAGCGCGGGAGACTCCGTCGCCGGCACCGCCCGGGCGGTCAACCTGGGCGAACGCCACCTGCGCCGCCGCTCGCTGGCCGCCTTCGGCTACGGCCCCAAGGTCCTCGGCCGGATCCTGCGCCTCGGCCGCGCCCTCGACCTGGCCCGCGACGGTGTCCCGTACGCGCAGGTCGCCGCGGCCACCGGCTACACCGACCAGGCGCACCTCTCGCGCGAGGTCAAGGCCCTGGCGGGCGCGCCCCTCGGGGTCGTGCTGGCGTAGGCGCGCCGAAGCGCGCGAGGCAGTGCCACACGCGCTTGAGCGCCTGCGGGTCGTGGTCACCGGAGTCGGCCGCCTGTCCGATCACGCGCGGGTCGAGGACCCCGTCGACGGCGATCGATGCCCCCAGCTCCACGTACTCCGGCCCCCGGTAGTCGGGATGCCGCGCCAGGTCGGCGACGGTCAGCCGGAAGCCGCCGTGCCACTCCACCCGGCAGGGCAGTCGCGCCGCCGCGTCCTCGACGCCGGTCCCGCGAAACGACGGGTCCAGCACCAGCGCCTCGATGTCGCGCGCGAGCGAGACCGGCCCGTGCACCTGCGCCTCGACGTAGTCGTCGAGCGCGTCGGCCCCGGCGGCCTCGGCTCTGGCGACGAGGCCGGCGCGGCCGGCCACGCCGAAGTCGGTGGGCTCGAAGACGCTGTCGGGGTGACAGAAGGTGGCGCGCGCCAGGGTGTCTTCGGCCAGGCGGAAGTGCGCCGACCCGAAGCGGCGGGCGGCGCCGTAAGGGTCGCGGCGAAAGTCGAGGGCGCCGTACACGGGCCGCTCGTGTGCGGGGGCGTCGTCGTAGGCGCCGGCGAAGATGCGGCTCTCCCACCGCCACCGGTCCCCGCCGGGGTGCGCGGTGAGGCCGCCGTTGCTCGTCCCGGTCACGAACTGGGACAGGTAGAACCCGTCCTCGGCGAGCGCGTCGAGGACGGGTTTCCCGCCCGCGCGGCGGTCGGGATGGAAGTTGACGGTCACGCGCAGGGCCGGGTCGAGCGGCGGCCCGTACGCCAGCCCGGCGACGTGCCGCAGCGCGCGCTCCCCGGCCGTCGGCGGCATGGCGTCAGGCGGGCAGCGGCGCGAAGAGGTCGACGCCGTTGCCGTCGGGGTCCTTGACGACGGCGTAGCGCTGCCCCCAGAACGCGTCCCAGGGCTTGAGCTCGCTCTCGTAGCCGGTCGCCATGAGCTCGTCGTACCGGCGATCCACCTCGGCGGGGGAGTCGACGAGGAAGGACAGGCCGATGCGGCCGGCGCCCTTCACGGGCTCGAACCCGGGGTGGAACTGCTCGACCATCTCCGCGGAGTCCCAGGCGACGCGGATGCCGCCGCGCAGGGTGACCTCGACGTGCGGTTGCGTCTCGGCTCCCTCGGGGATGTCGAAGCCGAGGCGGCGGTAGAAGGCGAGCGAGGCGGCCATGTCGTCGACGACGATGCCGATCATGTCGAGTACGGGTTCCATGGCCTTCACGCTACGCAGGCGGGGGTGGCGGGTCTTGTCGAAAACGGACCTCCCGCGAACGCCGGGTACACCCCCAGCTCCGAAGTCCCCCACCCTTCGCTGAACCGCAGCAGCGCCCCGCACGCCTCGGCCACCGCCGGCAGCTCGCCCGCCGCCGACAGCAGCTCACCGGCCAGCCGCCACCGGTGCCGCAGCACCTGCCGCTTCGTGCCGATCGGCCGTCGTGCCGGGTGCATCGGGCCGTCGGCCGCGGCGGCCTTCGGCAGCAGGAAGCGCGTGAGGTCGAGAGTCCAGGCCGCCACCGCCAGGCGGATCCCGGCGCGGTCGGCCTCGGTGGGGCCGGCGCCGGTGAGCTCGGTCCAGTAGGCGCTCTCGACCTCGGCGGCGACCTCGCCGGGCATGCCGAAGGCGCACCAGCACGTCGCGAAGGGCATCGTCACGTAGGCCGAGTCGAGGTAGGCGGAGTGGTAGCCGGCGCCCTCGAAGTCGACGACGCGCAGGCCGGCGTCGGTGAGCAGGTTGTTGTCGGGGCAGATGTCGCCGGGGGAGAACACGCGCGGGCCGACGCGGGTGAGCGCGCCGATCGCGGCGAGGTCGTCGTGAAGGCCCGGGGGGACGGGGATGCCCAGTGCGGCGAGTTCGACCGCGAACCCGGGCAGGCGCTCGGCGATCCACGGCGAGTCGTTCCACGACGGATCCCCGCCGCCGTAGCGGTCCAGCAGCGCGTCGAGCTCGGCGCCGCGTTCCAGGGACTCCCGCGCGATGCCACCGTACGCGCGGGCCCAGGCCAGCAGGGCGGTGGTCGCGGCGGCCGGATCGTCGCCGAGGAGGACGTCGGCCAGGTTCGGCCACGAGCCAAGGTCGGACATGACGGTCACCGCGCTCCCGCGGTCGGCGGCCAGCAGCCGCGGACCCCGCGGCGAGAAGGCCAGCCCGGCGGCCTCGGCGGCGAACCGCCGCAACGCCTCGGGCTGGTCGAGATCGTGGGCCCGCACGACGACCGTGCCCCCGTCGGCCCGCCGCGCCCGCATGACCGCGCTGCGCGAACTGCCGCCCAGGTCGACCGGGTCGGACAGGCCCGTCCCGAGCAGGCCGGCCGCCGTGGCCAGCGCCGCGTCCCGCTTGACATCCGTCACAGGCGGCAGGTTAGTGCCCCCAAGGCCGAAACGCGCGGTGGTTTTCCCGCCCGCGCGGTGGAATGATCGCTGGGTGCTGATCAAGGTGTGCCTCAACGGCGGACGGTTGCGGCGCGACCACCCCGCGGTGCCCATCACTCCTGCGGAACTCGCCGCCGACGCCGCCGCCTCGGTCGCGGCGGGCGCCGCCGCCGTCCACATGCATCCCCGCGACGCGTCCGGCGCCGAGAGTCTGGCGCCCGAGGACGTCGGCGCGGCGGTCGCCGCCGTGCGCGCCGCGTGCCCGGGCACGCCCGTCGGCGTGTCCACCGGCCTGTGGATCAGCGACGGTGACCCCGACGCGCGCCGGCACATCGTCGGGCAGTGGGGCTCGCTGCCGCCCGAGGCCCGCCCGGACTTCGCCTCCGCCAACGTCGGCGAACCCGGCTTCGCCGCCCTCACCGAGCTGCTCCTCGAAAGCGGCGTCGCCGTCGAGGCCGGCGTGTGGTCACCCGACGACGCCGAACACCTCGCCGAGACCGGCCTCGCCCCGCGCTGCCTGCGCGTCCTCGTCGAGATCATCGGCGTCCCCGCCGACCTCGCCCCCGCGCTCGCCGAACGGATCCTCGCGCGCCTCGACGAGCTCGGTGTCGCGACCCCGCGCCTCCTGCACGGCGAGGAGGCCGCGACCTGGCCGATGGTCGAGATGGCCGCCCGCCTGGGCCTTCCCACGCGCATCGGCCTTGAGGACACCATCTCAGGCCCCGGTGGCGTGAACGTCCCCGGCAACGCCGCCCTGGTCCGCCAGGCTCTCCGCGTCGGCGGCTGAACCCGGGCCTTGCCCCGGCGCGTCATCCTGGGTACCTGACCCGAGGAGCCCGCCGGTGACCGTCACGCCCGAAACCGCCCCCGACACTCCGCCCGCCGTCGAGGAGAAGCCGCGCCGGCCCGTCCAGCGCGTCGCCCTGCGCACCGCCGTCGTGCTCACCTACGCAGCCACGGTCGTCGGGCTGCTGTACACCGGCATGCGCGTCCTCGGCATGGAGGTCACCTGGCCGCTGCGGACCCTCGTGTCGTACACGCCGTACCTGACGGCCGCCGCGCTCCTGCCGCCGATCGCCGCGGCCCTGCTGCGGCGGCCCAAGCTCGCCGCCGTGGCCATCGCCGTGCCGCTGAGCCTGGCGACGTTGCTCGCCCCGCGTTTCCTCGCCGACGAGCAACCCACACCGGGCGGCCCGGAGATCACCGTCGCCACCGCGAACATGTACTTCGGCGAAGGCGACCCGGCCGCGCTCGTCGCCCTCGTCGACGAACACGCCGTCGACATCCTCTCCGTCCAGGAGCTCACCCAGGCCGCCGTCAACGGTCTCGACGCCGCCGGCCTCGCCGAGCGCCTGCCCTACCGCGAACTCGGCCGCGTCGACGGCGCCGTCGGCGCCGAGGCGTCCGGCGTCTACTCGCGTTTCCCGCTCACCCGCAACCCCGCCCTGGAGTTCGAGGCGACCTTCGCGATGGTCGGCGTGACCGTCGAGGTCCCCGGCGCGGCGCCCCTGGAACTGCTCGGCGCGCACCCCGGCGCGCCCTGGGCGCCCAGCCAGGTCGACTTCTGGCTCGCCGACCTCGCCCAGCTCCCGCCCGCCACCCCCGACGGCGCCGTGCGCGTCATCGCCGGAGACCTCAACTCCACCCTCGACCACGCCGCCCTGCGCGACGTTCTCGACCGCGGCTACCGCGACGCCGCCGAAGAGGTGGGCCAGGGACTCACCGGCACCTGGCAGCCGCGCCCCCACAGCAAGCTCAGCCTCTTCGGGATCACACCCCCGAAAGTCGCCCTCGACCACGTCCTCGTCGACGAGCGCGTCGCCGTCCTCGGCGTCTCCTACGGTGACCTGCCCGGCGCCGACCACGACCCGGTCATCGCCCGCCTGACGCTGCCCGCAGAATAAGAGGTCATGCGCGACGACACGATCCACGCCTTCCTCGAAAAGCTCGCCGACCGCGTCCCCGCCCCCGGCGGGGGAGCCAGCGCCGCCCTGCACGCTGCGCAGGCCGCGGCCCTGCTGGGCATGGTCGCCCGATACACCCGGGCGGAGGAACACGCCGAGACCGTCGCGCGCCTGACGACCGCCACCGACGACCTGCGCCACCGCTCCCTGGCGCTCGCCGAGGCCGACGCCGCCGCGTTCACCGGCGTCACCGACGCCTACAAGCTCCCCAAGGCCACCGACGAGGAGAAGAAGGCCCGCTCGGCGGCGATCACCGCCGCCGTTACCGGCGCGGCGAAGCCGCCCGCCGACCTCGTCACCACCGTCGCGGCGATCGTCGAGGCCGCCGAGGAACTGCTGCCCATCGGCAACCGCAACGTCATCAGCGACGTCGCCGCCGCCACCGAGGCCGCGATCGCCGCCGCGACGACCGCGCGCGTCAACATCGAGATCAACCTCGGCGGCGTCAAGGACCCGGCCGCCCGTGCCGCGCTCCTCGACACCGCCGACCTCGTCGACGACCTGACCGCCCGCGCCGGCGCGGTCACGCGTGCCGTCCGCGACGTCATCGGTGGCGCGACCACCACCGCCGTCCTGTCCGGCAAGGAGCTCGCCGCCGCGATCAGGCGGGAAACCCGCGAGATCGCCGAGGCGCTCACCGTCGCGGGCACGACCCCGAAGCTGGCCGTGGTCGTGGCCACCGACGACGAGTCGAGCGCCTGGTACGTGCGCTCGATCGCCTCGGCCGCCGCCAAGGCCGGCATCGCCTGCGACATCGTCGACCTGGGCGCGGCGGCCACCGCCGGCGAGATCAGGGAGACCCTCACGCGCCTCAGCGCCGACTCCTCGGTGCACGGCCTGATGCTCCAGACGCCGCTGCCCGAGGGCGCGCGCCTCGAAGACCTGGCCACCGCCATCGCCCACGAGAAGGACGTCGACGGCGCCAACCCCGTCTCGCTGGGCCGCCTCGCCTCCGGGCTGCCCGCCTTCGCCCCGGCCACCGCCGAAGCGGTCGTGGCGCTCCTCGACCACCACGCCGTGCCGCTCGAAGGGCGTGCGGTCGCCGTCGTCGGCCGCTCCAACGTGGTCGGGAAACCCGCCGCCCACCTGCTGCTCGACCGCAACGCGACGGTCACGATCTGCCACTCGCGGACCAAGGACCTGGCCGCGGTGACCGCCACCGCCGACGTCCTCGTCGCCGCCGTCGGCCGTCCCGGACTCATCACCGCCGCCCACGTCGCTCGCGGCGCCACCGTCATCGACGTCGGCACCAACCCCACCCCCGAGGGCGGCCTCGTCGGCGACGTCGGCGACGTCGAGGGCCACGCCGGCGCCCTCACTCCCGTCCCCGGCGGCGTCGGACCGGTGACGACCGCCCTGCTCCTGCGGCACACCGTCGCCGCGGCGGGCGCGGGCGGGCCCGTCGGCGCAGCGTGAGACCATCGACGGTGATGAAAGAAGAGGCTGCGGTCAAACCCAAGTTCCCCACGCGCGACGCCGAGGGCCGCGTCGAGTCGATGATCGAGTTCCTCGGGGCGGCGATCATCGCGACGGTCTTCACCTTCGTGCTGCTGGCCGGCATCGACCTGCTCTTCGCCGGTTTCAGCACCGACGAGTTCGGCTCGATCAACGGCTGGATGTGCGTGGTCCTGGCGGCCTTCCTCTTCGTCGACGACTTCAAGGCATGGGCCGGCACACGCTTTCGGGTGCCCGTCTTCATCGCGGCGGTCCTGCTGGCCACCGTGACCGGTCTCGGCGTCAACGCGGCGCTCCCGGACGAGTGGCTGCCGCTGCTCGCCGGAGGCCTCGCGGGCCTCGCGACGGTGATCATCTACGTCGTGCTGTGGTTCACCGGCATCAGGCTCATCGGCAGGGAGGACTAGACGTGCACCCGGGAGTGAAGTACACGCTGGGACGCGTGGCGATCTTCGTCATCGTCGCGGCCACCCTGTGGCCGCTGCGGCTCGACCCGCTGCTGACGCTCATGATCGCGCTGCTGGTGTCGATGGCCGCGAGCTACTTCCTGCTCAAGAAGTGGCGCGACCAGACCTCCGACGCCATCGCGCACGGCGCCGAGAAGCGCCGCGCCGAGAAGGAGCGCCTGCGCGCCGCCCTCGCCGGTGACGACGAGGGCTGACGCCCTGTCACCCACCCCACCCGCAGTCGGGCGCCACCGGCACGGCCCACGCCCCACTGCTACGGTCTCATCGACCGACCGCAGCGAAGCCGGTGTGAATCCGGCGCTGTCCCGCAACTGTGAGGCCCCGCACGGCACCTGAAGGTGCTCGCGGGCCGAGCCAGGCCGCCTGCGCCGGTCGCGAACCACGTCCTCGAGGTCAGGGACGTCTCGCGCCGCGATGCGGGAGCCGTTTATCAAGCCTTCGAGGGCTCTGTCGGCACCCCCTCGAAAGGCACCCCATGCAACGCCGCCACCTCCTCGGCCGCCTCGCGCTGACGACCGCCGCGCTGACCGCCCTCGCGACAGGTCTCGCGGCCTGCGGCGGCGGCGAGACGCCCGCGGAGACCCCGTCGTCGGCCCCCGGCGCCCAGTACCCCGTCACCGTCGGCGACATCACCCTCGACGCCCAGCCCACCAAGATCGTCTCCCTGTCGGCCACCGGCACCGAGATGCTCTACGCGATCGGCGCCGGCGCGCAGGTCGCCGCCGTCGACTCCACCTCGAACTTCCCGGCCGAGGCGCCCGTCAAGCCCGAACTGACCGCCATGGACGCCACCGCGGAGTCCGTCGCGTCCTTCGCACCCGACCTCGTCGTCCTCTTCTTCGACCCGGGCAGCGTCGCCGAGGGCCTCAAAGCCCTCGACATCCCCGTCTACCTCACGCCCGCCGCGACCACCATCGACGACTCCTACACGCAGCTGTCGGACCTCGGGAAACTCACCGGGCACGCCGACCAGGCCGAGACCGTCGTGGCGCAGATGAAGACCGACATCACCGAGATCGTCGCCTCGGCGCCCAAGACCGTCGCACCCGTGACGTACTACTGGGAGTCCGACGACACCTACTACTCCCTCACCTCGACGACCTTCGTCGGTTCGCTGCTCAAGCAGGTGGGCATGGAGAACATCGCCGACGCCGCCGACCCCGAGGGCAAGTCGTTCGGGTACCCGCAGCTGTCGGTGGAGCACATCCTGGCCAGCGACCCCGCCATGATCCTGCTCGCCGACACCAAGTGCTGCGGCCAGAACGCCGAGACCGTCGCGAAGCGTCCCGGCTGGGACGACCTCGCCGCCGTCAAGAACGGCAAGGTCGTCGCCCTCGACGACGACATCGCCTCCCGCTGGGGCCCGCGCGTGGTGGACCTCCTGCGCACCGTCGTCGCGGCCATTCCCGCGAGCTAGTGAGCACCGGCGCACGAAGCTCGGCCCGGCCGCGATGGATCGCGGCCGGGCTGCTCGCCGTCGGCGCGTCGCTCGTCCTCGGCGTCGCCGTCGGCCCGATCTCGCTGCCACCGCTGCGCGTGGCCGCCGAACTCCTCGACCACATCCCCTTCGTCGACATCGACTCCGGCCTCACCCCGACCGAGGCCAACATCGTGTGGCTCGTGCGACTCCCGCGCGTCGTCCTCGCCCTGCTCGTCGGGGCCATGCTCGCCCTGGCCGGCGGCTGCTACCAGGGCGTGTTCCGCAACCCCCTGGCCGACCCGATGCTGCTCGGCGTCGCCTCCGGCGCGGGCCTGGGCGCGACCCTGTTCATCACCGCCCGCGCCGCCGGCATGCCCGCCGCGCAGGGCGTGCTGCCCATCGCCGCCTTCGCCGGGGCCGTCGGCGCGCTGATGCTGACCTACCTCATCGGCGGCGTCAAGAGCGGCGGCCGCAACCCCACCCGCCTGATCCTCGCCGGTGTCGCCGTGACGAGCCTGCTGTCGGCCGTCCAGACCTACGTCCAGCAGCGCAACGCCGACGCCATCCGCCAGGTCTACTCCTGGCTCCTCGGCCGCCTGTCGGTCTCCGGCTGGGAGGAGGTCCTCACCGTCCTGCCCTACGTCGCGGTCACCACCGCCGTCGTCCTGGTCATGCGCCGCGAACTCGACGTGCTCACCGTCGGCGACGACGAGGCCGCCGGCCTCGGCCTGCACCCCCAGCGCTCCCGCTACATCCTGCTCGCCGCCGCCTCGCTCGGCACCGCCGCGGCCGTCTCGGTCGCCGGGCTCATCGGCTTCGTCGGCATCGTCGTCCCGCACATCGTGCGCCTGCTCGCCGGCCCCTCCTACCGGAGCATCCTGCCCCTGTCGGTGCTGTTCGGCGGCACCTTCCTCGTCCTGGCCGACCTCGTCGCCCGCACCGCCGTCGCCCCCGGCGAACTGCCCATCGGCGTGGTCACCGCCTTCGCCGGCGCGCCCTTCTTCATCCTCGTCATGCGCACGACCCGGCAGGAGGCCGTCTAGTGCTCGACGTGCGCGAGGTCAGCGTCGAACTCGGCGGCCGGACGGTCGTCGACAAGGTCGCGCTGACCGCCGCCCCCGGCGAGTGGGTCACCGTCATCGGCCCCAACGGCGCCGGGAAGTCGACGCTACTGCGGGCCGTCGCCGGGCTCGTCGCCCACGACGGCGACATCACCGTCGGCGGGCGGACCCTGGCCGACATGCGCCCCCGCGAGCGCGCCCGCCGCGTCGCGATGGTCCACCAGCAGCCCGTCGTCCCGCCCGGCATGAGCGTCGCCGACTACGTCCTGCTCGGCCGCACCCCGCACATCCCGCCGCTGGGCCGCGAGGGCGCCGCCGACCACGCGGCCGTCGACAGCGTGCTGTCCACCCTCGACCTGCACGTCTTCGCCCAACGGCGTCTGGAGACCCTCTCCGGCGGCGAGCGCCAGCGCGTCTTCCTCGCCCGCGCGCTCGCGCAGGGCGCCGAGCTGCTCCTGCTCGACGAGCCGACCACCGCGCTCGACATCGGGCACCAGCAGGAGGTCCTCGACCTCGTCGACGGCCTGCGTGCCACGGGCGGGCTCACGGTGCTGTCGACGATGCACGACCTGTCGATCGCGGGGGAGTACGCCGACCGGCTCATCCTGCTCGCCGAGGGTCGCCTGGTCGCCGACGGGCTCCCGCGCGAGGTGCTCACCGAGGCCAATCTCGCCGAGCACTACCGGGCGCGCGTGCGAGTGGTCGAGGTCGACGGGATCCCTGTGATAGTCCCGATCCGTGGCCGTCAGCGCTGACCACCGAACGTCCACATTCGGCACCCGAAAGGGCGAATCATCCGCCCAAATGAGGCGATTCGCGGTCTGTGACACAAAAGCCCGGTGATCACGCTTGCCTCGTGCTACTAGGGTGTGCCAGCCCACTTTCTTTACATGCCCTTCGAGAGGAACCCCTCCATGACCCACCCGCCCCAGAGCAACCCGGGGACCTACGCCCCTCAGAGCAACCCCGGTCAGCAGGGCGTCGTGCTCGGCAAGACCCGTAGCCCGGGCGTCGTGTGGCTGCTTTCGATGGTCACACTCGGCATCTACGGGATCGTCTGGCACTACAAGATCAACGAAGAGGTGAAGAACTACGCGCGCGTCGAGGTGTCCCCGGGTGGAGCCGTCGCCGCGCTCCTCTTCGGTGGATGCCTCGCCGGTATCCCCGTCATCATGACGCTGATCAACACCGGCGGCCGCATCGCCAAGGCCGAGGAGGCCGCGCAGCTCCAGGAGCGCGTCTCGGGCGGCCTCGGCTTCCTGCTCGCCATTCTCGGCGGCTGGCACATGATCTACTACCAGGCCCACCTGAACAAGGTCTGGGCCCGCTACGGCCAGTCCTGAGCCGGGCGGGAGGCGGGCGCTGACCGCCCGCCGCCGCTGAACGCGAGGCGTCCCCGGGAATCCACTGTGGATCCCGGGGGCGCTTTTTTTGCACCCCAGGAACGGCTTCAAGCTGAAATGCATCGATATATCCGGTAAAAGATAGGAGTGGAGACTTCCAAGATCGCCACCACCGATTCCGAGCCCGCCGTGGCTGAGACCGACGTCGACTGGACACGATCCCTGACGCGGGCCGTCGCCCTGTTCGGCGGTTTCACCGCCCTGCTGGCGGGGGCCGCCGTGCTCGGCTTCGCGGTGTTCGGCGAACCCGGGGGCAGCGAGACCTCGGCGACCTGGCTCGCCGTCGCGCTGGTCGTCCAGTACCTGCTCATCGGCGTCGCGGTCTCGGTGACCGTGACCCATCCGGGCCGTCCGGCGATGATCTCGGCGATCGTGCTGGCGGGCCTGTCGGTGGCGGCGCTCGTCGCCACGATCGTGACCATGCCCAGCACCGCCGACGGCGAGTGGATCTCGCACCGGCAGGCCCTCGGCGCCCTGTCCTTTCTGCTCACCGCACTCGGCGGCGGGATGCTCGTGCTCGCCGAGTACATCGTCCGCAACGGGGCCGGCGCGACCGCCCCGCGCGGGCTGGTGGTGCGCTCGGGAGTGCTGACCGTGGCGTTCGTCGTGGTCTTCGCCGCCGCGGGCACGGGCGCCGCGCACGACCTGGTCGAGGTCGCCAACACCGACGAGACGACCGCCGCGCCCGAGCGCGCGGCGAACCAGTCGACGACCGGCTCGCACTCCCCGGCGACCTTCGAGCACATGAACCCGCCCTACCCCGGCGGCGGAGGCGCGCTCGGCACGCCCTTCGGGCTGCTGGTGACCGCGCCCGAGACGCTCGCCGTGCGGGCCTACGACGCCGGCGCCGACGCGGGCGCCGAGCGGTGGCGCCACATCCGGCAGAACCGCACCTTCGCGCAGCCGCCGGTGCTGTCGGCCGACGGTCGCGTCATCGCCCTGGTCGGCGACCGCCGCGACGCCCCGCAGGGCACCTCGGTGATCGTGCTCGACACGCTCACCGGCGAGACCTTCGCCGACCACCGCCTGTCGCGGGAGGACGGCCGGATCCTGGCGGTGACCTCGCAGGCCCTGCTCTTCCAGCCGGCCAAGTTTCCGAGGCGGCTGGTCGCCTACGGCTACTCGGGGCGCGAACTGTGGACCTACGAGGCGCCCGAGCGCTGCCTGATCGGCGTCGCGCGGCAGGCGGGCTCGCGGCTGGTGGCGGGCATGGACTGCGCGGCCGACGACATCTCCGCCGACGCCCCCGCACTCGTCGCCCTCGACGCGGTGTCCGGAGCGCAGACGTGGGCGTGGCGCGCGCCGGTGATCGGCGGGATCGCGCCGGGCTCGCTGATCGTCTCCGGCGACCGCATCGTCGTCGACGTCCGCCGCGACGTGTCCAGCAGCGAGGGCCTGTTCGCCGCGCGCCTCTTCCGGCACGACCTGTCGGCCCTCAACGCCGCCGACGGCTCGTCGGTCTGGCGCCGGGAGGGCCTGGAGCTGGGCAGCACCTACGCGACGTCGTGCGCGGGCACCTTGCAGGTCGCCGAGGGCGTCGCGGTTCTCGGCGAGTGCCACCACGCGACCGCCGGCGCGCAGGCGACCTTCGACGTGTCGCTCTACGACCTCGCCGACGGCAAGACCGTGTGGAAGGCCAGCGCGCCGCTGGGGTTCACCCCCGGCGAGGAGGCCGACCCGTCGGGATGGTTCGCGGCCTTCCCCGACGGGCGCGTGGCGATCATGACCGACGCGTCCAACGACGTGTCCGCGCCGGCCTGCGGGTTGTATCTGGCCACGTCGGGGAAGGTGCAGCGGATCGAGACGGAGAACTCCGACGCGGGAGCCATCACCGACGCGACGTGGTGCCGCTCGGCGAGTCTCCACGCGACTCCCGACGCCCTGTCGGTGAGCTACCCGGGGCAGGTCTTCAGCCTGCGTTAGGCCGGCCCGGCTCGCGGCCGAGGTAGCGCAGCAGCGTCGCGACCGGGTCGGAGCCGTCGTCGTCGAGGGCTTCGGCGTAGGCGCCCCACGGGCGCAGCGGGTCGACGAGGTGCAGGGCCAGCCCGTGCAGTTCGACGGCGACCTCCGGGGTGAGCGGCGACGGCTGTCCGGTGGCCACGGCGATGTCCCACGCGTGCACGCCCGCGTCGAGGGCGGCGGCCAGTGCCGCCTGCGGGGCCGGGAGTTTGTGCGGCGGGACGGGGGTGGTCACGGCCTCGTCGGCGCGATCGACGCTCGCCCAAGCCGCGGCGGCCACGTCGAGAGCGTGCCCGACGAAGGCGGCGGGGTCGGCGATGTGCTCGGGGGAGGGCTGGAAGGCGTCCTCGGCGGGCTGCTCGGCCTTGCCGAGGGCGACGGCGAAGAGCAGCTGGTCGAGGATCGCGTGACGCGTCACCTGGGTGACGCTCCACTGCGAGCACGGGGTCGGGAGGTCCCAGGAGCCGGCGGGCACGGCCGATACGACCGTGCGGAGGTCCTGGTGGGTCTGGGCGAGGATGTCGAAGGCGTTGGTCACCGTGTGAGTGTCGCTCGCGGCCGCAAGACCGGGCGGGAGGCGGTGCTTCGGGCCGCGGCGTGGGACTACCGCGGCCCTCCCCACCTCACCGACTCGCCGCGGCAGGGGTCCGGTCAAGCCATTTCCGCGTCGGTGGGCAAACCGACGAGCTGACCCGCGCAGGCGGTGGTTCGGCAGTACGCCTCTGTTGGGCACAGCGCGTACACGGATCTCACGTCGTGGCGGTGGGAGCGGTTGCACACCCGCCGGGGAGTTATCGGATCGTTACCAGCGACGGGTTTAACGATCATGGTGACCGAAATGCCCTCGGCCGCCGCGCCGAAGCACGGCGGCCGCGCGAAGGGCACGCGGATTCGGGCACGCGTTTCGTGCGTCGGGCCTCCACGGGCCGCCGGCCCGTGGATCAATGGCACGCGCTTGCCAACCGGACGGTTGCGCTGAGATGCCGGTCGATGCCCAATCGTGACCGCCGACGGGTGAATCCGCACCCCCGGGCCGCCTGTGACCTGGCAGTCCGGCGTAACGTCTGCCTTCATGAGCGTTCCCCGTCGGCCCAGAGTCGGGCACATCCAGTTCCTGAACTGCCTTCCCATCTACTGGGGACTGATGCGGTCGGGTGCGCTGCTCGACGTGGAGCTCACCAAGGCCGACCCGGACGCGCTCAACGACGCGCTGGTCCGCGGGGATCTCGACATCGGCCCGATCAGCCTGCTGGAGTATCTCCGCAACCACGAGAACCTGCTCCTGCTGCCCGACCTCGCCGTCGGCAGCGACGGGCCGGTCCTGTCGGTCAACATCGTCCACCGGGCCCCGCTCGAAGAGCTCGACGGCGCCACCGTCGCCCTCGGCTCGACCTCCCGCACCGGCGTGATGCTGGCCCGCATGCTGCTGTCGGAGAAGTACGGCGTGCAGCCGAACTTCGTGCGCCGTGCCCCCGACCTCGACGCGATGCTCGCCGAGGCCGACGCCGCCGTCCTCATCGGCGACGTCGCCCTGCGCGCCATGTACGAGGCCCCGGCGCAGGGCCTGACCGTCACCGACCTCGGCGCCGCCTGGCGCGAGTGGACCGGCCTGCCCATGGTCTTCGCCGTGTGGGCCGTCCGCCGCGACTTCGCCGTGACCCACCCCGGCCTGGTCAAGGGCGTCCACGAGGCCTTCCTGCGCTCGCGCGAGCTGTGCCTCGCCGAACTCGACGAGGTCGCCGAGTCCGCCGCGCGCTGGGAGCCCTTCGACGCGGCGACCCTGGCCGGCTACTTCCGCGCGCTGGACTTCTCGCTGGGGAAGCGGCAGGTCGCCGGGCTGCGCGAGTGGGCCGCCCGCGCCGCAGGGCTCGGCGCCGCACCGGCGCTGCCCGAACAGGGCCCGGAGTTCTTCGGACGCTAGTCACCGTCCGTCGTGGCCGCCATGCGCGTCGGCGACATTTCCGGTCGGACCGTCACTGCAAGGTAATCGCAGGTAGCGAGGGGTTTCCCGGGGGCAAATGGTGCAACCGGGCCCGCCCGCTCCGCGTGGACTGTCCATAGGAAGCGATCTATGGACACCGACGTCCTTTTCGAAGCGAGGGTCACATGCGCGTACCCATTGCCGGCCGGGCCGTACTCCTGGCGGCAGCGGCGACCATGCTCACCGCCGCGGCGCCGAGCGCCGTGTGGGCGGAGGATCCACCGGCACTGGGCCTCGAACTCAGCGGTGCCCTCGTCCTCGCCGAGGGCGAGCGCGGCACGGTCGGCGGTGTGTTCACGCTGACCACGCCGCCCGAGTTGGCGACTCTTCAGGACGTGGCCGTCGTCCTCGACATCACCGAACTGGCCGGCGTGGCCACCGTTCACTCCGACAGCTGGGGTGAGCCGTGCCGCCAGGAGGCGCAGACGGTCACCTGCTTCGGTGAGGGCGAGGACTTCGACGTCCACGGCGGCGAGCTCGACATCGAGCTGTTCCGCCTCGACGGCGTCGACGGCGCCGAGCCGGGCACCACGGTGGACCTGCCGGTGACGGTGACGACGGCGAACTTCGCCGAGGTCGGCGGTTCGGTCGCGGTCACCAAGGCCGAGTCGGTCGACCTGGCCGTCGGCGACGACCCGGCGCGCGAGCTGAGCGTCGGTCTCGGCGAGTCGGCCTCGGTGCCGGTCTCGGTCGCCAACGTCGGCGACACCCAGGCCGAGGGCGCCGCGCTGGTCGTGGCCGTCGGCGCGGGTCTGCGCTTCGACGACACCTTCTCCAACTGCCGCTTCAACGCCTCGAACCTCGTGTGCCGCTTCGAGCGCGCGCTCACGCCCGGCGAGCGCTACGGCCTGTCGGGCGAGATCGCCTTCACCGTCCGCGAGACAGCCGAGGCGCCAAGCCGCCAGGACTTCGCCTACAGCTGGTACACGCTGGACACCTACGACGCCGACGTCGTCCCCGGCCTGCCCGGTGACCTGCGGGCGGGCACCGGTCCGGCCGCCACGCTCGACGAGCTGCCGGGTACCAAGTCGGCGCCCGAGCACGACCCGAACTGGCAGAACGACTCCGGCACCGTCGACGTGCTCGTCGAGGGCGAGAACCCGGTCGACTTCGCCGCCGTCGGCGCGACCGTGCGCGGCGGGTCCGGCACGGTCGGGGACCTGACCGTCGGCGCGCGCAACGACAGCGGCGTCGAGGTTCCCGGTGCCGTCGAGGAGCCCAGCGTCGTGATCACCGTGACCCTGCCGGCGCAGCTGTCCTTCGTGGAGGCGCCCGGCGACTGTGAGCGCACCGGCGACCAGTCCTACGAGTGCGGCGTCGAGACCGTCTCGGCTCCCGCGCAGCGCCACGAGTGGACCTTCAAGGTCCGCATCGACGAGGCCGCGGCCGCCGAGGGCACCGTGACCGTCGGCGACGCCTTCGCCGACGACCGCGACGCCTCCAACGACATCGCCACGATCGAGCTCAACCCGGTCGAGGAGGCCACGCCCGCGCCGACCGGCGTCGGCGGGGGAGCCGGCGCCACCATCGGCGGCGACCTCGCGGTGACCGGCACGGGCCTGCGGCTGATGCTCGTCGGCGGCGTGCTCGCCGTGCTGGCCGGCGTCAGCCTGTTCGTGCTGACGCGCCGCCGCCGGGCGCTGACCGCCGAGGGCTGAGGTCCAAGATCACGATCGGGCCACATCCGGGCCGGCGGTGCATCCGTCGTCCCGGGCGGCGCGTGATCTTCCCATAGGCGTCCCCCAGTGGCTTGCGTTCACCGCCCACGGGGGACGCCTTAGCCATGCCCGGGACGTCACGATCCGGTAAAGCTCGGCGGACATACGCATCCCTTTGCGCCCAAACAGCGTCTTCCTAGTGGAACGCCCCGAACCAGCAGGTTCGGCCCCCGACATCCGAGGAGAGCGCATGCGGTTCGCCGCCCCGCACGGTTCCGGCACGCTGGTGAAGGTCCTGGCGAGGACGGCGCTTTCCGTCTTCGCCTTCGTGGTCGTCCTGCTCGCCGCGGAGCTGCCGGGACACGCGGCGGAGAGCCCGTCGCCCGAGCCGGTCGCGCTGGCCTCGCCGTCGACCGGGCTCAACGTCCTGATCGCGGCGGGGATCGGGCTCGCCGCCGGCGGCGTCACGTTCTACCTGCGCACCCGCGGCCGCCGGGGCGATCGCGACTGACCTTGCCCGAACCCCTTGGGGGACCCTGCGCGCCCACCCGCGCCGGGTCCCCTTTTTTGTCGGTGCGTCGTTTGTGACACCTACTTGCCCATCGTGCGCGAGCCTGTAAGACTTGAGCCGTGTACGGCAATGACATTCCCGATCAGCCCGGGACCGCGAGCCTCCTCGACGAGGTCGCCGCCGCAGAGCGCGACATCGCCGGGCGGGCCCATGCCTCGCAAGCCGCCGACTACTTCGACGCCGTCATCGCCGCCGACGGCAAGATCGAGCCCCGCGACGAGATGCCGGAGGCCTACCGCAAGGGCCTGATCCGGCAGATCGCGCAGCACGCGCACTCCGAGATCATCGGCATGCAGCCCGAGGGCAACTGGATCAGCCGCGCCCCCACCCTCAAGCGCAAGGCGATCCTCCTGGCGAAGGTGCAAGACGAGGCCGGTCACGGGCTCTACCTCTACGCCGCCGCCGAGACCCTCGGCGTCGACCGCGCCGAGCTCTACCGGCTGCTGCTGGAGGGCAGGCAGAAGTACAGCTCGATCTTCAACTACCCGACCCTCACGTGGGCCGACGTCGGCGCGGTCGGATGGCTCGTCGACGGCGCCGCGATCGTCAACCAGGTCCCCTTGTGCCGCTGCTCCTACGGGCCTTACGCGCGGGCGATGATCCGTGTCTGCAAGGAGGAGTCCTTCCACCAGCGCCAGGGCTACGAGATCCTCTACACCCTGAGCACCGGTACCCCCGAGCAGCGCGCGATGGCCCAGGACGCCGTCGACCGCTGGTGGTACCCGTCGCTGGCGATGTTCGGCCCGCCCGACACCGACTCCACGCACTCGGAGCAGTCGATGGCCTGGAAGATCAAGCGCTTCAGCAACGACGAGCTGCGCCAGAAGTTCGTCGACATGACCGTCCAGCAGGCCTCCGTCCTCGGCCTCGACCTGCCCGACCCGGACCTGCGCCTCGACGCACGGACCGGGCACTGGAGCTACACCCAGCCCGACTACGACGAGCTGTTCCGCGTCATCAAGGGCGACGGGCCCTGCAACCGCGAGCGCATGGCGCACCGCCGAGCGGCCTGGGACGACGGAGCCTGGGTCCGCGAAGCCGCCGCGGCCTACGCCGGCAAGCAGAAGGACAAGGTGACCACGTGAGCAGCGTCCCGCTCTGGGAAGTCTTCGTGCGGCCCCGCCGCGGCCTGTCCCACCAGCACGTGGGCTCGCTGCACGCGCCCGACGAGACCATGGCGCTGCGCAACGCGCGCGACCTCTACACCCGCCGCGAGGAGGGCGTGTCGATCTGGGTCGTCCCGGCCGCCGCGATCACCGCGTCGAGCCCCGAGGAGCGCGACGCCTTCTTCGACCCCGCCGGCGACAAGATCTACCGGCACCCGACGTTCTACGAGGTCCCCGAGGGAGCCGAGCACATATGAGCACCGTCGACGAAGTCCTCGGTCTCGGCGACGACGCGCTCATCGCCGCCCAGCGCCTCGCCGAGTGGACCACCAACGCGCCCGAACTCGAAGAGGACATCGCGCTGGCCAACATCGCCCTCGACCTGCTCGGCCAGGCCCGCATGCTGCTCACCTACGCCGGCGAGCTCGAAGGCGCCGGCCGCGACGAGGACGCCCTGGCCTACCTGCGCACCGACCGGGAGTTCCGCAACGTCCAGCTGACCGAACTCCCGCGCGGCGACTTCGCCGACGCGATCGTGCGGATGCTGTTCTTCGCCGTCTACCAGCGCGAGCTCTACGACCGGCTGCTCATCGGCCCCGACGCCCGCCTGGCCGAGATCGCCGGGAAGGCCGCCAAGGAGGTCGCCTACCACGTCGACCACGCCGCACTGTGGACACTGCGGCTCGGCGACGGCACGCCCGAGTCCCACCGCCGCGCGCAGGAGGCCGTCGACCGCCTGTGGCCCTACACCTTCGAACTCTTCGAAGGCGAGGTCCCGCGCGAGGCCTGGTTGTCCACAGTCGACGGTGTGCTCGCCGAGGCGACCCTCACCCGCCCCGCCGACGAGGACGCGCGCTTTCGCCCCACCGGCGGCCGCTCCGGCGTCCACACCGAGCACCTGAGCTACCTGCTCGCCGAGATGCAGGTCCTCCACCGCGCCCACCCCGGGGCCTCCTGGTGACCACCGCCTTCGCCGCGGCGGCCAGGGTCGTCGACCCGGAACTGCGGGTCGTCACGATCGCCGACCTCGGCATCCTGCGCGAGGTCGACGTCGACGACGAGGGCACCGTCCACGTCACCATCACCCCGACGTACTCCGGATGCCCGGCCATGGACGCCATCCGCGCCGACATCGTCCGCGAACTGGCCGCCGAGGGCTACCCCGAGGTCGAGATCCGCACCGTCCTGGCCCCGCCCTGGACGACCGACTGGATCAGCGAGGAGGGCCGCGCGAAACTCGCCGGCGCGGGCACCGCCCCGCCGCCGCCCGCGCGGAGCCTGCCGATGCTCCCCCGCAAACCCGTCTGCCCGCACTGCGGGTCGGAGCGCGTCGAGGAGATCAGCCGCTTCGGTTCCACCGCCTGCAAATCCCTGTGGCGCTGCCGGGGCTGCGCCGAACCCTTCGACCACGTGAAGGTGCTGTGATGCCCGCGACTGCCAAGATCTCGCTGTCCACCCCGGTGAAACGCCGACCCGGCTTCCACCGCCTGCTGGTCACCGAGGTCCTGCGGCTCACCGACGAGGCCGTCCGCGTCACCTTCGCCGTCCCGCCGAAGCTGCGCGCCGCCTTCGCCTTCAAGCCCGGACAGCACCTCACCCTCAAACTCCCCGGCACCGAGCAGGACGTCCGCCGCTCCTACTCCATCTGCTCCACACCGTCCACACTCGGCGAGGAGGGCCTGCTGCGCATCGGCGTCAAGGGAGTCCCCAACGGCCTGTTCTCCTCATACGCCAACGCCGAACTCCGCGCCGACCACACCGTCGAGGTCCTCCCGCCGCTGGGCCACTTCACCACCGACCTCGACCCGGCCCGCACCCGCCGCTACGGCGCGATCATCGCCGGCTCGGGCATCACACCCGCGCTCTCCCTGGTCGCCTCCGCGCTCGAAACCGAACCCGACAGCACCTTCCTGGTCATGTTCGGCAACCGCAGCGCCGGCACGGTCATGTTCGCCGACGAGCTCGCCGACCTCAAGGACCGCTTCCCGCGGCGGCTCCAGCTGGTGCACGTGCTGTCCCGCGAGCCGCAGAGCGCCGAGCTGCTGTCGGGCCGCATGGACGGTGAGCGTCTGCCGCGCCTGCTCGACGCCTTCGCGCCGGAGCGCAGCGTCGACGAGTGGTTCCTCTGCGGCCCTTACGGTCTGGTGACCGGCGCGCAGAAGCTGCTGGCCGAGCGGGGCTACGCCGACACGATGGTGCACCACGAGCTGTTCTTCGCCGAGGAGATCCCCGAGCCCGAGCACGGCGCCGAGCGGCCCGAGGGCAGCACGGAGGTCACGGTCCTGCTGGACGGGCGCGCCTCGACTTTCACCATGCGCCGCGACGAGCGGGTCCTCGACGCCGCGCTCAAGGTCCGCCCGGAGCTCCCCTTCGCCTGCAAGGGCGGGGTCTGCGCGACCTGTCAGGCCAAGGTCGTCGACGGCGAGGTCACCCTGGCGCGCAACTACGCGCTCACCGACGCCGATCTGGACGCCGGTTATGTGCTGACCTGCCAGGCGAGTCCGACGACCGACGGGCTCACGGTCGACTACGACGCCTGAGGATTGCAGTACCGTCGAGGCGAACCGAGTCGAAAGGCACGCCCATGCCTGCGCCCCACTCGTCGCGCCGCCGTCGTTTCGCATCCGCCGTTGTCGGTGCCGTGGTCGTGGCGGCGGGTCTGTCGGCGGCCGCGCCGGAGCCGGCCGGGGCGGCCTTCGCCGAACCGCTGACGGCCGTTTCGCGCGCGAACCTCGGTCTGACCTGGCACGCGGAGTCGCCGAAGGCGCTCGACGCGCTGGACACGGCGCTGCCGAACGTCGGTGTGGCAACGGTTCTCGACGAGTCGGACCGGACGATGGCCGACTGCGGCGCCGAGGAGAACGCGGCCAAGCCGCTGGCGCCGGTCGCGACCTGGGCGATGTGCTTCGACACCGAGGACGCCACCACGCCGAGCTGGTCCCCGCAGGGCGTGACGAGCAGCGGTGACGCCGACGACGACGGTGCCTGGGGTGCGCGGAAAGCGTTGTTGACGGGCTGGAACCACGATGAGTCGAGTGGGCGCTACAACGACGCGCGGGTCGGCTTCATCGACATGAACGGCAAGGGGGCGCCGAGGTACCGGTGGGTCTACCTGGTCGATCCCAACGCCGACGGCACCGACTTCACCGCCGCCAAGACCCACATCGGCGGGATGGTCTGGTACGGCGACAAGCTGATCGTCAACGCCGTCGGGAACGGATCGGTGGCGCTGCGGGTCTTCAGCATGGACCACATCCTGCGCACCACCTCCGAGGCCGGTGCGATGGGGAGGGTCGCCGACGGGTGGGCGGCGCACGCCTACGGGTTCGTCATGCCCCAGATCGGCTACTACACCTACACTTCCGGGTTCTGCTCGATGGGCGGCGACCAGGGCGTGCCGTGCTTCTCGACGCTGTCGCTGGATCGCAGCACCAGCCCCGACAGCCTCGTCACGGCGGAGTACTTCACCGATCCGGCTCTGCGCGGCCGGCTGATCCGCTACCCGATGGGACCCGACTACCGTCCGCCGGACAGCGCGGCGGCCTCGGAGGCGTACGCGAGTGCGGTCGGCAACCAGCAGGGCGTGCTGTCGTACGCCGGACGCTGGTACGTCGCGCACAGCTCGGAGATCTACTCAGGACAGTTGTGGCGCTTCACGCCGAAGAGCAGCTCCACCGGCGGTGCCGTGCGGAGCTGCTCTGTCGGTGGTGCGTCGTCGAACATGTGCTGGTCGCTGCATTCGGAGGCGCTGACGCACTGGGTCTCGACCGGGATGGTCTACTCGCTGACCGAGTGGCCCCGCGACTACGCGGGTGATCCGGGGCCCGGTGGAAGGGTTCTGTTCGGCTTGCCGCTGAGCGGTCTGCCGTGATTCAGGCGCGACGCGATGCGCACGGCGGCGATCACGGCGGCGGCCACGCCGACGCCGAGGAGGTAGAGGTCGTAGGCCGCGAAGTCGGGGAAGAGCGGGAACCCTAGGTAGCCGGTCACCTCACTGTTGGTCAGGGTGAGCACGGTCGGTCCGAGGAGCAGGAAGGCCCAGGCGCCTTCGGCTCGGCGGAGCAGTGCCGCGACGATCAAAGTCAGCACCGCGGCCGCCGCGACGGCGACACCGAGGTTGCGCAGCCACTCCCATGGGTGGATGACCTGGTGGTAGCCGGCGCCTTGACCGGGCATCCGCGACGCGATTCCGATCGCCGCACCGGCCACTGTCGACATCGGCGGCAGCAGGCGGCCGAGCACTCCGCCGCTCCGGTGGAGCAGTGCGGTCGCGCCGAGTGTTACGGCGGCGAGCAGGATGATGCGTTGGGGACGTTCGAGGGTGCCTCGCGGGAGACTGATCAGCACGGTGTCGTTGAGGATCAGCAGGCTCGTCAAGATTGCGGGCAGCACGGCGACGCGGCGGCTCCAGGTCCCGGGCAGGAACGGGCCGGCCACCGAGACCGCCATCCAGAGCAGCCAGCACAGCGCCGCCGGGCTGTGAAACGGCCCCCAAGGCCGGTACGCGTCGGAGACGTTCTCCGCTGAGGTCTCCACGCCGAAGAACAGCATCGCGGCGAGCAGTCCCATCGCGCTGAGCCCGATGATCCCCGCGATCCGTGCGCCGCCCGGCAGGCCGGGCGGTGTCGTCCGCAGCCAGGTCCGCAGCGCCCCGCCGGCCACGTCGAGACCGTCCCTCATGGACGGACGGGTCCGCTCCGGCGGTGTGGAGTCGAGGTAGGTCGCGACCATCTCCTCCTCACGCCCGTCGCGCCATGCGCGCGGATACAGGCGCAGTAAGGCGCGGTAGCGCGGCTCGATCCCCGTCACGTCCCGCCTCCGGCCGACGGAGGGATGCCGACGGAGTCGCCGCGGCGGATCCAGGCGGCCGCGGCCGAGATCGTGACGGCCACCGCCCCGATCGCCAGGAGACCGCCGGTCACGACCACGTCGGTGGGCGTGTAGTCCCGGCCGATCGGGTTGAGCGGTCCGGGAATCCACTCCTGCACGAGCACCATGACGGGCGCGAGCAGGACGAGGAAGGCCCACAGGCCGCCCTGGCGCTTGCGCGCGATCGTGACCGCGATGTACACGGTGGCGGCGGTGAACAGGGCGATCGCCGCGATCGCGAGGATCCGGCGGTCGAGGCCGGTGAGGCGATAGGTCATCACGGTCTCCCACGGCCTTGCGGCCAGTGCGATCCCGGCCGCGGCGAGGGTCGCGGCGGCGGGCAGGGCGCGGACGAACGGGCGGCGCCGGTCGGGGAGGAACAGTGCGACCAGGCCGAGGGCGATCTGGGCCGCCAGGAGCGTCAGGGGCGGCCGGAAGAACCCGGTCAGGGGCGCCGCCGGAATGAGCAGGACGGTCAGGACCAGCGCCGCCGCCACCGCCGCCCGCATCCACCGTCCACTGAGGAACAGCCCGGCGAGGGGCACGAACGCCCAGGCGATCCAGGCGACAGCCCCGAGCGACTGCGCGGACCCGAAGGTCGTGAGCAGGTGGTCCTCGGGCAGCCCGGCCAGTTCGAACAGGCAGAACCACAGTGCCGACAGCACCGAGGCTGCCAGGAGCGAGACCTCGGCGGCGAAGGCGCTTCCGGTCCGCAGTCCGGCGTCGGCGGCGGTGATGCGGTGACGGGTGGCACCGCGCGCCACATCGACGGTGTCCATCATGGATGGACGGCCGCGCGTGTCCGGTCCGGTGTCGAGGTACGTCGCGACCATCTCGTCCTCGCGCCTGGCGCGCCAGGCGCGAGGGTAGAGGCGCAGGAGCCTGCGGTAGCGGTATTCGAGCATCGTCTCCCGCTTCACGCGCCACCTCCGGTCGCCAGGGGCCCGAAGGCCACGCCCCTGGCCTTGAGCCTCGTGCCGGCCGCCTCGACGTTGCGGCGCATCCGCTCGGTCTCGGCGGCCAGCAGGTTCTCGCCCTGCTCGCTGAGCCGGTAGTAGCGGCGCAGGCGCCCGTCGACGACCTCCTCGCGGTCGACGTCGATCAGCCCGTCCTCGGTGAGGCGGTCGAGGGCGCCGTAGAGGGTGCCGGGCCGCAGGGTCACGCGGCCGCCGGAGAGTTCGGCGACCTCGGTGATGACGCCGTAGCCGTGCAGCGGCTCGCGGGCGAGTGCGGTCAGGATCAGGAACGTGGGTTCCCGCAGCGGTGTGCTCATGTCGGCAATGTATCGGACACGAGCATATATCGGCAAGCGTTATATGGCGGAGTTCTGCTCGTCCCACTCCGCGCGAGCCGACGCGATGGCGTCCTTGTGCTCCCGCGACCAGTCCGACAGGGCGAAGACCGCCGCCGCGAGACTGCGGCCGATCGACGTCAGGTCGTAGTCGACCTGCGGCGGAATCGTCGGATACGGCGTCCGCGAGATCAGCCCGTCGCGGGTGAGGCGGCGGGTCGTGACGGTCAGCATTCGCTGGGAAATGCCCGGAATCGCCCGCTGGAGCTCGCGGAAACGGCGCGTCCCCTTCGACAGCTCGACGATGACCAGCACGGTCCACTTGTCGCCGATGCGGTCGAGGACGTCACGGATGCCGCAGTCGTCTTCGCCACAGGGGCCGGGATGCGCGGCCGCCGCGGCCTCGACGGTTACCCCGGTGTGCGCGACTGACATGCGAGTGCCTCCTTACGCCGTGGGCTTCGAGGACCAATCCTGGACCACGTCACCCCCGAACGGAAAGAAAGGCCCACCCCGATGATCCTGGTCACCGGCGCCTCCGGCGCCCTCGGACGACTCGTCACCGAACACCTCGCCGCCCTCCCCGGCGTCACCGTGACCGCCGGCACCCGCGACCCCGGCGCCTGGAACGGCCCCGACATCCCCGTCCGACGCGTCGACTTCGACGACCCCGCCACCCTCGCGCCCGCCTTCGACGGCGTCGACACCCTCGTCTTCATCTCCGCCGGCTTCGCCGAGGACGACGTCGTCCACGCCCGCCACCGCGCCGTCGTCGACGCGGCCGCGACGGCCGGCGTGCGGCACGTCGTCTACACCAGCCTCACCGGCACCGCCGACCGCCTGAGCATCGCCCTCGCCCACCGCTACACCGAACGCGTCCTCGCCGAAGCCCCCTTCGCCGTGACCGTCCTCCGCAACGCCCTCTACGCCGAACTCGCCGCATTCATGCTCGCCGCGCCCGCCCTGATCACCGGCGCCCTCCCCGGCCCCGTCCGCGACGGCCGCGTTCCCGTCGCCGCCCGCCACGACCTCGCCGAGGTCGCTGCCCGCGTCGCCGCCGAACCCACCGACGTCCACCATGGACGGACCTACGAACTCGACGGTGTCGAGGATCTGGGCCTTGCGGACCTGAGGGAACTGCTCGCCGACGCCGGCCGCCCCGACGTCGCCGACGGCGGATCCCTTGCCGCCCTGCGCGAAGCGGCCGGTGATGCACCCGCGTTCCAGACGGCGCACACGGTCTCGATCTTCGCGACCGTCTCCGCCGGCCTCATCGACCGCGGCGACAGCGACCTCCCCCGTCTCCTGGGCCGCGCCCCGACGCCGGCGCGCGAAGTCGTCGCGAAGGTGCTGGCCTCGCTCGCAGGATAAGCGAGACCGGCGTGTCCACTTGGGACACGCCGGTCGTCGTCGCCCTAGGACACGCCCTAGATGGCGATGTGCAGCTTCTTGGCGACCTGCTCGCGCAGCCACGGCAGGCGGTCCTGGATGCCGCCCGGGCACAGCGTGGCGTTGAAGTCCTGGTGGCCGTAGATCTCGGTCGGCGCGATCTCGTACTGCCAGCAGATGTAGGCGCAGAAACCGATCAGGCTCTTCCACTGCTTGTGGGTCGGCAGTTCGCCGAGGTGGTAGGAGCCGTCGTTCTCGATGCCGATCGACTGCGTGTTCTGGCCGACGGTGTGGGCGCTCTGGACCATCGTCGTGCCGCCGAGCAGCGCGTCGAGGCTCCCCCGGCGGCCCTCGGTGAGGAAACCGCCGCGACTGTTGGTGAAGTGCTGGCCGGAGTCGTTCCAGCCGTTGTTGTCCATGTGCAGGTCCTGGATGTCGCGCGAGTTCTGGAACGCGTAGTCCAGGGAGAAGTCCAGCGTGTTCGGGTAGGCCGTGTGATGGACGACGATCTTGTTGGGACGGTTCTGCAGGATCGTCGGAGGATCCACCGGCTGACGCGCGCCCCACTCCTCACAGGAGTAGATGCGCGGCTTCTTGGGCTCCTTCGGCTTGTTCGGCTTCGCCGACGCGGCGGTCGCGGACAGCGGGATCGCCGCGGCGGCGGCGAGACCGGCCGCGCCGGTGAGAAGCGCGCGCCGGGCAAGGATGTGGCGGTCGGACATGGGAACTCTCCAGAGGGCCTTGATGTGGTGGGCGAGATCATCTTGGCACCGGGCTTCGCGGCGGGGAAGGGGGGCGGAGATTATCTTCGTGACCGCACGGGGGTTGCGGCGGAGCCGCGATCAGTCCCGCGCCAGCACGAGGATCTCGTTGGGCGCGATGGTGCCGTTGGCGCGCAGTTCGTGGACGGCGAGGGTGCTGTCCACCAGCCGCAGGAAATCGCGCAGTGCCGGGTCGGTGTCCTCGCCGGCGAGTCCGAGCCACTCGGCCGCCACGCGCCGCGCGTTCTCAAAGGCCCGAGCCCTGTGCCGCACCGGCCCCTCCCGTGCCAACCGCACGGCGGCCATGAGGTCGCTCCCCAGCAGCCGGCCGATCGCCGCCAGGGGGAGAAGCAGCGCGGCCAGGTCGAAGGGCGTTTCCCGGCCCGAGCCGTCGTCGGTCGGCTCGGCCTCGCTGGGCGCGAAGGGATCCCGTACGCCGGGCGGGCGCCAGAGTGCGAGCCCGCCGTGGTCCACCCAGACGCAGTGCGGGCCGAAGTCGGGCGCGGCGGGATCTTCGAGTTCCTCGGGCCGGGGCAGCCGATACCCGGAGCTCGCCACATGGAGTCTCGCGACGTCCGCCGGGACCCGGGTCCCCACCGCCAGGGGATCGGGGACGAAGAAGAGGCCGCCGACGTGCTCCCGGCGCAATGGACGGGTGAGCCGGACACCGGTGGAGAGCGCCGTGGTGTCGTCGAGCCACGTTCGAAACGGCCGGTGCGAGAAGTAGGTGTCCACGCGGCGATCGGCGTCCTCATGCAGCTTCCGCAGTGTCTCCGTCGCGATCTCGCGCCCCACCTCCACGGCGTCAAGGCGAGTTCCACCGCCTTGGAGGCGCCATTGGCGAGGCAGCGCTCCACGAGTGCCGTCACATCCGACCCCGAGGCCCACAGCAGCGTCGTCTCCCGCCACCACGGATCGTCGACCCGGGCGAACAGGAAGTCGCCGGCCAGGTACTCCTGCAAAGTCAGGTGCGCGAAGGCGAAAGAGCCCTCCCTGGGTTCCACCAGCAGTCCACAGTGGAGCGTGTCGCGTAGGAAGTCGGCCGCCGACTCCGCCGGAGTCATCCGGCACAGCACCGGCGCGAGCAGGGCACGGGCCTCGCCCGCGTCGATGTCCCGGACGGCGTGCTCCATCATGTGCCGGGCCAGAACCCGCGCCACATGCTCCTTCTGCTCCCCGCTCAGTTCCGCCCGCGGCCTCGACAGCCCCTTGGCGTCACGCCGGCGGTGCAGCAGCACCGCGCACATCTCCTCGTACAGCCGCGCCCTGGTCCCGGGCAGAGCTCCCCGGTACCGGTGCACCAAGGCCACCATGGTGAGCAGCAGCGGGTTGGACGCGAACGCCAGCAACGGCCCGTGCTCCCGGACCCGGTCGAGAAGGGTCTCGGCGGCCTCCTTCGCCCGCGCCGCCAGCGCACCACCGACCGGCGGTCGTCCTCGCCGGCCACCTCGTCGAGACCGTCGAGCAGCACCAGACAACCGCCGTCGCGCAGCCGCTCCTCCAGCCACTCCGCCGGTGTCCGCCCGGCCTGCCAGTCCACCGAGACCGCCAGCGTCGCCAACGTCGGCGCGGGATCGGCGACGATCGCGGCGGAGTGCTGCCGGATCTCCAACAGAATGGGAATCCCGGCGCGCTTTCGAAGACACGCCGAAAGAGCCTCATGCCGCAGCAGAGTCGTCTTACCCGACCCGGGACCGCCGATCACCGCGACGACCGCCGAGTCACTGCGCGCGATCGCCTCCGAAAGCGTCTGGCGGCCGAGTGACCCGGTCGGCGAATCGGCGGCGGATTTGGGCGACAGTCCCACTTCCACGTACACGTCCCCGAGCCGCAACGTGAACTCGCCCTGCGTCGCGACCCCCAGAACCTCCAGATGCCGCACATGCTCCTGCAAACGCGCCAGATAGCCCTTCCGATGCCGGCCGAGCACCCTCTCGACCCGATCGGCGACCCTCGGCACCCACCGGTTCACCAGCTCGCCCGCCACCCGCATCACGAACCCGACCGGCCACACCGTCACCACGATCACCGCCACGGCCCACAGCGGATACTCCCGGATCACCGGCGTCAACACCGATCCCGCGAGCGCGAACGGGCTCAGCCCGACCATCCCCAACCCGACCGTCCGCCACGGCCCCGGCGACGGATTCTGCACACCGCCCGCCCCCTGCACGACCATCCGTCAGGTAAACCCCCGAAAACCGATCATGAACGCACCGTCCCCTATGGGCACCCGCTAAAGCCTTTTGGTCATCCCGCAAGGGAAAGCGCATTATGGAATCAGTTGCCAAGATTGGCCTGCGGCCAGTCGGCCCGGCCGGTCGCAGCAGGCTCGAAGGGGGAGCCCAATGTGGACCTGGACATTCTGGAAGCAGGCGCTCGAACGCGCCATCAAAACCGCCGCACAAGTGGGGGCGGCACTACTCGGGGTCGCCGGACTCGGCATCCTCGACGTCGACTGGAAGTCGATCGGCAGCGTCGTCGCGCTCGCCGTGGTCGCCTCGCTCCTGACGAGCATCGCCAGCAGTGAGATCGGCGCACAGAACTCGCCGAGCGCCGTTGCCGTCGGCCCGCCGACCCCGCAGGCCGCACCGCCGCCCGTGGCCGCCGCGAACGCCGCGCCGGCCGCCGCCGCGGAACCGGTCGTCAACCCTGTCGCCGACGACGACGGCGGGCTGATGCCCGCCGCGGCGCCCGCACCCGCGCCCGCCGACTAGAACCTCACCGACCGCCGCGGTCCGGTCCCTTCGGGCCCGGGCCGCGTGCCGTCGGGGCGATGGTGAACAGCCGGGGGATTCGGCCGCATTTGACCACTCAGGGTGCCGAAGGGTTACTTGTGGGTAGAAGGTCCGGGCGCGGATGCAAGGGCTGGTCGGGGGCGAGTAGGCTCGAATTGTTTCCGCAACGGGCACGCGGAGACACATTGGCCACGGCGTCAGTGACCGGCATGGGCATGCTGCGTCTAGTCGTGGCGGCCTCGCCGGAGGTTGCAAGGGCAATGCAGTTACACCTCCGGCGAGGCCCTTCTCTTTCTCCGCCGGGCGGGCGGCCGGCGTTCTTCGCCGGACGGGCCTCCGGCGCCGTCGAAGTATCGGTGATCACACCGGCGGGCGCCAGGAGTTTCCGCCGCGGCCCGTCTGGTGAGGGGAAACACCCTCTCGTGCGCCATGGGGCCTCCCCGCGGTTGCTCCATGCGGGGCCTCCACGTACACTGGGCCGTCGGAGAAACCCCCCTGCTCTACTGGCGTGCGCAGACACGCGGGTAATGCGGTAGGTTTCACCGGTAACACCTAGGGGTGTGGCGCAATTGGTAGCGCAGCGGTCTCCAAAACCGCAGGTTGCAGGTTCGAGTCCTGTCGCCCCTGCTGCCGAAGGCACACCGGCATCGCCGGACGACTGCGAGCTTAAGGACGCGACGTGGCCGACAAAGATCGCCGGGGTGACGACGAGGCTGACAAGACCGAGTCCGTCGAGGACTCGGGCAAGAAGGACGCAGGTTCGGCCAAGGAGAAGAAGGACGCCAAGAAAGAAGCGGCTTCCTCCTCCAAGTCCGACAGCTCGGCGAAGACCGACAGGAAGGCCGAGCCGACCAAGAAGGCCGGCGAGGGTGAAGGCGGTCACGGGCGGGGGCCCTTGCGCTTCGTCCGCGAGGTCATCGAGCAGCTGCGCAAGGTCATCCGGCCGAGCCGCAAGGAGCTCCTTACCTACACGGCCGTGGTGCTGGTCTTCGTCAGCGTGATGATGGCGCTGATCTCCGGGCTGGACATCGGTTTCACCAAGCTGATCTCGCTGACCTTCGGTAACAGCGACGCTGGTCAATAAACCGTGGAAGAGAGAGCACAGAGTGCCTGAGAACAACGAGACCGAAGAGGTCCTGACCGACGTTGTCGCGGTCGAGGCCGAGGAGGTCGACGAGACCCCCGAACCCGCCGCTGAGGAGACTCACGACGCGGTCGAGGAGCTTCGGCAGGCGCTTCGCTTCGCTCCCGGCGACTGGTACGTCGTGCACTCCTACGCGGGCTACGAGAACAAGGTCAAGACCAACCTGGAGAGCCGGATCACCTCCCTCGACATGGAGGAGGAGATCTTCCAGGTCGAGGTCCCGACCCAGCAGGTCGTGGAGATCAAGAACGGCAAGCGCTCCCACGTGCAGGCCAAGGTCTTCCCCGGCTACATCCTCGTCCGCATGGACCTCACTCCCGAGTCGTACTCCTGTGTGCGCAACACGCCCGGTGTCACCGGGTTCGTCGGCGCCACGGACCGCGTCGACCGGCCGACCCCGCTGACCCTCGAAGAGGTGCTCAAGTGGCTCGCGCCGACCGTCGACGAGGGCAAGTCCGAGGGCGGCGGCTCGCGCGCGACCGAGATCAAGGTCCTCGACTTCGAGGTCGGCGACTCCGTCACGGTCACCGACGGCGCCTTCGCGTCGCTGCCCGCCACGATCAACGAGATCAACATCGATCAGCAGAAGCTGAAGGTGCTGGTGTCGATCTTCGGGCGGGAAACCCCGGTCGAGCTGAACTTCAACCAGGTCAGCAAGATCTAGCAGACCGGCCGCGAGCCGGTCTTCACAGTCGTCCCCCGGCTTCGGCCGGGGGTCATCCAAGTAACAACCCGTCGCGGGTCATGGCAGCGAGCGCTGTCGGAGTGGCCCGGTTAGGAAGAAGAGCAATGCCTCCCAAGAAGAAGCTCGTCACGACGTTCAAGCTGGAACTGACCGCCGGTCAGGCCACCCCGGCTCCGCCGGTCGGCCCCGCGCTGGGTCAGCACGGCGTGAACATCATGGAGTTCTGCAAGGCGTACAACGCCGCGACCGAGGCCTCCCGGGGCGAGATCGTCCCCGCTGAGATCAGCGTGTTCGAGGACCGGTCGTTCAGCTTCGTGCTGAAGACTCCGCCCGCGGCGAAGCTGCTGCTGAAGGCCGCCGGCGTCGACAAGGGCTCGGGCGAGCCGCACCGCGTCAAGGTGGGCACCGTCACCAAGGCGCAGGTCCGCGAGATCAGCGAGCGCAAGCTCCCCGACCTCAACGCCGTGGACCTCGACATGGCCGACCGCATCATCGCCGGCACCGCCCGGTCGATGGGCCTGACGGTCGTCGACTAGAACGACTCCCCCACGGGGGAGTGTGAGGGTGGCGAAGCCCTCTCACCAACACCAGATAGCCGTGGCAGGGCCCCCGCTGGCCCGCGACCACACCATCCATCAAGGAGGATGTCCCATGCAGCGTGGCAAGACTTACCGCAAGGCGGCCGAGCAGGTCGACAAGAACAAGCTCTACAGCCCTCTCGAGGCGACCACCCTCGCGAAGGAGACCACCGGGACGAAGTTCGACGCGACCGTCGAGGTCTCCATGCGTCTGGGCGTCGACCCGCGTAAGGCCGACCAGATGGTGCGCGGCACCGTCAGCCTCCCGCACGGGACCGGCAAGGTCGTCCGGGTCATCGTCTTCGCGACGGGCGAGAAGGCCGAGGCGGCCGTGGCCGCCGGTGCCGACGAGGTCGGCAGCGACGAGCTCATCAAGCGGATCCAGGACGGCTGGCTGGAGTTCGACGCCGCCATCGCCACCCCGGACCAGATGGCCAAGGTCGGCCGCATCGCCCGGATCCTCGGTCCGCGCGGTCTGATGCCGAACCCGAAGACGGGCACCGTCACGGTGGACGTCGCCAAGGCCGTCAACGAGATCAAGGGCGGCAAGATCGCGTTCCGCGTCGACAAGCACGCCAACCTGCACCTGATCATCGGCAAGTCCAGCTTCACCGCCGAGCAGCTCGCGGACAACTACGCCGCGGTCGCCGACGAGGTCAACCGCCTGAAGCCGTCCTCGGCCAAGGGCAAGTACGTCAAGAAGGTGACCGTGTCCACGACCATGGGCCCGGGCATCCCGGTCGACCCGGCGAAGATCCGCGAAGCCGTCGAGGCTTAGGCGTTCAGCTCGTCAAAGGCCGCGTCCCGTGAGGGGCGCGGCCTTTTCGCGTGTTGGCACCGGGCCGGACGTGTTACACAATGGTCGGCGACCAACGGCTCTTCCGACCTTCGAGGTATCCCATGCGCGGCAGTCTCGTCCGCGTCGCGACGGTGGCGGCGACGGTGCTCCTGACGTTGCCCGCGGCCGCGCCGGCGCGCGGCGCCGAGGAGGTCCGCGCCGACTGGTACTTCGGCGCGATGAGCGCCGCGCAGGCGCAGCGCCTGGCCAAGGGCGACGGGGTGACGATCGCGGTCATCGACACGGGTGTCGACGCCGACCACCCCGACCTGCGGGGCCGGGTGCTTCCCGGCGCGACGGTCGACCGCACGGGCGTCGTGGACCCGGCCAAGCCCGGTGACGTCGACCTCTCCGGTCATGGCACGGCCATGGCGGGCCTGATCGCGGGCATCGGCTCCGGCGACGGCGCCCCGCTCGGAGTGGCGCCGCTGGCGGAGATCCTGCCCGTGCGGGTCACGCGCGGGGAGGACGGGACGCTCGACCCGGAGAACGTCTACGCGGGCGTGCGCTGGGCCATCGGGCAGGGCGCGAAGGTGGTGAGCCTGTCGCTGTCGGGGAAACCCACCGGCGACGCGCCCTGGAAGAAGCAGCTGATCGAGCACGCCATCGCCCACGACGTGGTGCTGGTCGCGGCGGCGGGAAACCGCAGTGAGCTGGAGGTCCGGGTCGGGGAGCCGGCCTCCATTCCCGGCGTGGTCGCGGTATCGGGGCTGGCGCGCGACGGCTCGGTGTGGTCGGGTTCGGTGACCGGCGGGCCGGTCGTGCTCAGCGCCCCCGCCGAGGATCTGCCGCACCTGACCGCCGAGGGCGGCTGCGAGCGCGGCTCGGGCACGTCGGGGGCGGCGGCGCTGGTCGCCGGTGTCGCCGGGCTCATCCGCTCGCGGTACCCCGACGCGTCGGCCGCCGACGTGGTCAACCGCCTCATCCGGACAGCGCACGACGAGGGCAGTCCCGGGCGCGATCCCGGCTTCGGTTTCGGCGCGGTCAACGCCTACGAGGCGCTGGCCGCGACGCTGGCGCCGAGTGACCACTACCCGCTCGACGTGCCGGAGGAGCTCGTCGCCGAACCGGCGCTCCCGGTGCCCGAGGGTCCGGGCGCGGGGGCGTGGCTGCTCGCGGCGGCGGCCCTGCTGGCCGCCGGATCGGTGGTGTGCGTCGCACTGCACCTGCGCCACAGGGGGCCCGCGAGCAGGTAGAACGGCTCGTGTTAGAGTTGCTCGTTCCAGTAACCCGAAGACCGCCGGTCGTCGGCCTTGAGAGATCAAGAGTCGGCCCAAGGAGTCGCGAGAGATCGCGAACGGCCCGCGCAGGGAGACACGAGTGTACGGCCGCTTGCCGGCCTTCGCCCCGTGCGCCCCTTGCGCCGGGGTTTTTCGTTGTCCTCTCCTCGCCGCCGGTTTTCCCGATCGTCTCCGAGAGGAGGAACATGACGGACAAACCAGTTCGCGAAGACAAGGCGACCGCTGTCGCCGAGATCTCCGAGCAGCTCAAGAGCTCGACCGCCGCCGTCGTCACCGAGTACCGCGGTCTGACGGTCACGCAGATCACCGCGCTCCGCCGCTCGCTGGGCGAGGGGTCGTCGTACCGGGTCGCCAAGAACACCCTGGCCAAGCTTGCCGCCGCAGAGGCGGGCATGACCGGCCTCGACGATCTGTTCTCCGGCCCGACCGCCCTGGCGTTCACGACCGGTGACCCGGTCGAGACGGCCAAGGGGCTCAAGAACTTCGCCAAGGACCACCCCGCCCTGATCATCAAGGGCGGATTCATGGACGGCAAGGCGCTCGACGCGGCCGAGGTCATGAAGATCGCCGACCTCGAGTCCCGCGAGGTGCTGCTGGGCAAGCTCGCCGGCGCGATGAAGGGCAACCTCACCAAGGCTGCCGGGCTCTTCCAGGCCCCGCTGTCGCAGGCCGCCCGCGTCGTCGCGGCGCTCCGCGACAAGCACGAAGCGCGCGAGAACGGCTAGTTCTCACCACCGTTCAAGGCAAGACCAAGACGTAATAAGAACCGAAAGGAAGCCGTAATGGCGAAGCTGAGCACCGAGGACCTCCTCGACGCTTTCAAGGAAATGACCCTGCTGGAGCTCTCCGAGTTCGTCAAGCAGTTCGAGGAGACCTTCGAGGTCACCGCCGCGGCTCCGGTCGTGATGTCCGGTGGCGGCGGCGGCGGCGCGGCCGCCGAGCCCGAGGCTGAGCAGGACGAGTTCGACGTCGTCCTCGAGTCGGCCGGCGAGAAGAAGATCGCGGTCATCAAGGAGGTGCGCGCCCTCACGAGCCTGGGCCTCAAGGAGGCCAAGGAGCTCGTCGAGGCCGCCCCCAAGGCTGTCCTCGAGAAGGTCAACAAGGAGACGGCCGAGAAGGCCAAGGAGCAGCTCGAGGGTGCCGGCGCGACGGCTTCGCTCAAGTAGTTCCGTCTCTTTAGACGCCGAAAGGGCGGCACACCTCCGGGTGTGCCGCCCTTTCGCGTTTAGAGTGGGCGACCCGGATTCGATCGAGGAGGAAACCCCATGGCCATCGCCATCGTGACCGGTGCCGCCCGCGGGATCGGAGCGGCGACCGCCGCGCGGTTCGCGCGTGAGGGACACACCGTCGCCATGCTCGACCTCGACGCCGAGGCGCTGGCCGCGACGGCCGTCGAGGTCGGCGGACTGGCGATTCCCACCGACGTCTCCGACGAGGGCGCGGTGGCCGCGGCCGTCGAGCGCACGGTCGCCGAACTCGGGAAACCGACGATCCTGGTGAACAACGCCGGCTACGCGCGCGACGCCGAGATCGGCGACATGACCACCGAGGAGTGGGACGAGGTGTTCGGCGTGCACATGCGCGGGACCTTCTTCACGACCAGGCTGGTGCAGAAGTACATGGTCGAGGCGGGGTGGGGGCGGGTCGTCAACATCTCCTCGATCTCGGCGCTCGGGCACGCCGGGAGGGTGAACTACTCGGCGGCCAAGGCCGGGATCATCGGCTTCACGAAGGCGCTGGCGGCCGAACTCGGGCCGGCGGGTGTGACGGCCAACGTGGTCGCGCCGGGCTTCATCGTCAGCGCGATGACGGCCAAGACGGCCCGCAGGCTGGGGCGCGACTTCGAGGAGCACCAGCGGATCGCGGCGGAGTCGATCGCCGTTCGCCGGGTCGGGCGGCCGGAGGACATCGCGAACGCGGTGGCCTTCTTCGCCGGCGAGGAGGCCGGCTTCGTCACGGGCCAGGTCATGTACGTGTCGGGCAACGTTTCATAGACTGGGATCCAATTCCCGCGATGTGGTCATGCCCTCTAGGGTTCGGGGCATGACCTATACGCATGGACACCACTCGACGGTCCTTCGCTCGCACCAGTGGCGCACGGCGGAGAACTCCTGCGCCTACCTGCTGCCGCACCTCAAGCCGGGGATTTCGGTACTCGACGTGGGCTGCGGGCCCGGCACCATCACCGCCGACCTCGCGCGCGCCGTCGCGCCGGGCCGGGTCGTGGGCATCGACGCGGCCGGTGTGCTGGAGTCGGCGTCGGCGGCCGTGGAGGGGCTGGCGAACGTAGAGCTCACCGGCGGCGACGTGATGGCCCTTGAGTTTCCCGACGACACCTTCGACGTCGTGCACGCCCACCAGGTGCTCCAGCACGTCGCCGACCCCGTCGGGGCCCTGCGGGAGATGCGGCGGGTCGTGAAGCCGGGCGGGATCGTCGCCGTCCGCGACGCCGACTACGAGGCCTTCACCTGGTTTCCCGCCTCGGAAGTGCTCCAGCGGTGGCTCGACCTGGTCCGCTCGGTGCACCGCGCCAACGGCGGGGAACCCGACGCGGGACGCCGGCTGCTGTCGTGGACGCGCGAGGCCGGCTTCGAGGAGGCCGAGGCCGGCGCGTCGGTCTGGTGCTACGCCGACGCCGAGGGCCGCGACTGGTGGGGCGGCATGTGGGCCGAGCGGATCCTCAGCTCGGCGGTGGCCGAGCAGGCCGTCGCCGAGGCTCGTGTGACGCGCGAGGAGCTGCGGGAGATGTCGCGGGCCTGGCGGGAGTGGAGCGCGGCGGCCGACGGCTGGTTCCTCGTGCCGCACGGAGAGGTCCTGGCGCGGGGGTGAGTGCTCGGCGTGAACGCCGGGCCGGGACAGCGCTCGACTCGGCCATGCGGGGACACGGTCGGCTCGGCCGGCCCCGCGGCCGGGTCAGCCCGGCTTGACCGCCAGGGTCGCGAAGTAGCCCGACATGTATTCGGCGGATGCGTCGCAGTGGTGGGGCGCTTCGGCGAAGCCGGTGACGGCGAACCCGGCGGCGAGCTGGCCGCCGATCTGGTCGGTGAGGGTGTGACCGTATTCGAGAGCGGCGTCCGCGCCGAACTTCGCGGCGCGTTCCTCGGCGGAGTAGTGGGTGATGTCGCTGTAGGGCAGCTTGTGGACGACGACCAGCTCGCCGCGCTCGTCGAGGGCCTCGTGGTCGAACAGGTACGAGTCGGGGTTGAGGAAGCCCGCGAGGAGGGTTCCGCCCGGGCGCAGGACGCGGAAGCACTCGTTCCACACCGGTGCCAGGTCCGGTACGAACAGGTTCGAGACCGGGTGGAACACGACGTCGAAGGCCGCGTCGCCGAAGGCGCCGAGGTCGCGCATGTCGCCCAGGACGGTGCGCAGATCGAGTCCGTCGCGCGATGCCACCAGTCGGTCCTGGCCGAGCTGGCGGGGCGAGTTGTCGAACACGGTGACCCGCGCTCCCGCGGCCGCGAGGATCGGGCCCTGCTGCCCGCCACCGGAGGCCAGGCACAGCACGTCCTTGCCGGTCAGGTCCGCCGGCAGCCAGGAGCGGTCGACCGGTTCGTGCCCGATGAGAACGATCGACCAGTCGCCCGTGCGGGCGCGTTCGATCTGCTCGGCGCTCACCGGTCTCGACCACTCGTTGCCGTCCAGGACGTACTTGTCCCAGGCCGCTCGATTATGTGCGGCGGGATCGACGATGTCCGGCATGTTCGGCTCCCTGCTGCGGCGGATCGGTCGGCACCGGAACCGATGGTTCGGTGCCGCCACCGCAGCCAACACGAATCCGCGGGCGGGCTCAACGAATTTAGCGGGAGTCGGGATGTCCACCGGCTCGCCGGTGGCGGCGCGGCGAGCGGGTAAGCGCCGGGCGACGGGTGAGTCGGTGTGGCCGGTGCCCGGCGGACGGCGACGGCGGTGACACCCTGACGGGGGCGTCACCGCCTCGGCGCGGTCAGACGCCGCCGCAGCTTCCGATGGTCACCCACGGTTCGCACGTGAGGTACTCGCCGTCGTAGTCGCGGCAGACGCGACGCTGCTTGCGGACCCCGTCGCAGCGGTACTGGTAGACCCAGATCGGGTTCGCCTTGGCGATTCCTGACGGGACCAGACGGGCGACGATCCGGTCGCCGAGCCTTCCGAGGGCGCGCATCCTGTTTCCTTTCGTCGGGGGCGGTGCACACCTTGAATGGGTTCGGGAGCCCAACGCGGCGTGGAATGTGACGGAGAACACATGGAGGTCCTCAACGGGTTCGCGCCCCCGAGGCGACGGCCAGATCAGTCCGTCACCTCGCGGACGTCCTTTCCGTGCTCGGCGAAGGCCTTGAAGTCCTCCATGTGCTGGCGCGACTGCTTGCGGAAGGCGCCGGGCATCAGCAGTCCCACCAGCCGCATCATCACACCGCTGAACCGGTACTCGTTCTCGCTCTCCCAGAGCGTCGTCTCCGGGCCGGCTTCGGTCAGCCGGTCGCGCGTGACGCTCCACATGCCCTCGCCGGCGATCTCGCGGTCGAAGTGAACGACCTGCTCTTTCGGGATCCCGTGCAGGTCGGCCGGTTCCCGGCGCGTGATGGTCTCGATGCCCTCGAACTCCTGCTGCCCCGTCCGCATCACGACCCGGGACTTGGTGCCGACCTGCCCGTGCACTCCACTCACCGGCTCGTGCAGGACCATGCCCCGCAGCCACTTCGGGATGTGCGCGGGGTCGGCGAGCAGCTGTGCCACCTTCTCTCGCGGCAGGGCGATCTCGATCGAGACGGTGTACTTCATGGCGGAGTGCTCCGGGTTCCCGAGTGGAAGGGCGTGCGCGTGCAGCCTCGCCTCCCATTATTCGGTCTTGACAGGTCAACGCCGCTTTCGGTCCGCGTGATCACGGCGGGCCGGCAGAGGCGCGGGCCGGTGCGGAGACAGGCCGGACACCGCTCCCCGATCACACACCGTCACCCTCTCCCGTCGGGAAACCACCTGAAACCATCACCTATCCCGCCATTACCAACGGGTCTCGTAGTTGTTACTGACCCGTTATGTAATCACCCGTTCCGTCGCCGTATTCACCGTCGTTAATCTCACACAGCCGGACGTGCCCCCTCGAACCCCTCGTCACGCCCGGCGGGGAGGACGCTGTGGGCGTTGCCGTCGAGATCGAAGGCCTCACCAAATCCTTCGGGAAGCAGACCGTCTGGTCCGACGTGACCTTCGACCTGCCGCCCGGGGAGATCTCGGTGCTGCTCGGGCCCTCGGGCACCGGCAAGTCGGTCTTCCTCAAGACGCTGGTCGGCCTCTTCAAACCCGACCGGGGCTCGATCCGCATCGACGGGGACGAGATCACGACCCTCCGGGAGCGCGATCTCTACGCGGTCCGCCGTCGCCTCGGGGTGCTCTTCCAGGACGGCGCGCTGTTCGGGTCGATGAACCTCTACGACAACATCGCCTTCCCGCTGCGGGAGCACACCCGCAAGACCGAGGCGGAGATCCGCCGGATCGTCGACGACCGCCTCGACCTGGTCGGCATGAAGGGCGACGGCGACAAGTTCCCCGCCGAGATCTCCGGCGGCATGCGCAAGCGGGCCGGCCTGGCCCGCGCGCTGGTCCTCGACCCCGAGCTGATCCTGTGCGACGAGCCCGACTCCGGCCTGGACCCGGTCCGCACCGCCTTCCTCGGTGAGCTCATCTCCGAGTTGAACGCGACGACCGGCGCGACCTTCCTGATCGTCACGCACGACATCAACACCGCGCGCACGATCCCCGACCACATCGGGATGCTCTACCTGCGCAAGCTGATCGCCTTCGCGCCGCGCGAGGAGATCCTGGCCTCGAACGACCCGGTCCTGCGGCAGTTCCTCAACGCTCGCCGTGAGGGCCCGATCGGCATGGCCGAGGAGAAGGACGCCGCCGGCGACGCCGACGGGCTCGGCGTCGACGACTACCGAGGCGAGCACCGGGAGGGGCCGTGAGGGTCTTTCGGGCGACCGGTGAGTTCGTCGCGTTCTGCCTCGACACGCTTCGCGGGCTGTTCCGGCGGCCGTTCCAGTTCGCCGAGACGATCCAGCAGGCGTGGTTCCTGGTCAGCGTGTCGATCCTGCCGACGGCGCTGGTCGCGATCCCCTTCGGTGCCGTCGTGGCGCTCCAGCTGGGTTCGCTGACCAAGCAGCTGGGCGCGCAGTCCTTCGCGGGCGCGGCGAGCGTGATCGCGGTGGTCCGCGAGGCGGGGCCGATCGTGACGGCGCTGCTGATCGCGGGCGCCGGCGGGGCGGCGATGTGCGCCGACCTGGGCGCGCGCAAGATCCGCGAGGAGCTCGACGCGATGCGCGTGCTGGGCATCGACCCGATCCAGCGCCTCGTCGTGCCGCGGGTGCTGGCCGGCGCGGTCGTGGCGGTCCTGCTCAACGGGGTGGTCTCGGCGGTCGGCATCGCCGGCGGTTACGTGTTCACGGTGATGCTCCAGGACGGCACGCCCGGCGCGTACCTGGCGAGTTTCGCCGCGCTGGGTCAGGTCGCCGACCTGGTGTCGGCGGAGCTGCGGGCGCTGGTCTTCGGGGTCCTGGCGGCGCTGATCGGCTGCTACCTGGGCATGTCGGCCAAGGGCGGCCCGAAAGGCGTCGGGCAGGCGGTCAACACCTCGGTCGTGGTCAGTTTCATGCTGCTGTTCGCGGTGAACTTCGTGATGGTCGCGATCTACTTCCAGATCGTTCCGCAGAAGGGATCGTGATGACCGTCCTCGACCTGCTGGGCAGGCAGCTGCTGTTCTACATCCGCGCCGGCGCGGCGACCCCCAGGACGCTGCGGCGCTACAAGCGCGAGGTCTTTCGCATCCTCGCCGAGATCAGCTTCGGCTCGGGCGGGCTGGCGCTGGTGGGCGGGACGGTCGGCGTGGTGGTCTTCCTGACCTTCTTCACCGGCACCGAGGTGGGTCTGCAGGGCTACCAGGCCCTCGACCAGATCGGGTCGAGCGCGTTCACCGGTTTCATCTCGGCGTACTTCAACACCCGTGAGATCGCGCCGCTGGTCGCCGGGATCGCGTTGTCGGCGACGGTGGGCTGCGGCTTCACCGCGCAGCTGGGGGCGATGCGCATCAACGAGGAGATCGACGCGCTGGAGGTCATGGGCCTGCCGTCGATGCCGTACCTGGTGACCACGCGCATGATCGCCGGCCTGCTGGCGACGGTCCCGCTGTACGTGATCGCGCTGCTGTCGTCGTACTTCGCGACCCGCTTCATCGCCACCTGGTACTTCGACCAGCCCACGGGCACCTACGACAACTACTTCAACCTCTTCCTGGTTCCCGGCGATCTGCTGTGGTCCTTCGGGAAGGTGCTGTTCTTCGCCGTTGTGGTCATCCTCGTGCACTGCTTTTATGGGTATCACGCCGAAGGCGGCCCGGCCGGCGTCGGCGTGGCGACCGGTCGCGCGGTGCGTACCTCGCTGGTGTCGATCAACGTCGTCAACCTGTTCCTCGGCCTCGCCGTGTGGGGCGCGACCACCACCGTGCGGATTGTGGGGTAGCCATGACCCTTCGCGTCAAGGAGCGCCTGACGGGGCTGGCGTTCGCCGTCATCCTCGTGGCGCTGCTGGGTGTGTGCGTCGCGGCCTATATGAAGGTCTTCACGCCGGTCACGTGGGTCTCGCTGGAGACCGACCACACCGGACTCCAGTTCAACGAGGGCGCCGACGTCAAGCTGCACGGTGTGCTGGTCGGCGAGGTCCGCACGATCGCCAGTCAGGGCGAGGGCGCGCGGCTGCGGCTGGCGCTCGATCCGGCGATGGCGCGCCAGATCCCCGGCGACGTGTCGGCGCGGCTGCTGCCCAAGACCCTGTTCGGGGAGAAGTACGTCGAGCTCGTGCCGGTCTCGGCCTCGGCGGCGGCGATCGCGCCCGGGTCGGTCATCACGCAGGACCGCACCTCGACGGGCGTCGAGCTGGAGTCGGTGCTCAACAACGCGCTGCCGCTGCTGCGGGCGATCCCGCCGGACAAGCTCTCGGCGACGCTGTCGGCGATGGCCACCGCGCTCGAAGGCCGCGGCGAGCAGCTGGGCGCGACGATCGTGCGGCTCGGCGACTACGTCCGCGAGCTCAACGAGGAGATGCCGACGATCGAGGCCGACCTCGAACTTCTCGCGCAGGTCCTCGACAACTACCACGGCGCCCTGCCCGACCTCATGGGCGTGCTGCGCAACCTCACCGTCACCGCGAACACGATCACCGACCAGGAGTCGCAGCTCAAGGCCTTCCTGACCACCACCGCCGACTTCGCCGACGACACCCGCGTCTTCCTCGACCGCTACCAGGGGCGCCTCATCCAGTTCGGCGAGGTGACCCGCCCGGTCCTCGAACTCCTGGCGGCCTACGCGCCGGAATACCCGTGCCTGTTCGCCGGGCTGGTGAAGATCCAGCCGGCCATCGAGGACACCTTCGCCACCGGGCGCCTGCACATCACCCTGGAGATCGTCGCCAACAACGGCAAGTACGAGACGGGCCGCGACGAGCCGGAATGGAACGGCGGCACCGGCCCGGACTGCCGGGGCCTGCCGAACCCGAACGTGCCGGGCGCCGAGCACCCCATCGACAACGGCTACGACTACGACGGCAGCCGCGTCAACCTCCCCATCGAGCTGCCCGGCCTCACCGACGCCGAGTCGACGGTGACGCCCCCGGCGGGCCTGCCGCTGATCGAGCCGCCCGGCGAGGACAACCCGGCCGTGTTCGACCCGACGATGGGCTACTCCGGCACCGCCGAGGAGCAGGCCGTCATCGACCCGCTGGTGGCCGCCTTCACCGGCCAGAACGTCACCGACCTCAGCGACCTCGCCACTCTCCTGTGGGGTCCGCTGCTGAGGGGCACGACCGTCAACGCGACCAGCTGACCCACGACGAGACCGAAAGGAGGCAGGAGCATGCGGCACACCCCCGAGCGCCGGTCGCGGCACCCGGACCGAGCGTCACGGGCCCGCGAGCAGCCTCGACCCCCGGTTGTTACCGACTCGTAACTTCGAAACCCGTGACCTGCCCCACCCGGCTGTCGTTGAATCACGCATAAGCCGGGCGTGTCCCCCCTCAACCCCTCACACACCCGGCGGGAGGAGCCGTGCGAAGCAACCCCACCGGACGCGCAGCCGCCAAGTTCAGCGTGTTCGCCGTGGTCACCCTGCTCGCCCTTGCGTTGCTCACCGAGTCGCTCGGTGGCTTCGACCTACCGGGCGGTGTCTCCTACCGTGCCCAGTTCACCGACGTCACCGGCGTCCTGGCCGGAGACGACGTCCGCATCGCCGGCGTGAAGGTCGGCGAGGTCACCGAGGTCGCCCTCAAGCAGGACGAGACCACGACCTACGCCGAGGTCGCCTTCAACCTCGACTCGGCCACCCGGCGCCTGCCCAGCAGCGTCGAGGCGACCATCCGCTACCGCAACCTCGTCGGCCAGCGCTACATCGCCCTCGCCGAGGCGCCCGGACCGGCCACCAGCCTCGAACCCGGCGCGACGATCCCGCTCGCCCAGACCAACCCGGCCCTCGACCTGACCGCCCTGTTCAACGGCTTCCGCCCGCTGTTCTCGGCGCTCAATCCCGAAGAGGTCAACAAGGTCTCCTACGAGATCGTCCAGGTCCTCCAGGGCGAGGGCGGCACCCTCGCCAGCCTCCTGGAGCACACCGGCTCGCTCACCACGACCCTCGCCGACCGCGACGAGGTCATCGGCCGCGTCATCACCAACCTCAACTCCGTGCTGGCCACCGTCGCCGAACGCGACGAGGAGCTGTCCACGGCCATCGGCCGCCTCCAGGAGTTCGTCAGCGGCCTCGCCGACGACCGCGAGGTCCTCGGCGAGTCGATCGTGTCGATCGGCACCCTCGCCGACCAGACGCAGAGCCTGGTGTCGGACGCGCGTCCCGAACTCAAGGCCGACATCGGCGCCCTCGGCGAACTCGCCGCCAACCTCGGCTCCAACGGCGACGCGCTCGAAACGGCCCTCGAACGCCTCCCGGACACCTACGCCAACCTGACCCGCACCGGCTCCCACGGGTCGTGGTTCAACTTCTTCCTCTGCAACGCCGACGGCAGCATCACCCTCCCCGTCGTCGGCCCGGTCAACCCGGCGACGCTCAACTCGCCGAAGGCCAGGTGCCAGTGAAGTCCTTCAGTGAACGCAACCCCGTCCCGATGGGCGTCACCGCGATCATCGTGCTGGTCGCGGCCGTCGTCGGCGCGTTCAGCATCAACGACATCAAGGGCTTCCTCGGCGGGCAGACCTACACCGCCCAGTTCCGCGACGCCGCCCAGCTCAACCCCGGCACCGAGGTCCGCGTCGCCGGCGTGAAGGTCGGCGAGGTCACCGACGTGTCCCTCACCGGTCTGGGCACCCCCGAACCGCACGTCCGCGTCGACTTCCGCATCGACGGCGACGTCCGACTCGGCGAGCAGACCGGCGCCACCGTGCAGCTCAAGACCCTCCTCGGGCAGCGATACGTCGCGCTCGCACCGGCCGGAGGCGGCGAACTCGAACCCGGCGACACCATCCCGCTGGCCCGTACCGCCACACCCCTCGACGTCGTCGACGCCGTCAACGGCCTCGCCGACACCTTCGGCGAGATCGACACCGACGCCCTCGCGCTGGCCATGTCGACCCTCACCGACACCCTCGAAGAGACCCCCGAGGGCTTCAACGCCTCCATCGACGGCCTGTCGCGCCTGTCGCAGACCATCGCGTCCCGCGACGAGGAACTGCGCGGGCTCCTGGAGCACGCCGCGACCGTCACGAGCGCGCTGGCCGAACGCGACGACGAGTTCGTCAAGCTCGTCGAGGACGGCAACCGCCTCCTCGAAGAGGTCCGCAACCGCAAGGACGCCATCCACGAACTCCTGGTCGCCACCTCGGCGCTGTCGGAGGAGCTCGAAGGGCTCGTCATCGACAACTCCGAACAGCTGCGGCCGGCGCTGGACAACCTCGACGTGGTCACCCAGCTGCTCCTGGCCAACAGCGAGAACCTGGAGGCCACCCTGACGAACATGGGCCCCTTCGTCACCGCCTTCTCCAACGTCCTGGGCAACGGCCGCTGGTTCGACTCCTACATCGACGGGCTTCTCCAGCCCTATGGCGTCGGCGAACCGCCCGCCCCGAAGGAAGGGGAGTAGACATGCGAGCGGCTCTCCGCAAGTCCTCCCTGAGGAGTCGACCGGTCGTCTTCGCCGCCGTCGCCGTCCTGCTCATCGCCGGCTTCTTCGCCTGGCAGCGCCTGAGCTCCGACACCACCCGCGTCAGCGTCCACCTCAGCCGCGCCGTCGGACTCTTCCCCGGCTCCGAGGTCCGCATCCTCGGCGTGAAGGTCGGCGAGGTCGTCAAGGTCGAACCCGCCGGCACGCGCGTGCTCGTCGAGATGTCCTGGGACGCCGACTACCCCGTCCCCGCCGACGCCAGCGCCATCGTCGTCCCGCCCAGCCTGGTCGCCGACCGCTACATCCAGCTCGCCCCCGCCTACACCGGCGGCGCGAAACTCGCCGACGGCGCCGAACTCGACCCGAACCGCGCGATCGTCCCCCTCGAACTCGACGAGGTCTACACCGCGCTCAACGAGTTCGCCACGGCCCTCGGGCCGCAGGGCGCCGCCGCCGACGGTGAACTCCAAGAACTCCTCGAAGCCGCGCGCGAGAACCTCGAAGGCAACGGCGTCGCCCTCGGCGACAGCCTCGACAACCTCGCCCAGGCCCTCTCGACGGTCTCCGACGGCCGCGGCGACCTCTTCGCCACCATCGAGAACCTCTCGACCTTCACCACCGCCCTCGCCCAGAGCGACGCCCAGGTCCGGCTGTTCAACGAGCAGCTCGCCGAGGTCGCCGGGAACCTCTCCGAGGAGCGCGACGAACTCGGCGACGCCCTCCAGAAGCTCGCCGGCGCGCTGGTCGTGGTCACCGGCTTCATCCAGGACAACAAGGAGAGCCTGGTGACCAACGTCGACGCGCTCGCCGAGCTCACCGGCGTCCTGGCCCGCCAGCAGGACGCCCTGATCACCGCCCTCGACTACGCACCGGTCGCGCTGTCGGACCTCCAGCTCGCCTACAACGCGCGCTCGGGCACCCTCGACACCCGCGACAACCTCCTCGGCGCCAACGATCCCGCCGGGTTCGTGTGCAACCTCATCGCCGGGCTCCTCCCCGTCGACGAGGTCCCCATCGAGTGCGTCAACCTCGCCGCCGCGCTGGCCGAAGCGGGCGTCCAGCTCCCCGCCGACCTCGCCAAACTCGCCGGGGGGAACTGATGCGCACGCGACTGGCCGCCCTCCTGCTCCCCGCGGCTCTCGGGCTGACGGCCTGCTCCTCCATGCCCCTCCCCGGCGGGGAAGGCATGGGCGGCTACGCCGTCACCATCGAGTTCGCCGACGTCCTCGACCTCGTGCAGAACTCCTCGGTGAAGGTCAACGACGTCACCGTCGGCACCGTCGAGGACATCTCCGTCGACGGCTGGACCGCCGAGGTCACTGTCCGCGTCAACGACGACGTCGTCCTGCCGGCCAACAGCACCGCCGCGCTGCGCCAGACCAGCCTCCTCGGCGAGAAGTTCGTCGCGCTCAGCCCGCCCATCGACGTCGCCCCCGCCGGCGAACTCACCGACGGCTCCACCATCCCCATCGAGCGCACCCGCCGCTCCGCCGAGGTCGAGGAGGTCCTCGGCGCGCTCGCGCTGACCCTCGGCGGCGGCGGACTCGAACAGCTGCGGACCATCAACACCGAACTCATCGACGCCCTCGAAGGCCGCGAGTCCGACATCAAGGACACCCTCGGGGAGCTCGACGCCTTCGTGACCGCCCTCGACGCCCAGCGCGAGCAGATCGTCGACGCCATCGAGGCCCTCGACGCGCTGGCCATCGACCTGGCGAAGCAGAAGGACGACATCGGCGCCGCCCTCGAAGCCCTCGGTCCGGGCGCCGAGGTCCTCGCCGGGCAGCAGGACAACCTCACCGCCGCACTCGAAGCGCTCAAGAACCTCGGCGACGTCGGCACGCAGGTCATCGAGGCCAGCCGCGACGACACGCTCGGCTCGATCGAGGCGCTCCAGCCGATCCTCGAACAGCTCGTGGCCGCCGGCGACGACTTCCCCCAAGGCCTCGAACTGGCCCTGTCCTACCCCTTCCCGCACAACGTCTCCGACGCCGTCCAGGGCGACTTCGTCAACCTGCACATCACCCTCGACCTCGACCTCGGCAGTGTCCTGGGCAACCTGTTCGGCGGCAAACCGGTCGACCCCGCCCCCGGCGAAGGGGACCCGAACGGCGAGGAGCCCGACACGGCCGAACCCGGCCCGGGCGAGGCGAACCCCCTGATCGGCGGCCTCGCCGAACTGCTGCTGGGAGGACTGGCCGGATGATCACCCGACGCGCACGGATCCAGATCGCCCTGTTCGTCGTGCTGTCACTGGCCGGCGCGCTGTTCGTCGGCTTCAAGTACCTCGGCATCGGCGACGGCTCCTACCAGGTCTTCGTCGACATGGACGAGACCGGCGGTGCCTACACCCACGGCTCGGTCACCTACCGGGGCGTGCAGATCGGCCGCGTCGGTGAGATCAGCCTGCGCCCCGGCGGCGCCCGCGTCCAGCTCGACATCGACCGCGGCGTGCAGGTCCCCAGCGACCTCAAGGTCGTCGTCGCCAACCGCTCGGCCGTCGGCGAGCAGTACGTCGACCTGCGCCCGGCCACCGACAGCGCCCCCTACCTGGAGCCCGGCGACACGATCGGCGCGGACCGCGTCACCACGCCCCTGGCCGTCGAGAGCCTGCTGACCAACCTCGACGCGCTCGTCGCCGCCGTCGACCCCGACGACCTCGGCGTCGTCATCGACGAGCTGGGCAAGGCCTTCGAAGGAAACGGCGACGCCCTCGCCACGATCCTCGACGCCACCGACGTGCTCCTCACCGACGCCACCACCTACCTCCCCGAGACCCTCGCCCTCCTGGAGGACGGCCGGACCGTCCTCGACACCCAGGCCGACTCCGCCGAGGCCATCGACCAGTGGGCCAAGGGCCTGCGCGAGTTCACCGAGACCCTCAAGGACTCCGACGGCGACCTGCGCGCGATCCTCGCCGAAGCCCCCGCGACGACCACCGAGGTCAGCGGCCTCATCCGCGACCTCGACCCGCAACTGGGCGTCCTGCTCGGCAACATGATCAGCGTCAACGGCGTCGCCGTCCGCCGCCTCCCCGGCATCGAGAGCCTGCTCATCTCCTACCCCTCGGTCGTGTCGGGCTCCTTCACCGTCACCCCCGGGGACGGCACCGCGCACTTCGGCCTCGTCCTCAACTTCGACAACCCGCCGCCGTGCGTCTACAACAAGGGCGCCGGCCCGGTCACCTGCACCGGCGGTGAACTCGGCGACGGCTCGGCCGTGCGCGGCTGGCAGAACGCCCCCGGCCCCACCGGCGGCCCCATCCACCCCGCCCCGCTCCCCGGCGAGCCCGAACCCGACCCCGAGTCGGAGACACCGGCCCCCGTCTCACCCGGCACCACCGTCGCCGGATACGACCCCGCCACCGGACTCGTCGTCGACAACCTCGGCCTGCCGATCGCCTTCGGCGGCACCGGCGGGCAGTACGCCCTCGCCGGCGACCAATCATGGCGCCAGCTCCTGCTGGCCGGCCTCGCGGCTTAAGGAGGCCCGAACCACATGGACAACCCCAGCGTCTTCGAACGCCGCCCGCTCTGGATCGGGCTCAACATCGTGCTCGCCCTCGTCGTCGCGGGCGCGCTCGCCCTCGGCGGCATCACCGGCTGGCGATTCCTCGACGCCAACCGCGCCGACGACGCCCACACCGACGCCGTGTCCGCCGCCCGCCAACACGTCCGCAGCTTCATGACCACCGCCGCCGGGAGCGTCGACGCCGACCTCGACCGGATCGAGTCGGTCACCACCGGCACCTTCAACGAGGAATGGGCCAAGCAGAAGGCCGGCCTGCGCGAGACGATCGTGGCCAACCAGGCCACCTCCAGCGGGGAGATCCTCAGCGCAGCCGTCGTCTACGACAACCCCGACTTCCCCACCGACGGCGACTCCACCGGCGTCATCCTCGCCGCCGACGCGCGCGTCACCAACGTCAACGCCCCCGACGGGCGCGTCGTCCACTACCGGGTCATCGTCGCCATGGACCTCGTCGACGGTGAGTGGCTTATCGGGAAGCTGGAGTTCGTCTGATGAGCGGCAAATACGTCCCGCGCTCGCTGCGCGAACAGAAGCGCAAGCCCCGCACGACGGCGCCCTCGCGCATCCCCCAACAGCGCGTCGATACCCTCGACACCCCCGCCGACGGCTCGGCCAAGGCACCCACGAAGCCCTCCCCGCGCCCGCGACCCCGCCCCACACCCGGCACGCGCCCGGTGGCGAAGAGCCGCACCGCGGTCCTGCGCCGCCGCCCGCGAGGCCTCCGCCACCTGCGCCGCCTCGCCCTGCGCCTGTCCGCCACGGCGGTCCTGGTCCTGCTCGTCGCCGGCTCGGCCTTCTTCCTCTTCGAGCGCGAGAACGCCATCGACCGGGCCGTCGACGAGGCACAGGCCGAGGCCGTCGTCGCCGTCCAGGCGATCATCGCCTACGACTACCGCAACTTCGACTCCTCCCGCGACAACGGCCTCGCCCACGTCACCGGCGCCTTCGCCGAGGACTACGGCAAGCAGATGGACGCCCTGCGCGAACAGGCCACCAAGGAGAAGGCCGTCGTCTCCGCCCCCGTCACCGGCGCCGGAATCGTCGCCGTCGACACCGGCAGCGTCTGGTCGTTGACACCGAAATCGGTCGACGTGCTCCTCTACGTCAACCAGACCCGCCGCAACGACAACATCACCGGCGAGAAGGTCGACATGAACCGCATCGTCTTGCACATGGTCCCCGTCGACGGGACCTGGAAGGCCGCCGCCGTCACCGCCTACTAGTAGGCCACCGTGATGCGCTCGCGCACGTGGTCGCCCTTCTCCAGGGTGTCCACCAGCGCGACCGCGAAGTCCTCGGCACTGACGCGGCTGCGGCCCTCGGCGTCGGAGAGCAGCGCGTCCCCGCCCACCCGGAACTCGCCCGTGCGCTCGCCCGGCGCGATCTCGGCGGCGGGGGAGACGTAGGTCCAGCCGAGGTCGGTCAGCTCGCGGAACACGTCGAGGACCTCGCCCTGCGCGAGCGCCTCGGCCTTGTACGCCTCCGGGAAACCCTCGGTCTCGAACAGGCGCTTCCCGCCACCGACCTCAAGGCTGCCCGCACCGCCGACCCAGATCAGGCGCTTCACCTCGGCCTGGCGCGTCCCGTCGATGATCGACCCCGCCACCGCCAGGTAAGGACCCGTCGCCGGGGACCCGTCACGTGCGGGCGGCAGCGCCGCGACCACCGCGTCGGCGCCGGCGGCGAGCCCGGCGAGCGCCTTGGCGTCGCCTGCGTCGGCAGCGGCGAGGGTGAGGCGCGGGTGGGAGGGCAGGTCGTCGGCCCGTCCGCCGCGCGTGACGCCGACGACTTCGTGGCCGCGGCTGAGCGCCTCGGCGGCGACGCGCGAACCGACCATGCCGGAGGCGCCGATGAGGAGGATCTTCATGGGTACATGGAACGCGATGATTCGAACCTAGGTGGGCGAATTGAGAGGTTCGAATCCTAGTCGAACGAATGTGCGACCCCGCGAGGCAGTGATGGGGATAAATGCGCAATGATTTCGCACATGGCTCTTTCATTGATACCAGAGTGGTACCGTGATGGTATGGCTATGACTCTGCGACTCCCCGAAGACATCGACGCCCGCGCCAAGGTCCTCGCCGAGCGCGAGCACCGCAGCCTCCACAGTCTCGTCGTGAACGCGGTGGACGAGTACATCCGCCGCCACGGCGACGACGTGATCGTCGAGCAGCTCGGACGCAACATCGTCCGCCGGTACTCCGAGACACTCGATCGGCTGGGCAAATCATGACCGAGATTCGCTATCTCACCGTCGAGCAGCTGATGCTGCTCGCCGACCTCGCCGTCGAAGGCCGGGTCATCTACCGTGACGCCGGACTGATCGCCTCGGCGTCCGAGCGGCCGCGAACCGTCCTGTTCGGGCAGGAGCAGTATCCGACGCTCCTGGAGAAGGCCGCGGTGCTCATGCATTCGATCGCGCGGTTTCATCCGCTGATCGACGGAAACAAGCGCCTGGCCTGGGTGGCCACGGTGGTGTTCTGCGAGCTGAACGGTGCCTACGTCATCGCGACCGACGAAGGTGGTGAAGGATTCGACCTCACCATCGCCGTCGCTTCCGGTGAGCTCTCTGAGGTCGCCGACATCGCGAAGGCGCTCGCGCCCCTGGTCGAGCTCCCTGCGGCGCCCTCCGCCCGGCCTTCCGTCGAGCCGGAAACCCCCGTCGAGCCCGAGACCCCCACCGCCGAGTGACCGGACCGGGACCGCGCCCCTCGCGCGGTCCCGGCCGTCCGGGTCACTCCGCGAGGGTCCACTTCCCGTCGGCGTTGACGGTCACCACCGAGGGCCCGGCCTTGGCCGCGACGGTGCCCTCGTACTCGCCGATCTCGTTGACGGCGAGGTTGGGGAAGCCGCCGGCCGGGTACTGCACGACGATGAAGTTGCCCTCGCCGTCGTGGGTGGCCTTCCAGGTCGCGGCGTCCCCGTCGTAGAGGTACACGGCGTCGCCGCCGCCCTTGGCGGGGGAGGGCAGGGCCTTGGCGGCCGAGACGGGCGCGATCGTGATCGACCACTTCCCGTCGGCCTTGACCTCCAGGGTGACGGCCTCACCGAGGGCGGTCAGCCCGTAGGCGGCGGTGCCCTTGTAGTCGCCGATGGCGTTGACCAGCAGGTCGCCGGTGGGCTCGTTGTCCTTGTCGAGGCCGCTGACGATGAAGTTCGCCGACCCGTCGTGCGTGGCGGTGACGATCCCGGCCGAGGCGCCCTTGGGCAGTTCCAGGACCGTGTCGCCGCTGCCGGACTCCTCGACCGTCTCGAAGGTGCCGTACTCCTCGTCGTAGGGGTCGGCCTTCTTCTCCTCGGCGGGCTCGGCGGCGTCCTCGGCGGGGTCGGCGTCCTCGCCGGCGGGAGTGTTCGACGAGGAGTCGTCCTTCCCGTCGCCGGAGTTGAGGGCGGCGATGCCTCCGCCGCACACGCAGAGCAGGAGCACCACGGCTCCGACGATGAACCACCACTGCTGGAACACCGGCTTCTTGCGCGGCGGCTGGGGGACGGGCGGGCCGAAGGCGGGCGGCGGGGGCGGTGGAGGGACGGCGTTGTCCACGTTCTCTCCTCACGAGAGCGAAGAAGCGCATGAAAAGGCACAAATCAACATATCCGGCCGACAACGGGGTCACCGTCGAGTCGAGCGGGGGTGTGGCACGCCGCCGGGTCCACTCGGCGTGACGATCGGGCGACGGGCCGCCCGGTCAGGCCAACGTACGCAAGGTGTCGGGGGTCACCAAGGCCCGGCCGTCGGCACGATGGGGCAGGCCCGAATGCGTCATCGGCGCCCTTTCGATTCCCGTGCGACCGAGTCGGCGCCGGTGTCCGTATAGCCCTTGAGGGAGGGGCCGCAAAGGCGGCGATCACCTGTTCGAATCAACGATCCCGCCCCTGACCGGCGCGGACTTTCGGTGCGGACCGGCCGGGCGCTCTCACTCCCGCCACTCGCGCAACTCCAGTGCCCGTGACTGCTTCGTGACCAAATCCGGCCGTCCCCTTGACGACGTGACCTCCGTCAAGGCAAGCTATGCGCAGACAACGCCACTCACGCGTGGCCATACTGGTTCCAAGAGGCGTCCGGCCGGGGGGTTGAAGAGGGCGCTTGGACAGTCGTCTGTGCTTCGGCTACACTGCTAGTTTGCGCTGCCCTCTCACTCTTGAACCCGTGGGTAACTGCCCTTTAATCGGCTAAATGTCCGGTTATGGGAGTTTGACACGGGCCGTGTGGGGTGCGCGCTAAACGGCCGTTGCAACACAGGTCCTCGGAAGGACGCATCTTGGCAGCTTCCCGCCCTGCGAAGACCAATCTCACTACGAGCGCACTCGCTCCTCGTCGGATTTCATTCGGGAGGATCAAAGAGACCCTAGAGGTACCCAACCTCCTCGCCATCCAAAACGAGTCTTTCGACTGGCTCGTCGGCAATGAGGCTTGGCGCTCCAGGGTCTCCGAAGAGACCTCGCCCAAGTGCGGTCTTGACGAGATCCTCGAAGAAATCAGTCCGATTGAGGACTTCTCGGGCACAATGTCCCTCTCCTTCTCGAATCCTCGCTTCGACGAGGTGAAAGCCTCCACCGAGGAGTGCAAGGAGAAGGACCTCACCTATTGCGCCCCGCTGTTCGTCACCGCGGAGTTCATCAACCACAACACCGGTGAGATCAAGAGCCAGACGGTGTTCATGGGCGACTTCCCGATGATGACCCCGAAGGGGACGTTCATCATCAACGGCACCGAGCGTGTCGTCGTCTCCCAGCTTGTCCGTTCTCCGGGCGTGTACTTCGACAAGCAGCCCGACAAGACCAGTGACCGCGACCTGTCGCTGGTCAAGGTCATCCCGGGCCGCGGCGCCTGGCTCGAGTTCGACGTCGACAAGCGCGAGACCGTCGGTGTCCGCATCGACCGCAAGCGCCGGCAGGCCGTCACGGTCCTGCTGAAGGCCATCGGCTGGAGCGGCGAGCAGATCCGCGAGCGCTTCGGCTGGTCCGAGATCATGATGGCGACGCTCGAGAAGGACCACGTCGCCGGCACGGACGAGGCATTGCTGGACATCTACCGCAAGCTCCGTCCGGGCGAGCCGCCGACCAAGGACAACGCGCAGGCGCTGCTGGAGAACCTGTTCTTCAACCCCAAGCGCTACGACATGGCCAAGGTCGGCCGGTACAAGCTGAACAAGAAGTTCCACTCCGAGAACCCGGTCCAGACGAACACGCTGACCGAAGAGGACCTGGTCGCCACCATCGAGTACCTCGTTCGCCTGCACAACGGCGAAGAGGGCTACGAGGCCGACGACATCGACCACTTCGGCAACCGCCGCCTGCGCACCGTCGGCGAGCTCATCCAGAACCAGGTCCGCGTCGGCCTGTCCCGGATGGAGCGCGTCGTCCGCGAGCGCATGACGACGCAGGACGTCGAGGCCATCACGCCGCAGACCCTGATCAACATCCGTCCCGTCGTGGCGGCGATCAAGGAGTTCTTCGGAACCTCGCAGCTCTCGCAGTTCATGGACCAGGTCAACCCGCTCGCGGGCATGACCCACCGTCGCCGCCTGTCCGCGCTCGGCCCCGGTGGCCTTTCGCGTGACCGCGCCGGCATGGAGGTCCGTGACGTCCACCCGTCGCACTACGGCCGCATGTGCCCGATCGAGACGCCCGAGGGCCCGAACATCGGCCTCATCGGCGCGCTCTCGTCGTTCGCGCGGGTCAACCCGTTCGGCTTCATCGAGACGCCCTACCGCAAGGTCGTCGACGGCAAGGTCACCGAGCAGATCGACTACCTGACCGCCGACGAGGAGGACCGCTACATCAAGGCGCAGGCGAACACGCCGCTGCGCGCCGACGGTTCCTTCGCCGACGACCGGATCCTCGTCCGCCGTAAGGGCGGTGAGGCCGACCTGGTCACGGCCGAAGTGGTCGACTACATGGACGTCTCGCCGCGGCAGATGACCTCGGTCGCCACCGCGATGATCCCGTTCCTTGAGCACGACGACGCCAACCGTGCCCTCATGGGCGCGAACATGCAGCGGCAGGCCGTGCCGCTCATCAGGCCGAAGTCCCCGGTCGTCGGTACCGGCATGGAATACCGTGCCGCCGTCGACGCCGGTGACGTCGTCGTCGCCGAAGAGGCCGGTGTCGTCGAGGACCTGTGCGCCGACTACGTGACCGTGCACCAGGACGACGGCCACCGCCGTACCTACCTGCTGCACAAGTTCCGCCGGTCGAACGCGGGCACCTGCGTCAACCAGATCCCCGTCGTCAACGAGGGCGACCGCGTCGAGCGCGGTCAGGTCCTGGCCGATGGCCCGTCCACCGAAAAGGGTGAGATGGCGCTCGGCAAGAACCTCCTCGTGGCGTTCATGTCGTGGGAGGGTCACAACTACGAGGACGCGATCATCCTGTCGCAGCGCCTCGTGCAGGAGGACGAGCTCACCTCGGTGCACATCGAGGAGCACGAGGTCGACGCCCGTGACACCAAGCTCGGCCCCGAGGAGATCACCCGGGACATCCCGAACGTCTCCGAGGAGATGCTCGCCGACCTCGACGAGCGCGGGATCATCCGCATCGGCGCCGAGGTCCGCGACGGCGACATCCTCGTCGGCAAGGTCACGCCCAAGGGCGAGACCGAGCTGACCCCCGAGGAGCGTCTGCTGCGCGCGATCTTCGGCGAGAAGGCGCGCGAGGTGCGCGACACCTCGCTGAAGGTTCCGCACGGCGAGACCGGCACGGTCATCGGCGTTCGCACCTTCTCCCGCGACGACGGCGACGAGCTGTCCCCGGGCGTCAACGAACTGGTGCGCGTGTACGTGGCCCAGAAGCGCAAGATCTCCGACGGTGACAAGCTCGCCGGCCGCCACGGCAACAAGGGCGTGATCTCCAAGATCGTGCCCGCCGAGGACATGCCGTTCCTTGAGGACGGGACCCCGGTCGACGTTGTCCTCAACCCGCTGGGCGTGCCCGGCCGAATGAACATCGGCCAGGTCCTGGAGGTCCACCTCGGGTGGATCGCCACGCGCGGCTGGAAGATCGAGGGCGACGACGCCGACTGGAAGAAGGCGCTGCACGCGATCGGGGCCAGCGAGGCCCCGGCCAACAGCAACGTCGGTACCCCGGTCTTCGACGGTGTCAAGGAAGACGAGATCGTCGGGCTTCTGGAGAACACCCTGCCCAACCGCGACGGCCAGCGCATGGTCGGCGGAAACGGCAAGGCGCGCCTGTTCGACGGCCGCTCCGGCGAGATGATCCCGGACGCCATCGCGGTGGGCTACATGTACATCCTCAAGCTCAACCACCTCGTCGACGACAAGATCCACGCGCGTTCGACCGGTCCGTACTCGATGATCACGCAGCAGCCGCTGGGCGGTAAGGCCCAGTTCGGCGGCCAGCGCTTCGGTGAGATGGAGTGCTGGGCGATGCAGGCCTACGGCGCCGCCTACGCCCTGCAGGAGCTGCTGACCATCAAGTCCGACGACGTCGTCGGGCGCGTGAAGGTCTACGAGGCCGTGGTGAAGGGTGAGAACATCCCCGAGCCGGGTGTGCCGGAGTCGTTCAAGGTTCTGCTGAAGGAACTCCAGTCGCTGTGCCTGAACGTCGAGGTGCTCTCCAGTGACGGCGTCGCGCTCGAAATGCGCGACACCGACGACGAGATCTTCCGCGCGGCGGAGGAGCTCGGCATCGACCTGTCCCGGCACGAGCCGAGCAGCGTCGACCTGGAAGGCGCCTAGGCGGCCAGATCGATGGGGCCGGGTTCAACCCCCGGCCCCACCCAAGACCCTAATCACAGCAAGAGCAACAACAAGGGGATTGAAACCTAGTGCTCGACGTGAACTTCTTCGATGAGCTTCGGATCGGTCTGGCCACAGCAGAGGACATCCGTCAGTGGTCGCACGGTGAGGTCAAGAAGCCGGAGACGATCAACTACCGCACCCTGAAGCCGGAAAAGGACGGACTCTTCTGCGAGAAGATCTTCGGCCCGACCCGTGACTGGGAGTGCTACTGCGGCAAGTACAAGCGCGTCCGCTTCAAGGGCATCATCTGCGAGCGCTGCGGCGTCGAGGTGACGCGTGCGAAGGTTCGCCGTGAGCGGATGGGCCACATCGAGCTGGCCGCCGCCGTCACCCACATCTGGTACTTCAAGGGCGTCCCGTCGCGGTTGGGCTACCTGCTCGACATCGCGCCGAAGGACCTCGAGAAGATCATCTACTTCGCCGCGTACGTGATCACCTCGGTCGACGCCGAGGCGCGCACGCGCGACATGTCGACGATCGAGAACGAGATCGCCGCCGAGAAGCGCCAGCTGGAGAACCTGCGCGACTCCGAGCTGGAGAAGCGCGCCTCGAAGCTGGAGGCCGACCTCGCCGAACTTGAGGCCGAGGGCGCCCGCAGCGACGTCCGCCGCAAGGTCAAGGAGGGCGGCGAGCGCGAGATGCGCCAGCTGCGCGACAAGGCCCAGCGGGAGATCGACCGCCTCGAAGAGGTGATGGACACCTTCCGCAAGCTCGACTCCAAGCAGCTCATCGGTGACGAGCTGCTCTACCGCGAGCTCTACGACCGCTTCGGCGACTACTTCAAGGGCGGGATGGGTGCCGAGGCGATCAAGGAGCTTCTGGCCAACCTCGACCTGAACGACGAGTCGGAGTCCCTGCGCGAGACGATCCGCAGCGGCAAGGGCCAGAAGAAGGTCCGCGCCCTCAAGCGCCTCAAGGTCGTCGCGGCCTTCTCGACCACCGGCAACTCGCCGATGGGCATGGTCCTCGACTGCGTTCCGGTGATCCCGCCGGAGCTGCGGCCGATGGTGCAGCTGGACGGTGGCCGCTTCGCGACCTCCGACCTCAACGACCTGTACCGCCGGGTCATCAACCGGAACAACCGTCTCAAGAGGCTGATCGACCTCGGCGCGCCCGAGATCATCGTCAACAACGAGAAGCGGATGCTCCAGGAGTCCGTGGACGCGCTGTTCGACAACGGCCGGCGCGGTCGCCCGGTCACCGGTCCCGGCAACCGTCCCCTCAAGTCGCTGTCCGACATGCTCAAGGGCAAGCAGGGCCGCTTCCGTCAGAACCTCCTCGGCAAGCGCGTCGACTACTCGGGCCGTTCGGTCATCGTCGTCGGCCCGCGCCTGAAGCTGCACCAGTGCGGCCTGCCGAAGCAGATGGCCCTGGAGCTGTTCAAGCCCTTCGTGATGAAGCGCCTGGTGGACCTCAACCACGCGCAGAACATCAAGTCGGCCAAGCGCATGGTCGAGCGTGCCCGTCCGGTCGTGTGGGACGTCCTTGAAGAGGTCATCACCGAGCACCCGGTCATGCTGAACCGTGCGCCCACGCTGCACCGTCTGGGCATCCAGGCCTTCGAGCCGCAGCTGGTCGAGGGCAAGGCCATCCAGATCCACCCGCTGGTCTGCACCGCCTTCAACGCCGACTTCGACGGTGACCAGATGGCGGTCCACGTGCCGCTGTCGGCCGAGGCCCAGGCCGAGGCCCGGATCCTGATGCTGTCGAGCAACAACATCCTCAAGCCGTCCGACGGCCGCCCGGTGACCATGCCCACCCAGGACATGATCATCGGTCTGTACCACCTGACCCACGGCCGTGAAGACGTCGCGGGCAAGGGCCGGATCTTCAGCTCCCTCGCCGAGGCGCTCATGGCGCACGACGCGGGCGCGGTGCACCTCCAGTCGCCGATCCGGATCCTGCTCGACGGTGTCTTCACCGTGGACAACGGTCCGGGCAACAAGCCCTTCGAGGCCCCCGAGGACTGGGAGCCGGGCTCGCCGCTGCTGCTCGACAGCACGCTGGGCCGGGTCCTGTTCAACGAGACCCTGCCGGTCGACTACCGCTTCGTGAACTACGAGGTGCGCAAGGGCCAGCTGTCCGACATCGTCAACGACCTCGCCGAGCGGTACCCCAAGGTGCAGCTCGCGGCGTCGCTGGACGCGCTCAAGGAGGCCGGTTTCCACTGGGCCACCTGGTCGGGCGTGACCATCGGCATCGAGGACGTCGTCCCCCCGGCGCGCAAGCAGGAGATCCTGGAGCGCTACGAGAAGGACGCCGAGCGGATCGAGAAGCAGTACCAGCGTGGTCTGATGACCGCCGAGGAGCGCCGCGGCGAGCTGATCGAGATCTGGACGAAGGCGACCAACGAGATCGCCAAGGAGCTCGACCACTCGCTCCCGCAGGAGAACCCCCTGTGGAAGATGATCAACTCCGGCGCCCGAGGCAACATGCTTCAGCTGCGCCAGATCGCCGCGATCCGTGGTCTGGTGGCCAACCCGAAGGGCGAGATCATCCCGCGCCCCATCAAGTCCTCGCTGCGTGAGGGCCTGTCGGTGCTGGAGTACTTCATCTCGACCCACGGTTCCCGCAAGGGCCTGGCCGACACCGCGCTGCGTACCGCCGACTCGGGTTACCTGACCCGTCGTCTGGTGGACGTGTCGCAGGACGTCATCGTCCGCGAAGAGGACTGCGGCACCGACCGGGCGATCCGCCTGCCGATCGCCGAGGTCCACGAGGACGGCTCGATCATCAAGCACGAGCACGCGGAGACCTCCGTCTACGCGCGCACGATCGCCGAGGACGTCACCGACGCCAAGGGCCGGGTCATCGTCGCCGAGGGCACCGACCTGTCGGCGCCGATGATCGAGGAACTCGTCGCCAACGGCGTCAAGGACGTCCGGGTGCGCTCCGTGCTGACCTGCGAGTCGGCGCTGGGCGTCTGCGGCCTCTGCTACGGCCGTTCGATGCCGACCGGCAAGCAGGTCGACATCGGTGAGGCCGTCGGCATCATCGCCGCTCAGTCGATCGGTGAGCCCGGTACCCAGCTGACGATGCGCACCTTCCACACCGGTGGTGTGGCCGGTGACGACATCACGCAGGGTCTGCCGCGTGTTCAGGAGATCTTCGAGGCGCGTGTTCCGAAGGGCAAGACCTCGATCGCCGAGGTCGCCGGCCGGATCCGCATCGAGGACAGCGACAAGTCGCGGAAGATCATCATCGTGCCGGACGACGGTGGCGAAGAGGTCGTCTACGACAAGGTCTCCCGCCGTGTGCGCATGCGCGTCCACGACGGCGGCCCCGTCGCGGTCGGCGAGAAGCTCCACGAGGGCACCATCGACCCGCACGAGCTGCTCCGCATCCTCGGCCCGCGTCAGGTGCAGATGCACCTCGTGGACCAGGTGCAGCACGTGTACCGGTCGCAGGGTGTGCTCATCCACGACAAGCACATCGAGATCATCGTGCGGCAGATGCTCAAGCGCGTCACCGTCATCGACTCCGGCGCGACCGAGTTCCTGCCGGGCTCGCTGACCGACCGCGCGCGGTTCGAGACCGAGAACCGCCGCATCGTCGCCGAGGGACAGGAGCCGGCCTCCGGCCGTCCGGTCCTGATGGGGATCACCAAGGCGTCGCTCGCGACCGACTCGTGGCTGTCGGCGGCCTCCTTCCAGGAGACCACCCGAGTGCTCACCGAGGCCGCGATGAACGCCAAGGGCGACAACCTCATCGGTCTCAAGGAGAACGTCATCATCGGTAAGCTCATCCCGGCCGGTACGGGCATCGCCAAGTACCGCAACGTCCGGGTCGAGCCGACCGAGGAGGCCAAGGCCCGCGTCTACTCGATGTCCGGCTACGACGAGCCCAGCAGCTTCGGGTTCGGTCCGGGCGGCGGCGCCGCGGTTCCGCTGGACGACTTCGACATTGGCGGGACGTTCTAGGTCCCCGAGGCCGGAGCCGATCGTTCGGCGCGGTGGGTGTGAATCCGCTGCGACGGGCGGGACGTTCTAGGTCCCCGAGGCCGGAGCCGATCGTTCGGCGCGGTGGGTGTGAATCCGCTGCGACGGGCGGGACGTTCTAGGTCCTCCTGGTCAACGCCTCAGGGCGCTCCTCCTTCGGGAGGGGCGCCCTGAGGCGTTTCTACAGCCAGCCGCGCCGGGCGGCCTCCGCGCCGAGCGCGAACCTCGACGCCGCCCCCACCACCGCCATCAGGGCGGCGACCTCGCGCTGAACCGTCCGCTGGCCGATGTAGAGCCGGCGCGCGATCTGCGTGTCGGACGCGCCTTCGGCGAGCATGCCGACGATGAGGCGCTGCCTGTCGTTGAGCCGTACCCCCTCTGTGAAGCCCCGCCGGTCGTCGAGCGGTTCCGTACCGACCACCGCGGCCGCCGAACTGACTCCCCGCATCCTTCTCACCCCGTATCCCGCGATCCACCGACCCCATCATCGCGTTCGGACCGGCAATTGCGCCCCGCCGAGGCGGATAATTCCATGCCGGATGTCCCCGCACAACGGTGAATGCCACACGGGCGGCACGGGAAACAGTCAACTACCCGTCAGCATCGATGCATTTAAATGTGATGTGGGCCGGGCCTCTGGCGGCTATGCGCCACGAGGTTTCGAACCCGCGCCCGGGCGCGGGGGCGCGCATAATCTGGTGCCGCGGGTCGCCGGTGCCATCCTGATCGGGCGGGCGACCGGCGAGGTCAGGGGTCCGCGACGGCGGGGAGGGGCGCCGCGGGCCCCTCCTTCGTGCGGCGGCCCGCCGGCCCGGGCGCGTTGTCCCGGCCGGGGCAGGGGCGAGGTGCGGGCGCTTGGCAGGCCGGCGGGTATGAGGCGCCTTGAGGGCGGCCCGCGACCGCGATATGCCGGGCGCCATTCGTCGAGGAATTGTCCCGTGCATTGATGCCCAGTCGAGAAAAGGGCCCCGCGCGGCAATTCGCGCGAGGCCGAGTGCGTTGTCCGATGTTTCAGCCGCCGATTGTTCTCCGGTGAACACTTGCCCCCGCGGCTATGACGTCCATCACATTTACCGACCGGTCACCGCGGGCGTGGGCGAATGCAGCCAGCCCAGTCGGGAAGCGGTGGCGCCGAGACTGAACCGCGTGCGCGTTCCGGCCAACTCCATGAGCCGGCCGATTTCCCGCTCGACGGTGCGTATCCCCAGGTAGAGCTGCTCGGCGATCTGCTGGTCGGTATGTCCTTCGTGAAGCAGGAGCAAGATCCTGAGCTGCCGCGAGTTCGGCCGCTGACCTGCCCTTTCCGCCATTGGGAAACCCCCTCGGGTGTAAATCGCTGTCATTGGGAGGATGACACATTGCCGGGGGCCGTAGCAATGGCGGGAATCCGTCAAGCTCGGGTACGGCCTTGAATTGATCGCGGTCGTTACGTAGCTTGGAACCCATCGAGAGAGAACGGCCGCGGCGGTGCGACGCCGCGACCGTCGTTCCCCTACTCACAAGGAGCGCCTAATGGGGAAACTGCGTGCGATTCTACCGTCCAAAGTCGGTCTCAAGGCACTGGCCGTCGGGGCCGTCGCCGTGGCGTCGATCGGCATCGCCGGGCAGGCCTCGGCCGCGTCGGGCGACTACAGCGTCAACGGCGCCCGGATCTGGGCGAACCCCGGTAGCGGCGGTCCGCTGGGCCTGGGCTACATCGGCCAGGGCGCCGACGTGTACTGCTGGAACGGCGAATGGAACTACCACCGCAACCGGGCGACGGGCGTGCGGGGCTACTCGCACGACTCGGTGATCTGGTGGAGCGGCGGTATCCCGCACTGCTAGTACCAAGGGGGTGCGCGCCTCGTGCGCGCACCCTTTTCCGTCGTATCTGCTCAGCGGTCTGCACTGATCACGAAGGCGCCGAGCCGGTCCATTCGCGCATTCTTCGCGCACAGTTCTTTCGCGCGGGAAAGGTCTCGCCGCCGACCTTTCCACCGTCGGAATAAATCGTCGCGCGGCACGGAGGTGAAAACCCTTGCGACCGGCGCCCGAACGCGCGGCGAACACCCTCGCCGCACTCCTCGCCTCATGCGCCCTCCTCACCGGCTGCGCAGCTCCGCCCGGGCCCTCCCCGGCAGGTCCCTCCCTGTCGGGCCTCTCCGTGCCGGCCGACCCCGCCGCCGCGCTGCCCCTGGCCGCCTACCGCCACGACCTCGCCGGGCTCCGCCTCGTCGAGAGCGCCCGCGACACCCTCGCGGCCGAGTGCATGACCCGCCTCGGCCACCCCGGCTGGACGCCGCCCCCGCTGCCCACCGCGCGGCCCTGGGACAGCGGCATGTCGATCGGCCTCCTCGACGCCGACCACGCCGCCGCCCACGGCTACCGCGCCCCCGCCGACACCCGCAACACCGAGGCCCCCACCCCCGACGGCCAACGCCTCGCCTACCTCGGCCCCCTCCCCGGCGAACCCCCCGCCCCCGGTATCCCCTACGGCGGCTGCGCCGCCGAAGCCGACCAAGCCTTCGGCCCACCCCCCGACCTCTCACTCGTCGCGTCGCTGACAGCCGCCGCCGAAGACGCCGTCGCCACCGACCCCCGAGCCGTGGAGAGTCTGGGGGAATGGAGCACCTGCATGTCGGAGAAGGGCCACGAGTACGAACTGCCGGGCGAGGCGCAGTACCAGTACTGGCCGAGGACGGTCACCGACGTCGAACGCGCCCTCGCCACCGCCGACGTGGCGTGCAAGACCCGGTCGCGACTGGGTGAGGTCTGGTTCGAGCTGCTGAGCGGCTACCAAGCCGAACTGGCCGACGACAACGCCGACGCCCTCAAGTCCGTCGCGGACGCCCTGGCCGCCGAACGCGCGCGGGCCCGAGACGTGGTGACTCCATGAGATGGCCGCGACTGGGACTGGCGAGCGCGCTCCTGCTGGCCGGCTGCGCGGCGACCCCCAACGCCACACCGGCACCCCCGCCCCAACCCCCGGCGGAAGTCACCGCCGCCTACGAGGCCTACTGGTCGGCCTGGGAGCACGCCCAGCACCACGGCGAGGACGACCGGCTGCCCAAGGCTGCCGCCGACCCGCTGCTGACGAGCCTCCGCCAAGGCCTGCGCGAGCAAGCCGAGTACGGGGGATCGGACTGGGGGACCGTCGAGCGCGAGGTGCTGGGGGTCGAGGCCCGGGGGAGCGGCTGGGCGTTCGCGGCGTGCGTGGACTTCGACGGCGGGGAGGGGGAGGGGTTGGAGGCTCCGGCGGGGGCGGTGGGGCCGGGCACCGAGGTGGGTCCGTCGGCGGGGGCGGACGCCACACCGTCCCCGGGCAACGCGCCGAAAGACTCCACCGCCGACGGGATGGACGCCCCACCGACGCTGGTGACCGTCGTGCTGCGGCCACGGGAGGGGGCGTGGAAGGCGGTCGGCATGTGGTTCGGCGGCACCTGCGGGTGATCGAGGAGGTGGGCCTCTGCGTCGCGGCTGGCGCTGCCCCCTGCCGACCTTGCTGCGGTCAACCCGCCGCGAGTTCCCCGCCGAAGCTCGGCCCAAGGCCTTCGGCTCCTCGCTGTCCCGCCGCACGGACGCCACCCTGGCCGGCCCCTGTCGCTGGCGCCCGCCCGCAGGCCGACGCGCGACGCTCCGAGTACTCCGCATCCGCCGGCCCCGCGGTCGACTGGACGCACTCGCCGACCTCGCCGCCAATGCGGACGCACAGCCGCCTCCCGCTGCCCCGAAGTGCGCCGGAGAAAGTGCGTCGGAACCCGCCCTCCCGCCCTCCGCAGTCTCTCCAGGAGCACCCCGTCCCGCTGGACCGGGATGGTCGGCCGCCGGGCCCGGTCACCCCACCATGCCGCTCACCGCGCCGGACGGAATCGGCAGAGCCATCCACCCCACCGTGGCCCTCGCCGGCACGTCCCCACTTCACTGCGCTGTCCCATCCATTTCTGCCGTCCCACCACCGCCTCCCGTCCCACCCCCACCCCTGTCGCCGTCCACCCCACCGCCCTCCCCCTTCCCGCCCCCACCCCCAAACCCACCCCACTCCCGGCATCCCTTCAACCCCGTCGTCCGAGCCGGGCATGATGGGGGAGTGCAGCCACACCCGCCTCCCGCCGCGATCCGCGATCCCCGCGATCCCGACCCGGTGCCGTCGACCAAAGCCGTGACGGCGATGGCGCTCGCCGTCGTCGCGGTGATCACGGCGCCGTTCATCGGCGGCGTGATCCCGGCGTTCATCGCCTTGCGGCTGGCGGGGCAGGCCGAGGGCGAGATCGTCGCCTCGAAGGGCTTCCTGACGGGCAGCGCCCGCGTGCGGCGGGGGCGGTGGCTGGCGCAGCTGGCGCTGCTGATCGCCGCCGCGGTGGTGCTGCTGGGCCTGCTGTTGTGGCTGGTGGACCGGATCGGAGTCGCCGGCGGCGGCCCGGGCGGCAACGACTTCCCCTCCGATGTGGACTGATGCGGTGAGCGAAACACCCGAGCGGCGTGACGAGCAGCCGCCGCAGCCGAGTTCCTACCCCTTCGCGCCTCCTCCGACGCAGCCCGAGCCGGGCTCGCCGGAGTGGTTCGCGGCCCGTCGGGCGGAGCAGGACGGCACCTGGGCGAAGCCGGAGGAGGCGCCGGTCACGGCGGTGCCGGGGCCCGAGGTCTTCGGCGGCGGCAACCGCGCCCACGAGCAGCACGACCCGCTGCTGCCCCCGGTCCCACCGGTGAAGCAGCCCATGGGGGCCCCGACGCCGGTTCCGCCGCGCATCGGGCGCCCGACGATGCCCTACGGCTACACGGGCCAGATCGCGCCCGGCTCCAGCGGCGGCGGCTACCAGCTGATGCTCCCGCAGATCAAGCCGATCCACTCGGGCCCGGCGCTCGGCGGGGTGCTGGCGGGGGTGGCCGGCATTCTGGCCGCGATCGCCGTCGGCTGCATCGGCATCGTCTACGACACCGTCTTCGGCGTCGCCTTCACGGTCCTGGCCGTCTTCCTCTGCGGCGCGTCCTTGGCGCTGGCCGTGGTGGGCCTGCGGCAGGTGCGGTCGTCGGGCGGCGAGTACGTCGGCAAGGGGACGGCGATCACCGGAATGATCCTGGGCGGGGTGGGATTGTTCCTGACCGTCGTGATGATTCTCGCCGTCGCGGCCTTCTCCGGCGGGGACCCGGGCCCCGGCGACCCGCCGGTCGGACCGGCGCCGAGCGCGAGCGAGACGCAGCGCGGCCGGTGACGGCCGCGCGACCCCTGGTGGATGCGCGCACGGCCGGGGAGTTATGCTGTTCTGCGGTGTGCTCTCGTGTCGACACGGGCGCGTACCGCAGAACAGGAACGGCACGGCAAGGGTGAACGAGCGGTCACCCGGACACCGGGGTGAGTCATCGCACTCCACCCGGCGTCTGCGGGTCCGCTTTGACCCGCCTCTCTTAAGGTGGGTACGCTCTCCCCTTGTGCCTGGGCCCTGCGTCCAGGTTCGCGTGCGTTCCCCACTCAGGCGGGGGACGGCGTAACCCCAGACTCCGAGCATGTGAGAGCGGCTCGGGGTATGCGACGGCGACACGCCCGAGCGCGGGGGGCGGACAAGCACCGACAAGGTGGTGTGAGTCCGGGCAACACAGGTAGATCGAAACAACCAGGAGAAGACGGCTCGGCTCCGGCAGGATGCCACGAGGAGCCGAAGGGAGACGAGAAACCCGGTGCCAACGATCCAGCAGCTGGTCCGCAAGGGCCGCAAGGCCAAGGCCAGTAAGAGCAAGACCCCGGCGCTGAAGGGATGTCCTCAGCGTCGCGGCGTGTGCACTCGCGTGTACACGACCACTCCCAAGAAGCCGAACTCCGCGCTGCGCAAGGTCGCCCGCGTGCGACTCATGAGCGGTTTCGAGGTCACGGCCTACATCCCCGGCGTGGGACACAACCTGCAGGAGCACTCGATCGTGCTCGTGCGCGGCGGCCGTGTGAAGGACCTTCCCGGTGTCCGCTACAAGATCGTCCGCGGATCGCTCGACACCCAGGGTGTTCGTGACCGCAAGCAGGCCCGCAGCCGCTACGGCGCGAAGAAGGAGAAGAGCTAACAATGCCTCGTAAAGGCCCGGCTCCGCGCCGTCCGCTCGCTGCCGACCCGGTTTACCACTCGGTCCTGGTCACGCAGCTGATCAACAAGGTCCTGGTGCGCGGCAAGCGTCAGCTCGCCGAGCGCATCGTCTACAACGCCCTCGAGGGCACCCGCGCCAAGAGCGAGACCGACCCGGTCGTCACGCTCAAGCGCGCCCTCGACAACGTCAAGCCCGCCCTTGAGGTCCGCAGCCGCCGTGTCGGTGGCGCGACCTACCAGGTGCCGGTCGACGTCCGCCCGTCCCGGGCGACCACCCTCGGGCTGCGCTGGCTGGTTCAGTTCAGCCGCGCCCGCCGGGAGAAGACCATGACCGAGCGCCTCATGAACGAGCTGCTCGACGCCAGCAACGGCCTCGGTGCCGCTGTGAAGCGTCGCGAGGACACCCACAAGATGGCCGAGTCCAACAAGGCCTTCGCGCACTACCGCTGGTAAAGGGAATGCCGCTCGCTCACGTGAGCGGCATACTCGTGTCGACCTTCGTGCATACGAAGGGCCCGCACCAACGGCGAGCGCGATCAGAAATTTGACCGAGCCGTTGGTAGTGGGCGGCCAGTGAGTTACACGACTAGAGAATCAGGACAAGACAGTGGCTAAGGCCGACAGCGCCCTGGCGAAGCTCCGCAACATCGGCATCATGGCGCACATCGATGCCGGTAAGACGACGACGACTGAGCGGATCCTGTTCTACACCGGCATCACGTACAAGATCGGCGAAGTCCACGACGGCGCCGCGACGATGGACTGGATGGAGCAGGAGCAGGAGCGTGGTATCACCATCACCTCCGCCGCCATCACCTGCCATTGGAAAGACCACACCATCCAGATCATCGACACGCCCGGCCACGTCGACTTCACGGTCGAGGTCGAGCGGTCGCTGCGCGTCCTCGACAGTGCGATCGCCGTGTACGACGGTGTCGCCGGCGTCGAACCGCAGACCGAGAACGTCTGGCGTCAGGCGGACAAGTACAACGTCCCGCGGATGTGCTTCGTCAACAAGCTCGACCGCACCGGTGCGAACTTCTTCCGCTGCGTCGACATGATGGTGGAGCGCCTCGGCGCGAACCCGCTCGTCCTCCAGCTGCCGATCGGCAACGAGGCGGACTTCATCGGGGTCGTCGACCTGGTCGAGATGCGTGCCCTGGTGTGGCGTGGCGAGACCCAGATCGGTGAGGACTACGAGATCGAGCCGATCCCGGCCGAGCTCGCCGACCAGGCCGCCGAGTACCGCGAGAAGCTCCTTGAGGGCCTCGCGGACCTCGACGACGAGATCGCCGAGAAGTTCCTCGAGGGTGAGGAGCTGTCGACCGCCGAGATCAAGGCCGCGATCCGCAAGGCCACGATCGCCGGCAACGCCAACCCCGTCCTGACCGGTACCGCGTTCAAGAACAAGGGCGTCCAGCCCCTGCTCGACGCGGTCATCGACTACCTCCCCGCGCCCATCGACGTCCCGGCGATCACCGGTACGAAGATGGACGGCGAGACCCCCGACAAGCGTGAGTCGGACGTCTCCGAGCCCTTCTCCGGCCTGGCCTTCAAGGTCCAGACGGACAAGCACCTCGGAAAGCTGACGTACGTTCGCGTCTACTCGGGCCGGGTCGAGCCGGGCACCCAGGTCATCAACTCGACCAAGGACCGCAAGGAGCGCGTCGGCAAGATCTACCAGATGCACGCGAACAAGCGCGAGGAGCGCACGTTCGCGCAGGCCGGTGACATCATCGCCGTCCAGGGCCTCAAGGGCACCACCACCGGTGACACGCTGTCCGACAGCGCCAACCCGGTGATCCTGGAGTCGATGACGTTCCCCGAGCCCGTCATCTCGGTGGCGATCGAGCCGAAGTCGAAGGCCGACCAGGACAAGCTCTCGACGGCGATCCAGCGGCTCGCCGAAGAGGACCCGACCTTCCGCGTCAAGACCGACGAGGAGACCGGCCAGACGGTCATCTCCGGCATGGGCGAGCTTCACCTGGACATCCTGGTGGACCGCATGCGCCGCGAGTTCAACGTCGAGGCCAACATCGGAAAGCCGCAGGTGGCCTACCGCGAGACGATCCGCAAGCGGGTCGACAAGGTGGAGTACCTGCACAAGAAGCAGACCGGTGGTTCGGGTCAGTTCGCGCGAGTGATCGTGGCGATCGAGCCCCTGAAGATGACCAGCGACGGACCGACGTACGTGTTCGAGAACAAGGTCACCGGTGGCCGTATCCCGCGGGAGTACATCCCGTCGGTGGACGCCGGCGCCCAGGACTCGATGCAGTACGGCATCCTCGCCGGATACCCCCTCGTGGGTATCAAGCTCGAGCTGCTCGACGGTCAGTACCACGAGGTCGACTCCTCGGAGATGGCCTTCAAGATCGCCGGCGCGCAGGTGCTGAAGGAAGCGGCCCGCAGGGCCGACCCGGCGCTGCTCGAGCCCATGTTCGCCGTTGAGGTCACCACTCCCGAGGAGAACATGGGTGACGTCATCGGTGACCTCAACTCCCGCCGGGGGATGGTCCAGGAGATGGGCGAGCGTGGAAACGCCCGTACCGTCAAGGCCCTGGTCCCCCTCAGCGAGATGTTCGGCTACGTCGGCGACCTGCGGTCGAAGACCCAGGGCCGGGCGAGCTACAGCATGCAGTTCGACTCGTACGCCGAGGTTCCGGCGAACGTGGCCAAGGAGATCATCGCCAAGGCGACGGGCGAGTAACAGAGCTTTCGAGTGACTTCGTCCCGACCCCGGTGACGACCCCGAAACGGGTTGTTGGCAGGGTCGGGGCGGAGAAACCGAACAGCGGCCTTCCCGGCGTCGCAGTCGGGTGGGTCACCACCGAAAGCGTGGTGGGGGTGGTCGGGCGACCGGCCGCCGCTCACCGGCGAGCAGTACTGCATAACCCGCACGGCCACGGATCGAACAGATCCAAGGGCTGTGACCTCAGGTAATTCGACGTAGATACAAGATGTCCACAGGAGGACGACAGTGGCGAAGGCGAAGTTCGAGCGGACTAAGCCGCACGTCAACATCGGCACCATCGGTCACATCGACCACGGTAAGACGACGCTGACGGCGGCCATCACCAAGGTCCTGCACGACAAGTTCCCGGACCTCAACCCGTACACCCCGTTCGACGAGATCGACAAGGCGCCTGAAGAGAAGCAGCGCGGCATCACGATCTCCATCGCGCACGTGGAGTACCAGACCGAGGAACGGCACTACGCGCACGTTGACTGCCCCGGTCACGCCGACTACATCAAGAACATGATCACCGGTGCCGCGCAGATGGACGGCGCGATCCTGGTGGTCTCGGCGACCGACGGTCCGATGCCGCAGACCAAGGAGCACGTGCTCCTTGCTCGCCAGGTCGGTGTCCCGTACATCGTCGTGGCGCTGAACAAGGCCGACATGGTCGACGACGAGGAGATCCTCGAGCTCGTCGAGATGGAGGTCCGCGAGCTGCTGGACACCTACGAGTTCCCCGGCGACGACGCCCCGGTCGTGAAGGTCTCGGCGCTGAAGGCGCTCGAGGGCGACGCGAAGTGGGCCGAGTCGGTCGGCGAGCTCATGGACGCCGTCGACAGCTCGATCCCGACGCCGGCGCGTGAGACCGAGAAGCCGTTCCTCATGCCCGTCGAGGACGTCTTCACGATCACCGGTCGCGGTACGGTCGTCACCGGTCGTGTCGAGCGCGGTGTGCTCCTCCCCAACGAGGACGTCGAGATCATCGGCATCAAGGAGAAGGCGCTGACCACCAAGGTCACCGCCATCGAGATGTTCCGCAAGACCCTCGATGACGCGCGCGCAGGTGAGAACGTCGGCCTGCTGCTTCGCGGCATCAAGCGTGAGGACGTCGAGCGCGGCCAGGTCGTCATCAAGCCCGGCACCTCGACCCCGCACACGAACTTCGAGGGTCAGGTCTACATCCTTTCAAAGGATGAGGGCGGCCGTCACACGCCGTTCTTCAACAACTACCGCCCGCAGTTCTACTTCCGCACCACCGACGTGACCGGCGTCGTCACCCTCCCCGAGGGCACCGACATGGTCATGCCCGGCGACAACACCTCCATGACGGTCGAGCTGATCCAGCCGATCGCCATGGAGGACGGTCTCCTCTTCGCGATCCGCGAGGGTGGCCGCACGGTCGGTTCCGGCCGGGTCACGAAGATCCTGAAGTAGTTCGGCAGCACGACGCACGCACCGGATTCAACGATTCGGTGTGACGTACGCCGGGGAACGCACCCCGGAGTGGGCGCGGTCCCCGGCGTACGGCATAATGAACAGGTTGCGCCCTGCGGGGCGGTGGGCACCACTGCGCTTAAAACGCACGTGTCCGAGCCGCACCGCGCGTCTTGGCGCGAGGCTTGAGGAAAACGCACAAGCGGCATCTGGCTCTGGCATGCCCAGGGACGAGACTGCCCGCAGACCGCGACACGCCCGACCTCGGGGACCGGACAAGGGCCCTGAAACGAGTGGGATGAGAGTAAAGGAACCATGGCGGGACAGAAGATCCGCATTCGGCTCAAGGCCTACGACCACGAGGTCGTGGACTCCTCGGCGCGAAAGATCGTCGAGACGGTTACGCGTACCGGTGCCAACATCGCGGGGCCTGTGCCGCTCCCGACTGAGGTCAACCGCTTCTGCGTGATCCGTTCGCCGCACAAGTACAAGGACTCGCGTGAGCACTTCGAGATGCGCACGCACAAGCGCCTGATCGACATCCTTGACCCGACACCCAAGACGGTCGACTCGCTGATGCGCCTCGACCTCCCCGCTGGTGTCGACATCGAGATCAAGCTGTAGGGACCAGAGGCGATGGATAGGCAAGTCAACGGCATCCTGGGCACCAAGCTCGGCATGACCCAGGTCTGGGACGAGAACAACCGCGTCGTCCCCGTCACCGTCGTGCAGGCCGGCCCGTGTGTGGTGACGCAGGTGCGCACCCCCGACACGGACGGGTACTCCGCGGTGCAGCTCGCTTTCGGCGCGATCGACCCCCGCAAGGTCACGCAGCCACTGCGCGGCCACTACGCCAAGTCCGAGACCGCGCCCCGCCGCCACGCGGTGGAGATGCGCACCTCCGACGCCGGCGATTACGCCGCGGGCGACGAGATCACGGTGGACAAGTTCACCGAGACAAAACTCGTCGACATCACCGGAACCACCAAGGGCAAGGGCTACGCCGGTGTCATGAAGCGTCACGGCTTCAGCGGCCTCGGCGCCGGACACGGCGTGCAGCGCAAGCACCGCTCGCCGGGTTCGATCGGCGGATGCGCCACCCCTGGCCGTGTCTTCAAGGGCATGCGCATGGCAGGCCGCATGGGTGGCGTTCGCCAGACCGTGCAGAACCTGACCATCCACGCGGTGGACACCGAGAACAACCTGCTGCTGATCAAGGGCGCGCTCCCCGGTCCCAAGGGCGGCCTCGTGCTGATCCGCACGGCCGCGAAGACCTCGCTCGCCAAGGGTGGTGTTAGCAAGTGAGCCTCCAGGTAGACGTCAAGAACCCGGTCGGTGACAAGAAGTCGACCGAGACCGTGGATCTCCCCGCCGAGGTGTTCGACCGCCAGGTCAACATCCCGCTGATGCACCAGGTCGTCGTCGCGCAGCTCGCGGCGGCCCGCCAGGGCACGCACAAGACGAAGACCCGCGGCGAGGTGGCCGGCGGTGGCAAGAAGCCGTACCGCCAGAAGGGCACCGGCCGCGCCCGTCAGGGTTCGACCCGCGCTCCGCAGTTCGCCGGCGGTGGCGTCGTGCACGGCCCTCAGCCGCGCGACTACTCGCAGCGGACGCCCAAGAAGATGAAGGCCGCCGCCCTGCGCAGCGCCCTGTCGGACCGGGCCCGCAACGGCCAGGTCCACGTCGTCTCGGCGCTCGTCGAGGGTGAGACCCCCAAGACGAAGACCGCGATCGCGTCGCTGCGCAAGATCACCGAGTCCCGTCGCGTGCTGGTCGTCCTCGACCGCTTCGACGAGGTCACCTGGATGAGCCTGCGCAACGAGCCCTCGGTGCACATCCTGGTCGTCGACCAGCTGAACACCTACGACGTGCTCGTCAACGACGACGTGGTCTTCACCAAGGGTGCTTACGACAGCTTCGTCAACAGGGGCAAGCAGGACGCCGGCGACGGCGACGAGAAGGACGAGGAGGCCGCGGCATGAGTGGCATCGACACCTCGGACCCGCGCGACATCATCCTCGCGCCGGTCATCTCGGAGAAGAGCTACGGCCTCACCGAGCTGAACAAGTTCACGTTCCTGGTGCACACGGGTGCGAACAAGACGCACATCAAGAACGCCATCCAGGAGATCTTCGAGGTGAAGGTCGCCAGCGTGAACACTCTCAACCGTGAGGGCAAGCGCAAGCGCACCCGCACCGGCTGGGGCAAGCGCAAGGACACCAAGCGCGCGATCGTGACCGTTGACGGAGACAGCACTGCTCTCTCCGAAATCTTCGGCGCCGCGGCCGGTTAGGGAGCTTCGCAGAAATGGGCATCCGCAAATACAAGCCGACGACCCCCGGTCGTCGCGGGTCGAGCGTCGCCGACTTCGTCGAGGTCACCCGCTCCACCCCCGAGAAGTCGCTGCTGCGTCCGCTGACGTCCAGCGGTGGCCGCAACTCGCACGGCCGCATCACCACGCGGCACCGCGGTGGCGGACACAAGCGCCAGTACCGTCTGATCGACTTCCGTCGTCACGACAAGGACGGCATCCCGGCCAAGGTCGCGCACATCGAGTACGACCCGAACCGGACCGCGCGCATCGCGCTGCTGCACTACGCCGACGGTGAGAAGCGCTACATCCTGGCGCCGAAGGACCTGAAGCAGGGCGCGCAGATCGAGAACGGCCCCGGCGCGGACATCAAGCCGGGCAACAACCTCCCGCTGCGCAACATCCCCGTGGGTACCACCATCCACGCGGTGGAGCTGCGCCCGGGCGGCGGCGCGAAGATGGCCCGCTCCGCGGGTTCTTCGATCCAGCTGCTCGCCCGTGAAGGCCAGTACGCGCACCTTCGCATGCCGTCCGGTGAAATCCGCCTGGTCGACACGCGCTGCCGCGCCACGGTCGGCGAGGTCGGCAACGCCGAGCAGTCGAACATCAACTGGGGCAAGGCCGGCCGCATGCGCTGGAAGGGACGTCGTCCCACGGTTCGTGGTGTCGCCATGAACCCGGTCGACCACCCGCACGGCGGTGGTGAGGGTAAGACCTCAGGTGGCCGCCACCCGGTGAACCCGCAGGGTAAGCCGGAGGGTCGTACGCGATCCAAGCGCAAGCCGAGCGACCGGCTCATCGTCCGGCGCCGCTACGTGAACCGGAAGCGATGAGGTAGGTAGCAGGTTATGCCACGCAGCTTGAAGAAAGGTCCGTTCATCGACGACCACCTTCTCAAGAAGGTTGAGAAGGCCGTCGAGACGAACAGCAAGAACGTCATCAAGACCTGGTCGCGCCGGTCGACGATCATCCCCGAGATGATCGGTCTGACCCTGGCCGTCCACGACGGCCGCAAGCACGTACCGGTCTTCGTCAGCGAGTCGATGGTCGGGCACAAGCTCGGCGAGTTCGCGCTGACCCGGACGTTCCGCTCGCACGACAAAGACGACCGCAAGAGCCGCCGCCGCTAGGCGCGGGTAACGAGCAAGGGGATTTCGATGGCAAGCAATGACGCCATTCCGGCGCCTGGCGCACGGGCCGTTGCACGGCACGTCCGCGTCTCGCCGAACAAGGCGCGTCGTGTCGTCAACCTCGTTCGTGGCCTTCCCGCGACCGAGGCGCTGACGGTTCTGAAGTTCGCCCCCCAGGCGGCGAGTGAGCCCGTGTACAAGGTGGTCGCCAGCGCGATCGCCAACGCGGAGAACAACGAGCGGCTCGACCCCGAGTCGCTGCTCATCGCCGAGGCCCGCGTTGACGAGGGCCCGACGATGAAGCGGTACCGGCCGCGTGCCCACGGGCGTGCGTACCGGATCCGCAAGCGGACCAGCCACATCACGATCGTGGTGGAGAGCGTCGCGGCGGGCCAAGGCTCCGTCACCGTTCCCCGCCGCCCGCGTCGTGCGGCGACCGAGAGCGCGGCCCCGGCCGCCGCCGAGGTCACCGAGGCGACTGAGAACGACACGATCGAGGCGACCGCCGAGGACGCCGACGAGAAGAAGGCGTCTAAGAAGGAGGCGGCCGAGTAATGGGCCAAAAGATTCACCCGCACGGGTTCCGGCTCGGCATCAGTGCCGACTGGACGTCGCGCTGGTACGCCGACAAGCTCTACAGCGACTATGTGGCCGAGGATGTCAAGATCCGCAAGCTCATGTCGACTGGACTTGAGCGCGCCGGCATCGCCAAGGTCGACATCGAGCGCACCCGTGAAAAGGTTCGCGTCGACATCCACACCGCGCGTCCGGGCATCGTCATCGGCCGCAAGGGTGCCGAGGCCGAGCGTCTCCGCGGCAAGCTGGAGAAGCTCACCGGCGGCAAGCAGGTGCAGCTGAACATTCTCGAGGTCAAGAACCCCGAGTCGGACGCCCAGCTCGTCGCGCAGGGCATCGCCGAACAGCTCGCCAGCCGGGTCAACTTCCGCCGCGCGATGCGCAAGGCCATTCAGTCGGCCATGCGCAACCCGATGGTGAAGGGCATCCGCGTCCAGTGCGGTGGCCGTCTCGGCGGCGCCGAGATGTCTCGCTCCGAGTTCTACCGCGAAGGCCGCGTTCCGCTGCACACGCTGCGCGCGAACATCGACTACGGCCTGTTCGAGGCCCGCACCAACTTCGGCCAGATCGGCGTGAAGGTGTGGATCTACAAGGGCGAGGGTGTTCCCGGTCGCGATGGCGACCAGCAGCAGCGTCCGCAGCGCCGCGCCGGCGAGCGTCCCGAGCGGGGTGCGCGTCGCGGTGGCGGCGGCGACCGTCCGGGCCGTCTGCGCTCGAGCGCGTCGGGCACGACCGCAACAGGCACCGAGGCCGGCCGCGCCGCCTCCGGTGAAACGAAGCAGGAGGGCTGAGCAGCCATGCTTATGCCACGTAAGCCCCCGAAGGGTTTCCGTAAGCCGCACAACCCGAAGCGTTCGGGTAAGAGCAAGGGCGGCACCAAGGTCACTTTCGGTGAGTACGGCATCCAGGCTCTGAGCCCGGCGTACGTGACGAACCGGCAGATCGAATCGGCCCGTATCGCGATGACCCGCCACATCAAGCGTGGCGGCAAGGTCTGGATCAACATCTTCCCGGACCAGTCGATCACGAAGAAGCCCGCCGAGACCCGCATGGGTTCCGGTAAGGGAACTCCGGAGTGGTGGATCGCGAACGTGAAGCCGGGCCGGGTCATGTTCGAGCTGTCGTTCCCGAACGAGACGGTCGCGCGCGAGGCACTTCGCCGTGCGATGCACAAGCTCCCGATGAAGTGCCGGATCGTGACGCGCGAAGTGGGTGAGGTCTGATGGCGGCGACTGTCGCTGCCGGCGAGCTGCGAGAGCTCGCCGACGAAGAGCTGCTCGCGCGGCTGAAGGAATGCAAGCAGGAGCTGTTCAACCTGCGGATGCAGGCCGCGACCGGCCAGCTCGACGACAACCGGGGGTTGAAGGTCGTGCGCCACAACATCGCCCGGATCTACACGATCATGCGCGAGCGCGAGCTGGGCCTGTCCGTCGCGCCGACGGAGGTTGAGGCTTCATGAGTACGCAGGGAACGCGTGCGCGACGCAAGGTCCGCGAGGGCCTTGTCGTCAGCGACAAGATGGACAAGACCGCGGTCATCGAGGTCGAGGACCGGGTCAAGCACCCGTTGTACGGCAAGGTTCTTCGCCGTACCAAGAAGTACAAGGCACACGACGAGCACAACCAGTGCGGCGTCGGCGACCGGGTCCAGATCATGGAGACCCGTCCGCTGTCGGCCACCAAGCGCTGGCGCGTCGTGGAGATCCTCGAGAAAGCCAAGTAGGGAGCCGACGTGATTCAGCAGGAGTCGCGACTTCGCGTCGCCGACAACACCGGTGCCAGGCAGATCCTGTGCATCCGCGTGCTCGGTGGTTCGGGCCGGCGTTATGCGGGCATCGGCGACCTCATCGTGGCCACCGTCAAGGACGCCATCCCGGGTGCCGGTGTCAAGAAGGGTGACGTCGTTCGCGCCGTCGTCGTTCGGACCGCCAAGGAGAAGCGACGCCCGGACGGGTCGTACATCCGCTTCGACGAGAACGCCGCCGTCATCATCAAGGACGACGGGGAACCGCGCGGGACGCGCATCTTCGGCCCGGTGGGCCGCGAGCTGCGTGACAAGCGCTTCATGAAGATCATCTCCCTCGCGCCGGAGGTGCTGTAACCAATGAAGATCAAAAAGGGCGACCGGGTACGGATCATCGCCGGCAAGGACAAGGGCGCCGAGGGTCAGGTCATCGAGGCTTACCCGCGGACCGGCAAGGTTCTCGTCGAGGGTGTCAACCGGGTCAAGAAGCACGAGCGGGTCTCGCAGACCCAGCGCGGCTCCAAGACCGGCGGCATCATCACGCAGGAAGCGGCCATCGACGTCTCGAACGTCCAGGTGCTCGATGCCGACAACCAGCCGACCCGCGTCGGATACCGCCGTGGCGATGACGGCCGCAAGGTCCGTATCTCCCGTCGCACGGGTAAGGACCTCTAATGAGTGACGTGAAGACACTGCCGCGCCTCAAGCAGCGCTACCGCGAGGAAATCGCGGGCTCGCTGAAGGAGCAGTTCGGCTACGCCAACCCGATGCAGATCCCGGGTGTCGTGAAGGTCGTCGTCAACATGGGTGTGGGCGACGCCGCGCGCGACTCCAAGCTCATCGACGGCGCCGTGCGCGACCTCACCACCATCACCGGCCAGAAGCCGCTGCTTCGCCGGGCGCGCAAGTCCATCGCGCAGTTCAAGCTGCGCGAGGGCATGCCGATCGGTGCCAAGGTCACGCTCCGCGGCGACCGGATGTGGGAGTTCCTGGACCGTCTGCTGTCCATCTCGCTGCCCCGTATCCGCGACTTCCGCGGACTGTCGGACCAGCAGTTCGACGGCAACGGCAACTACACCTTCGGGCTCACCGAGCAGTCGGTGTTCCACGAGATCGACCAGGACAAGATCGACCGGGTTCGCGGCATGGACATCACCGTCGTGACGTCGGCCAAGTCGGATGACGAAGGCCGCGCGCTGCTCAAGCTGCTCGGCTTCCCGTACAAGGAGAAGTGACGATGGCGAAGAAGGCGCTGATCTACAAGGCCGCGCAGAAGCCGAAGTTCGCGGTTCGCGCGTACACCCGCTGCACCAAGTGCGGGCGTCCGAAGGCCGTCTACCGCAAGTTCGGCCTGTGCCGGGTTTGCCTGCGAAGCATGGCGCACCGGGGCGAGCTGCCCGGTGTGTGGAAGGCCTCCTGGTAACCAGGAAAGACATCGCTTCGGTCCCGGCCGCGCACGACCGCTTCGGCGGGAGCTGCGCGGCGGGCCCGGGGCGGCCCAATCCGGGGTGGCTCATCACTCCGGGCGACACCACACTTCACCACAGGCCCGACAGCGCCGTCTCGAACGGCTGAGGGAACCGGGGCGAGAAGGGTAAGTACAGCAATGACAATGACCGACCCGATCGCAGACATGCTGACGCGTCTGCGCAACGCCAACCAGGCGTACCACGACCAGGTCCTGATGCCCCACTCGAAGATCAAGGCGAACATCGCCGAGGTCCTCAAGGCCGAGGGTTACATCGCGGGCTGGAAGGTCGAGGACCCGGCCGAGGGCAAGGTTGGCAGGACGCTGGTCGTCGACCTGAAGTTCGGCCAGAACCGCGAGCGGAGCCTCGCCGGCATCCGCCGTGTTTCCAAGCCCGGTCTTCGGGTGTACGCCAAGTCGACTGAGCTGCCGCGCGTGCTGGGCGGCCTGGGCGTGGCCATCGTGTCCACGTCCGACGGCCTCCTCACCGACCGGCAGGCTCGCAAGCGTGGGGTGGGCGGGGAAGTCCTCGCCTACGTCTGGTAAAGGAGGCTGCGAGCACATGTCGCGCATCGGACGTAAGTCAATCCCGGTCCCTTCCGGAGTCGACGTCGCCATCGAAGGCGCCTTCGTCAAGGTCAAGGGCCCGAAGGGCGAGCTGTCGCACACTCTGGCTCAGCCGATCACCATCAGCAAGGCCGACAACGGCGAGCTGCAGGTCGAGCGCCCCAACGACGAGCGCCAGTCCCGTGCCCTGCACGGTCTGTCGCGCACCCTGGTGGCCAACATGGTCGTCGGTGTGACCGAGGGGTACAAGAAGAGCCTGGAGATCAACGGCACCGGTTACCGCGTGCAGTTGAAGGGGTCGGACCTCGAGTTCGCCCTGGGCTTCTCGCACCCCGTCCTCGTGAAGGCGCCCGCGGGCATCACCTTCTCGGTCGAGCGCCCGACGCTCTTCCACATCGAGGGCATCGACAAGCAGCAGGTCGGCGAGGTCGCCGCCAACATCCGCAAGATCCGGCCGCCGGAGCCGTACAAGGGCAAGGGCGTCAAGTACGTCGGCGAGCACATCCGCCGCAAGGCGGGGAAGGCAGGTAGGTAAATGTCGGCCACGCTCGCCAAGCGTCGCAACTCCGGGGGCATCAGCGGTACTCGCCGCATTGCCCGCGACCGTCGTCACTTCCGGGTCCGTAAGAACATGTCCGGTACCGCCGAGCGTCCGCGCCTGGTGGTCACCCGGTCCATCCGGCACATCGTCGCGCAGCTCATCGACGACTCGAAGGGCCACACGGTGGCTTCGGCCTCGTCGCTCGACGACACGTTCGAGGGCTTCGACGGCGACAAGACCGCCCAGGCGAAGAAGGTCGGCGAACTGCTGGCCGAGCGCGCCAAGTCGGCCGGTTTCGACAAGGCCGTCTTCGACCGTGGCGGCAACCGCTACCACGGCCGGATCGCGGCTCTGGCCGACGCCGCCCGCGAGGGTGGACTGAGCTTCTAGAGGTCGCGTGCGGCCTTCGGGCCGCGCGTCCTCGGCTGTGTGCGGATGGGGTGGAGACTCACCCCATCCGCTTCGGCCGGTTCAGGGCCGGGTGCCGAACGGTAGTTCGGTTCGCGGTGTCGGGCAGGATCGTCGACAACTGCATGGTTCGCGGTTCGCCGCGGACCCCATGGCTTCCCGGTGCGGCCTTCGGGCCGGATCCGGATCGGCCCGGGACTCTCCGCCCATCGCGGCGGCACCCGCTGTCACGTCTTCCGGCGTGGCCGGTAGAGTCTTCGCGGCCACGTGGACGGGGCACGAATGCCGTCCACATCCCTCTTCGAGGGAAGCGAGTCAGCGACCTTCGCTGGCGTTATAGCACTTGAGTAGCAGAGAGGTAAGTGCCTGATGGCAGCTCAGCAGCGCACGGGCGGCGGAACGGCGGGTGGCGGCGAAGGCCGCGGACGCCGTGACCGTCGCGACGGCGGTCGCGGCGGTGCCGCGGAGAAAACGCCGCACATCGAGCGCGTAGTTTCGATCAACCGCGTCGCCAAGGTCGTCCAGGGTGGTCGCCGGTTCAGCTTCACCGCGCTGGTCGTGGTGGGCGACGGCAACGGCACCGTGGGTGTCGGCTACGGCAAGGCCAAGGAGGTGCCCGCGGCGATCGCCAAGGGTGTCGAAGAGGCCAAGAAGAACTTCTTCAAGGTTCCGCGGATCGGCGCTACGATCCCGCACCCGATCATCGGTGAGGACGCCGCCGGCGTCGTCATGCTCAAGCCCGCCTCGGCCGGTACCGGTGTCATCGCCGGTGGTTCGGTTCGCGCGGTGCTGGAGTGCGCCGGTATCCACGACATCCTCAGCAAGAGCCTCGGGTCGAGCAACTCGATCAACATCGTGCACGCCACGGTGAAGGCGCTGAAGAGCCTGGAATCGCCCGAGGACGTGGCCAAGCGCCGCGGCCTGCCGCTCGAGGACGTCGCCCCGGCCGCCATGCTGCGCGCCATGGCCGGCGTCGAGCAGTAGCGGGGAGGCGGAAGAGATGGCTCGACTCAAAGTCACCCAGCTTCGTTCGGTGATCGGCAACAAGCAGAACCAGCGGCACACGCTGCGCAGCCTTGGCCTCAAGCGGATCCGTGACGTGGTCGTCAAGGAAGACCGTCCGGAGATCCGGGGCATGATCGCGACCGTGACGCACCTCGTCTCGGTTGAGGAGGTCGACTAACCATGACGGTCAAGATCCACCACCTGCGCCCGGCTCCGGGCTCGAACACCGCCAAGACCCGCGTGGGTCGCGGTGAGGGTTCGAAGGGCAAGACCGCCGGCCGCGGTACCAAGGGTACGAAGGCCCGCAAGAACGTCCCGGCCGCCTTCGAGGGTGGGCAGATGCCCCTCCACATGCGGCTGCCGAAGCTCAAGGGCTTCAAGAACAAGTTCAAGGTCACCTACCAGGTCGTGAACCTGGACAAGCTGGCCGAGCTGTTCCCCAAGGGCGGCCAGATCGGCCCCGACGAGCTCGTCGCCTCCGGTGCGGTCCGCAAGGGCCTGCCCGTGAAGGTGCTCGGCTCCGGTGAGCTCGACGGCGTGACCCTGCAGGTCAGCGCGCACGCGTTCTCGACCTCGGCCAAGGACAAGATCGCCGCCGCCGGCGGTTCGGTCACCGTGGTCGACAAGAAGAACAACTAGCTAGCGACGATGAAGTGAAGACAATCACCGGGGGTTCCCTTTCGTTGACACGAAGGGGAGCCCCCGGTCGTACCTCGGGGCTGTTAAAGTCCTGCGACAGTAAAGCCGGGCTTGTGCACCCCGTCACAAGTTCGCGGATGTTCGGCCGTTTTCGGCGGCCGCTGCGTCCAATGCCCGTGACCGACGCCACTGCCTGGCCCCCAGGCCCCGCCGCGCAGGAGGAATGAGTTGCTCTCCGCCTTCTTCAGCGCCTTTCGGACCCCCGATCTGCGTAAGAAGATCCTGTTCACGCTCTTCATCCTCGCGCTGTACCGGTTCGGGGCCCAGCTCCCCAGTCCTGGCGTGTCGTATGAGAACGCCCAGTACTGCCTAAACCTCGCCACCGAGGACAAGACGACGGATGTGTTCACACTCCTGAACTTGTTCTCCGGCGGCGCCCTCCTCCAGCTGTCGGTGTTCGCGCTGGGCGTCATGCCCTACATCACCGCGAGCATCATCCTTCAGCTCCTGACGGTGGTGATCCCCCGGCTGGAGACCCTCAAGAAGGAGGGTCAGCCCGGCCAGGCGAAGATCACCCAGTACACCCGGTACCTGACGCTGGGCCTGGCGGTCCTCCAGGCCTCCGGTTACGTCGCGCTGGCTCGCGGTGGGCAGATGTTCGCCGACTGCCCGCGCGAGGTCGTCCCGGTCAACGAGCAGATCCCGGACTGGCTCACCCTGACCGTTCTGGTCACCACGATGACCGCCGGCACCGCCGTCATCATGTGGTTCGGTGAGCTGATCACCGATCGGGGCGTCGGCAACGGCATGTCGATCCTGATCTTCACCAACATCGCCGCGCGCCTCCCAACCGAGGGCATGAACATCAAGGAGTCGGCCGGCTGGTTCGTCTTCGGTGCGATCATCGCCATCGGTATCGCGATCATCGCCCTCGTGGTGTTCGTCGAGCAGTCGCAGCGACGCATTCCGGTGCAGTACGCCAAGCGGCAGATCGGCCGGCGAATGTACGGCGGCACGTCCACCTACATTCCGTTGAAGGTGAACCAGGCCTCGGTCATCCCGGTGATCTTCGCCTCCTCGCTGCTGTACATCCCGTCGCTGATCACGCAGCTCGACAGCACCCCCGGCAAGTTCGCCACGTGGGTCAACGACAACCTGGTGATGCCCAGCAGCTGGGTGCACATCACGGTCTACTTCCTGCTGATCATCTTCTTCACGTTCTTCTACGTGGCCATCTCGTTCAACCCGACCGAGGTAGCCGACAACATGAAGAAGGTCGGCGGGTTCGTTCCCGGTATCCGCCCTGGTAAGCCGACCGCGCAGTACCTCGAGTACGTCTTGAACAGGATCACATTGCCAGGGTCCCTTTACCTTGGCATCATTGCGATTCTGCCCAACCTTGCGCTGATCTGGCTCGGCGGCGGCCAGGTCCTGCAGAACTTCCCGTTCGGCGGCACCTCCGTGCTGATCATCGTCGGTGTCGGTCTGGAGTCGGTCAAGCAGATCGAGAGCCAGCTGATGCAGCGCAACTACGAGGGCTTCCTTCGTTAGCGCGGGTTGTTGACCGAGAGAGTGGTTGGATGCGACTGGTACTCGTAGGGCCCCCGGGCGCCGGTAAGGGCACGCAGGCGGAGTTCATCGCCGCGCAGCTGTCCGTACCGAAGATCTCCACGGGCGACATCTTCCGGGCCAATGTGGCCGGGAAGACGCCCCTGGGGATCGAGGCGAAGCGCTACATGGACGCCGGGGGCCTGGTGCCCGACGAGGTCACCATCAACATGGTGGCCGACCGCCTGGCAGAAGAGGACGCCGCCGACGGCTTCCTCCTCGACGGGTTCCCGCGCACCGTCCCGCAGGCGCAGGCCCTCGACAAGCTCCTGGCCGACCTGGGCACCCAGCTCGACCTGGTGCTCGAACTGGTCGTCGAGGACGACGAGGTCATCCGGCGGCTCTCGGGCCGCCGGACCTGCCGCGGTTGCGGCAAGACCTGGCACCTGGAGTTCGACCCGACGACCGTCGACGGCGTCTGCGATCGCTGCGGTGGTGAGCTCTACCAGCGCGACGACGACAAGCCCGAGACGGTCGCCAACCGGCTGCGCGAGTACGCCGACAAGACGGCTCCCCTGGTCGGCTTCTACAGCGCCCAGGCGAAGCTGGCCGGTATCGACGCGACCGGTCCGGTCGAGGACGTGACGACCCGCGCCCTCGACGTCCTGCGTTCCTACGACGGTTAGACGGGGATTTCACGGTGGGGTGGCGCAGGGAGCACATCGAGATCAAGACGCCCGAGCAGATCGGGCTGATGCGCAAGGCGGGACTGGTCGTAGCGGCCGTCCACGACGCCCTGCGCGAGGCCACGAAGCCGGGCGTCTCCACGAAGGATCTCGACACCATCGCCGAGACCGTGATCCGCGACCACGGCGCGGTCCCGTCGTTCCTGGGCTACGACCTGGGCGACGGGGCCTACCCGGCCTCCATCTGCTCCTCGGTGAACGAGCAGGTCGTGCACGCGATCCCCTCGGCCGAGCAGGTGCTGACCGACGGTGACCTGATCTCCGTCGACGTCGGCGCGATCCTCGACGGGTGGCACGGCGACGCGGCGATCACGTTGCCGGTCGGCGAGGTCGCCCCCGAACTCCTGGCGATGGTCGCCGCCGCCGAGGACGCGCTGTGGGCCGGCATCGCCGCGGCGCGCGTCGGCGGACGCCTCACCGACATCTCGCACGCCGTGGAGACCTCGGTCCGCGCGGCCGGCCCCTACGGCATCGTCGAGGGCTACGGCGGGCACGGCATCGGCACCGAGATGCACCAGGACCCGCACATCCTCAACTACGGCAAGCCCGGTCAGGGCGCCAAGCTCAAGACCGGCATGGCCCTGGCCATCGAGCCGATGATCACCTTGGGCTCTCCCGACACCGTCGAGCTGGACGACGCCTGGACCGTCGTCACCTCCGACGGTTCCTTCGCCGCGCACGTCGAGCACTCGGTCGGCCTGTGCGCCGACGGTGTGTGGGTGCTCACCGCGACCGACGGCGGGGTAGCGCGGCTCGGCGACCTGGTCACCTCCGCCGCGAAATAGTGGGTAGGGGTAACCCCCCAATCTCGGCTCCGGGCTCGCAACCGGCGTCCCACCGATGGCATTCTTGACCCACCATGGGACAGACGCACGAGGTGAACACAGTGGACAGTGAGCGCATGCGCGCGTCCAACGCCGACCGGGAACAGGTCGTCGAACGTCTGCGGACCGCGCTCAACGAGGGCCGCCTCAATCTCGACGAGTTCGACGAGCGCGTCTCGCAGGCCTACGGCGCCCAGACCTACGCCGACCTCAAGCCGCTGCTGTCCGACCTGCCGCCGCCGGCCCCATCGGCGAAGTCCGCCATCACGCCCTCGCCGCTGCTCGCGCTCGACCCCGGCGCGGAGAAGAAGGCCCGCCGCCGCGAGCGCGAGCGCCGTGCGGTCCGCAAGGGCTGGACCGGCTGGCTCGGCATGTCCGTGCTGGTCACGGGCCTGTGGTTCATCGGCGTCGCCGCCGACGGCTTCGAGAGCGACGGTGATCTCTGGTTCGTCTGGCCGGTGGGGATCGTCTCGCTGGTCATGATCGTCCGCACCATCGCCTACGTCGCCAAGAGCGATGACTGAACCCCTCGGAGCAATGGTGGAGAGCAACGACAAGCTGCGGATCTCGGACGCCGACCGCGAACTGGTCAGCAAGCTGCTGAAGGTCGCCATCGACGAAGGCCGCCTGACCCTCGGCGAGTACGACGAGCGGCTGCGGCAGGCGTACGAGGCGAAGACCGTCGGGGAGCTCGCGCCGATCATCTCCGACCTGCCGCGGGTGGCCGACGGTGGTGTGGAGGTCGTGCGGCCGAGGATGGTGTCGGTCGATCCGAGCGAGCTGCTGACCGGGACGCCGCAGTGGATCAAGTGGCTGTGGATCTCGTGGATGATCCCGGTGTCGATCACCTCGCTGGTGTGGGTGCTGACGCTGCTGACCGGTGCGGGTACCTGGTACCCGTGGCCGCTGTGGGTGGCGGGTCCGCTGGGCGCGATCTACCTCAGCCTGACCGTCGGCGAGCGGGTCACGCGCGCCGACCGGCTGGCCTCGGAGGCGCAGCGGCGGGCGGAGCGGCGGGGAAGGCGTTAGGGCTTGTCCTGGCCCCGGCCGCGTCGCCGGTCGCCTCAGGGGAGCAGGACGACCTTGCCGGTCGTCTCGCGGTTCGCCAGGGCCCGCTGCGCGGCGGCGGTGTCGGCGAGCGCGAAGGTCGTGACGGCGGGGCGGATGTCGCCGTCGGCGGCGGTGCGCAGTGCGCGGTCGACGTGGCGGCGCAGGCCTTCGGGGTCGCCGAACTCGGCCATGAGAGGGCTGGTGAACAGTGAGGTCACGTGCGGGGGCAGCGGGCGGCTGATGTCGCCGGAGTCGGCGGCCGCGCCGAAGGAGACGCCCTTGTCGGCGAGGTTCCACGCCTTCTGGGCGATCTCGCCGCCGACGCCGTCGAGCGCGACGGTCACCTTCCCTTCGATGCCGCCGGGCCAGCCGGGCGCGAGGTAGTCGATGGCGAGGTCGGCGCCGGCGTCGCGGACCAGGCGGGTCTTCGTCTCGCCGCCGGCCAGGCCGATGACGGTCGCCCCGGCGGCCTTGGCGACCTGGAGGAGGATCCCGCCGATGCCGCCGGCCGCGGCGGTCACGAGCACGACGTCGCCGGGTCCGGCGTCGGCGAGGTCCCACACGGCCAGCGCGGTGACGCCGGTGCTGATCATCGCGACGGCCTCCGCCTCACCGAGGCCGTCGGGCAGCGGGTGGAGGTCGCCGAGCTCGGCGAGGGCCAGTTCGGCGTAGCCGCCGCCCTCGATCGAGGCGGTGACCCGCCGGCCGAGCCACCGTCCGTCGACGCCCTCGCCGACGGCGTCGACGACCCCGGCGATCTCGCCGCCGAGGACGGCCGGCAGCGGCGGCGCGGGGTGGGGACCCACGCGCCGCCCCTGTCGCAGCCAGGTCTCCAGCAACTGCATCCCCGAGGCGGTGACCGCCACGCGCACCTGCCCGGCGCCCGGTACGGGGTCGGGGACCTCTTCAAGGCGGAGGTTCTCGACGGGGCCGTATTCGTGGAGTCGGACGGCGCGCATGGGTTCTCCTCGGGGATGAGCGACTCGGCTGGAGTTGTGAGCCAACAGCCTCAACCGAGGTTGATGTCCAGTGGATGTGGGACAGGCCACGCGGGAGTCGGTGCCGGGAAAAGGCGTGGGCGGGGAGGGGCGCGATCCCTAGGCTCGGCTCGACCACGCACGTCTCCGACTCGCGGAAGAAGGGCCGTCATCATGACCCGCTCGCAAGGTGTGACCCGGCAGAGCACGCTCGCCCACCGAACGCGCCGGGAACCGCCGGCGGGTGAGCCCAGCCGCAACGCCCGGATCCTCGAACGCGCCGGATACGTCGACAAGCTCATGGCCGGCGTGTACTCCTTCCTGCCGCTCGGCCTACGGGTCCTTCGCAACATCGAGGACATCGTGCGCGACGAGATGACGGCGGTCGGCGGCAACGAGGTCCTCATGCCCGCGCTGCACCCCATCGCGGCGTGGGAGGCCACCGGCCGGCAGGACATGCCCATCCTGTTTCGCACCGGCGGCGACACCGCCGTCCTCGGCCCCACCCATGAGGAGGTGGTCACGCCCCTGATGGCCGCGCAGGTCGCCTCGTACAAGGACCTGCCCACGGCGGTCTTCCAGATCCAGAACAAGTTCCGCGACGAGGCCCGCCCCAAGTCCGGCCTGCTGCGCGGACGCGAGTTCGGGATGAAGGACATGTACTCCTTCCACCTCTCCGGCGCCGATCTGGAGACGTACTACGAGCAGGTCGCCGACGCCTACCGTCGCGTCTTCGCCCGCTGCGGCCTCGGCGAGGTCACCCACTACACCTACGCCTCCGGCGGGGACTTCTGCGAGTTCTCCCACGAGTTCCAGGCCGTCACCCCGCACGGCGAGGACACCGTCTACCTCGACCACGGCAAGGGCACGGCGATCAACAAGGAGATCCTCGACCGGTACACCCCCGAGGAGATCGCCGAGCTCGAACCCGTCCGCGCCATCGAGGTCGGCAACATCTTCAAGCTCGGCACCCGCTTCGCCGACGCCGTCGGCTTCCGGCTCCCCGACGCCACCGGCGTGCCCCAGCGCATCCACATGGGCTGCTACGGGATCGGCACGACCCGCCTCGTCGGCGCCATCGCCGAGATCCTGTCCACCGACGACGCGATGGTCTGGCCCGCCGGCGTCGCCCCCTACGCCGTCCACGTGATCCCGCTCAGCGCCCAGCAGCACCAGCGGGCCGAGGAGGTCGCCGCCGCACTGCACCGGCGGGGACACACCGTCCTGCTCGACGACCGTCCCGCCCGCGCCGGCGCCAAACTGGCCGACGCCGACCTCATCGGCATCCCGCACCGCGCGGTCGTCGGCGCCCGCACCGAGGAGGGCCGGGTCGAGCACAGCGACCGGCTCGCCGACGTGACCAGAACCGTCCCGGTCGCCGAACTCGCCCAACTGGTGACCGCGGTCTGAACAGGCGCGCGGGCGTCACCCGGCGCCCGCGCGCAGCCCGCCGCACCCACTGAATTCCACGGGCCGAAATACTCGGGCCACCCAGCGCAGCCGCCGTGTACGCTTCGCGCTCGTGAGCCAGTTCCTCCTCGACCACGGCCTGACCATCTTCGGCCAGCACATCTCCTGGGCCGAGCTCGTCGGCCAGCTGTCGGCGCTGCTCGTCGTCCTCCTCGCCGACCGGCGCACGATCTGGACCTGGCCGGTGCAGATCCTCGCCACCGTCATGCTCTTCATCGTCTACATCTCCGCGCCCCTGGGCGGACTGGCCATGCGGCAGGTGGCGATCCTGCTCATCTCCGTCTACGGCTGGTGGGCCTGGACGCGCCACAAGCGCACCGTCTTCGGGATGGTCGTGCGCACCGCGTCGACCCGCGAACGCGTGCTCATGGGCGTCATCATGGTCGTCGGCACCGGTGCCTTCGGCGCGCTGTTGCAGTACCTCAACTCGCAGGGTTACAACGCCTCCTGGAACCCCTTCCCGGACGCGTGGATCTTCGTCGGGACGCTCGTCGCCTTCGGCGCGCAGGCCGTCGGGCTGGTCGAGTTCTGGCTGGTGTGGCTGGCCGTCGACATCGTCGGAGTGCCGCTGCAGATCAAGTCGGGGCTGTACTTCTCGGCGCTGGTCTACGTCGTGTTCGCCGGTCTGGTGATCAAGGGCTTCCTCGACTGGCGCAAGACCGCGCAGCGCTCCGTCGCCGCGGCGGCCGCCGCCTCCAAGTAGGACGACGACGCCCCCGGGCCGCGTGCCCGGGGGCGTTCGGCCGTTCACTCCACGGCCGTCACCCCGGGCCGCGTCCACTGCGGCAGCGGGCGCCCGTCACGCCGAAACCAGCTCTGCGCCGGATCCTGCGGCCAGCCCTCGGGAGAGTCCTCCCAGGTCTCCTGACGGCCGTAGACGGTCATGTCGAGCAGCAGCAGCGCCGGCATCATCACCTCGCAGCCGCGATGGTCGGTCCCGTAGGTGAGGAACACCCGCTCACCGCGCCGCAGGAAGAAGGCGAAGGCGTCGGCGGGAAAACCCGCGGCCTCCGCACCCGCCGAGGAGTACCAGGGCACCGGGTAGCCCATGAACTCCCGGAAGGGCGCGATCTCGGCGTAGGCCCCTTCGCACACCACGGCGAAGGTCACCCCGCGCGCGTTGAGGTAACTGGCGTCCTGGAAGTTCCACACGTTGGCCGTGCAGCCCCGGCACTGGTCGGCGAAAGACCCGCCGTGGTGCCACATGTGCCCGAACACGAACAGCTGCTCACGGCCCTCGAACAGGTCCAGCAGCGTCACCGGCCCGTCGGCGCCGGTGAAACCGATTCCCGCGTCGACCTCGGTCATCGGCAACCGCCTGCGAGCCGCGGCGATCGCGTCGCCCTCACGGGTGTGCGCCTTCTCCCGTGACAGCAGCGCCGCACGCTCGCGGCTCCAGGTCTCACGGTCGACGACGCGCGGAACGGGGGTGGTGGTCATCGCATGTCTCCTCTCGTCACACGTACCGACGACGAACCCCGCCGGACGTCATCGCCGCGCCGAGTACTGTGTCCGCACCCACACGAGGAGACGACGCGATGGCCGACGAAAGCCGGGCCTGGTTCGAAGCCGCCCACGCCGCCCACCACCGCGAACTGCTCGCCCACGGCTACCGCCTGACCGGCAACGTCGCCGATGCCGACGACCTCGTCCAGGAGACCTTCCTGCGCGCCTGGAAGGCCCGCGACACCTTCGAGGGCCGCGCCTCGGCCCGAACCTGGCTCTACCGCATCGCCACCAACCTCTTCCTCGACACCCGCAAGGCCGCCTCCCGTCGCACCACGCCCGCCGGCGACGCCTTCGAGTGGAACACCGCCCTCGGCCCCTTCCCCGACACCCTCCTCGACGCCGGCCCGCACACCGCCCACGCCGCCGCCGAGACCGTCGAACTCGCCCTCATCGCCGCCCTCACCCACCTGCCCCCACGCCAGCGAGCCGCGTTCGTCCTGCGCGACGTGCACGGCTGGACCCCCGCCGAGGTCGCCGACACACTCGGCGTCGCCCTCCCCGCCGCCAACAGCCTCCTCCAGCGCGCCCGCGCCGCCGTCCGCCGCCACGCCCCCGCCGACCCGCGCGACTGGCGCCGCCCCGCCCTCACCTCCGCCGACGAGGACCTCCTGCGCCGCTACGCCGAAGCACGCTCACCCGCCGACTTCCGCGCCCTGCTCGCCGAGGACGTGCGGATCACCATGCCGCCCGAGCCGGCGATCGTCGGCGTCGACGCCGCCGCCGACTTCCTCGGCCGCCCCCTCGACTGGCGCACCTTCCCCGCCTCGGCGAACGGCCGGCCCGCCCTCCTGTGCTACCTGCGCGAACCCGGCGCGACGCACTACGAGGCGCTCGCCGTGGACGTTCTCCGGATCGAAGGCGGGCGGATCGCCGAGTCGAACGCGTTCATCGGCGCCCACCACGTCACCGCTTTCGGCATGCCGAGACTGTTGGTGCCGTGAGAAACGGGCGCGCGGTCAGCTCGCCGCGCGCCCGCCTTCTGTCGGCCCCTAGCAGCGCCCGGCCGGCGTCCCCCGGGTCACCACGTCGCTGATGCCGGTCGTCCCGTCGAGCCACACGACCCGCAGGAAGACGTCGGCGGCGAACAGCCCTTGGTCGCCGCGGTTGCACGACACCCGCCACGACGGGCCGCCGAGCACCGGCATCTGCAGCAGCTTCGGCAGTCCGGCGTTCCCGGTGGCCGAGCCGTCGCGGGTGCTGTAGGTCAGCCACAGGTCGTTGCCGTCGAGTGCGGGCTGGAAGGGCGCGCCGGCGGAGCCCTCGGCGACCAGCGCGCGAACGCCGCTCCCGTCGTACTTCGCCCGCATGATCGCCGCGTACCCGTCGACGTCGGTGTCCTGCACCCAGCTCAGGCCGCCGGCGCCGAGCACGACGTCCTTGTTGTAGACGAACTCCGGCCGGTGCTCGAAGTAGGTCTTGGCGCCGGTGGCGAGGTCGTAGACGACCGGTCGGTAGCTCCAGTCGCCGGACGGGTCGATCTCGACGTAGCCGAGGCGGCCGCCGCGAACGTCGAGCCACGACCCCTGGATCCCGGCCTCGGGCGTGACCGCGACCGCTTTCGCCGCGCCGGCCCGCACGTAGACGTTGGTCTCGAAGGCCGGGACCTCGCTCGCCGTCCACGCGATCGTGTCACCGTCGACGACCGGCGAGGCGAAGCTCGTCCCGTCGAAGGCCTCGGCGACCGTGCGGATCGGACCGCCCTTCACCGAGCGGGCCAGCACCGCCGCCCACGGCTGGTCGTCGTCGGTGTAGCCCTCGGCGGTCCACACGACCGTCTCGCCGTCGGTGGAGGGCGCCGAGTGGTAGCGGCCGTCGTCGGGGCTGACCGCGCGGGCCTTGCCGCGGCCGTCGCTGCGGCCGGTCCAGATGGTCGGGTAGGCATCGCCCTGCTCGCCGGAACTGGTCACGACGTAGGCGCCGCCGGCGGCGTCGAGGGTGACCGAGCGGTCGGTCACGGCCTCGAAGAGCACGTCGCTGTCGACGCCCAGATCCCCTTCCCAGCCCGGATACACGCCGTGCGCGTCGAAGGCGCGCGAGATGGCGGCGCGCTCGGCCCTCGACAGCCCGAGCTTGCGGGCGGCGGCCTCGACGGCCGCGCGGCCGTCGCTGAAGGTGTCGGTGGGCGTCATGTACTCGGTGAGCGCCTTGTAGACGACCTTGTCGGCCTTCGCCGGGTCGATCGCCTGGCGGATGTCCCACAGCGCACCGGAGAAGATCGTGGAGTTGAGGTGCACCCCGCCGGAGTCGGTGCGGATGTTGACGCCGAGGAAGCCGTCGAGGGTGGTGCGGCCGTCGTTGAGGTCGCGCAGCGCGCACTCGGCGGGAGCCGTCGTGCGGCACAGGTCCTCGCCGAGCAGGCCCGAGGCGGGGTCGGCCATGTCAGTGCCGCTCACGTCGACGTCGACGGCGTTGCCGAAGTAGTCGGCGACGGCCTCGTTCATCGCGCCCGACTGCCCGATGTAGACGAGATCGGCGCTGTTGGTGATGACGCCGTGGCTCATCTCGTGCCCGACGACGTCCAGGTCGGCCGACAGCGGCCGGATCTCGCCGTTCGACCAGCCGTAGACCATCTTCGTGCCGTCCCAGAAGGCGTTGACGAAGGGCCGGCCGAAGTAGGTCGTGCCGACGACCGAGATCATCGAGCCGCCCTCGCCGTCGAGGCCGTCCCGCCCGAAGCGCGAGCGGTAGTAGTCGTAGACCTGCCCGGCGCCCCAGTGCGCGTCGACCGCGCCCGACTCGGTGGCGCGGCCCCCGAAGTCGCTCGTCGGGCCGGTGACGAGCTTCGTGTCGGGCGGGAAGAGCCCGGAGTACTCCCAGTAGTTGCGGCCCTCGGCGTCGTAGGTGAGGATCTCGCCGCCCGCGTCGGTCCACATCGGACGCGAGCGGTCGCGCGTCTCGAAGGCGCCCGCGTCGTTCCGGTAGACCTCCAGCGGGAGCGTCGTGCCGTCGTGGGCGACGCCGGTTCCCTCGGCGGGACCGGCGAACTCGATCGTGTCGTAGGACATCCGCACGCCGCCGGTCAGCGCGTCGACGAAGACGTCGCGCATCATCGGCAGCCGCTTCTCGTGGTCGAGGCCCGACAGGCCGACCCGCCAGACGAGCACGCCGTCGCCGAGTGGCAGGACCGCGAGCTCGGTGCCGGTGACGGTGGCGCCGGCGCGAGTGCGGAGGTCGGTGAGGCTGTCGAGAGCCTTGCGCCCGGCGGCCTCGGCGGGAACCCGCGCCGACGTGCCGACGCCCAGGTCGTAGGTCCGGCCGGTGACGGGATCCTGCTCATCGTCGGCGGCGCCCCCGGTGAGGTGGACGAGAGCGTGCGCGCCGAAGACGGGAAGCCCGCCGTGGAGCTGCTGGAGCCGGACGGTCGTGTCGGCGCCGTCGGAGACGACGTCGAGAGGGATGAAGCCGCCGGAGCCCGTCGCGCGGGCCCCGACGTGGGCGAGCGCGGTGTCGAGGGCGCTCGCCTCCAGTGGGGTGAGCGTCGGGCCGGCGTGCGCGGGTGGGGCGGTGAGTGCCGTCGCGGCGAGCGCTCCGGCGGCGGCTAAGAGCGCGCCGCGCATGGTTCGGGACATGGTCGCCTCCCTTGGGCCGTCGGCCGCGAAGCCAACAGCTTTAAACAACATTGCCCATATTGCTATCGGGAGCGGACGCCGCCCGTCAAGAGGAGTCATTCACAAACTTCACAGTTGACGGATGCGGTTAACGTGCGGCCCATGAGCGCGTTCAAGGGGGGACGGGGCCGCACGGCCCTGACGGCGGCCGGTGCGGTCGTCCTGCTGCTCGTGGCGATCGGCGTGTACGTGCTGACCCGGCCGCCGGAGGGGCAGGTCGCCATGAACTTCCTCGCCGCCATCGAACGCGGCGACCTCAAGGAAGCGCAGAAACACTCCTTCGCCGACCCCGGCGGCCCCGCCGTCAGCGACACCATCGTCCCCACCTACCCCTGGACCCCCGAACGCATCGTCAAGACAGCGCCGAACGAGTCTTCCCATGACTACGACGCCGTCATCGAAGCCGGATCCACCGACCTCACCCTCAGTGTGAAGACGGAGCTCACCTTCGCCGTCGGCAGCGATGACGGCAGGGACGTGGTGTTGTACCCGCTGGTGAAGTCGTCGATCGTCGTCGAGGAGGAACTGACGTCGCTGACGGTCGCCGGGCGCGAGGTGGGGGCGGGGAGCATGGAGCTGCTGCTGCTGCCGGGGATCTACGACGTCGTGGGCGTGCGCGCCGACGGGGTGCGGGTGAGCGGGCGGCTGACGGTCGGGGGACTGGGCGGGGAGATGCCGGTGGTGGAGTTGAGGGGGTAGGGGGCAGGTGTTGCGGAGGGTGCTGCGGAGGGTGCTGCGGAGGGTGCTGCGGAGGCGGGCGGGTTGTTGTGGCTCGACCGCGGTCGTGCGAAGTCTCGCCCGGCTGGTTTCTCTTCCGCACCCGCGCTCGCCGCGGCTTCGCATCCGACGCTGGGGTCGGCGGCTTCGTGCCGGGTGCCTGTCGGTTCAGGCGTCACGCCGGCCGGCCGGGCCGGGCCGGGAGCCGCAGGGTGGGTGCCCGCCAGTTCAGGCGTCACCTCCGGCCGGGGCCGGCAGCTTCGCGCCGGGTACCCGCCAGTTCAGGCGTGACCTCCGGCCGGGGACCCGGCACCGGAGGCAGTGCCGCAGCCCGATCCCATGCCCGCAAGGCGTCTTCGTTAGCTGCCGACCAAGCAAGCACAGAAGTCAGCCGTCATCCCAGCCCGGGGACGCTGCCGCAGCGTCCCGCCCCGCCGCTATTTGCCCCGGGTGTTCAGGCGTCATCCCAGCCGGTCCACCACGGGCGGGCGCGGCCTCAGCCCGGGGACGCTGCCGCAGGCGGCCCACTCTCCGTCATTTCCCCGGTATGTTCAGGCGTCACCCGACCCGGGCCACCACCGGCAGGCGTCACCTCAGCCGGAGGGCCCTGCCGCAGCCGACTCAACCAGCGCCGGCACCGCGCTCTGAGCTCTCGCCCCGCCCACTGGCGCGCACACCGGCCGGGACCGCCAGTTCAGGCGTCACCCCACCCGGGCTTCCGCGGGTTCACCAACCCCCGGGGCCAGGCGTCACCTCGGCCCGAGGACCTTGCCGCAGCCAGCTCGCTCACCAAGCCACTCCTGCCCAGCCCGAGCCCAGCCCGAGCCCGGTCTCAAGCCCAGCTCAAGCCCAGATCCAGGTCAAGCCCCGGCTCCAGCCCCAGGCTTAATCTCAGCCCTCAGCCCTCAGCCCTCAGCCCTCAACCCTCAAGGTCAAGCCCCCGGCCGGGGGCTTCGCCCCCCGCACCCCCACCGGAGCTCCGCCCCGGACCCCGCCAAGGGCTCCGCCCCTGGACCCCGCTGGGAGGCTTCGCCCCCAGACCCCCACCAGGAACTCCGTCCCTGGACCCGGACCTCTCGCCTGGGTTGCGGGCCGTTGACTTTCGGCTCTTGTGTGCGGCCGGCTTCGCCTCGGCCGCTGGCCGCCAGTCCTCGCCGGCCCTCGCCAGTCCTCGCCGGCCCTCGCCGGTGGCGCAGTGGCCCCGCCGGCCCAGCGTGTCCCCACCCCGCCCGGCCCCACCTCGCCCCCGCCTACTCCCGCCCTCCCTGCCCCGCCCCCACCGTCGCCGCCCCACCGGCCCCGCCCTACCCCCGTCCTGTCGGCCGCGTCAGTCCGTGACCCCCGCCACTCCTGGGGTCCCTTCGCTACCCGAAGTGGCGTCTCGCGAGCAGGGGGAGTACAGTTCATCGACGGCGCACCGCGCCCATTCTGCTGTGCCTAGGAGCGCTTCCCAAGGCCGGCGGAGCGGCTGAGGGCGCGAAAGTGTGCCACCACGTATTCGCAATCAGAGAGTCACGGTAGCGGAGGACATGCCGAAAAAAGACGGCGCCATCGAAATCGAGGGTCGTGTCATCGAGCCTCTGCCCAACGCCATGTTCCGGGTTGAGCTGACCAACGGCCACAAGGTACTGGCGCACATCAGCGGCAAGATGCGACAGCACTACATCCGAATCCTTCCCGAAGACCGGGTCGTCGTGGAGCTGTCTCCATATGACCTGTCCCGCGGGCGGATCGTCTACCGCTACCGCTGACCGACGAGAACACAGTAGGGCAGCCGTGAAGGTCAAGCCGAGCGTTAAGAAGATCTGCAACAAGTGTCGCGTGATCCGCCGTCACGGTCGGGTCATGGTGATCTGCGAGGACCCGCGCCACAAGCAGCGTCAGGGCTAATCGAAGACCACAGGCACAGCAGCGTCCCCCGCCGTCCGCTCATCCGGGCCGTAACAGGCCCGAGCACGCGGATGACCCCTGGCACGGAGGCCAGGGCCTCGTCTTGTCGCGAAACCGCGACGTGGGCTGACGAGGGCAGGGGTGGCGACCACCTCCGAACATAGAGGAGTACAAGCCCAGATATGGCACGTCTAGCCGGAGTCGACCTCCCGCGCGAGAAGCGCTTGGAGATCGGCCTCACGTACATCTACGGTCTCGGCCGCACTCGTGCGATCGCGACCTGCGCGGGAACGGGCATCGACCCGAACAAGCGCGTCAAGGACCTCTCCGACGCCGAGCTCGTATCGCTCCGCGACTGGATCGAGCAGAACTACCAGGTGGAAGGTGACCTTCGCCGCGAGGTCGCCGCCGACATCCGCCGCAAGGTCGAGATCGGCTGCTACCAGGGCATCCGGCACCGCCGCGGTCTGCCGGTGCGCGGACAGCGCACTCGCACGAACGCTCGCACCCGCAAGGGTCCGAAGCGCACCGTGGCCGGCAAGAAGAAGCCCGGCAAGAAGTAGCAGTCGGTCCCCACAGGCTTACACCAAGGAGCGCAACGAAACATGCCGCCTAAGGCACGCGCCGGAGCAACCAAGAAGCTCCGTCGTAAAGAAAAGAAGAACGTCGCCCACGGGCACGCTCACATCAAGAGCACGTTCAACAACACCATCGTCTCCATCACCGACCCCACCGGGGCCGTCATCTCCTGGTCCTCGTCGGGCCAGGTCGGCTTCAAGGGCTCCCGCAAGTCGACTCCGTTCGCCGCGCAGATGGCCGCCGAGGCCGCCGCGCGCCGCGCGATGGAGCACGGCATGCGCAAGGTCGACGTCTTCGTGAAGGGTCCCGGCTCCGGCCGGGAGACCGCCATCCGCTCCCTTCAGGCGGCTGGTCTCGAAGTCGGTCAGATTCAGGATGTGACCCCGCAGCCGCACAACGGCTGCCGTCCGCCGAAGCGGCGCCGGGTCTAGGGCAGGGGATAGGAAACATGGCTCGTTATACCGGACCCGACTGCCGTCGTTGCCGTCGCGAAAAGGTCAAGCTCTTCCTCAAGGGCAGCAAGTGCGAGAGCGCGAAGTGCCCCCTTGAGTCGCGTCCCTACCCGCCCGGGCAGCACGGTCGCGGGCGTCCGAAGGAGACCGAGTACCTCCTTCAGATGCGCGAGAAGCAGAAGGCCAAGCGCACCTACGGTGTTCTGGAGAAGCAGTTCCGGAACTACTACGAGGAAGCCAACAAGCGTCAGGGCAAGACCGGTGAGGTCCTGCTCGAGATCCTCGAATCGCGCCTGGACAACGTCGTGTACCGCGCCGGCTACGCCAAGTCTCGCGACATGGCCCGCCAGCTGGTCAAGCACGGCCACTTCATCGTCAACGGCCGCAAGGTCGACATCCCGTCCTACCGGGTCTCCCCGAAGGACATCGTCGAGGTGCGCACCAAGAGCGTCGAGATGACGCCCTTCGTGGTCGCGCGTGCCGAGGCCGGCGAGAAGCGCGTTCCGGCGTGGCTGGAGCCCATCCCCAGCCGCATGAAGATCCTGGTCCACTCGCTGCCTGCACGTCAGGTCATCGACACCCAGGTCCAGGAACAGCTCATCGTCGAGCTCTACTCGAAGTAGTAGGACTCACCGGCCGCGCCCGGCTCACGCCGGGTGCGGCCGACCGCATGTTCGCGGGCGTCAAATAGTGGGCGTCCCCGTACAACTGGAGGAACAGTGCTCATCACTCAGCGGCCGTCACTGGTCGAAGAGTCCATCTCGGAAACCCGCTCCAAGTTCACCATCGAACCCCTGGAGCCCGGCTTCGGTTACACCCTCGGGAACTCGCTGCGCCGTACGCTGCTCAGCTCGATCCCCGGTGCCGCCGTGACCTCGATCAAGATCGACGGTGTGCTTCACGAGTTCACCACCATCCCGGGCGTCAAGGAAGACGTCGTGGAGCTGGTGCTGGCCGTCAAGCAGCTGTGCGTCTCGAGCGACCACGACGAGCCGGTCACCATGTACCTGCGCAAGCAGGGCCCGGGCGAGGTCACCGCTGGTGACATCCAGCCGCCCGCCGGTGTCTCGGTGCACAACCCGGAGCTGCACCTCGCCACGCTCAACGGCAAGGGCCGTCTCGACATGGAGTTCACCGTCGAGCGGGGCCGCGGCTACGTCAGCGCGCCGCAGAACAAGCAGCCGAACTCCGAGATCGGACGCATCCCGATCGACTCGATCTACTCGCCGGTGCTCAAGGTCAGCTACCGCGTCGAGGCGACCCGTGTCGAGCAGCGCACCGACTTCGACAAGCTCATCGTCGATGTCGAGACCAAGGCGTCGACGACGCCGCGCACCGCACTGGCCTCCGCCGGTTCCACGCTCGTGGAGCTGTTCGGTCTGTACCGCGAACTCGACTCGACCGCCGAGGGCATCGACGTCGGGCCGTCCCCGCAGGACGCCCAGATGGCCGCCGATCTCGCGCTGCCGATCGAGGACCTGGAACTGACCGTGCGGTCGTACAACTGCCTCAAGCGCGAAGGCGTCGACACGGTCGGCGAATTGATAAACCGCACCGAGGCCGACCTGCTCGATATAAGGAATTTCGGGCAGAAGTCGATCGACGAAGTGAAGATGAAACTCGCTGGCATGGGTCTGTCCCTCAAGGACTCCGTGGGCACCTTCGACCCGGCCGAGGCCGTCGACGCCTTCGGTGACGACGACGGCGAGGACTACCGGGAGACCGAGCAGCTCTAAGGCTGCGGCGGCATAGTTAAGACCAAGGAGCTAGACCAATGCCACAGCCCACCAAGGGCGCGCGCCTCGGCGCGGGGCCGTCGCACGAGAAGCTGCTGCTGGCCAACCTGGCCACGTCGCTGTTCAAGCACGGCAAGATCAAGACGACCGAGGCGAAGGCGCGCAAGCTGCGTCCCTACGCCGAGCGCCTGGTGACCTACGCCAAGCGCGGCGACCTCGCCTCGCGTCGTCGCACGATCGCGATCCTCCACGACAAGGACGTCGCGCACGCCCTGTTCGAGGAGATCGCGCCGCGCTACGAGACCCGCAGCGGTGGTTACACGCGTATCACCAAGCTCGGCCCGCGCAAGGGCGACAACGCCCCCATGGCGCAGATCGAGCTCGTTGAGGAACTCGCTGTCGCCGCCCCGGCGCCCGCCGCGAAGAAGCAGGCCCGCAAGTCGGTCAAGACCGAGGCCGTCGCCGCACTCGCCGGCGAGACCGAGGACGAGACGACTCCGGCGCCCGCCGAGGCGAAGGAAGAGGCCCCCGAGGCCGACGCCGACGCCGACGCCGACGAGAAGAAGGACGACGACAAGTAGTCGCCTTCGCCTGACATCGACGGCCCCCACCGTTCGCGGTGGGGGCCGTCGTCGTTTCGGGAGTCGCGCGTGGGGCCGCCGGGCCGGTAGGGTTCGCGCATGCCCACTGCCCGTGAGGTCGCCTTGGTCTCGCGCCGTCTGACCGCCCGCTTCGACGGTAGGCGCCTGCGCGTCACCGCCGGGCGCACGAGCTGGACCGTTCCCGTTGGTGCGATCGCGTCGGCGGAGCCCACCTCGGATGGGACGGTGCGGGTCGTGTTCTCGGGCCGGGCGGCCCACTCCACCCACGGCCTCGGTGACGGCGTCGACCTGCCCGCCGGGACGGCCGACGTCTTCGCCCGCGTCCTGCGCGATGTCGTCGCCACGTCCACGCCCGCCGCCGACGGCCACGCGCTGATCACGCGCACCGAGGACCCCTCCTGGCTCACCGGCCGCTACGGCCGCCTCGTGACCACTTGGGGCTTGTTCGTGCTCGGCGGGCTGTCGGTGTTGCTGCTCCAGCCGCTGGCCGGATCGGTGCGCCGTGACGACGCGGTCGGGCTGGTCGCCGTCATCGCGCTCACCGGCGCGGCGGGCGGGTTCCTGCTGTGGCGTGTCGTGCGCCGGGTCCGGTCGCTGCTGATCTTGCGGCGGCGCGGGGTCGAAGCGCTCGGCGTGAGCGTCCGGGACCACGCCGTCGGCGGTTGGGGGGCGCTGTTCACCTTCCCGGTGATGGACTTCCGGACAGTCGACGGTCACCTGTGGCGCGGGGTCGTCTCGGTGGCCTCGGCCTGGTCGTTTCGCGCGCGGCGGCGCGAGGTCGCGCTCGTCTACGACCCGCTCGACCCGCGCCGGGCCTCCCGCCCCTTCGGCCCTTTCTTCCTGCTGCGGACCCTCGTCCTGGCGGTCCCGGCCGTCGCGCTCCTGTACGCGGCCGGCCTGTGCGTCTACACGAACCTGCCCCTGTGATCCGCGGTGCGGCCTTCGTGCCATCCTGACCAGCGTGACCGCGCCCGAAGCCGCCCCCGAGGCCCCTCCTGCCGAGACCGTCCGTCTGCGCCTGTCGGTCTCCTACGACGGCACCGACTTCCACGGCTGGGCGCCGCAGCCGACGGCGCGAACCGTCGCCGGCGAGGTCCGCACCGCCCTCGAACACCTCTTCGGTCCGCTGGTGACGCTCGTCGTGGCCGGGCGCACCGACGCCGGTGTGCACGCCACGGGCCAGGTCTGCCACGCCGACGTCGACGCGGCCCGCTGGAGCGCCCAGGACGGCGAGAACAAGGTCTTGTGGCGCCTGCGCGGGATCCTCCCGCCGGACGTGCGCGTCACGGCCGTCGAGGAGATCGACCGGGCCTTCGACGCGCGCTTCTCGGCGCTGGCCCGCCACTACGAGTACCGCGTCACCGACGCGACCTGGGGCGTGGAGCCCCTGTGGCGGCGCGACACGCTGGCCTGGAACCGTCCCCTCGACGTGGCCGCGATGGCGCGGGCGGCGGCGGCCCTGCTGGGCGAGCACGACTTCGCGGCCTTCTGCAAGAGGCGCGACGGTGCGACGACCATCCGCGCCCTGAACCGTCTCGACGTCACCCGTGAGCCCGACGGCCGCATCAGCGTGCGGGTGTCGGCCGACGCGTTCTGCCACTCGATGGTGCGCAGCCTCGTCGGCGCGCTCCTCGCGGTCGGCGACGGCCGCCGGGCCGCGGACTGGCCCGGCGGGCTGCTGTCGCGCTCGGAGCGCTCCAGCGAGGTGATCGTCGCCCCCGCGCACGGCCTGACTCTCGTGCGCGTCGACTATCCCGCCGACGCCGCCGGCTGGACCGCCCGCGACGAGACGACCCGCCGGGTGCGCACGCTGGGCGGCTGAGGCCGGCTCACGCGGCCGTCCCGTGCATCGTCAGGGACGCCGTGCGCAGCAGTTCGGCCGGTGAACCCGCGAAGTCGGGCAGCATCGCCAGGGTGAGCTGCCAGACGTCGGGGGAGTCGCCGAGGTTCGCGGTCACCAGCCCGGCGAGCTCCTCGCGGGCCTTGGCGGGCTCGGCGGCGTACTCGACCAAGGCCAGCGCGGCCTCCGCCGGCCGGGCGTGGGCGAAGACGTCCGGCCAGGTCAGGTGGCCGCTTCTGAACAGTCGCCGGACCCAGAACTCGTTGGCGGACTCCACCTTGTGCTCGGCGAGCACGGCAGCCGGGGTCTTGCCTTCGGCCAGGGCCGCCTCGGGTTCGCTCTCCCAGTGGTGGATCAGGCCCGCGGCGATCTCGCGCAGCTCCTCGGGGCATCCGTCCTGCTGCGCGAGGGTCCACAGGGTCTGGTCGGTGAAGGGCTCGCGCTCGTGTTCGGCCAGCAGTTCGGGCCAGTGCCAGGAGCGGTGCTCGATGGCGGCGGGCTTGAACTTCCCCCGGCTCGCCTTGCGCAGCAGCGCGATCTGCCCGGCGGGTGACTCGCCGTCGGCGACCTGGGCGCGCAGCGCGGCCAGCGCGGCGGTCTCGTCGGGGTCGTCGAGCAGGGCCGTGACGCGTTTGCGGATCGCCGCGGTGAAGGCGGGCAGTCCGGACTGGGCGACATCGATCTCGATCATGGCGGGGATCTCCTCGCGGCCGTGGCGTTCCCACTGGTCGAGGATGAGGCGCAGTCTCGGTGTCTCCCCGCGTACGTGCACCTTGCCGAGGATGACCTTTCGCAGTGCGGTGTCGGGGCAGGTCACGGCGAGCCTGGGGGGCCAGTCGCGGTGCCTGGCGCCGAGTGCGTGGCTCACCTCGGGGATGTCGAGGGCCATGAGGGCGGCGACCTGGTCGGCCGGCAGGCGCCGGTCGTCGGCGAGGCAGGTCAGGAGGGTGTGGTCGCCGTGGGCGATGAGGTGCGCGGTCCATTCGGGCCGGTGTTCGCCTTGTGTGAGCAGCGCGTGCGCGGCTTGTCCGTCGAGGTCGGGGAGGAGGGTGAGCCGGACCTCGGGGGCGGCGGCGTCGAGCAGGGCGAGGTAGGCGGCGTCGGGGATCTTGAGCCCGAGGCGGCCGCCGGGCTCGGGTGGGGCGACGTCGGCGGGGGTGGGTCTGGCCGGCAGGCGGCCGGCGGCCTTGCGCTCGGCGACCAGGGCGAGCAGCTCGGCGACGGTGCCTTTGAACCGGGGGATCTCGGCGCGCACCATCCGCCAGGCGCCGGGGTCGTCTCCGAGGACGTCGGCGACGACTTCCCGCAGGCGCTCGGACTCGTTTCCCCGCAGTGCTTTCAGCGCGTTCTTCGCCGGGCGGGCGTGGTCGAGAATCCAGCCGTGGTCGCCGAGTTCGGCGACCCGCCCGATGTCGCCGAGGGCCTTGGCGGCCTCGGCGGTGCAGTCGGCGCGCGCGGTCAGCGCGCTGACGATGTCCTTGCGAAAGCGTTTGCGCCCGTGTGCGGCGGCCAGGACCGTCCAGTCGACGGACGCGCGCTGGCTCACCGACCCGGTGACACCGGCGTCGAGTTCGGGGAGCAGGCCCTCGGTGCTCTCGGCGCGTTCGGCGGCCGCGCGCAGTGTCGCCAGGTCGAGTGGGCGCGGAACCTCGGGGGTGTCGTCGGTGGCGAGCAGGTTCTCGACGGCGTCCAGGCCGTCGGCCTCGGCGGTCGAGACCAGCGCGCGCAGGCGGTCGGCGAGCAGCTCGCGGTACGTTCGGCCATAGGCCTTGGCGGCGGCGCCCGGCGCGCGGCAGGCCACCAGCACGCTGCGGCGTGAGTTTTCGAGAGTGCTGAGCAGCGTTCGCGCGAGGTCGGGATCGCTCCACATCGGGTCGCCCGCCTCCGGTCGCGCCAGCATCGCGCGGATCTCGGCCGTGGTCCAGCCATCCTGATCGCCGTAGGCGTGCGAGCGCCAGTCGAGGGCCGCGACGATGATGCCCGCTATTCCGAGCGCCGCCAGCCGGGCGCGGAACGCGGGGTCGGCGACCAGCCGGCGGTTGCTCGCGATCGCCTTCAGCAGCTCGGGGTCACGTGCGTCGAAGGCGTGCTCGATGAGTCTGTCGGGCAACCGGGGCGCTGATCGGGCCACCCTGGCCAGGGGCTCGCGGTGCGAGGCGAGCAGCCTCGACCAGTCGCCGGGATCGGCGGCCTCCAAAAGCGCGAGCACGGCCAGGACGCTGTTCTCGATCATGGGGGATTCCTTGTCCGGGGGGCTTTCCCCGCAGGCTAGCGGGAGGGGGCGACACGCCCGCGTGTCCCCTGTGGATACCGGCTACCCCTTGCGGTCGCGGTAGGCGCGCATCTTCGCGCGGCTGCCGCAGATGCTCATCGTGCACCAGCGGCTGCGGCCCGACGGGCTCTTGTCGTAGTAGACCCACCGGCACGAGTGCATCGCGCATGCCTTGAGTCGCCGCCAGGTTCCCTCGGCGACGGACACGACGATCGCCGCCGCCAGCTCGGCGAGCAGCGCGTCGGCTCCGCGCAGGCCTTCGACGGGACGGGCGCTCGCCTCGCCGGTCGGCCCGATCCGCACGGTCAGCGGGCCGCGCGCGAGGAGGGCGTCGAGCGCTCCGCCGTCGTCGAGGTCGACGCCGGCGTGGGCCTGCGCGGCGTCGCGCAGCGCCTCGCGCGCTTCACGGCAGATCGCGACGTCGTCGTCGGTGTAGTCGCGTTCGGGGAGGCCGTGCGCGGTGGCGAAGGCGGTGAGGTCGGCGGGAGTGCGCATGTCGTCGACGCCCACCTCGATGTCGGTGGTGTTGACGAAGTCCTGCACCAGGGCGAGCGCGCCCGGTGCCGGTGAGCGATCCCCCGGTTGTCCCATGCCAAAAGGTTACCTCTAAACTCTCGATGCCGGTAACGTTACCGGTGAACCCATTATGGAGGTAACACCTTGCACGTGCTCCGCCGCGACCGGGACTTCCGCCGCTTCTGGACCGGACACACCATCTCGGTCATGGGCGCCGACATCACCTACGTAGCCCTGCCCCTGGTCGCCACGCTCCTCCTCGACACCGGAGCGGCCGGCGTCGCCGCCATCGCCACCGCGACCTTCCTCCCGAGCATCCTGCTGCCCCTGCTCGCCGGACACTGGCTGGAAACCCGAAGACGCCGCGGCGTCATGATCACCGCCGACCTCGTCCGCGCCGCCGCGCTCGCCGTCGTCCCCCTCGCCTACGTCCTCGACGGCCTCTCCGTGCCGCTGTTGGCCGCCGTCGCCTTCGCCGTCGGCTCGGCGAGCACCGTCTTCGACATCGGGGCCTTCGCCTACCTGCCCACCCTCGTCGCCGACGACGACCTCCCGCAGGCCAACCAGTCCATGCAGGGCTCCACGACCGCCGCGCAGGTCACCGGACCCGGCCTCGCCGGCCTCCTCGTCCAGCTCCTCGGACCCGCCGTCGCGCTCGCCGCCGACGCCGTCAGCTACCTCGCCAGCGCCGTCGGCATCGGCGCCGCCAAACGCCCCGAACCCCTCCCGGCCCCGCCCACCGTGAAGCCGAACCTGTTCAGCGGCCTCGGCGTCGTCCTGCGCAACCCCTTCCTGCGCGCCATGACCACCCACGCGGCCCTCTACAACGCCGGCGCGCAGATCCTCATCGTCAACCTCGTCGTCCTCGCCGTCACCGACCGCGGCCTCGACCCCGGCTGGTACGGCGTCGCCCTCTCCGGAACCGGCGCCGGCGCCTTTCTCGGCACCATGGTCGCCCTGCGCCTGGCCGCCCGCCTCGGCTACGGCCGCGCCTTCGCCGCCGCTCTGGCCTTCTCCACCGGAGCACCCCTGATGCTGGCGCTGATCCCCTGGACCGGCGGCGCCTTCGGCCTCGCCCTCGGCGGACTCCAGCTCGCCGCCGGAGCCGGCCTCGGCGCCGCCAACGTCCTGTCGGTGACACTCCGCCAGGTCGTCATGCCCAAAGGCGCGCTCGCCCGCAGCAACGGCGGCTACCGCCTGATCACCTTCGGGGTCCTCCCCATCGGCGCCGCGCTCGGCGGCGTCCTCGGCGAGACCATCGGCTCACGCTGGGGCGTGGGCGCCGGGACCGCGCTGATGGCCGTCTCGGCACTGCCGATGGTGCTCGGCCGGATCCGCCGCCTGCGCACGCCCCAGGAGGCGCGCCCGGCGGAGGTCGCGACGGCGGCCTAGGGCTTGTCTTGTGGGTGCGAGGCGGAGTTCAGAAGGACAATGAGCCCGCCGCAGCCCCGCAGTGATCCACCGGATACGCCCTAACCCTGTCGCGGCCGCAGCGCCTGCGCCAAGTGGGTCTCGACGATCTCGCCGACGATGGCGGCGTAGACCGGGTCGCCCTGGTCGGGCCGGGACCCGTCGGTCGGCGCGATCACCACGTACAGCAGGAAATGCCCGTAGGTGTTGTAACCCAGCACCGTCGCCGTCCGGCCGAGGACGGCGGTGTCGCCGCCACCGTGGAGGATCGTGAAGTCGCCGGCGTCCTCCTCGACACCGGTCCGCACGGCCTGCGCGCTCTCGGCGTCGACCAGGTTCACCACACCGGCGGTCAGCGCGAAGGAGCCGTCGGGGCTGAGCAGCGTGGCCCGCACGACCTGGCTGCACTCGTGCCGGTCGAGGAGCTCGGCGAGCTTGCCGGTCGCGGCGGCGGCGCAGTTGGCCAGCGCCTCGGCCTTGACGGTCTCGTAGGTGCCCGACGCGGCGATCACGCCGGTCTGGGCGAACAGCTCGGTGACGGTCACCGGAGCCGGGTCGGTGGCGCGGGCGTCGAGCGGATCGGCCGCCTGCTCCTCTCCGCCGGCCGGGGGAGCGGTCGCCCCGGCGGTGCCCGGCTCGTTGACCGCGTCCTCGCGGAGCAGCACGAAGGTGCCGGCCGCGCAGCCGGCCAGCAGCGCGATGCCGATGACGGTCGCCAGGATCCGCATCCAGGAACGGACGTTGGCCCGCGACTGCGCGAGCCGGCGATGCGCCGAGAGGGCGAAGGCCGAACTGCCGAGCCGGGGATCGACCGGCTCGTCGGGTGCTTCGTCGTCAAGGTCACCGAGGGTGTCCTCGGGTTGTCCATGGTGGACTTCGGTCGACTCGGTGGGGGTTTCTTCGTCGGCGGGGGAGAACGGGTCGTACAGCGGTTCTTCGACCATCGACGCCTCGGGCGCCCGGAAAGGGGAAGGACCACCGTCGAGACTGCGGCGCCGGGATTCGGCGTCGGTCGCGGTGCGATAAGTCACGCCGACAGACAGTAGTCAAGCGTGGACTCCCGCGTGAGCGGATCCGCGAAACACTCCCGTTAAGGTGTGCCGCACAATGACCGAATGTCCGCCGAGCATTACTTTTCCGCCGACCCCAAAGGGGTGGAGCGCCGCCGCTACGTCAACGTGAGTGCGGCGGGCCGCCAGTTCCGTCTCGTCGCCTCATCCGGCGTCTTCTCCGCCGACCGGCTCGACCCCGGTACCGCCGTGCTGCTGCGCAAGGCGCCGCTGCCCACGACTCCGGGCACCTACCTCGACCTGGGCTGTGGATACGGGCCGATCGCCACCGCCCTGGCCGCTGCCGGCGGCGGCCTCGTCCACGCCGTCGACGTCAACGCGCGGGCCCTCGACCTGGTCCGGGAGAACGCCGCGGCGCACTCCCTCGCCGACCACGTGATCGCCTCGACCCCCGAGGAGGTCCCCGACAGCACCACCTTCGACCAGATCTGGTCCAACCCCCCGATCCGGGTGGGCAAGGCCGTCGTCCACGAACTCATGGACACCTGGCTGCCGCGACTGGCCGAAGGCGGCGTCGCCTGGCTGGTCGTGGCGAAGTTCCTCGGCGCCGACTCGCTACAGGAATGGCTGATCGAGCGGGGCTGGGACGTCGAGCGCCACGCCAGCCAGAAGGGCTACCGGGTCTTCGCCGTCCGCCGGCCCGAGGAAGAGGACGCCGCCTAGGTCAGCGAAGCGAGGGGCGCGGGTCGGTCTCCAGGATCGAGTAGACGGCCGAGTTGATCCAGCGCCCGTCCTTGAAGCGGTCCTCGCGGCGGATCCCCTCGCGGGTCATCCCCACCTTCTCCAGGATCCGGATCGAGGCGGGGTTCTCGACGTCGGCGCCCGCCCAGACCCGGTGGGCCTTCAGTTCGGTCAGGGCGAAGTCGACGAGCAGGTGGGCCGCCTCGGTGCCCAGGCCCTTGCCCCAGTTCGGGCGGCTGACCAGGTAGCCGATCTCGGCGTTGCTGGACCTGTGCCAGGTCATCTCGATCCCGCCGGTGCCGACCAGTTCGCCGTCGAGGGTGAGGGCGAGCTTGTACTGCCTGCGCTCGGGGTCGACGGCCTTGCCCGAGTAGTCGGCGATGAAGGAGCGGTACATCTCCAGGTCGGGGACCTCGTTGTCGCTGGCGGTGCGAAAGACCTCGGGATCGGACATCACCTCGACCATGGCCTCGGCGTCGTCGACGGTCAGCTCGCGCCAGGTCACGCGAGGCCCGTTCAGTTCCACAGGATGCATGACGTCATTGTGGCATCAGTGTTGCGTCGCCGCAACCCGGACGTGACACCACGGACCCGCCTGCGGGGCAGGCGGGTCCGAGGCGTGCGAGGGGGTCAGCGGGTCTTGCGCAGCCCGATGTACTCCAGTTCGGCGAAGACGGCGACCACGACGGCCTGGCCGATCATCATCACCAGCCCGAAGGCCGTCAGCGGCATCAGGTCGGCGACCAGGACGACCGCGCAGTCGACGACCCACACGGCGTTGACGACGACCATCGCCCACACCAGGCCGCGCGGGATCCGCGGACGCGAGGCCAGCACCAGCCCGCCGGCGGCGAAGGCGATGAGGAACGCGCCCCCGCCGGTCTGGAAGGCCAGCGGGATGCCGGAGAGGTTCTCGACGGCGCCGAGCCCGGTCGCCAGCAGCATGAGGCCGGCCAGACCGGTGACGACCGCGTCGAGGCGGATCACCGTCCGCAGGAAACGCGTGCCGTCGGCGAGGGCGGAGGTGTCGGGGGTGCGGGTGAGAGTGGTCATGGTTCGTACCTTCCCTAGCGGGTTCGATGTGCGTCGTTCGACGTCATCGACACTGCTCAGGAAGCACTGCCGGGTACAGCCCCGGCACTGCCGGACACTGCCGGATCCGCCTCGATCCGCGTCCGAAGGTCCCCGGCGATGAGCGCGGCGGCCTGGTTCTGCCAGTTGTGCAGCGTCCGCTCGGGCACCCCGGCGCGAAACCACTTCAGCGCCGCCGCCGCGTCGGGCGTCAGGTCCTCGTGGCGCGCCCGGACGCTGTAGGGCCGCAGACCCACGACGTACGGGTAGTGGACGGCGTTGAAGAAGCGCCACTCGTCGCTCGTCGAGAACTCCCCGGCGACCGGCCGCAGCCGCTCGATGCCCTCGCGCAGGACCGCCTTCAACTCCGCGGCCCGCTCCAGCGGCTGATCCTGCGCGCCGCGGGCCGAAAGGCGCTCGCCGATCACCGGCAGACCCGTCAGCGGGCTGGCGACCAGCCGCCCCAGATGGGTGTAGTCGCTCAGCGCGCGCCGGACGAGCCGGTTGAACTCCGCCTCGGGCGGCAGCGCGAACGACGACGGCGCCGGGCGACGCGCCAGCGAGTCGGCGGCCTCGCGCAGCTCCTCGCGCTCGCGGGCGGTGTCGGGCCGCCCGGCGAAGGCCAGCCGGTCGACGGCCCGGTCGACGACGCTGTGCAGCGCCTGCCCGGTGACCGCGGCGGCGGTCAGGCCGAACAGCAGCGCCGTGGTCGCCGTCGAGGTGCCCATGGCGAGGATGACCAGCCCCGCCTGCCCGCCGAAGACGAGCGCGGCCAGACCCGAGAACAGCGCCGAGCGGGCCATGTCGGCGCGCAGCTCGGTGCCCTCGTCGAAGGCGTCGGCGATCGCCACCGCGACGGTCAAGACGATGAGGTCGACGCCGAGCATCGGCAGCACGAGCCCGTCGGGCAGCAGGTCGGCGGCGTAGACGGGGAGGGTGACGCCGAGCCCGAACAGCAGTGTCGCCACCGTCGACAGCGCACGCACCCGCCGGTGCCTGATCCGCCGGAACGTCATCGCGAAGGTCAGCAGCGGCACGACCGCCAAGACAGCCGGCAGCCAGGCCCCCGAGCGGAACGTGAAGGCCAGCCCGCCGGCGATGAGCAGCGACACGGCGGTGAACGCGACCAGCCGGCGCTGCCCGGCCGGGACCTCCCCACCCGGCTCGGCGAGGCGCAGCAGCACGAAAGGCCACGTCACCATCGGCACCGCGAAGAACAGGCAGGTCCACAGCACCGGCGGATCGTGCGGATCCACCGAGCGGGCGAGAGCGTCGGCGCCGATCGCCAGCGCGTAACCCAGAGCGCCGACCGCCGCCCAGCGCACGGCGGGTTTCCCCGGCGAGCGGGCGAGCAGATGAGCGCCGAGCCACGCGGCGATCGCGAAGACACAGACCTGGAGGACGAGCATGGCCGCAATGGTGCCCGAGGCGACCGCGAGCGGCTATACCTCCGCGAAGACCTCGGCGGGCACCTCGGCCCCGGCCAGCGCGAGGAAATCCGCGCCCGGCTCGGCCGCCACCTCGACACGCCGGCCCGGCTCACCGGCCGCGTCGAAGGCCAGCCGCCACGAGTGCAGCCCGGTACGCCCGCCCGCGGCCTTGTCGAAGAGCGGGTCGCCCACGATCGGGAACCCGATCCAGGCCAGATGCACCCGGATCTGATGGCGCCTGCCGGTCTCCGGCCGCACCGACAGCAGAGTGCGCCCCTCGCCCTCCCACAGACGCTTGAAACCCGTCACCGAGGGATAGGACTTCACGTGGGTGAACACGTCCCCGTCGGGCACGCTCCACACGCCCCCGTGCTCGGCGATGCTCTCTCGCGGAGCCGCCACCCGCACCCGGTTCTTGCGCCCGACGCTCAACGGCAGCTCGATCGTTCCCTCGGCCGGCAGACCCGTCGCGGCGGTGATCGCCAGATAGGACTTGCCGACCGTGCGCTTGTTGAACTGCCGTGTCAGATCCCCGTGCGCGGCCAGCTCCTTGGCCAGCAGGATCGCCCCCGAGGTCACCTTGTCGATCCGGTGGGCCGGATAGAGCGTCTCCCCGGCCTCGGCGGCGAGGCGGACCAGGTCGGTGTCGTGGCGCTCGCCCATCACCGACAGGCCCGCCGGCTTGTTCAGCACGAGACAGACCTCGTCCTCGTGGATGGTTCCTCGCGCGCGCAGTTGCGTCCAGTCAGCCTCGGTCACCGGTTGATGGTAGGCGCCCGGGCGGCCCGGGCGGTCATGGGCGCGAGCGCGAGGGGGTGTTGAGCTCGGCGGCGGTGGCCGAGCGCCCTCCGAAGCCGATCACCCCGGGCGTAGTGTCGATCATCATGACGCCCCCGAAACGTCCCAACGTCCTGCTCGTCACCGCCGACCAGTGGCGCGGGGACGCCCTGTCGGGGGCCGGTCATCCCGTCGTGCGCACCCCCTACCTCGACGAGGTCGCCGCCCGGGGAGCCCGCTTCGACCGCGCCTACAGCGCCACCCCCTCGTGCATCCCGGCCCGCGCCGCCCTCCACACCGGGCTGTCCCAGCGCTCGCACGGCCGAGTCGGCTACCAGGACGGCGTCGTGTGGGACTACCCGGTCACCATGGCCGGCGAGTTCGGCCGCGCCGGCTACCAGACCCGCGCGATCGGCAAGATGCACGTCCACCCCGAGCGCAACCGGATCGGCTTCGACGAGGTCGTCCTGCACGACGGCTACCTGCACTTCGCCCGCGACCGCCGCCGCGACCCCCGCCTCCACGACGACTACCGGGCCTGGCTGGCCCGGCGCACCGGCGATCCCACCGCCGACGAGGCGTCCCTCGGCCTCCAGTGCAACTCCGTGGTCGCGCGCCCTTGGGACGGACCCGAGGCCCTGCACCCCACCAACTGGGTCGTGTCCGAGGCGATCGACTTCCTCTACCGCCGCGACACCACCGCCCCCTTCTTCCTCAACCTGTCCTTCCACCGCCCCCACCCGCCCTACGACCCGCCGGCCTGGGCCTTCGAGCAGTACCTGAGCGCGCCCGCCTACGACCCGCCCGCCGGCGACTGGACCGGCATCTACGAGGGCTGGCGCGACGACTCGCGCGCCGACGCCAACGTCGCCACCTACGACCCGGTCACCGCGCATCGCGCCCGCGCCGGCTACTTCGGGCACATGTCCCACATCGACGCCCAGCTCAACTACTTCCTGGAAGTGCTCGCCGAGTTCGGCGAGCTCGACGACACCTGGATCTGCTTCACCTCCGACCACGGCGAGATGCTCGGCGAGCACGGCATGTGGCGCAAGGCCTACCCCTACGAGGGTTCGGCGCGGGTCCCGCTGCTGCTGGCCGGTCCGGGGCTGCCCGGGGGAGTCGCCAGCGACGAGGTCGTCGAGCTGCGCGACGTCATGCCGACCCTGCTCGACTGCGCCGGCCTGGACGTGCCCACTGTGGACGGTTCGAGCCTGCTTCCCTTGGCGCGTGGCGAAAGCGGCGCCGTGCGCGAATACTTGCACGGTGAACACCAGCTCTTCGGGCAGTCCATGCACTGGATCACCGACGAGCGGTACAAGTACGTGTGGCTGTCGGGCGACGGCCGCGAGCAGCTGTTCGACCTGAGCGCCGACCCGACCGAGTGCCGCGACCTCGCGGGACTCGACCCGGAAGGCCTCGCGGCGCAGCGGTCGCGGCTCGTCGCCGAACTCGGCGGCCGCCCCGAAGGCTACGTCGACGCCGGGCGCCTGGTCCCGGGCCGGCCGGCGCGGACGCATCTGTGAACGGAGGCACGTCAATGGCCGAACGGCTGCCGCTGGTGTTCGTGCACGGGATCCGCATCAGCGGGACCGTGTGGCGGCCGGTCACCGAGATCGTCGGGCGCCGCCATCCCGTCGCCTCCCCCGACCTTCCCGGCCACGGCGGCCGACGGGACGTGCCCTTCACCCTCGACGCCGCCGTGGACGCCGTCACCGCCGCGATCGACGCGCTCGGCGGCCGCGCGCTGGTCGTCGGGCACTCGATGGGCGGCTACGTGAGCATCGCGACGGCCGCGCGGCACCCCGAACGCGTCGCCGGGCTCGTCGCACTCGGCTGCACCGCCACGCCTCGCGGCCCGCTCCTGGCGATCTACCGCATGGCCGCGCGGATGGCCTCGGCCAACCAGCGCCGCGCCGACCGCTTCAGCACCTGGGCCTTCCGCCGCACCCTCCCGCAGGCCGTCGCGGAGGCCATGGTCGCCGGCGGCCTCGACTCCACCACGATGCCGCAGGTCGTCGACGCCCTGTCCGGCCTCGACCCGAGGACCGAACTCGGCGAATATCCCGGACCCGTGTGGCTGGTCAACGGCGGTCGCGATCCCTTCCGCGCCGAGGAGAAGGCCTTCCTGCGGGTCTGCCGCGACGGCCGCCTGATGGTCCTGCCCCGCCGCACGCACATCAGCTGCCTGGCCGACTCCGAGGTGCTCGCCCGGATCGTCAGGGAGGCCGCGGACGTCGTCGAGGAACGCGCCCTCGGCGGCAACGACAAGACCCCCGGAGAAAACCCCGGGGGTCATGCCGCCTGACCTCATTTCAGGTCTTTCGGACCGCAGTCCTATGTGGACTATCTCACATGGACGGTGCGGCCCCGCCGCGGCGGTCGGGTCCCGAAGAACCCGGCCACCGCGCCACCTCGACTAGTTGGGCTCGATCTTCCCGGTGAGAAGACCCAGCACGACGTAGTTGTCGGCGTACATCGCGTTCTGCACCACCGGGTCGGTGTCGGCCGGGAACGCCTTGACCCGGCCGCCCTCCTTCGCGGGGTTGTTGCCCAGACGCTCGAACAGCGGAACCATCGGCAGCAGCTCGTTGAACACGATCGCCGCCTTGGTGACGTTCTGCTTCTGCTCGGCCTCGTCGAGACCCGAACCGGCGTCGTTGACGACGGTCGTCAGGTCCAGGTCGCCGTAGATCTCCGACTTCACCTTCAGCTCGAAGGCCATGCCCTTACCGCCCTGGTTCTTGGCGATCGGGATGTTGTGCGTGAACAGGTCCGCCACGAACGAGAAGTGCGGGTGCGGGTGCGCCGAGGCGCCCCACTGCTGGATCGCCAGCTGGAAGTTGCCCTTGTCGATGTCGATCGGGGCCTGCGTGAACGTCACACCGCGCGGGGTGACCTTGATGCCGAAGGAGGACAGCTGCTCGGCGGCGTTCGTACCGGCCTGCGACCAGTCGGCGAACTCCGACGGGAACTGGATCTCGTACTCGGCGGCCTTCCCCTCCTTGGTCTTCCAGGTGTCGCCGTCCTTCTTCCAGCCGGCCTCGGTCAGCAGGGCCTCGGCCTTGGCGAGGTCGTACGGGTAGGGGTTCAGCTTGGCCTTGTCCTCAGGCGTCAGCCACTGGTCGATCGCGCCGTCGGCGAAACCGGCCATGAACTCCACGCCCTTGCCCGACTCGCCCAGGGCGACCTTGCCGTTGTCCACGCGGTTGATGGCGTGGGCGATGGCACGGCGGACACGGACGTCCTTGAACTCCGGCAGCTTGTCCAGGTTGAACAGGATCGCCGGGCCCGAGTAGTTCGGCGGGCGGATGATCCGGAAACCGGCCGCCTTGAACGCCGCCTCCGACGCCACCGGGAACCCGTGCGTGGCGTAGTCGACACTGCCGTCGGACACCAGCGGCGTCACGTCGGGCGTCTCACCGTTGTACAGCACGACCTTGTCGAACTTGACCGTCCCGGCAGCGAACCCCGAGGGGTTCTTCACCAGGGTGATCTGCGTGTCCGCGACCGTTCCGTAGTCGATGTCGTAGGGACCCGACACGTTGTACTTCTCGGGACGGAACTCCTGGAAGGACTTGCCCAGCTCGACGCCCTCGGCGTCGTCCATCGTCTTCTTGCCGTCGATGAGCGCCTTGGCCTTGCCGGCCCACTCGCCGTACACGGCCGTCGACACGATGTTGCTGCGCAGCAGGTAGCGCTCGACGACCGTCGAGGGCTTGTTCATCGTGATGGTGAAGGTCTGGGCGTCGGGCGCCTCGATCTTCGACACGAAGTTCCACAGCGGCGAACGCTGGATCCACTGCACGTGGAAGGTCGTGAGGTAGTCCTCCGACGAGATCGCCGTACCGTCGCTCCACTTGAGCCCGGCACGGATCTTCACCGTGTAGGTGTTGGCCGCCGCGTCCGCGCTGTGCGACTCGGCGATCAGGTACTCCCACTTCTTCTCGGCCCAGTAGTAGTAGGCCGACGGGAGGCACAGAAGGTCACCGTAGGGACCATCGGTGAGAATGCGGGTGGGGACACCCGCGAAAGGCGTACCGGCGTTGTTGTAGTGGCCCTCGGGCGAGACCTTGAAAGGCCACGCGCCGTGGAACTCGCCACCGCCTTCGCCTTCGCCATCAGGCGAAGCGGGCGAGCAGGCGGCCAGTCCGGACACGCCGACCGCGCCGACGGCGCCGACGCCCGCCAGCTGGAACAGCCGCCGCCGCGACAGGTCGAAATCTTGGGTGGTCACTGGTCCTCCTTGTGAGGCATAAACCGTCGGGAGCGACGGATCAGAACGATTGCGACGGCGCCTAGCGCGATCCCCAGACCGAGCGTGATCACCGTGATGACGAACTCGGCCGTTCCGGACTCGACGAGCAAGAGCATGAGCAGCGAACCGGCGACCAGAAAGCCCGCCAGGTTCAACACCGCTCGCGCCAGCAGCGAGTTCACTCGCCGCCGCCGGACCGGGCACGGGGAACGTGCAGGGGTGAGGCACCTCCGACCACGTGGCAGGAGACCTCGCGGTCGGTGGCCACGGTCTCTAGTTCAGGCCGCAGCACATCGCAGGTGTCGGCTTCGAAGAGCGGGCACCGGGGGTGGAAGGAGCAGCCGGACGGAAGATCGGCGAGGCTCGGAATCTCCGAGCTGCGCAGACCGCCGCCGGCTTTCTTGGTGCGGGTCAGGTCGGGATCGGGTTCGGGAACCGCGTCCAGCAGCGCCTTCGTGTAAGGGTGCTGAGGGTCGTTGATGACCTGCGGTGTGGGACCGAACTCGACGACCCGGCCCAGATACATCACGGCGATCCGGCCGTGCCAGCCGAAGTACTTCGCGATGGCCAGGTCATGGGTGATGAACAGGAAGCCCACACCCAGGTCGTCGCGAAGCCTGCCGAGCATGTTGAGCATGCCGATCCGGATGGAGACGTCCAGCATCGACGTCGCCTCGTCGGCGATGATCAGTTTCGGGTTGAGGGACAGCGCCCGCGCCACCGCGACCCGCTGCCGCTGCCCACCGGACAGCTGATGCGGGAACTTCGGCAGATAGGACTCGGCCGGACTCAGGTCGACCTGCTCAAGGAGCTTTGCCGCCTGCTGCCAGCCGTCTTTGCGGCCCTTCGCCACACCATGCTTCTTGAGCGGCGTGGCGAGGGTGCGATGAATGTCGCGGATCGGGTTGAGCGACGCGTAGGGATCCTGGTGCACGTACTGCACCGACTTGCGGTAGTCGGTGAACTCCCGCTTCGACATCGACCAGATGTCGCGGCCCTGGTACTCCACCAGACCCGCGCTCGGACGCGCCAGACCGGCCGCCATCCGAGCCGTGGTCGTCTTACCGCAACCCGACTCACCGACCAGGCACAAGACCTCGCCCGGACCGACCGACAGGTCGACGTTGTCGACGGCCTGCAGATCGCCCTTGCGGGTCTTGAAGGACTGCGAGACACCGCGCAGGGTGATCAACGGCTCCGGCCGCGCCGCGGCCGACGCCGGCTCCTCGTGCACGATCGTCTCGGTCTCGACGCCGTTTCCCTCAAGCATGTGCCACCACCTTGCGCTCGTAGACGACGTCCTGCCAGCGGACGCAAGCCGCCGCGTGCGTCTGGCCCGCCGCCCGCTCCGTGATCGGATCGAGCTCCGGATCGACGCTCGTGCACCGCTCCTCGACGTACCCGCAGCGCGGCGCGAACGCGCACCCGCTCGGCAGGTTCGACAGACTCGGCGGCGTACCCGGAATCGACGCCAGCTCCGGCAGATCGCCGACCACCGGCGGCACGGCCTTGATCAGGCCCACCGTGTACGGATGCCGCGGACCGTAGAAGATGTCACGCGCCGTACCGGTCTCGATGATCCGCCCGGCGTACATCGTCGCCACCCGGTCGGCCAGCTCGGCGGCGATCGCCAGGTCGTGCGAGATGAACACCATCGCGAACTTGCGCTCCGCGCGCAGCTCGTGCAGCACGTCCACGATCGCCCGCTGCGTCAAGATGTCCAGCGCCGTCGTCGGCTCGTCCAGGATCAGCAGCTTCGGATCCAGCAGCAGACTCATCGCGATCAGCACACGCTGCCGCATCCCGCCCGAAAGCTCGTGCGGATAACTCGGCAGAACCCGGTTGGGCTCCAGCCGCACCGCACGCAGCATCTCGGCACTGCGCTCCCAGATCTCCTTCTTCGACGGCTTGCGCTCGCCGTCGGGGTGGGCGCGGATGGTGTCGCCCATCTGGTCGATGATGCGCAGCACGGGGTTGAAGGAGTTCATCGCGCCCTGGAAGACCATGGCCGCGTCGCGCCAGCGCCACTTGCGCAGCTCCTGCTTGCGCAGGGCCAGAACGTCGACGCTCTCGCCCTTGCGGCCGTTGTAGGTGATGCTCCCCTTGGGGACGCTGCCCAGCTTCGGCAGCAGCCGGAGCAGGCCGAGCCCGAGCGTCGTCTTACCGCAACCCGACTCGCCGACCAGGGCGAGCGACTGGTTGGGGTAAAGGTCGAAGTCGACTCCGCGGACGGCCTCGACCGTCTTGCCGTCGCCGGTGCGGTAGGCGACGTGCAGGTCACGGACGGACAGGATCGGGCCGTCGGTCTTCGGCGGATCTGTGGTCGGCAACGGTCACACCCTTCTCTACTTGTCCCGCAACCGCGGATTGAGGATCTCTTCCAGCGAACGGGTCAGCATGATCAGACCGAGCTGGAGGAGGGCGATCATCGCGATGGGCGCGAGGATGTAGGGCATGGCCGCGGGCAGGAACATCGCGCCGCCGATCCAGGCGCTGTTGATCATGATTCCCCAGTTGGCACCGGCCAGCGGCGCGAGGCCGAGGACGTAGAGGCCGACGAGGGCGTAGATCGCGTTGGTCACGGCGATGATGAAGTTGATCAGGATGTAGCTGGCCATGTTCGGCACGATCTCGCCGAACACCACGCGGGTGGTGCCCAGGTCGAGCAGCTTGGCGGCCTCGACGAACTCGCGCTCCTTCAGTGACAGGGCCTGCGCGCGGATCGAGCGCATCAGGACCGGCCAGGTGAGGCAGCCGATGATGAGCGCCAGCGCGATGGGGCTGTCGAGGCTGAAGAAGGCGCCGAGGACGGCGAGCAGGACGATCTGGGGGATCGTCATGACGATGTCGGTCAGCTGGAGCATGAAGCCGTCGAAGCGGCCGCGGATGTAGGCGGCCAGCGAGCCGATCACGACCGCGATGACGGTGGTGATCGCCGCGGCGAGGAAGCCGACGAGGACGACCGTCTGTCCACCCAGCACGATCTGCTTGAGGGTGTCCTTGCCCGAGCCGTCGGTGCCGAGCCAGTGGCCGGCCCTCGGCGGGCCCCAGATCGCGTCGACGTCGGTGGGGTTGGAGCTGTCGACGAAGATCGGCGCCAGCGCCGACATACCGAGGATCAGGGCGACGATGACGAAGCCCGCGAAGCCGGTCTTGCTGCGGGTCAGCTCGCGGAAGAAGCCGCGCAGCGCGCCCCGGTTGGCCGCCCCGGTGGTGGGGGCCGTGGTCACCTGTGCCACCGGTCAGGCCTCCTTCTCATCGCTGCGGATGCGGGGGTCGAGCACGCTGTAGACGAGGTCGGACAGCAGGTTCGCGGTCACCACGGTGATCGTCACGATGAGCAGGACGCCCTGGATGACGGGGTAGTCGCGGGCCTGTACCGAGTCGAACAGGGTGATGCCGATGCCCTCGTAGCGAAAGATCTTCTCCACGAAGATCGCGCCGCCGACCACGAAGCCCGCCTGGGTGGCGATCTGCGCCACGAGCGGCAGGACGGCGTTGCGGCCGACGTAGGAGGTGCGGATGCGGCCGTCGGTGAGGCCGCGGGCGCGGGCGACCATGACGTAGTCCTCGCCGAGGATCTGCGTCGTGGAGGACTTCATGATCAGCGCCCAGGTCCCGACCGTGGTCAGCACGTAGGTCAGGATCGGCAGGCTCGCGTGGTAGAACGCGTCCTGGACGAAGGCCAGGGAGAACTCCGGTTCGATGCCGGGGGAGAGTTTCCCGCGGATCTGCCCGTAGTTGATGATCCCGAGCTGGACGGCGCCGAAGACGACGATCATCAGCGCGAGCAGGTAGTTGGGGATCGCGTGCAGTGTCGACCCGATCGTGGAGATCGCGTGGTCGAGGAACCCGCCCCGCCGGTAGGCCATGGTCATGCCGAGCAGCAGTCCGATGCTGACCGAGATGATCAGGGCGATGCCGACGCTGAACAGCGTCCACGGCAGGTGCGTGGCGATCTTGGTGGTCACCGAGGTGCCGGGCGACAGGATCGACATGCCGAAGTCACCGCGGACGATGCCGCCGAGGTAGTCGAGGTACTGCTGCCACAGCGGGGTTCCGGGGTCGAAGGAGAACAACGCCGCCGCCTGTGCTGCCGCGGCGTCGTAGGTCATCCCGTACTGACCGATCTGAGTGTTGATGTAGACGTCGACCGGGTTGCCCGGAAGCAGACGGACGAGGAAGAACACGCCCGTTGCGACGACCCAGACGATGAAGATGGCCCGCAGGATGCGGCGAAGCACGTAGCTGCGCCAAATCCGTCGGGGGATAGACATGCCGTCGCCCACTTTGGCGGTAGCGACGGAAGGGCTGACGGTTGCCACCCAGCTCCTCCCCAAGATCGACTGTGATCCGGTACGGAGTGAGCGGGCTCACTCCGGCGCGATGTGCGTTGGAGCGTAACCCTTGCGCGATATTGCGCGCCAGAGGCGGTATCGAATCGTTATCTTCCATCTCAGTACATGATCGTCAACGGAGAGTAACCGAATGTCCACGCCGGATAGTTAGTGCGCCTTGCTGTCCGAATATGGAATCTAGCGTGCTCGGCAGGGGTTTTGTGCCTTCGGGAAGGGGGTAAAGGCGGCACTGGAGGATGGTGCAGTTTCGCGCGCGCACAATGCGCACAGGGCCGCTGCGCGTAAACACTCTTTAATAACGAGCGTGCAGGGCTTGCGGAAGCCCGTCGGTCGCCGCGAGGCGTGCCGGGCACCCCCGAGGCCGTCGCAGTTTCGCGCACGAGTGATCAAACGCGAGCGCTCAGCGCTCCTGGCCCCGCCGGCTCTCCACGTTGCGTCGCACCCGCGCTGACAGAACCGTCACGAAGGCGCTGACGAACACGACGTCGAAGATCATGTGCGCCGTCACCAGCAGGCGCGCGCTCTGGCCCTGGGCGTGCACGTCGCCGTACCCGACCGTCACCATCGTCGTCACCGTGAAATAGAGCGCGTCGGTGCGCGTCAACAGCCCCACGAACTCACTCGGCTGGGCCTTGGCGAGGAAGAAGTACGCGAAGGAGAAGGTGAACACCGTCAGCGCGACGAGGTAGAACAGCGACTCCAGGCGCACCCCGCTGTCGTCGGAGGCGGTCACCTGCGCGCGGATCTGCCGCGCGAACAGCCACCCCAGCCCCGCGACGGCCAGCACGCACACCAGCCCGCGCGGGATGAACGCGGCGTCGTTGGCGTCGATGGGCAGCACGTAGAAGCCCACCAGCCCGGCGACCAGCACCAGCCCGACGCGCAGTCGGCGCCGACGCGCGCTGTCGTGCCTGCCTTTGAACACCCGGGCCCCCGTTCCCGTCCTCCCTCCTATCTACTGCATGGAGGAGGGACGGGTGGGGTCCTTGGCGAACGTCAGGCCGTCGCCCGCGCCGCCGCGCGCCCGGCCTGGCGGCCCGAGAAGATGCAGCCGCCCAGGAACGTCCCCTCCAGCGAGCGGTAGCCGTGCATGCCGCCGCCCCCGAAGCCCGCGACCTCGCCGGCCGCGTAGAGGCCCGGCAGCGGCTCGCCGTCGGCGCGCAGCACGCGCGCGTCGAGGTCGGTCTCCAGGCCGCCGAGGGTCTTGCGGGTCAGGATGTTCAGCCGCACCGCGATCAGCGGGCCCGCCTTGGGGTCGAGGATGCGGTGCGGCGACGCGACCCGCACCAGCTTGTCGCCGCGGTAGTTGCGCGCACCCCGGATGGCGGTGACCTGGAGATCCTTGGTGAACTTGTGGCGCATCTCCCGGTCGCGCGCCTCGATCTGGCGGCGCAGGTCGGCCTCGTCGATCAGCGGCTCGGCCGTCAGGCCGTTCATTCCGCGCACGAGCTCGGTGAGGGTGTCGGCGACGATGAAGTCGGCGCCCTTCTGCTTGAAGGCCTCCACCGGCCCCGGCGCGCCCGCCCGCACCCGCTGAAGGACCTGCCGGACGCTCTTGCCGGTCAGGTCGGGGTTCTGCTCGGAGCCCGAGAGCGCGAACTCCTTCTCGATGATCTTCTGCGTGAGCACGAACCACGTGTACTCGTGGCCGGTGCCCATGATGTGCTCCAGCGTGCCGAGCGTGTCGAAGCCCGGGAACAGCGGCGGCGGCAGGCGCCGGCCCGTCGCGTCGAACCACAGGCTCGACGGCCCCGGCAGGATCCGGATGCCGTGCTCGGCCCAGACCGGCGCCCAGTTCTCGATGCCCTCGGTGTAGTGCCACATCCGGTCGGGGTTGATGAGGTTGCCGCCGGCCTTCTCGCTGATCGCGAGCATCCGCCCGTCGACGTGCTCCGGGACGCCCGACAGCAGCCGCTTCGGCGGCGTGCCCAGGCGCTCGGGCCAGTTGCGGCGCACCAGCTCGTGGTTGCCGCCGATCCCGCCCGAGGTCACCACCACGGCCTGCGCCGACAGGTCGAAGGAGCCGGACACCTCACGCGAGGAAGCCTCCCCGCGCCCGACCGCGCTGTCGGCGAGCACGCTTCCACGCACCCCCGTCACCACGCCGTCGGAGAGCACCAGCTCGTCCACCTGATGCCGGAACGCCAGGGTCACCAGGCCCTTCGCGACCGCCTCGCGCACCCGCCGCTCGAACGGCGCCACCACGCCCGGGCCCGTGCCCCACGTGACGTGGAAACGCGGTACCGAGTTGCCGTGACCGTCGGCGAGATACCCGCCCCGCTCCGCCCAGCCCACCACCGGGAAGAAACGCACACCCTGCGCGTGCAGCCACGGGCGCTTCTCGCCGGCGGCGAAGTCCACGTACGCCTCCGCCCACTTGCGCGGCCACGCGTCCTCCTCGCGGTCGAAACCCGCGCTGCCCAGCCAGTCCTGCCAGGCCAGGGCGTGCGAGTCGCGCACGCCCATCCGGCGCTGCTCCGGCGAGTCGACCAGGAACAGGCCGCCGAAGGACCAGTGCGCCTGGCCCCCCAGCGAGGCCTCCGGCTCCTGATCCAGGAGGATCACCTTCCGGCCGGCGTCGGCCAGCTCCGCCGTGGCGACCAACCCCGCCAGTCCGGCTCCGACCACAATGACGTCAGCGTCCATGTGCCGCCTCCCTATCTGTGCGCAGAGATTTACCACAGGAACGGCCCCCGCACCAAGCAGTGAGGAGTTTCGATGACAAGCCGACTCGCGCTCGTCCGGCGACCCGGGCCCCGCCTCACCGAAGGCATCGTCACCCACCTCGAACGCACCCCCGTCGACGCCGGCCTCGCCGCCGCCCAGTGGGACGCCTACGTCGAAGCCCTCACCGCCAACGGCTGGACGACCCTCGAAGCGGCGCCCGCCGACGACTGCCCCGACGGCGTGTTCGTCGAGGACACCGTGGTCATGTTCCGCAACGTCGCCGTCATCACCCGACCCGGCGCCGTGGCGCGGCGGCCCGAAACCCCCGCCGTCCGCGCGGCCCTGGAAGACCTCGGTTGCCCCGTCGCCGAGCTACGGGGGCCCGCCACCCTCGACGGCGGCGACGTCCTCAAAGTCGGCGACACCGTTTATGTGGGCCGCGGCGGGCGCACCAACGCCGCCGGCGTCGCCGCCCTCCGCGCACTGCTCACCCCACTCGGCGCCCACGTCATCGCCGTCCCCCTCACCGACACCCTCCACCTCAAATCCGCCTACACCGCACTCCCCGACGGCACCGTCATCGGCCACACCCCCCACAACCCCCTCTTCCCTCACTACCTGCGAGTGCCGGAGGAGAGTGGAGCCCACGTCGTCGATCTGGGGAACGGCCGGCTCCTCATCGCCACCTCCGCACCCCACACCACAGACCTCCTCGCCGACCTCGGCTACACACCCGTCCCCGTCGACATCAGCGAGTACGAAAAGCTCGAAGGCTGCGTGACCTGCCTCTCCGTACGCCTCCGCGCACAGCACCACCACGCCGAAAGATGACCCACAAGCCCAGTTAGACTGACCGCGCGCCCTCGTAGCTCAGGGGATAGAGCATCGGTTTCCTAAACCGTGTGTCGCAGGTTCGAATCCTGCCGGGGGCACGGCGCTGCCTTGTGCTCGCTTCGCTCGCACGGTGGGGAGACTCCGTCTCCACCCACGCCCCCTCTGGCTGGGGTTGCGGGTGGTGGGGTGCCCCGGCCGGCGGCGATTCTCTGCTGACCTCGTCCTTCAGGCCCTACTCATCTGCCTGGTGTCGTGTCTTTTCCCAGGCGAGTGGGTCGCTGTCGATGACTTCTTGCGCGATGGCGCGTGCGCTCGCGGTCTTCAGGGCGGCGAGGCTGCTGTCGATCCAGCGTCCGACGGTGGAGACACCTTGGTGGCCGTACTCGACCGCCTGGATCAGGCACTCGAGCTTGTCGGCGTCGCGGGCGCACACTGCTTCGAGGGTCTCCCCGGCTTCGAACTCGGTGATCGCGTCGCGGATCGTCGTGGCGACGGGCTCGGGGCAGCCGGCGGTCTGGTCACGGGTTATCGCCTCGGGGGTGGCGGCCGTGAGGTAGTCGCGGCCGATCTTGGGGATGTCGCCGATGCGCGTCTCAGGTGTGTCGTGGAGCGTGCAGAGCATTGCCGTCCTCGCGGGGTCGGCGCCTTCGAGGCTGGCGATGACCATTCCCGTGACCGAGGTGCGCCAGCTGTGTTCGGCGATGCTCTCCGGGTCCCTGATGCCTGCGATCCACCAGCCTGAGCGACGCGCGCGCTTGAGGAGACCGAGTTCCAGCAGATAGTTCGCGGTTCCGGCGGTGGGATCAGTCATGCCTGCTCGCTCCATTTCCGGGTACGAGGTCGGCGAGGACCCCGGCGATCGAGCGTAGTGCTCGGCGGGCCTGGGCGGACACCCGGTCAGATTCTTCGAGCGGCGGAATACGTTCGAGCAGCGAAGAGGTCGTCTCGGGATCGTCGATCACGAGGCCGCGTTGCGAGCGAAGCAGAAGCCACAGGTGCTGCACATCCCGGAGGGCAAGCGCCCGGTGGTCTACAACCTCGCCGTAGACCGGGTCCGCCCGGATCGGGACAGGATGAACAGCTAACGGTGGTCTTGCTGGTCAGGCCGAGACGTCGTTGGGGGCGGCTCGTTGTTGCCTTCACCGCGTGGTGGCCGAGCGGGTGGTGCTCTTCCAGGCCAGCCCCGACCGGGTGACACAGCCGACTCCGGTACCGGCGCAGGCCGGGGGGCTGGACCGGCGATGAGGTTGGGTCTGACGAGGGGCTCAGTACAGCGACCGGTACACCAGCACCCCCAGCGGGTTCTCACCCGTCGGCTTCCCGGTGCGGGTCCCGTCCCAGTCGCCGATCTCCAGCGTCTCCGAGGGAAGCACACCCGGCTCGGTCAGCACCTCACCGAGCGGGAAGCCGAGGACGACATCGGCGTACGCGCCCGTCTCCAGCAGTTTCTGCCGGTACCACTCCAGCTCACCCGGGCCCTTGTACGCCTCGCTCTCGGACTTCATCTCCCAGATGTGCAGGACGTTGTTGTCGTCGAGCACCCAGTTGTCGATCTTGCCGATGTTCCCGGTTCCCTTTTTGCTTCCGCCCGGGACGATCAGCTCACGTACTCCGACGGTCCCGGTCAGTCCGTTGGCCTCCAGGTGCTCCTTGATGAACTCGGTGGCCTTGTCGCGCGCCTTGTCGTGACGCGGGGTCTTCAGCTTCGCGGGGTCGGTCTCGGGGGCGCAGAAGTCCTCTGTGGCCAGCTGATGCTCGCCGAGCTTGTTGTCGATGAGCAGGGCGGCCAGCCCGTCTCCGCCGTCACGGCAGATCTTGATCCCGCCGTTCTTCTTGTGGAGATCGCGTTGCAGCTCGGGCCAGTCCTCGTTCCAGAGCGAGTCGGCGCCCTCACCCCAGGCCCGCTCGACCCTGATACGCACAATCCCCTTCACGTCCGCATCGAGCAGGTCGGTCGCGTCGTTGAGTGCGCCGGCCAGCTCGGCGGCAGTGCTCGCGGTGGTCAGGACATAGCGGTAGAGGTCCCCGCCGGAGTCGAGCCCGACGACCCACGGCCCGCCCTTCGAGGCGTTCGGCGCGGTCAGGGTTACGGTGCCGCCGGGTGCCCGGTCGAGGAGATCGCGGGTGAAGTCGACGGCCTCCACGACCCGCATCATGTCCTCGTACGTCCGGGCCGCCGCCAGGCTCTCGGCGATCGTCCCGATCCCCTGGAAGCGGGCGCCGGCGGCGTTGAGGTGGAACAGTGCAGGCTGGAGCCGGTACTCCTCCACCTTCGCCATCGCGTCATTGACGGCCGGACCGTCGAGGCCCGCGTCGAGCATCCGGTTCATCGCGTCGACCGCGAAGGGGACATACGCCTTGTCCAGGCTCGGCAGGGCCTTCGCCGGATCGACGCCCTTCCCCAGCAGCCGTTCGTACGGCTTGGAATCCGGTCCGTACAGCTCCTGGCAGTAGGCGCCGGCGATGACCGTGACCTGGATGGTCCCGCCAGGAGGAGCGGGGTTGGGTGCACTGAACTCCGCGGTCGTGCTCGCCCCTGGGGCGAGCTGCCCGATCGGGCGCGGCATCGGCGGCACCACCGGGATCGCGCCGGAGTAGACGGTGCCGGTCCCGGGCGCGTTGCCGGTGTTGGTGGTGGTGACCGACCACGAGCAGGTCGGGGTGTTGCAGTCGCTGGAGTTCAGCTCGGTCTCGAACCGGGGCTGCTCGGGCGGTAGGTCGGCGGTGCTCGGGGGAGCCGCGCCGCTCGCACCGGGCTGGTCGGTGGTCTTGGGCATCCCCGGCGGTGTGGTGCCCTTGCCCCGCATCGCCGCGTCGGAGTCCGTCCGCGCTTTCGCGGCACCGGAGGCGTCCTCAGGATCGGGCGTCAGCGCGATGGAGGCGCTGCCGGGACCGTCCTTGACGTGCTCCGTCAGTCCTACGGGGACGATGTGCGCTCCGGGGCCTATGGCGGCCGACGGGTGCAAGCCGCCGGAGTCGATGGGGCCCGCCAGCGAAACCACGCGCACCGGGGCGTCGCGGGTGAGCTGGAGCTCCCAGTCGCCGGAGACGATGGTGGTCACCGCGCTCCCGTCCACGATCGTGTCGTGGTCGACGGGCTCGCCGTGCCCGGAGACCGCGCGGACCAGGTCAGCTAGCGCCGCCGGACTCAGCGAAGACGCGACGTCGAGCGGGAAGGCCATGGCCGCCTCCGGCCGCACCCAGTGGTCGCGGACACGGCTGACCCGGTCCGGCGCCCGCGACAGCCACCACTCGGCGTTGCCATAGACGGCCGAACCGTCGGGGGTGGCCATGAGCGCGGCGGTGCCAGAGCCGGGATCATCGACGGTCCCGGAGGCGTAGCCGTCGGCGGTCACGGTGAACGTCCCCGACACCTCGTGTCCCCCGGCGCTGTAGACGTAGCCAAGCCGCACGGCCGGTGCGGCATCGAGGACATCGGCGGCACCGGCGACGAACTGCGTGGCCGGCCCCCACGGCTTCCAGGCGATCAGGCCGGTGAGCCCGATGCACGCCAGCAGCACCCCGACGACGGCGAGGGCGTGCCAGCGCGTCAGTCGGATGCTCGGGGGATCGGTGGGCGGAGGCGGTGGGGACCAGGGACGCGGTGCGGGAGTCGGGGGCGGGCCTACCGGCCAGATTGGACGGGGCCGATCAGGGTACCGGGGATCCACAGAGGTCCTCCTCGCATTGGCCGACGTGACCGGCGTCCTGGCACCCCCGCACGCCGATCGTCGTCCCGGGCGCGGTTGTGGCGGAACCGGTGCCGGTCGTGCGGAGGATGCTTCTAGACCGTCGATCGATATGTCAACAAACGACGACGGGAGGAGGGCCGGGGACCTTGGGGCGAACTGACCCCGGTATTCCCGCGACGACACCGTTGTCCCTGGTGTCGTCGCGGTGGCGGACTTTCCGTCGACCTTTGAGGGCCCGGGGCATTGATGACGGTCTGTCAGAATTCCGACGGGACGCGCCAGCACGGACGACACCCGTGGGAGGAGGCCCTGCCAGTCAGGGCCGCCGTCCGAATGGGATCAGCGATGAGGAGGATTTGCCGAGCCGGCGATAGAAACGGGACACTGTCGCGCGTCGGGCTGTTCGGCCGATGGTGATCGAGGTGGCCGGTCGCGCAAGGTCATCGCCATGGCTCAGTGGGAGAAACGGCCGCCGGGACACGACCACCGCGTCGAGGTCGCCGACGACACCCGCGTCACCGAGCTGTACCTGAAAGCCGTCGACCAGTTCGGCAGCGACGAACCCGCCGTCCGCCTCGGCGGTGTGCACGCCCTCGACCGGCTCGGCCGCGAACACCCCGAACACCGCCAGGTCATCGTCAACCTCTGGTGCTCCTACCTGCGCATGACCAACCCTCAGCCCACCAACCCCGGCCCAAACGATGCCCCCGAACCACCCCGCGAAACCACCGTCAGCAGCGAAGAACAGCACGTCCAGACCACCATCGCCGAACTCCTCACCGCACGCCTGCGCGACCCGCGCCCCCACGCCGAACGCAACCCTCGCATCACCCCACCCCCGGTGACACCCACCTTCTGGGGCCCTCTCGACATCGACCTCAGCAACACCCGCCTACCGGCCGTCGACCTGAGCGACTGCTGGATCGCCACCGCCACCTTCACCAACACCACCTTCACCACCGACGCCAGGTTCAGAGGGACGGTGTTCACCGACGACGCGGGGTTCGGCGGGGCGGTGTTCACCGGTTACGCCGGGTTCGGCGGGGCGATATTCACCGACGGCGTTTGGTTCGGCGGGGCGGTGTTCACCGGCTACGCGGGGTTCGATGGGGCGGTGTTCACCGGCGGCGCCTCGTTCGCCGAGGCGGTGTTCATCGGTCGCGCGGGGTTCGTCGAGGCGGTGTTCACCGGCGGCGCCTGGTTCGGCAGTGCGGTGTTCACCGACGACGCCGCGTTCGGCGGGACGGTGGTCACCGGCCGCACCTGGTTCAACGCGGCGGTGTTCACCGGCCATGCCTGGTTCGTCGGGGCGACGTTCACCGGCCGTGCGGACTTCTCCGGGGCGGTGTTCACCGGCGGCGCGGGGTTTATCGGGGCGGTGTTCACCGGCGGCGCCGGGTTCGGCGGGGCGATGTTCACCGGGCGCGCCGCCGGGTTCGGCGAGGCGATCTTCACCGACGACGCCGGGTTCGACACGGCGGTGTTCACCGACAATGCCAGTACCGATGGCCTGATGCTGCTGTGGCAGGACCCCGAGACCGAAACCGCGGCCGCCGAGGACGCCGTCGGTGGCTGACCGACGCCCACCGATCGGGGTTGAGCCGCCGGTACTCGACCATCGTCTCCAACGCGGCGATGTCGGCCGGGTCGGGCCACCGCCCGCGCGCGGTGACGAGATCCCGTGCCCGACGACGAGCGCGGCCGGTCGCCGCGATCGTCGAGACCCACAGCAGCAGGCCCGCGTCCAATGAGGTGCGGCTCTGCGCGCTGGTGGACAGGCTGGTTCGTCGCGGCGATCCCGAGGGTGGACGCGGTGTCTGTGCCGCCAAGGATGCGGCGACCACTCGCGCCCACCACAGCCGGCGGGTGCGGGTGGTCGCCTTCTCGGTGCTACGGCCGAGACAAGGGCCGGACTTCGAGTTTGCGGTCGCAGGTCTTCGACGCTTCGGTGGCGAGTTCGAGTGCCGCGTCGAGATCGTCGGCCTCCCACACCCAGAAGCCGACGAGGTATTCCTTCGACTCCACGAAGGGCCCGTTGGTGAACAACGGCTGCTCGCCTCGGTTGTCGACGACCGTGGCCGCGTCGGTGCCGGCGAGTCCGCCCCCGAATACCAAGTGGCCCCCGGCGGTCAGTCGTCTGTTCAACGCGCTGATGGCCGCGTGCCTGTCGTTGCTGCCGGGGTTGCTCTTGTCATCGATCACCGAGATCAGGTACTGCATCTGACGTTCAGCTCCTCTGGGGTTGAGACAGCGTGGTTCGCGGTTGGCCGGCCGGGAGCTTCAGGCGGTGGCGTACCGCGGGCGCCCCGCCGGCCGGTAGGCCTGGATCGTCACGCCCTTGGAGTCGACACGCGACTCGATCAGGTCGAGCGCGATGTCGGGACCGGACTGTGGGAACAGTCGTGCGCCCTGGCCGAGGATCACCGGGATCACGATCAGAGTCATCTCGTCGACCAGATCGTTCGCCAGCAGCCACCGGATCAGGACGGCGCTGCCGTGCACCTGCAGTTCACCGCCGGGCTTGGCCTTCAACTCACCGATGGCCGCGGCGAGGTCACCGCGAAGAACGGTCGTGTCCTTCCAGCCCGGCGCCGACAGCGTGGTCGAGGCGACGTACTTGGGGCTGTTGTTCAGGGCCACGCCGATGGGGTGAACGCGCATTTGGTTGACGGCTCCCCAGGAGCCGGCGAACATCTCGTAGGTGTGCCGGCCGAACAGGTACGCCTCGGCGCGCTGGAAGGCCTGCGTGATGAACGCCCTGGTGTCGTCGTCACCGGCTCCCCGGGCCCATCCGCCGCGCTCGAACCCGTTCCTGCGGTCATCGGATGCGGCGCCGTTTCCCTGCATCACCCCATCGAGGGTGACCTGAGTCATGGTCGTCAGCTTCATTGTCGGTGGTTCCTTCGCCCTGGGCGCCGCCCCTGGTGGGCGGCCTCACCCCTACTACGAACGGCACCACCCCGATCCGACACCGCCTCCAGACCCTTTTCGCCAGGCTGGTGAGGGCGGAGCCGTCTTGGTCCTACCAAGATCGTCCGAGTGCGCGGTAATGACCGCTATCGGGCACTTGGCCGATGGTGACCTTGCAGGTCGCCGCTGGCAACCTGTCCCACGCTCGCGACCCCGCGGCCGCCGCCCAGCGCGATGCGATCCAGAACTGGTCGGCGGCCGTCACCGGACCTCGCCCCAGTTTTAAAACTGCGATAGGCTTCGCGGCATGACCGACCCCGCGAACCCCGCTGTCGACCCGGGTTCTCTCGGCACGCGCATCGAGGACCTCACCGCGGCCCTTGAGGCCGGCACCGCTCCGGCCGGGCGCCTGCTGGGTCTGCCCGAGCTGCCCGGCGACGGCGTGTGGGTCGACACCGCGGGCGCCGCTGCGGTTGTCGGCGTTCCCTCCCAGACCATCACCGGCTGGCTCAACCGCGATGCCCCCAAGGCGCTGCCGTTCCCGACGCCACTGCGGATCCTCTACCGCCTCTACTGGCCACTGGCCGACATCGAGGCCTGGATGGCCGCCCGCCCGCCGCGCTGAGCCCATGGCCGCCTGCACCTCCTCACGCTTTTAAAGCTGCGGGGCGGTGGCGTGCCCTCCGGTTCGCCGGTGGGCTTGGCGACGGTCCCGGTCGACGCCGCGCAGCTCGCGGAGTACGTGACCACCGCGCACCGCGTCCAAGACGACCCGCTGCCCGGCGTCGTTGCCGCCGGTGCCGTGCTGAAGACCTCCCGGCATGAGTGACTGCGGGGCGCCACGAACATCGAGGTCGGCTCAAGATCGGGTCAAGGAAATCCGCTCGTAGCGCACGCACACTTGCCGCGACACCATCCCGGTATCGAATGATCGGAGCGGTATATGAAGACCCTCGGCGGATTCGGCGACCGGCTGCTCGCGCGGCTCGTCCCCAAGGCCCGCGCGCACGCGACCGTGTGCTTCTTCGAGCATGTGTGCAAACCCCACTTCAGTTGCGTGAAAACCGGCGTTCGAGTGCAGCGCAAGGTCTGCACCAATGGTTACAAGGGCCCTTGGGTGGCTGCCGGCTGCTGCTAGCGGCCGAGAGCCGCGTGGGTGGGCCACGCGGCTCTACGCCCTCGGCCCGTCGCGCCCCGGTACTCGCTCCGGCCGCGCGTGTGAAGGTGATCAAGCGTTGCGTCTGGTCGCCGCTGGAGGCCGTCGGTGGCTGCGGCCGCCTCCCGCCCGGAGACTTTAGGTGAGGTGGCCGACGTGGCCTTCGCCGTCGGCGCGCCGGTACCACGTTTCGGCCTCGTCGAGGTTTCCGCGCTGTTCGAGCAAGATCCCCAGGTTGTACATCGCGTCGGTGTGGCCGGCTTCGTCGATGGCGCGCCGGTACCAGGTTTCGGCCTCGTGGAGGTCACCGCGCTCCTTGAGCAGGTTCCCGAGGTTGACCATCGCGTCGGTGTCATCGGCTTCGTCGATGGCGCGCCGGCACCAGGTTTCGGCCTCGTCGAGGTCCCCGCGCCGCTTGAGCAGGGCCCCGAGGTTGGACATCGCGCCGATGTCACCGGCCTGGTCGATGGCGCGCCGGTACCACGTCTCGGCCTCAGCAAGGTCCCCACGCTGGTCGAGCAGGACCCCGAGGTTGAACAGCGCTCCGGTGTGGCCGCCTTCGACGGCGCGCCGGAACCAGGTCTCGGCCTCAGCAAGGTCCCCGCGCTGCTTGAGCAAGACCCCGAGGTTGGACATCGCGCCGATGTCACCGGCCTGGTCGATGGCACGCTGGAACCACGTTTCGGCCTCAGCAAGGTCCCCACGTTGGTTGAACAGGAGCCCGAGGTAGGACATCGCGTCGGTGTGGCCGGCTTCGACGGCGCGCCGGTACCAGGTCTCGGCTTCGTCGAGGTCGCCGCGCTGGTCGAGCAGGACGGCGAGGTTGGACATCGCGTCGGTGTCGCCTTCGGCGGCGCCATGCCGGAACCAGGTCTCGGCTTCGTCGAGGTCGTCGCGCTGGTGGAACAGGGCCCCGAGGTTGGACATCGCGTCGGTGTGGCCGGCTTCGACGGCGCGCCGGTACCAGGTCTCGGCCTCGTCGAGGTCGGCGCGCTGGTGGAACAGGGCCCCGAGGTTGAACATCGCGCCGGTGTCGCCTTCGGCGGCGGCGCGCCGGTACCAGGTCTCGGCTTCGTCGAGGTCGTCGCGCTGGTCGAGCAGGACGGCGAGGTTGAACATCGCCTCGGTGTCGCCTTCGGCGGCGGCACGGGTGGCGGCGGTGATGGCGACGTCGGATAGGTGGTCGTAGGCAGCCAAGCCGATGCTCTATTCCTGGGGTGGTGTGGCGTGGATTCGGGGAATGGTCCAAGTCTGGCCGACGAGTGCTTCGCCGCCGAGTGCGCCCGAGCCGCCGCCGAGGGCACGCTCGGATGTCCTCAGTGGACGCACCTCCCCGGGTGACCGGTGGGGTGCGGCGCCTTGCGCCGGCTCCACAGCATGATCCCTACCCGGCGCCACCCGGGTCGAGCGGAGAGCGGGCCGCCGTCGCCCCTAACGGGTCGTGTCGCATCCGTCCTGCAGACTCCGATGCGACGACACGACTCGATCCCCGAGGAGCAGCGCATGGGCATGGTGATGTCCTTCACCGCGGTGACCGCCGCCGAGGCCGAGAAGGCCGCCGCCGACCCCGACTGGGCCCGTGACCTCCTCTGGGAGGACGGCCGCCGCTTCGCCTACCTCGACAAGGCGTGGGCCGGGCTCGACCACCTCTTCGGGGCGGCCGGACTCGGTGTGCGCCTCATGGTCGAGGAGACGATCGACGAGGACGGGACCCTGGAGATCCGCGGCCCCCAAGAGGTCGCCGCCACAGCCGAGCTGCTCGGCCGCACGCCGTTCACGGCCCTCGCGCACCACTTCGACGGCGCGGCCATGACCGCCGCCGCCGTCTACCCTTCCTCGCTGTGGGAGGACGGCGACGACGCCATCGCCTACCTCAACGGGCACTATCAGGGCCTCGCCGACTTCTTCCGCGCTGCCGCCACCGCGAAGGCCGCGGTCATCGCGCACTTCAGCTACTGACCGGCGCACACGAGCGCGGAACTCGTCCCGAATGTCCCCGCGCGGCGGAGGACCGCGAGAGAATCAGCCGAACGGCCGAGTTTGTCCGGCTCAGCCAGGTGGGTATCCACCTCTCCGGCGGTCTGGTCATCCGCTGCTTTGGGTGACCGGCTCAAGAAGAGGGGGGCCCGCGCGTTCTCGAGACGTACGGGGAACACCGCCACAGAAGCAGTGCCCGGAGGCCCGCCCTCCGGGCACTGCTTCGCGCCTGGACACTTCGGCCGGGGCTGAGCGTGTCGGCGAGGCCTTGCTCGAAAGTCCGAACTTCACCGTCGCCTTGTTCGGCCACTCTTCGCACATCACCCGAGGGTGAGCCATCGGATCCCGAGGCGTTCGACCAGCATCGTCTCGGCGGCGTCCAAGGGTTCGCGGCCGGTGGCCTTGCGCAGCAGGTGCGGCTGCTCCCAACCCAGCCGGCTCGCCGCCGTTCGATGATCCGCCCCGAGAAGCAACTCCAGCACGGCGTCACCGGCCGCGGTGGTCAGCCACGGCGCTCGCCCGAGCGCGTCCGCCAGGTCGAGGCCGTGGACCGCGACCTCAACGACGCGGGTCAGCAAGAACTCCGACAGGAGCATGGCATCGCCATGGCGTGTCCGCACCGTCCGGCCGGAAGGCTGGTCCCGGACGAGCTCATCGGCCCGTCGCCAAGTGGCGGAGAAGGCGGCGGCGCCGTCGGCGGCCTCCGAGGCCCGTTTGCGGCCCAAGGCGATACGCGCGTCGTTCGTCTCGGCCGAGAAGCGCTCGTCAGGCCGGTAGTACTCGACCGCGGAGACCTCGGCCTCGCCGGGCGGCGGCGCCTCCAACATTCCCGGAAGCCGGTCGACCGTGGCGGACACGTGCCCGAGTAGCTCCCGCACCGACCACGGGGAGCAGCGCGTCGGAAGATTCCACTCCACTTCGGACAGCCCTGTGACGGCTTCGGTCAGCGCCTCGGCTTCGAGGCGAAAGGCTTCGAGTACACGGTTATGATCCACGGCGGCGACCCTACGCGGGCTCACCACAACGGCTCCCCGCCGGTGAACTCGGTGAGCAGATCGCCGTATCCGTAGGAGATCAGCGGGGCGCGGTGCGGCGATAATCGCCGTGTGGACCTTCCCCTCTGGCTCCTCATCCTTGCCCTGCTGCCGCTCGGTGGCCTTGCCTACACGGCATGGCTGATCGTCGGTGCTGTGCTCGCCCATCGCACTGTCCGCCTCAGTGATCCGGTGGCCGGTGAGTTGACGGTGGTGGCGGTCAGTTCACCGTCGAGCGGGCCGGGACGTGTGTCCTTCGTGCTCGACGGGGTGGTTCGCGGCGCCGGCTTTGCCCCCACGGCGGTGAAGCGGGAGGGGCGCATTGATCGGGGGCGGTGGCCCTGGCCGGGGACTGTCCTCGATGTGGAGGTGGAGCGGGGGGATCCGGCGCGGTTCAACATCAACTGGCCTGCGGCTGGGGTCGACGGTGCGGAGGCGGCGCGGCGGCTTGCGGAGGAGATGCGACGTGGGGAGGCGTGACCTCCTCATCGGTCGCCGGGCGGGGTTCGCCGCGCTCTTTCTCGGTGGCGACGGCGGCGGCGGACAGCAGTGTCGCTGCGGCGAGGGAGCCCCAGAGGGCGGTTGCGCCGTGGGGTGCCAGTGCGGTGATGACGGCGGGGGAGACGGCCAGGCCGAAACCCGTCGACAGCTGTAGGCGGGCCAGTGCTCTTCCCAGGAGGTGGGGCGGGGCGAGCGTGGTGATGAGGGGGGTGGCGCTGCCCACGTAGAGGATTTCGCCGAGGGTGCAGACCACCGAGATCGCGGCGAGGGCGGGGGCGGCCCAGCCGTGGCCCAGCGAGGTGGCGGCCAGGCATCCCAGGTAGGAGGCGGTGAGCACCACTCCGGCGAGGGCCAGCACCACGCGTCGGGGGAAGCGGGACATGAGCATGGTGACGGGGACTTGGAGGGTGACCACCAGGACCGTGTTGGCGACGTAGATGGCCGCCGACCACATGGGGGACGCGTGCAGTTGGGTCACGATGATGAGGGGGAGGGCGATCTCGGGGATGTTGAGGCAGAAGGCGTAGATGACGTTGGCGGCCAGGATCGTGCGTAGGCGGGGTGGGGTTTCGGCGTTCGTGCCCTTGGTGGGGGGTGGGGTGGTCGCCCGGATCTTGACCGACCACGCCAAGGTCGCGGCGGTGAGGTAAGCGAGACCGGTGACGGCCGCCAGTACCTGCAGGGCCGTGGTCCCGCCGGCCAGGCAGGCGGTGGCGAGCAGGGCGCCGACTCCGAGGCCGGCGTTGCGCAGGGAGCGGGCGGCCGCGAGGGCGGTGTCGCGTTCCCGGCCGTGGGCGATCGTGGCGACGAGGGCGGCGTGGGCGGCGGGCCATGCCTGGTTGCCGATGCCGAGGAACAGCGCCGCGGTCGCGAACATCCAGACGTCTCCGGTCGGGGCGGCCAGCAGCAGGGCCACGCCCAGCACTCGGACCAGCATCGACGCAGCCACGACGGTGCTGCGCGCTCCCCGGTCCAGCCATCGGCCGACCATGGGCATGCACAGCAGTCCCACGACGATGCCGACCGTCATGGCGACGCCGGTGGCGGGCGCCGACAACTCGAGCACGGTCACCCCGTAGAGCAGCAGGAAGGGCCGCAGCAGGCCGGTGCCGAGCGCGTCGACGGCCAGGGCCACGGCGTAGCGGGGGCCTCCGGAGGCCCGGACGAGGGCACGCGGCCAGATCTTGGTGAGGGTTGCCATGGCGCCAACGGTGCGGCCGACCGCCGGTTTCGGCTCGTCAGTTGACGGACATCGTCAACCGACGTGGCCGATGGCCGTCCGGCCGGTGATGATGTGGAGGTGACCTTGAGGATCGACATCAGCGGCCCGCCGTCCGAGCGCCTGCGCTTCGCCGCCTCCCCGCTGGCCGAGCTGACCGCGATGCTGCACGTCCTCGCCGAACCCGGTCATCATCCGCGCCTGGCCGGCTGGGCCGGGAACGTCTGGGCGGGAATGCGGCCGGAGCTGGCCGAGCGCCTGCGGGAGGCGGAGTTCCTCTGGCGCTCCTCGCGTGCCGACTTCCTGGTCCCCTCCCGGCCACGGCCGACCCTCGCCGAGGAGCTCGACGACGTCGACCGGATCGACGACGAAACCTACGTGAGTTCGGCGCTCGTCACCACCTGCGGCAGCAACCGCGTCCACTTCGCCGGGCCCTCGCCGCTGGCCGACACGACCGCGCGCGACCGGGCGCTCGACCTGGCGCAGGCCCGCGGCCCGGTGCAGGAGGCCTTCGCCGAACGGCTGCTCGCGGATCCGGCCGCCGTGCGGGCACGGGTGCGCCGCACCCTCGAACAGTGCGCCGACGCCTTCTTCGACGCCGCCTGGACGAGCGTCGCCGTGCGGCTGGCCACCGACCGGCGTCTCAAGGACGACCTGCTGAAGCGCCAGGGCATCGAGGCGGCGCTGGCGTCGGTCTCCGACGCGGTCACGCTCGCGCCGGACGGCGACCGGATCATCGTCGATCAGTTGCAGGACAACGCGACCGCCGCCCACGGCACCGGGGTCACCTTCATCCCCAGCGTCTTCGGCAGCCCGCATCTCCTCGTGGTCCACGCTCGCGGCTGGCAGCCGGTGGTGCAGTACCCCGTCGCCGAGCCGACCCCGGCGGAACCGGTGTCGCTGGAGACCGTCACGCTGCGGCTGGAGGCGCTCGCCCATCCCGTACGGCTGCGGCTGGTGCGCACCCTGGTCCGCGGCCCGCACACCACCGGCGAGCTGGCCCGCGCCTGGGAACTGTCCGCTCCGGAGGTGTCGCGCCACCTCGCCGTCCTGCGCAACGCCGGGCTGCTCACGGCCCAGCGGCGCGGCCGCTACGTCCACCACAGCCTCGACCTCTCCGCGACGACGGCGCTGGGCACGGACCTGCTGTCGGCGCTGCTGCGCTAGAGCGATGCGGTTGCGGCTAAAGGTTGACTAAAGGAAATTCCCCCGGCCTCTTCCTACCGTGGGGCTCGCATTCACCCGAGCTTCACGGAGGGGACTCACATGTCCAAGAAATCCATCCTCGGCACCGCGCTCACCGGGACCGCCACCGCGCTCATCGTCCTCGGCATGTCCGGGCCGGCGCAGGCCGCCGACACCCAGATCTACAGCCACGACACCAGCGGCAACGTCCTGGGCACCATCCGCCACTACGACGACGGTGACAGGTTCGGCGTGACCGACCTCTACCCCGACGGCCACGGCGTCCGCGGCTACCTGCTGAACGCCGGCCAGACGCTGGTGCTGAACTCCGTCTACAACGGCAACGGCGACGAGGGCGCGCAGACCTCCTTCACCTACGACATCAAGTCGGGGACCAACTACGTGATGATGATCTGCATCGTGGACGGTTCGAGCGACAACACCGGCCAAAGGTGCGGTTCCAAGACCATCACGGAGTAGGCGCACGTGAGCGAGGGGCCCCGGGCATCGCCCGGGGCCCCTCGTCGTGCGCGGCCGTCAGCCCATCAAGCCGGTGACGTAGGCGTCCAGCCGAGCGGCCAGGAACCGTGTCGTCAGCTCCGTCCGGCCGGCCTCCCGCCAGGGCTGCGACACCCTCCGCAGTTCCTCCGAGTACGTCAGTCCAGCGCGGACCGGCCAGTACCGCCGCTCGCTCGCGGTCGCGGCCAGGACGCCGCCGGCCTCCTCGTAGGCCTCGGTGAGGCGCAGGCCCCACTGCGGGCCGTGCAGCAGCGCGAGCGCGGCGGAGCAGTGCGCCACGTCGAGATCCGTCGGGCCCCAGGAGGCCGACGCCCAGTCGACGACGCCGGTGAGCCGGGGCCCGGGGCCGAACAGCACGTTGCCGGGCTGGAAGTCGCGGTGCAGGAAGCGGCCCTCGTAGGGCGGCGGGGGCTCGCGGATCATGTCGATCGCCGCCGCCCACGCCGTTCGGTCGGCGCCTTCGGGAACCACGACGGTGTCGGCGGTCGTCAGGGCCACGTACTCGCGGGGCCGCGCGAGTGGCCGCAGCGCGTGGATCGCCACGAGTTGACGGGCCAGCAGGGGAACACGGGCCGCGACTCCCTCGTCGGCGAGGACGGTCCGGCCGGCCAGATGCGTCATGAGCAGCGAGGGGTACTCGCAGTGCGCGGCGGTCGCATCGACCGCCACCAGCTCGGGAGCGGGCACGCCGGTCCCCGGGAGCTGGGTCAGGGCGCAGACCTCCCGGTCCAGGTAGTCCGCGGCGTCCTCCATGTCGAGCACGGTCCGCAGCACCAGCTCACGTGTGCCCCCGTCCGGCCCGGCGACGGTCAGCCTCCGCATCTCGGAGGTGATGCCACCGTGCAGCGCCTCGGCCCTGACGACGCGTTCGCCGACCTCAAGGTGCCGGCTCACCCACGCCAGCGTCGACGGCCGGACGGCCCCGACCTCATCGTGAACGGTCACTGTCCACCTCCACATCCGGATCCACGCCGAGGAAACCGCCCGACTGTCGTGCCCACAGCGAGGCGTAGATCCCGCCCCGCGCCAGCAACTCGGCGTGCCCGCCCTCCTCGGCGACACGACCGGCGTCGAGGACGACGATCCGGTCCATCCTCGCGATCGTCGACAGCCGGTGCGCGATCGCGATGACAGTCCGGCCCCTCATCACCTCGTCCAGAGTGTCCTGGATCGCCGCCTCGACCTCGGAGTCCAGCGCCGAGGTCGCCTCGTCCAGAACCAGGATCGGCGCGTCCTTGTGGATCGCCCGGGCCAGGGCCACGCGCTGCCGCTGACCTCCCGACAACCTCGCGCCGCGCTCGCCGACGTGGGCGTCGTACCCGGTACGGCCGTCGCGGTCGCGCAGCCCGGTGATGAACGTGTGCGCGCTCGCCTTGCGCGCGGCGGCCTCGACGCCCTCGTCGGTTCCGCCGCCGTAGGCGATGTTGCCGCGCACCGAGCGGTGCAGCAGCGTCGCCTCCTGCGGGACCATCGCGATCGCGCGGCGCAGGCTCTCCTGCGTCACGCCGGCGACGTCCTGGCCGTCGATCTCGATCCGGCCGTCCTCGGGATCGTGGAAGCGAAGGAGGAGGTTGACCAGGGTCGACTTGCCGGCACCGGAGCGTCCGACGAGGCCGACCTTCTCACCGGCGCTCACTTCCAGCGAGACACCGTCGAGCCCGCCCTCGCCCTTGCCGTAGTGGTGGCTGACGCCTTCGAAGCGGATGCCGCCGCCGCCGAGCGCGAGCGGCCCGGCGCCGGGGACGTCGGCGACGGCGAGCGGCTGGGCGACGGTGAGCAGCGCCTGGCGCAGGACGCCGATGGAGCCGAACAGCGCCGAGACGCCGTCGAGGAGCCATTCGGCCATCGCGGTGATGCGAAAGCTCAGCGCGAGGCCCGCGGCGACCAGTCCGATCGGTGCGCCGCCGGTCGTCCAGAGGTGGATGCCGTAGCCGACGAGGCCGACCATGAGCACGCCGTTGAGGGCCATCATGCCGGTGTTGATGAGCACTTCCAGGCGCTGGACGCCGAAGTGCCCGCGCCGGGCGGTGGCGAAGACGCGACGGTCCTCGCGGTCGCCCTCGGCCCGGTCGGCGAACAGCGCGAGCGTGTCGATGTTGGCGTAGGAGTCGACGAGGTGGCCGTTGAGCTGCGACTCGGCCCGCTGGCGGCGCTCGGACGCGCGGCGGTAGCGGGGCACGATGTAGGCGGTCATCGCGGTGTAGAGGGCGATCCAGACGAGCAGCGGGAAGACCATGCGCGCGCCGATCGAGGCCATCAGCCAGACCGAGAAGGCGATGTAGGCGCCGACGTAGGCGAGCGTGTGCACGACGCTGTAGGCGGCGTCGGAGGCCGCGGTGCCGCCCTCGCGGACCCAGGTGGCGACGCGTCCGGCGAGGTCGGCGCGGAACCAGCCGACCGACTGCCGGGAGACGTGCCGGTGGGCGCGCCAGATGGCGGTGGCCCTGGCGTTGGGGCGAAAGGCGATGTCGTCGAGGCCCTCGCTGAGCAGGTGGAGCAGCGGCCTGCCGATGAGCAGGAGGGCCGCCACCGTGAGCAGCTCGGTGCCGTGGACGGCCCAGAGCTCCTTCGGCGCGGTGTCGGCGAGGGTGTCGACGAGGCGACCGGCGAAGCCGATGAGCCAGACCTCGACGCCCGCTCCGACGACGGTGAAGAAGACGCTCAGGGCGACGACGCCCCGCAGCGGGCGGAAGGCGTCGAGGAGGAACCGCCAGGGGCGGTCGGGAGGTGTGCGCAAATCGTGCGCACGGAACGGGTCAGTGGAGTTTTCGAGGAGGCCGAACAGCGGACGGAACACTCATGCCCTCCAGGCACGCGACGCGGGGAACGTCAGGGGGAGGAACCGGCCGCGAGCCCCGCACTGCCGCCGGTGTCCGGATGGGGGTCGTACCTGTGGCGGGCATGAGCGGAACTCCTCTGTGTCGGGGTCGGCCGGATGCTAGCGGCCCGAAGGGAACCGGCGCACGCGAGTTTCGGCGGGCGGCGATCGCCCTGGTGGCGACCATTGCCTCCGGCGGCGGCATTCTGCTAGCGTCTTTATTAAAGCCGGTTCTCTAATAGGTTCGAGGTTCATGGACACTGCACGCGGAGCCGCCCAGGCGGAACGAGCCGCCAATCAGGTCGCCTGCCTGCGTTTGCTGGCCGACGCCGACGAGGCGCGCACGGTCGGGGTGATCAGCGAGGGCACCGGCCTGTCGCGGCCCACCGTCCACGCCGTCCTCGACGACCTCCTCGACGCCGGACTCGTCGAACCCACCAGCCCGGCGACGGCGGGCCCGGGCCGTCCCGCCCGCGCCTTCCGCTTCGCCCGCGAGGCCGGCCTCGTCGCCGGCGTCGACCTCGGCCCGCGCGGCGCCCGCGCGATCATCTGCGACCTGTCCGGCCGCCGCGTGGGATACGCCGACCTGGCCCCCGACCGGCACGCCGACCTCGCCCTGATCCCCCGCGCGCTCCACGCCGCCGCCGGCTCCCTCGACCTGCGGCGCCTGCGCGCCGTCGGCGTCGGCCTGCCCGGCGTCGTCGAGGCCGACGGCAGCCTGCGCGCCAGCCTCGCCCTCCCCGGCCTCGTCGGCCTCCCCGTCGCCGAGACGCTGGCCGAAGAACTCGACCGGCCGATCGTCGTCGACAACGACATCAAACTCGCCGCGCTCGCCGAGCAGCGCGGCGGCGCGGGCCGGGGGCACTCCGACGTCGTCTACCTCCAGATCGGACACCGGCTGTCGGTCTCGATCGTCCTGAACGGCGACATCCGGCAGGGCCGCCACCGCCTCGCCGGCGAGCTCGGCGCGCAGCGCGGCATGCGCTGGACACGCAACGCGCAGCGCGGGCAGCTGGTCTGGTCGGTGCGACCGACCGGCGCGGAAGTGCTGAGCGCGGCCGCCGCCGGCGACGCCGACGCGCGGGCCGAACTCGAGGACTTCTGCGCGCAGATCGCCGGGCGGATCGCGACCGTGCTGCTGGTCGTCGACCCCGAGGTCGTGGTCGTGCGCGGCGGTGCGGCACAGGACAGCGGCGCGCTGCTGCGACCCCTGGCCGCCGCGGTCGAGAAGGAACTGATCTTCCCTGAGCGCCCGCCCTTCGTCGCCTCGGCGCTGGGCCGCGAGGCGGTCGTGCTCGGCGCGGTCGGCAACGCCTTCGACCGATGCGGCTCAGGCATTTACGGCGTCCACGGCTACCCCAGCCCGTGGCACCACATCACCCACCCTGCGGAGAGGACCACCAAGTGAAACTCGGAGTCAGTACCTATTGCTTCCGTGATCTCATGTCGAGCGGCGAGATGGACCTGATCGGGGTCCTCGACTGGGTCGCGGCCTCGTCGGCCGGGCACATCGAGGTCGCCGCGATGGACGGCGAGTACTACGTCGAGAACGAGGGCGTCGTCCGCGACGCCGCCAAGCACGCCGAACAGATCGGCGTACCGATCCTGAACTACCTGGTCAGCGGAGATCTGCGGACCGCCGACGGCGGGGAGATCGACCGCCTGCGCCGGCAGTTGGACGTGGCGCACCGCCTCGGCGCGCGCATCTTCCGCCACGACGTCTCGCCGTGGGCGTGGCGCGAGAAGGACCAGGGCGAGTTCGAGTCGACCTTCGAGAAGGTCGTCGAGGGCTGTCGCGCGGTGGCCGACCACGCCGCGGACCTGGGCATCGTGTCGACGGTCGAGAACCACGGCTTCTTCATGAACGGCAGCGAGCGGGTCTCCCGGCTGGTGCACGCCGTCGGCCGCCCGAACTTCCGTGTCACGCTGGACCTGGGCAACGGCCTGTGCGTCGGCGAGGTGCCGGGCAAGACCGCCGCCACCCTGATCGACGTGTCGGCCTCCATCGGCGTGAAGGACTTCCACATCCGCCGTTCGGCGGGGGAGGGCTGGCTCAAGACGCTGGCCGGCGACTACCTGCTCGGGACGGTCTCGGGTCACGGCGACGTCGACCTGCCCGGGCTGCTGGCGCTGGTCGCCACCAGGCCCGACATTCCGGTGAGCCTGGAGTTCGAGGGCATGGAGGCGCCGCTGCCGGCCATCGAGCGCTCGCTGGCGAACATTCTTCGACTGACGGAAGGCGTTGCCTGAGATGACGACACGGATTGCGGTGATCGGGCTCGGCGCGATCGCCGTCGAGCACCTCGGCGCCTACCAGAAGAACGAGCGGGCCGAACTCGTCGCGCTGTGCGACGTGGACGTGGAGCGCGCGAAGGCGCGCGCCGAGCAGTTCGGCGTGTCGCGGGTGACGGGCGACTACCTGGAACTGCTGTCCGACCCGGCCATCGACGCGGTGAGCGTGTGCGTGCCGAACACGCTGCACGCCCCGATCGCCGAGGCGGCGCTGCGGGCCGGTAAGGACGTGCTGGTCGAGAAGCCGATGACGGTGACGGTCGCCGAGGCCGAGAACCTGGTCCGGGCGGTCGAGGAGACGGGTAAGGCGCTGCAGATCGGGTACGTGCGGCGGTTCGCGCCGAACGCGCTGGTGACGAAGCGCTTCCTGGACGCGGGCGAGTTCGGCGACGTCTACGCCGCTCGGGCGACGCTGCTGCGCGCGGCGGGCAACCCGGGCGGCTGGTTCGGGGACGCGGCGATCTCCGGCGGTGGCCCGCTGATCGACCTGGGCGTCCACATCATCGACCTGTGCTGGTATCTGATGGGGATGCCGAAGGCGGTGTCGGCGTCGGGTGTCACGTTCTCGCCGCTGGGCGCGCGCGACAACATCCAGAATCTGAGCCGGTACCGGGCCGCGTCGGCGGCGCGGGCGAACACGGTGGAGGACTACGCCACCGCGCAGATCCGCTTCGACAACGGCGCCGTCCTGGACGTGGACACCTCGTACTCGCTGCACGCCCGCAACGAGATCAGCGTCCGGATCCACGGTGACAAGGGCGGCGCGGAGATCGAGCCCGAGCTGCTGATGGTCACCGAGCGGCACGACACGCTGCTGCACATCCAGCCGCAGATCGACTCGCTCGGGTTCGACTTCAAGGTCGGGTTCGCCAACCAGATCGACCACTTCCTGCGCATCTGCCGGGGCGAGATCCCGGCCGACGCGACGGCGGAGCAGGGGCTGGAGATGGCCCGCATCCTGACCGCGATCTACGACTCCGCCGAGAGCGGCGCCGAGGTCGCGATCACCCGCTGACCAACCGGTCGCCCGGGGGTCGCGGCCCCCGGGCGACCGGTCCGGCGCGGCAGTCTCCTCGTGCCGGCCCTACAGCCATGCGGTCTTCATCAGGTCCCAGGCCACGGCGAAGGCCGCTCCCGCGACGCAGCCGGCGACGGCGATGACGATCTCGCGGCGGCGCTGCGCCTTCTCCTTGCCGGCTTCGTTGCCGTGCACCAGTGCCATGACCTTGGCGGCCTCGTCGCGGTCGAGTTCCAGGTACTCCTGCTGCCGGGCGGCCTCGGCCTCCAAGGCGGCCCGCGACCTCTGGAGCCCGTCGAGGTCGGCGGCGAGTTCTCCCATGACCCGCACCGCCTCGGTGATGGCGGTGTTGACCTCTGCCGCGCGCCGGGTCAGTCGCCGGCGCGGATCCTCTTCTGCCGGGGCTCTCGGTGGCGAGTTCCCGAAGAGGACCGCCAGCACGATGACCGCGATGATGATCGCACCCACGAGTGGGCCGGGCAGGTCACGCAGTGGCATTTTGGCCGGGTTGAAGACCGCGGCCGCGACCAGGAAGACGGTCGGTCCGATGGCGCAGAGGACGACCATGGAGACCACGGCCACCGACTGGATGCGAGAGGCTTTCATCTGTCCATTTAAGACTGACGCCGTCTCCTGCGGTCTGCGGCCGACCGGCGCGGCGCCGGGCCGCTAGGGTCGTGGCACCACGCGAAAGGAGCCGCCGTGCCGGTCAGGTTCGTTCTCGACTGCGACACCGGATCCGACGACGCGGTCGCGCTCCTCGCCGCCACCGCGCATCCCGGCCTCGACCTCGTCGCCATCACGACCGTCAGCGGGAACGTCGCCCTTGAGCACACCACCGACAACACCTTGCGGGTCCTCGACCACGTCGGCGCCACCGTCCCGGTGCACGCGGGTGCCGCCCGAGCTCTGACACGCGCCGACTTCCCCATCCCGCGCGCGGTCCTGAACAAGGGCAACGGCTTCCAGCGGCCCCACCTCGACTTCCCCGAAGCCGTCTCGGTCCCCGCCGGCCACCGGGCCGCCGCGTTCCTCGTCGACACCTACATGGACGACGCCTTCGCCGACGTGGCGCTCGTCGCGGTCGGGCCGCTGACGAACATCGCGCTCGCGCTGGCGCTGGAGCCCCGCCTGGCCGCGCGCATTCCGCGCCTGGTGATCATGGGCGGCGCGCACGCGAACGGCAACGTCACGGCGGCGGCCGAGTTCAACTTCTGGGTCGACCCCGAGGCGGCCGAGACGGTGCTGAGCGCCGGGATCGGCGAGGTCGTGATCTTCCCGCTCGACGCGACGCACAGCGCGCCGCTGTCGGAGGCCGACTGCGCCGGGTTCGACCGGATCGGCACCCCTGCGGCCAAGGGCGCGGCGATGCTGATCCGCCACCGCATCGAGCACCTTCGGCCGGCCGAGGACTCCGCGCCCGTCCACGACCCCATGTGCGTCGCCTACCTGCTGCGGCCCGACCTCGTCACCGAGAGCGTCCGCGCGCACGTCAGCGTCGAGACGACCGGCGCTCGCACCGTCGGTGAACTGCTCGTCGACACCCGTCCCTGGCGTCCCGAGCCGGCTAACGCGACCGTCGCGTTGCGCGCGTCGGGCGAGGTCTACCGGGACTTCCTGCGGTCGGCGTTTCTCGGCTGACCCGGCGGCGCTCGAAGGCCGCGGTGATCGCCAGGGCCGTCGGGGCATCGGGTCGGGCGGTGTGGGTGTCCCTCGCGCGGGGACTCGCGGTCCCTTGTGATCACTGTACGTAACAGCGAGAGTCGTTTCAGGTCCGCGAAGACGCCCCTGCGGCCGACTCCTAGAAGCACTCCGCCGACGGCCGGTCGACGAACAGGCTCGGCCTCACGGTGTCGTGCTCCATGCCCGGAAAGGGACATGCCCCCATGAGTTCCTCCGCAACATCCTCTCGAGTCAGACGCGCGGTGTCGGTCGCCGTGATCGCGCTGCTCGCCGCCGCGATGGCTCCCCTCGCTATCTCGACGGGCGCGCAGGCGGCGTTCCCGGGTGGCAACGGGAAGATCTTCTACCACGCCGCCGCCGACTTCGGGAGCCCGGCGAAGCTGTACTCGATGGACTCCGACGGGACGGGGAGCGTCCAGTTGACCACGGGGTCCAGTGAGGAGGTGTTCCCGGTGGCCTCGGCCGACGGTTCGAAGCTGGCGTTCTTGAGCAACGCCGGCGGGACCTACCAGATCTGGACGTCCGACGCCGACGGGTCGAACCTGTTCCAGGTCACGAACATCTCTCCGCGTCCCGGGTTCAACGACAACATCTTGTCGTGGTCGCCGTCGGGCACCCAGATCGCCTTCAACGACGACAGCAACAACGTCCGCGTCGTCAACGCCGACGGCACCGGTCTGACCGCGCCTTTGGCCAGTGGCCGCTCAGGAGTGTTCTCCCCGGACGGCACTAAGATCGCCTACACCGTCTTCAGCAGCCAAAGCGATCTGTGGGTGATGAACGCCGACGGGACCGGTCAGACCCAGCTCACCAACGGCAGCGGCGGCTTCGGCCTCTACACGCCTGACTGGTCGCCCGATGGCACGAAACTCGTCGCACGGTCCTTTGAAGGCGGCGGTTTCAGCGTCCGCACCATCAACGCCGACGGCACCGGGTCGGTCAACCTCCTCGGCGGCACCAGCTTCGGGATCAACTTCCCCCAGTGGTCGCCGGACGGCGACAAGATCGTCTACACCGACGGCGGCAACGTCATCAGCATGAACGCCGACGGCACCAGCCCGAGCACCGTGTACACCTTCACCGGTTTCGGGTCCGCTACCGACTGGGCCGTCGACGACGCACCGCCCGCCGGAGCCGACCTCGCCACGACCGTCGCCGACTCGGCCGACCCCGTCGGTCTCGGTGCCACCTACACGTACTCGGCCACGGTGACCAACAACGGCCCCGCGGCCGTCACCGACGCCTCGGCGTCGATCACCCTGTCCGGAGCGGCCCGCACCATCGCCGCGGCCACCACCACACAGGGCTCCTGCACGATCAGCGCGCCCACCGTGACCTGCCCGGTCGGTGCCCTGGCCGCCTCGGGCGCAGCGACCATCACCATCACCATCGAGCCGCAGGCCACGGGCAGCATCACCGCGACCTCGACGGTCTCGTCCTCGCTGACCGACCCGGTTCCCGCCAATAACACCGATGCCGAGTCGACCACGATCAACAACGCCCTCGGCTGCACCATCACGGGCACATCGGGCAACGACACGCTCAACGGGACCAACGGCAACGACGTCTTCTGCGGCCTCGGCGGCAACGACACCATCAACGGCGGGAACGGCAACGACACCGTCTACGGGGGCAGCGGCGCCGACGACATCAACGGTGGCAACAACAACGACACCATCCATGCCGAAACGGGCAACGACATCGTCGACGGCGGCAACGGTGACGACGTTCTCTACGGCGGGTCCGGGGACGACATCATGGGCGGCGGCAACGGAGCCGACCACCTCTACGGAGAAGCCGGCAACGACACCAACTACGGGGAAACCCTCCTCGGTTCGCTGCTCTACCTGTTCGACAACGGCGCCGACCACATCTACGGCGGCCCCGGAAACGACGACCTCGACGGGCAGAACGGCAACGACACGATGGTCGACACCGACGGCACCGACTCCATGAGCGGCAACCTCGGCAACGACAGCATCAACGTCCAGGACGGCGTCGGCGGCGACACCGCCAACGGCGGACTCGGCTCCGACACCTGCACCGCCGACGGCGGCGATACCACGTCGAGCTGCTGACCGCGATCAGCGCGTGAAGGCAGCACACCGGTACCCCTCGCTCCTCTGGGCACACCCGCCCGGATGAGTGAGGGGTGCTTCGCGAAAGGCATTGCCGAACATTCTCCGGGCGGTCACTGTGGAGGCCGTCCCTCTCCGGGCCATGTCCCGGGAAAGAGGTGAGTCGACGTGAACTCCACCGCCAAGATCCTCCGTCTTCGACGCGCCGTCTCACTCACCGCCGTGATGGTCCTCGCCGCCGCGATCGTCCCGCTCGCCGCGTCGACGGCCGCGCAGGCGGCGTTCCCGGGCGACAACGGGAAGATCCACTACCGCTCCACCGCCACCGGGACGTCGAAGCTGTACTCGATGAACGCCGACGGGACCGGCAGCACCCAGCTGACCACCGGCACCGGCGACGACCTGTTCCCCGTCGCCTCGGCCGACGGTCAGAAGCTGGCGTTCATCACCAACCGTTCCGGGAGTTATCAGGTCTGGACGGCCGGCGCCGACGGCTCGAACCTGTTCCAGGTCACCAACGGCAATCCCGCCGCCGGTGTCAGCGACACGCTGCCGTCATGGTCGCCTACGGGCCAGATCGCCTTCAACGACGAGGTCGACGGCATCTCGGTCGTCAACGCCGACGGCACCGGCCTGACGGGCCTGACCGCCGGTCGCTCGCCGATCTTCTCGCCGGACGGAACGAAGATCGCCTTCACCCGCTTCAACGGCAAGAACAACCTGTGGGTCATGAACGCCGACGGGACCGGCCAGACCCAGCTCACCTTCGCCGCCGGGACCTTCGGCATGTACACCCCCGACTGGTCGCCCGACGGCACCAGACTCGTCGCCCAGTCCTTCGAGTACAACGGATTCAACCGCCAGGTCAGAACGATCAACGCCGACGGAACCGGCGTGGTCGACGTGGCGCCCGGGGCCTCCAGCGCCTACTTCCCCCAGTGGTCACCGGACGGCACCAAGATCGTCTATACCGATGGCGCTGATGTCATCAGCATGAACTCCGACGGCACCGGCCCGACCACCCTGGCCACCTTCACCGCGTTCGGTCAAGCCTCCGACTGGGCCGTCGGCGTCGCACCCTCCGGAGCCGACCTGGCCACCACCGTGACCGACTCCGCCGACCCGGTCGGCCTCGGCGGCGCGGTCACTTACACCGCCACCGTGACCAACAACGGGCCCGCCGCCACCGGTGTCTCCGCGACGATCACCCTGTCCGGCGCGACCGCGACGATCGGCACCGTGACCGCGTCGCAGGGCTCCTGCGCCACCGCCGCACCCGTGGTCACCTGCAACCTCGGCGGCCTGGCCGTCTCGGCCTCGGCGACCGTGGCCATCACCGTCACCCCGACCGCTGCGGGAACGGTCACGGCCACCGCCACGTCGACCTCCGCGCAGGTCGACCCCAACCCCGCCGACAACACCGACGCCGAGTCGACCACCGTCAACGCCTACGCCGACATCAAAGTCGACGTCGGCGCCCAACCCCACCTCGGCATCCTCGTGCCCTACCTGACCTACACCCTCAAGGCCACCAACAACGGCCCCCAGACCGCCACGACGGCGACCATCACCGCCAGCATCCCCGCAGGCGCCACCGCCACCAACCTCTCATCGGGCTGCACCGCCACACCCGGCACCGTCACCTGCACCTACAGCGCCATCACCAACGGCGCCAACGCGTCGAAGACCTTCCGCGTCCCCCTCCACCTGCTGTCACTCGGAAACGTCACCGTCACCGGCCTGCGCACCGCCTCCGCCCCGACTGACACCAACGCGACCAACGACACCGACAGCGCCACCTGCCACGTCCTGACCTTCGTCCTGGTCACCTGCTCGTAGGCACGACCGTCTCTTCCGGCGCTCACGTTCCACTCAGGACACCGACCGGTGGCCCGGCTCCTACCAGCCGGGGCCACCGGTCGGGCTTTCGCGAATCTTGGCGTACTTCCGCCATGGCCGGTCCCCGAGTGACCGAAGTGAGTCCCGGTGGGTAGCCCCAGAGTGGACGCGGCGCCTTCGGAGCGTCGCCGGACACGACGGGGGAACACGACGTGAGCGACACACTCAGCAGGAAGCGATGGGGCCGCCTCGCGGTGGCCGTGCTCGGCGGCGGCCTGGCGCTGATGGCCGGCGGGGGCGGCGCGTCGGCGAACACCGCGAGCAGCGTCGAGGCCGAGCGGGAGATCGAGGGCGCCTTCAGGCTGAGCGACCCCGCGTCGGCGGCCGGCGCGGGTGAGGAGGTCGTCTCGCTCGCCGGGAGGCTGACGGCCGGCGACGCCGGGAAGTCCGCCGAGGGCGCCATCCCGGTCACCGGCCTGACCCTGGAGGGCGACTCCGCCACCTACGGGAAGATCACCGTCGAGCTGGTCGGCGAGGCCGAGGCCTCCCTCGGCGCCCCCGCGGGCGCCCCGCCGACGATGCGCGGCGACCTGACCGTCACCGTCACGGTGACGCTGGAGAAGCCCGGCGCGGGCATGGCCGCCGAGGAGGAACTCTCGGGCACGTTCAGCGCCACGGGCATCACGAGCCCGGCCGACTTGCTCGACCGCACCTGGAAGGGCGAGCTGACGCCCGCCTCGGCCGGCGCGGCTCCCGAAGCCTGGTACCACGTGCTCGGATGCATCGGCAGCCTCGGCTACATGGATTGCAGCAGCATCTGACCCCGCGACCACGGCCACCGACCACGCCACGGGCATCGTCGGTGGCCGTTACGCGTCCGGGGCGCCGGGCGGGACGGGGTACGTCGTCGCGGTACCACCCACGGCGAAAGGCCGGGCGCTATTCCCCCGTGGGCACCTTCTCGCCGTAGTGGCTCAGGTAGGCGACGACCTCGGGGGTCTCCTCGCCCTCGAAGTAGTCCGACAGCACGTACCAGCACTTGCACTCCAGCCAGTACCGGTAGGTGAACTCCTCGATCGTCGGGGCGCTCCAGAAGAACTCGGGCCGCCCCTCCGCGTCGGCGAACCGCTCCGACCATTCCGAGTCGACGACGAAGCTCTCACCGTTCGGGCGCAGATAGAGGTACCAGAACACGCAGTCCTGCTGGTCCCGGAAGAACCTGACGAGATGGGCGCCCTCCTCCACCGGGCTCGCGATCACGTCCGACAGGTCGGTGCGGCAGGCGGTCGTGGAGACTTCGTCCAGCAACGCCGTCAGTGCCGGGCGGGACATGTAGCGCACGAAGGACTCGGGCAGGGCGATCCCCGGTGGCAGCGAGCGGGCCAGCGTCTCCAGCTCGGCAAGCCGCTCGGCGTCGGGCGCCGAGGTCGCCGCATCCCCGGCCCAGGCGAAGCCGTCGCGACGTTCGGGGCGCAGGGACGGCAGGGTCTCGTAGGGCCAGCCGGCGTAGGTGGTGAACGCTCCGGCGGGGCGCAGTTCGCCGAGGTCGGTGGCCGACCAGACGCGTGGGAACTCGATCAAGTGGTGTGACTCCTTCCGGTGCAACCAGGGGGCCATCGTCCCAGGGGCGTGTGACATCGTTTCCGACCATGATCGAGATGGATCGGCACCGTTTCCTCGGCATCCCCGAGCTCACCGAGACCCCGTCCGTGGCGGTCGTCGTCGACGTCATGCGCGCCTTCACCGTCGCGGCCTGGGCCTTCGCGCGCGGGGCCGACAGGATCGTGCTCGCCGAGTCGCTGGACGAGGTCCTCGCCCTCAAGTCGCGGCACCCCGACTGGGTGGCGATCAAGGACGGACCGCCCGCGCCGGGGTTCGACGCGGTCAACTCGCCGGGTCTCCTGCGCTCGATGGACCTCGGCGGGCGAACCGTCGTGCACAAGACCACGGCGGGGACGGTCGGCGCGCTCGCGGTCAAGGAGTCCTCGCTGGTGCTGTGCGCGAGTTTCGTGGTGGCCGAGGCGACGGCCAGGGCACTTCGGGCGCATGGGAGCGACGGCGTCACCTTCGTGGTCACCGGCGAGGACGGCCTCGCCGACGAGGATCTGGCGTGCGCCCAGTACATCGCGGGCCGCGTCGACGGGCGCGAGACGGACGCCGCCGGCTTCCTCCGCCGCGCCGGTGAGTCGCGTGCCGCCGCCGAACTGACCGAGGGCGTCCGCGAGGGAGTCCACCCCGACGACGTCGCGCTCTGCCTGGAGGTCGACCGCTTCCCCTTCGCCATGGTGGCGCGCGTTGAGGACTCGCTGATGGTCCTGCGCTCGCGTGCGGTCTGATCACCGGCGCGACCCGGCCGGAATGGCGTGCTCACTCGTGCGAATGAGTACGGGGATCACTCGCGACGGCGATGTCAACGAGGGCCGTGCGGACCAGGATTCGTGGTGTCGGTGTTCCCCCCGCCACCCCGAGGAGTCTTGGACATGAACCCCCGCATCGCCTTCATCGGCGCCCCGCTGCTCACCCTGGCGTACGGCGCCATCCGGATCATCGACGGCTTCGACGGCCACCGCGGCCCCGGTCTCGCCTGGACCACCGGTCACCTCGCCTTCATCGGGGCGATGGCGCTGTTCGTCGTCGTGTTCGTGGAAATGCGGCGCCTGGCGGGACGCAACGTCCTCGCGACCGTTTTGACGGTGGCGGCGACGCTGGGCGCCCTGGCGCTGGTCGTGCAGTTCTCCATCGACGTCATCGCGGGGTTCATGTCCGCCGACCGCCTCGCCATGAGCCTCCAGACCGCCGAGATGCGGCAGAACCCGGCCCTCACGCTGTTCGCCTACGACCTCGGCCCCTACCTGTTCTACCTCGGTCAGCTCGGCCTGGTGGTCCAGCTCGCCGCGATGCGCGAGATCAAGGCGTGGACCCCGGCGCTTGTGCTCTTCGACCTGGCGATGCCCTTCATCGACAAGGACCTCATCCCCGTCGGCGCGGCGGTCCTGCTCGTCTCCTACGTCCTCATCCTGCGGCGGATCCTCACCCGGCCGGCGCCCGCTCCCGCGACGGTGAGGCCGGAAGCGGTCGCCGCGGTCCAGCGCCCGAAACCCTTCGACACGACCATGGCTCCGCCCGAACCGGGCGGAGCCATGGTCGTCGCGGCCGTCGGTTCAGGGCGTGACGATGTTGAAGTCCGGGTCGAAGGTGTCCATGAGCGCGGTCAGGGACGACAGGACGGTGGCGTCGCCGGTGGTCGTGAGCCCGCCGGACCGGATCAGCTTTTCGGCCGCCCCCGGCTGGAGGAGCGCGCCGATGATGGCCGGTTTCGCGCCGGCGACGGTGACCTGCGAGTCGGGGCCGGTGCCCTCGCGGGCGTTGAGGACCCCGTTGGCGACCCAGGCGTGCCAGGTCGCGCCGAGGTCGGTGAAGGTGAAGTCCAGGCGCAGGTCGGCGTCGGCCGCCTTCTCGCCGATGAGGTGCACCGCGACGAAGTCGAAGAGGATGTCGAGCGGCATCGCCTGGACGCTGTCGGGGCTGACGGAACTGAACGAGGCCGGCGCGACGCCCTCCCGCAGCTCCTTGGCCGCCGACAGGAAGATCCCGCGCCACTGAGGGCCCTCGGCCTGGTAGCCCATCTGCTCGTAGGCGTCGGCCTGCAGTTCGCGGGCCTCGGCGTTGTCGGGCTGGGCGAAGACGAGTTTGTGGACGATCTCGGCGGCCCAGCGGTAGTCGGCGCCGTCGAAGGCGCGGCGTCCCTCGTCGAGGATCCGCTCGGCGCCCACGAGGTCGACGTAGCGTCTGGCCGACTCGACCGGCGGGTGCGGATGCAGCGAGACCGGGTCGCCGTCCCACATGCCCAGTTCCTTCGTGTAGACCGCGCGCACGTCGTGGTGGACGGTGCCGTGGTAGCCGCGGTTGTACCATTTGCGGCCCAGCGACTCGGGCAGGTCGACGATCTCGGCCGCCTCCAGCGGGGTGAGGCCCTTGTTGGCCCAGCGCAGGGCCTGGTCGTGGATGTACTTGTAGGTGTCGCGCTGCGACCCGATGAACTCGGCGATCTCGGCGTTCCCCCACACCGGCCAGGTGTGCGGTCCGTAGTGGACCTCGGCGTCGTCGCCCCAGCGCTGGAGGGTCTCGTCGAGGTAGCGCGCGAAGTTGCGGGCGTCGCGGGTGCGGGCCCCGCGCAGGGTCTGGATGTTGTGCAGCGAGTGGTTGGCGTTCTCGGCGCAGGTCAGCGCCTTGAGCTGAGGAATCCAGATGTGCATCTCCTCGGGCGCCTCGGTGTCGGGCGCGTAGAGGAACTCGAACTCCAGCCCGGCCAGCTCGCGCTTGGTGCCGGTCTCGGTGATCAGGTCGGTCGGCGAGATGTAGGAGACGGTCATGCCGACCCCGCCGCCGATGGCGATCCCGCAGGTGACCATCTCCCGCTCGCCGAGGCCCAGGCGGTTGCCGAAGGCGTACCCGGCCCGGCGCGACATCGCGTTGCCGGCCACGACGTTCTCGCCGATGGCGTACTTGTCGAACCGGTGGCCCGGCGCGATGATGGGGACCTTGCCCGAGGCGACGTCCTCGACGTCGACGACGCCCTTGACACCGCCGTAGTGGTCGATGTGGGTGTGGGTGTAGATCACCGCCGCGACCGGCTTGTCGGTGACGTGCTCGCGGATCAGGTCCATGCCCTGGCGGGCGTTCTCCACACCGGTCGTGCAGTCGATGACGACCACGCCCGTCTCGCCCTCGACGACCGTGAGGTTGCCGATGTCGTTGTTGCGGACCTGGTAGAGGCCGTCGGTGACCTTGAACAGCCCGCCCTTGGTGATCACCTGCGACTGGCGCCACAGGCTCGGGTTCACGGAGTCCGGCGCGGGGGTGTCGTCGCCGATGAAGTCGTAGTCGCCGAGGTCGAACAGCACCTTCCCGTCGGGGTCGGTGACCTTCCCGTCCGGCAAGGGCGCGATCAGGCCGCGCTCGGCGTCGTCGAAGTCCCGGCGGTCGTCCATGTCGTACCTGGACACCGCGGCGCGGTTGGCCTCCACCGTGGCCTCGGTCGGATCTTTCGGTGCGTGCGACATCCCCACATCCCCCCGGATGAACAGCCGGAACACACGTCCTCGACGGTCCGGTCATGGTCCCACGCCGCAGCCGCGCGTCGTGCGGATTCGCGGCCCGGCGGCACGATGGCAAGATCGTCGAGATGAGGACCGACGCCCCCGTTTCGCAGTCCCCGCCGGGCATCGACGCCGACGTGGTCGTCGTCGGGGCCGGGCCGACCGGCCTCATGCTGGCCGACGAACTGATCCTCGGCGGGGTCCGGCCGGTGGTCCTGGAACGCAAGCGGCAACGCCGGAACGTCCCCAAGGCGGGCGGGCTCGGCGGTCAGATCCTGGACCTGCTGCGCTACCGGGGCCTGCTGGAACGCTTCGAGGCGGCCTGCACCGCCCCGCCCCCGGCTCCGCGCTTCCCCTTCGGCGGCGTGCACCTGGACTTCACCGGGCTCGCCGAGACCCCCATGCACGCCCTGCACCTGCCGCAGCAGCGGCTGGAGGGCGTGCTCGACGAGCTAGCCGGGGAGAACGGCGTCGAGGTCCGGCGCGGACACGAGGCGGTCGCCGTCGGCCAGGACGACGCCGGAGTGACCGTCGAGGTGCTCGGCCCGGACGGTCCGTACACGATGAGCGCCCGGTATCTCGTGGGCTGCGACGGTGGGCGCAGCCGGATCCGCGAGCTGGCCGGGATCGCGTTTCCGGGCGTGTCCTATCCCGAGGTCAACCGCCTCGCCCAGGTCACCCTTTCCGACCCGGTGACCGTCCGCGACGATGGCGGTCTCGACGTCCCCGGCTTCGGGACGATCGCGTTCGGCTTCACCCGCACCGAGGGCGGACTGTTCGGCATGAGCGCGTCGCCGGACTCCGCGGTCGTATCGCTGTACACGGTCGAGGAGGAGAGCACCGAGTACGACGATGACGTCCCGCTGACCGTGACCGAGCTTCAGGACAGCGTCGCACGCGTGCTCGGGGTGCGACTGGCCGTCGGGGAGGCGCATCGGCTGTCGCGGTTCACCTTCAAGGCCAGGCAGGCCGAGCGCTACCGCCTGGGCCGGATCATGGTGGCCGGCGACGCCGCGCACCTGTTCCCCGCCACCGGTGTGGCCATCAACGCGGGCATGCTCGACGCGGTCAACCTGGCCTGGAAGCTGGCCGCCGACCTCGCCGGGGGAGCGCCCGGCGGGCTGCTGGACAGCTACCACGACGAGCGCCACCTCGCCGGCGCGCGGACCATGCTGCACACGAGCGCGCAGGTGGCGCTGCGCCGCGGGCACGACCCCGCCGCCGAGGCGCTCCGGGAGCTGTTCCAGGAGCTGCTGGTCGACGAGCAGGCACTGCTGCGGATGGGCGGACTCCTTTCGGGCGCCGACATCCGCTACCCGATGCCCGGTTCGCCGCACGCGCTCGCCGGCTACTTCGCGCCCGACCTCGTCCTGCGCACCGAACGGGGCACCACGAGCGTCGCGGAACTCATGCGCGCCGCCCGGCCGGTGTTCCTCGACCTCGCCGAGCGCGCCGATCTCCGCGAGACCGTGCGGGAGTGGGGCGACCGCGTCGAGGTAGTGGTCGCCGAGTCCGGTCACGCGCCCGCCGACGCGCTGCTCATCCGCCCGGACGCCAACGTCGCCTGGGCCGCGGGCACCGGAGAGCCCGCCGGCACCGCCGGGCCGGCACTGCGGGAGGCGCTGGACCACTGGGTCGGCGGCCGCTGACGGGCTGGACGAACGGCCCGGCCCGTCGTCCGTCCACTTCGGTCTGGCGCGGCCTAGGGTTGAACCATGTTCGTGACCGTGCAGATACCGGTCGTCGACCTGCGCCCGCTCATCGCCGCCCCGACCGGCCGGGACGAGCTGCCCGTGTGGCCGAGGCCCGACCGGGCGTACTCGCGCTGGTCGGCCGACCACTACCGCAGCAACTACGTGCGCGGTCTCGGCCCGGTGCGGCCGCGTCTTAGAGGCGGCGCGGCGCCGTGGCTGAGCGAGTCGGTCTACATCGACGTGTCGCGCAACGTGCGGATGGAGCGCTCGCACGTCGGGCCGAGCGGGGCGCACTGGGCGGAGTGGACGACCATGCGGCCGGTGTACCGCAACTTCTACACCGACGGCGTGGTCGGGCGCTTCGAGGCGTGCCTGAAGATCAGCGGGTTCGGGGCGCCGGTGTCGCGGGAGCTGCTCGAAGAGGCCGCGACCTCGGCGCCGGTGTGGCTGCGCGGCCTATCGCAGCGACGTCGGCCGCTCGCGCAGTTCGGTCCGGTGCTCACCCGGCATCTGTTGCGCTGCACGACCGCCGGCGAGGGGCCCGACCCGCAGTCCTGGTGGCTCCAGGCCGCCACACCGGGGGTGATCACCGAGGCCCCGCTTGAGGATCCCCGGGCGGGTGGGCATCTCGCGCAGGACTGGGTGCTGCGGGGTGGGGTGCGGATGTCGAGCTGGGCCATCACGCAGGACGCCGACGGCGACGCCGATGCCGCCCGTCGGCTGCGCATCCACGTCTCGCGCCTGCACGCCGACTTCATGGCGGCCGAGATCGTCGCGGGCCTGTGCCAGGGCGGACGGCTCGACCCCGACCATCCGCCGGTGCGGCGCTACCTCGCCAGGACGATCGACCTGCTGCTGCGGCCCGCGCGGCACGGCTACTCGCAGGCGGATCTGCTGGTGAAGGTGCTCAGCGGGAACACCGAGGCCGCCTACGCCGGTACCTTCGCGGCCTTGAAACGGCTCGACTCGCTCACCGAGCGGTCCGAGCGCATCGGCGAACTGCTCGACGGCGTCAAGCCCACCAGACGCGGCGGGATCGTGCTGCGGGTGAAGGAACTGGTCATGGCCAAGGGGGAGAGGACCGTCGAGCCGCCGCGCGGCTGAGGTCGCGGCGGTCACCGCCCTGCGCGCCGCTTGCGGCCTTTTCGTCGAAGGCCCCTGGGCGACAAGGCGGTGACCAGGTCCCGCAACGCTCGCGATGCGGGATGGCCATGTCGGCTCGGCGTGAGCGCGTGGGCCTTGACCCGAAGCGCGGGGAGCACCTACACATGGACTACTGCCCAGGCCCGCCTCAGCGACCGTGGCCCCGAGGCGGACCTCCCCAATGGGGATGGTCGTTCCCCTGGCTGACCAGGGGAACTGGTACAAGGGTACGTCGGTTCTGGGTGGGGGAGACTCGTGGCCATGGACGTGGTGATCGGGTGCCGGCTCACCGGTGACGAGGACGGTGCGGACTGCGACGTCGCGCCGGAGGTGCCGGGGCTGTCCGGATGTCGGTGGGGGCGGCTAGGTTTCGCCCGCCCGCTGCCCGACACGAAGGAACGACGATGGACGTGACGCTGCGCTACTGCGACGGCCTCGACTGGCACGACGCGACGCCCGTGGGATGGCTGACCGAGGAGGACGCCGCCGCCGCCGACTGGGAGGGGCGCCCCTACAGCGTCGTGGCCAGCCGCGGTGATCTTCCGGTGGCGGTGCTCGACATCGCCTGGCAGCACTACTATCTCGCGGTGTCGCTCGCCGACGAGCTCGGCCGCCGGGTGTCGCGGACCGTGTACCGCCGCCTTCGCGGCGAGGAGATGTTCCCCGTCGCCGACACCGACTGGCGCTTCGAGCCTGACCAGTCGCAGGGCGACCCCGATGTCTGGGTCGAGTCCCTCATCCGGCGCATCGACGGACGGACGCGCAGGGAGACCCGCAGGCGCGGGCGCAGAGGCGGGAGCGGCGTCTCGGCCGGGCGTGCGGACGTGTCGGGCCTGTGGCGGGAACTGCCCGAGTTCGGTGAGTGGTCGGGGCTGCTCGGCTTCGCCGTCGAGGAGGTTCCGGTCGTCGAGCCCGCCGACGGTTCGCGGACCCTCGGCGAGGAGTTCCGCCCGTGGCGGCCGCCGTCGCCGCTCGCCGCGCCTTACCTGAACGCGCTGATGTCGCCGGGGGCGACCGTCACCTGGATGGACGAGGCCCGCCCGGTGCGGTGGGAACCGGTCGGGGAGCTGGACATGCCCAGCGGGCGCCTTGTCGCGTGCGATCCGGGTTTCTGCGAGTTCGAGCAGAAGGCGTTCACCGTCCAGGTCGCGCCGGGCCGCTACCCGGTGGTGTTCGCCGAGGTCGAGGACACCGACGGACCGCGGTATTCGCCCCAAGGCGCGGTGCTCCTGCGGATCACCGACGAGCCGGTCACCTCCTGGGAGATGGCGCTCACCGAAGGCCAGGACGTGCGCACGCTCACCGACGGCTCCTTCTTCGGCTTCGGCGTCGACTCGGGCACCGCCTGCTTCGTCGACGCCGCGAACCTGCCGGTCTTCGCCGCGCTCGCCGAGGAGGACGACGACCTCACCTCCGCCCTCTTCCCCGGCAACCGGCTCACCGTGCCGGGTTCCGACGCCAACCTCATCGGCTGGTCCTGCTACTTCGGTGACGGCGCCTATCCCACCTGGATCGGCCGCGACGCCGGCGGTGCCGTCGTCTGCTTCGCCGCCGACATGCTCACCCTCCAGCAGCGTCGGAGCCGGGACGACGGCGAGGACTGACCACCCCGCGCACTCCGGCCTTTGTCTCCGGGCGAAACGACCTCATCGGATATCGTGTGCCCAAAAGCGCTCCTGCCGGGCCCTTCAACCTCCCCATGCGCCTCTACGCGACCACCGAGTACCTCGACGGCACCTGGCGCATCCCGCCGGTCGAGAAGGCCCGCCCATGACAACGCCGGGCGTCGGCTGATACCTCCGCCTCACCAGCCCGTGGGCCCGTCTCCCGGCGTGGCAAAATCGGCGAATGCAGATCGGGATGCTAGGACCGTTCGAGGTTCGCACGGACGACGGCGCGTCCGCCGACGTGCCGGGCGCCCGGCTGCGCGGGTTGCTGATCGCCCTCGCGCTCAACACCGGACACGTGGTCTCCAAGGCCGCGCTCGTCGACTGGATCTGGGGCGAGCACCCGCCTTCCGACGCGACGAACGCGCTCCAGCGGCTGGTCTCCCGGCTGCGGAAGGTGCTGCCGGAGGGCTCCATCGAGGGCCACACCGACGGTTACCGGCTGACGGTCGCACCCGACGACGTCGACGCCGTCCGCTTCGAGCGGCTCGTCGGCCAGGTCCGCGACGACGACGACTCGCAGCGCGCGCGTCGCTTGCGTGAGGCCGTCCGGTTGTGGCGCGGCGCGGCCATGCAGGACGTCGGGCTGGTCGACAGCGGCTCCTTCGACGCGGCGGTCACCCGGCTGGAACGGTTGCGGCTGACGGCCATGGAAGATCGCTTCGACGCCGAGATCGGCCTGGGCAACGGCGCGGAACTCGTCTCGGAGCTCACCGACCTCGTCGCCGCCCACCCGGTGCGCGAACGCCTCGCCGCCGCGCTGATGCGCGCCCTGATCGCCGGCGGTCGCGACTCCGAGGCGCTGCTGGTCTACCAGCGCACGAGCGAGGCCCTCGCCGACGCGCTCGGCGTCGACCCCTCGCCGGAGCTGTCGTCGCTGCACGTCGCTCTCCTTCGGGGCGAGGTCGGGCGCCGCGACGAGGACCGCAGGACGAACCTGCGCGCGGAGCTGACCAGCTACATCGGCAAGGACGCCGACGTCGCCGCCGTCGCCCGCCTCGTCGCCGAGTCGCGCCTGACCAGCCTCATCGGCCCGGGCGGGTCGGGTAAGACCCGGCTGGCCACGGAGACCGCGCGCACCATCGTCGGCGAGTTCCCCGACGGCGCCTGGCTGGTCGAACTCGCCGCGATCGGCACCGACGGCGACGTGGCCCAGGCGACTCTGGCCGGCCTCGGCCTGCGCGACGCGCTGCTCACCGAGGCCTCGAACGTCGAGCCCGTCGAGCGGCTCATCGCGGCCATCCGCGACCGCGAGGTGCTCCTGATCCTCGACAACTGCGAGCACGTCATCGAAGCCGCCGCGGCCCTCGCCCACCGCCTGCTCGGCGAGTGCCCGCGGCTGCGGATCCTGGTGACCAGCCGCGAACCGCTCGGCATCACCGGCGAGGAGCTGTGGCCGGTCGAGCCGCTGACCCTGCCAGCCCCCGACGCCGGTCTCGCCGAGATCGCCGAGGCGCCGGCCGTGCGGCTGTTGAGCGAGCGGGCGGGCGCGGTGCGCAAGGACTTCGCCGCCGGTGCCGGGACGCTGCCGACGATGCTGCGGATCTGCCGGGCGCTGGACGGCATGCCGCTGGCGATCGAGCTGGCCGCCGCGCGGCTGCGGACGATGTCCATCGAGCAGCTCGCCGACCGCCTCGACGACCGTTTCCGCCTGCTGACCGGGGGGAGCCGGACGGCGCTGCCACGGCATCGGACGCTGCGCGCGATGGTCGACTGGAGCTGGGAGCTGCTGTCGGAGGCCGAGCGGACGGTCCTGTGCAGGTTGTCGGTGTTCTCGGGCGGGGCGAGCATGGAGGCGGCCGAGCGGGTCTGCGCCGGCGCGGCCGTCGAGCCCGAGGACGTCCTGGAGCTGCTGACCGCGCTGGCGGAGAAGTCGCTGGTGGTCGTCCAGGGCGACGGTGCCGCGCGCTACCGGATGCTCGGCACGATCAAGGAGTACGCCCAGCAGCGTCTCGCCGAGGCGGGGGAGTCGGATCGGGCGCGGCAGGCGCATCTGGCCCACTTCACGGAGCTGGCCGAGACCGCCGACCCGCATCTTCGCCGTGCCGAGCAGCTCGAATGGCTCGCGCTGCTCGGCGCCGAGCACGACAACATCAGCGCGGCCATGCGCGGTGCGCTCGCGGCGGGCGAGGCGGAGTCCGCGATGCGGCTGGCGGGTGGTGCCGGGTGGTACTGGTGGCTCAGCGGTAACAAGACCGAGGGCTTCGAGCTGGTCTCGGCGGCCGCCGACATGCCGGGTGAGGCCTCCTCCGAGGTGCGGGCCCTGGTGTACGGGCTCGTCGCGATGTTCCGCAGTTCCGGGCGGGGTGACGAACGCTCCGCGGCGGAGTGGATCCGGGAGACGGGCCGGCTGCGCGAAAGCAGTCGTTCACCGCATCCGCTGCTGGCGCTGATCGTGCCGTTGGAGCGGATCCTGGAGGATCCGTTGGGCTTCCTGTCGGCGTGGGAGCCGCTGCTGGAGAACCCCGACCCCTGGGTGCGGGCGCTGGCCAGGCTGCACCTGGGAAAGATGCGGGCCATGGTCGGGCACGGCGGCAGGGACGCCGACGCCTACCTGGAGATGGCGCTGGCGGAGTTCCGGGTGCTCGGCGAGCGTTTCGGGGTCTACTTCGCACTGACCGAGCTGGCCGACCGCATCGCGGTGCGCGGTGAGTTCGCCGGTTCCTGTGAGCACCTGGAGCAGGCGATCGAGGTGGTCACCGAGGTCGGTTCCGTCGAGGACATCATCCGGATGCGGGCGCGGCAGTCCCAGCTGTACTGGCTGATGGGGCGTGCGGAGGAATGCGCGGCGGCGATGGCCGAGGCGGAACGCTATGCCGGCAAGGTCACCTGGCTCGACGCGAAGGTGGAGCTGGCCCTGTCGAAGGCGGAGCTGGCCCGCTGGCGCGGTGAGGCCGAGGAGGCCCGCCGGCAGCTGGAGGCCGCGATGACCTTGCTGGGCGACACCGCGAAACGGGCCGACATGCGCGCGCTGACCCATGACCTGCTGGGCTACTTCGCCACCGACCTCGCCGAAGCCCGCGACCACCTCGCCGCGGCCTACGAGGCCGCGGCCGAGGCGGGGCACGCGCCGATGCTGGCGCAGACGTTCATCGGGCTCGCCGACCTCGCGCTGCGCCAGGACGAGCCCCGACAGGCCGCGAGGCTCCTCGCGGCGAGCACCCGTGTGCGCGGGCTGCGCGACCGCGCCCAGCCGGACATGGACCGCATCGAGCGGGAAGCGCGAAACCGCCTCGGCGACGCGGGGTACGCCGAGGCGGTTCGGGAGGGCACCGAGGCGATCGGCGCGGAGTTGGCCGCCGTCACGCTCGCTTCTTGAACAGCGACCTCGCCCACAGGTAGCCGATGATCGCGATGCCGAGGCACCAGGCGACGGCGGTGATGGCGTAGCCGGTGTCCGGGGCGCCGGCGAGCAGGCCGCGGATGGTCTCGATGATCGACGTGAAGGGCTGGTACTCGGCGAACTCGCGGACGCCGGGGCCCATTTTCTCGGCGGGGACGATGGCGCTGCTGAAGAAGGGCAGCATCACCAGCGGCACGGCGGCCATGCCCGCGGTCTCCGGGGACTTCGCGAACAGTCCCAGGGCGACGGTGAACCAGCCGGCCGCGACGGCGAGCAGCAGGATCATGCCGGCCACGCCGAGCCAGTCGAGGGGACCGGCGGCGGGGCTGAAGCCGAGCAGGAAGGCCACGCCGATGACGCCGGCGATGGCGAGCAGGTTGGTCAGGACGCTGGAGATGACGTGGGCGTTGAGGACCGCGCCGCGGGAGACGTCCATGACTTTGAAGCGGTTGATGATGCCTTTGGTCATGTCGGAGTTGACGGCGGTGGCGGTGGATCCGAGGCCGTAGCAGACGGCCATGAGGAGGATGCCGGGTGTGGCGTAGTCGACGTAGTCGACGCCGACGGCGAAGGCGTCGCCGAGCATGTAGACGAACATCAGCATCATCACGATCGGCATGAGGATCGCGTTGAAGACCGAGGTGGGGTTGCGGGCGACGTGCTTGAAGTTACGGCGCAGCATTACCGCCGAGTGGGACTTGGCGCTCATTTCGCGGCCTCCGTGGTGCGGCCCGTCAGGGCGAGGAAAACGTCGTCGAGGTCAGGGGTGTGCACGGAGAACTCCTCGGCGGCCAGGGAGTTCTCGTCGAGCCGGTCGAGCAGGGCCCGCAGCGACTTCGTGCCGGCGTCGCTGGGGACGCGCAGTTCGAGGGCGTCGGCGTCGGGGGTGGAGCCGGGGAAGAGGGAGGCGGCCGCGTCGAGTTCGGCGGCGGTGGTGAAGCGCAGCCGCACGTGCGTGCCGGGGATCTGGCGCTTGAGTTCGGCGGGCGTGCCCTGGGCGACCAGGCGGCCGTGGTCGAGGACGGCGATGCGGTCGGCGAGCTGGTCGGCCTCTTCGAGGTACTGGGTGGTGAGGAAGATCGTCACGCCGTCGGCGACGAGTTCGCGGATGATCGACCACATGGTGCGGCGGCTGCGCGGGTCGAGGCCTGTGGTGGGCTCGTCGAGGAAGATGATCCGGGGGTTGCCGACGAGCGTCATCGCCAGGTCGAGCTTGCGGCGCATGCCGCCGGAGTAGGTCGTCACCGACTTCGCCGCGGCCTCGGTGAGTTCGAAGCGCATCAGCAGGTCGGCGATCACGCGCTTGCCGTCGGGGACGCCGTTGAGGTCGGCCATGAGCTGGAGGTTCTCCCGGCCGGTGAGCAGCTCGTCGACGGCCGCGAACTGGCCGGTGACGCCGATCGTGGCACGCACGGCCTTGGGGTCGGCGGCGACGTCGTGCCCGGCGACGCCCGCCGTCCCGCCGTCGGCGGTGATCAGCGTGCTCAGCACGTTGACCGTCGTGGTCTTGCCGGCGCCGTTGGGGCCGAGCAGGGAGAAGATGGTGCCGGCGGGGACTTCGAGGTCGATGCCGTCGAGCACGACCTTGTCCCCGAAGGCCTTGCGCAGTCCCGAGACCGCGATTGCTGGAGTAGTCATGTCGGCAACTGTCGACGGCAGCCCTGTCACCGCCCTGACGCCACCCTGACACGACCCCTGACGCCAAGGCGGGAGGGCGCCCGGGGCGCCCTCCCGATGTCAGCCGGCTGGCGTCAGCGCCACTGCTCGCTCGGCGCCACGCCCGCCAGGGGCTTGCCGATCAGCGCGAGCGGGATGAAGAACGAGACCTGCCCGATCGCCACGATCAGGGCCGCCAGTTCCTTCTCGCCGTAGTGCTCGGCGGCCTGGGCGTACAGCTCGTCGGGCACGCGCTCGCCGCCGGTGGCGGGGGTGAGCACGGCCTCGACCAGCGCCAGCGCGACGCGCTCGGCGGGGGTGAAGTCGGCGGCGTCGCGCCAGGAGGCGACGGCCGTGAGGCGGGCCTCGGTCTCGCCGCCCTCGCGGAGCTTGGCGGCGTTGGCGAGGGTCAGGTAGGTGTTGCCGACGATCTGTCCCGCGCGCAGGTGCATCAGGTTGACGGTGGTCGCGGGGACCGGGGAGCTCGCGACGGCCTGGGCCAGGGAGCGGGCGACGTCGCCGAACTCCGGAAGCAGCAGGGCGGGGTTGGGCAGTCGCGACTGGAGGGCGTTCGTTGCGGTCATGGCGGTGCCTTCCTCGATTTCGGGGTGTCATCGCATTGACGGATCCCGCGACGCGAACGTGACCGGTCCCGCCGGACTTTCCGGCCGCCGGTCAGCGCCGGGCGGCGTCGACCGCTTCGCGCACGGTCGGGTAGACGCTCAGCGCCGCCGGGTCGGTGTCGGTGCGGCGCAGGACGTCGCGGACCTGGCCGATGTCGCGCGCGATGCTCAACGTGACGCCGTCGGCCTTGAGACGTGCGCCCAGCTCGGCGAGCATCTGGGCGCCGGTGACGTCGATGAAGGGCATGGTCTCGGCGTCGACGATCACCGCGTGGGCGCCCTCGGCCAGCTCACGCAGCCGAAGGCGCACGTGGTCGGCGTTGGCGAAGAACAGGCCGCTCTCGACGCGCGCGACCACGACGCCGGGGAAGGTCTCGGCGCCGTCGTGGCGGGCGGTGTCGACCCAGGCGTCCCCGGCGCGGCCGATCACGGCGACATTGGGCCGCGAGGACCGGTAGAGCAGCAGGAGCAGCGAGATGCCGATCCCGATGACCAGCCCGGGGAGGGTGTCGAACAGCAGCACGCCGAGCATGGCGGCGATGGCGGCGGCGAAGTCGGCGCGGGCGGCGTGGCCGTAGATGGCGCCGAGGCGGCGGGTGTAGACGGTGAAGAAGCCGCGCAGCGAGCCGATGTCGACGAGCTCGACGACCGCGGCGATCACGACGGCCGCGAGCGTCGCCTCGGGCAGCTGCTCGAACAGGCCGGTCAGGAACAGCAGCGTCACGATCGTCAGCACGGCCACGACGACGCTCGACATCTGTGTGCGCGCCCCGGCCGAGCCGTTCACGGCGGTCTTCGACAGGCTCCCGTTGACGACCATGCCCGAGGCCAGCCCCGACCCGAGGTTGGCCGCGCCGAGACCGGTCAGCTCGCGGTTGGGCGAGATGTCGTAGCCGTGCCGGGCGGCGTAGACCTTCGCCGCGCCGAGCCCCTCGGCGAAGCCGATGAGGACGACTCCGACGGCGGGTCCGGCCAGTTCCAGGTAGTCGCCGAGGTCGAGGCCGTGCGGCGGGCCCAGGCTGGGCAGGCCGGCGTCGATGTGGCCGACGATGGCGACGCCCTTGTCTTCGAGGCCGAGCGTCACCACGGCCAGCACGCCGACGGCCGCCGCGACCAGTGAGCCGGGGACGACGGGCAGCCAGCGTTTGAGGCCGAGGACGAGCGCCAGCGACACCGCGCCGACCCCGAGCGTCCACCGGTCGAGGTCACCGAGCTGCCTGATCAGTGAGGCCATCTCGGCGAAAAAGTCGCCCTCGCCCTTGTCGACGCCGAACAGCTTCGGCAGCTGCCCGGCGATGATCGTCAGCGCGAGGCCGACGATGAAGCCCTTGAGGACCGGCGCGGAGATGAAATTGGCCAGGAAACCCATCCTGAACAGGCCCGCGATGATCGCCACGACACCGGTGGCGAGCGCCAGGGCCGTGGTGAGGGCGACGTAGCGGCCGCTGTCGGAGGACGCGTAGACGGCGACGATGCTCGCCGAGAGGGCGGCTGTCGCCGACATCGGCCCGACGATCAGGTGGCGGGATGAGCCGATCGCCGCGTAGAGGATCAGCGCGGGTGCGGCGGCGTAGAGGCCGACGACGGGCGGCACGCCCGCGATCGACGCGTACGCCAGGGACTCCGGGACCAGCACGGCCCACACGGTCAGGCCGGCGATCACGTCGCCGCGCAGCCACGCCGGCCGGTACCCGCGCCACCACGCGCGCGGGGCCGCCTGCCCGCTCACGGCCGCACTCGCGGGCCCGGCTCGGGCCGACCGTCGCGCGAGTTGTCACCGAGTACCTGACCGACCATGGGAACACGGTAGTCGCATACCGGTCGATACAGGACCTGTCGGTCTATTTGGTGGCCGACGGCTCCCGGCCTTGGGGTACCGCCGCTCCGCGCACATACCCTGCCTCGCCCAGCGCCGTGAGCACCCGCAGCGCGGCGTCGGAGGGAGTGCCCGGTTCAGCGGTGTAGGTGACCAGGGCCTGCTCGGGATCGTCGGGCGGCCGCAGCGTCTCGTAGGACAGGTCGAGGGCGCCGACGACCGGATGCAGGACGCGGTATTGCCCGTGGGACTTGGCCCGCACGTCGTGCTCGGCCCAGCGGCGCCGGAAGTCCTCGCTGCCGATCGACAGCTCACCGACGAGCCGGGCGAGCTCGGGGTCGCCGGGACTGCCGCCGGCGTCATGGTGGAGGTGGGCGACGAGGTCGTCGGCCTTGGCCGAGGGGTCGGCGAAGACCTCGCGGAATGACGCCTCCAGGAAGAACATGCGCGCGAAGTTGCGCTCGCCGGCCTCGCGGGCGCCGAAGTCGGCGATCAGGGCGGCGGCCGGCCGGTTCCAGGCGAGGATCTCGATGCCGCGGCCGATGACGTAGGCGGGCACGTCGGGGATGTTGTCGAGGAGCCGCCGCAGGCCGGGCCGCACCCGCTGGACCCGCTCGGGCACCGTCGACGCGGTCGGACGGGCCAGCCGGTAGAGGTGCGCGCGCTCGTCGGCGGTCAGGCGCAGCGTGCGGGCCACGGCGTCGAGCACCTCGTCGGAGAAGTGCAGCTCGCGACCCTGTTCCAGCCGGACGTAGTGGTCGACGCTCACGCCCGCCAGCCGGGCCAGCTCCTCCCGGCGCAGGCCCGGCACCCGCCGGAAACGGCCGTAGTCGGACAGTCCGAACTCCTCGGGACGCAGCCGCGCCCGTCGCGAACGGAGGAACTCGCCCAACTGGGTACGCCTGTCCATGGCCCGAGTATCCGTCGTGATCGCCGTTCCTGCCTGGGCACGCCGTGCCCAGGCAGCGCGGGGGCCTGGTCGCCGGGCGCACGGTGGAACAACCTGGTCGTCGACCACCATGAAACGAAAGGTACGACGATGACCATCGCGAAGAATCCCCTGGGCACCAGCGGCCTCGACATCACCCGCGTCGGATTCGGCGCGTGGGCGATCAGCGGCGCGGACTGGAAGTTCGGCTGGGGAGCCACCGACGACGCCGAGTCGGTGCGCGCCATCCGGCACGCCGTTGACGCCGGCGTCAACTGGATCGACACGGCCGCCGCCTACGGCGACGGGCACTCCGAGGAGCTGGTCGGGCGCGCGCTCAAGGAGATCGGCGAGGCCGACCGGCCCTACGTGTTCACCAAGACCGGCCTCGTCTTCGACGGCGGCGACCCGTTCCGGCCGGCGCGAAAGGTGATGCGCCGCGAGGTCGTGCGCCGCCAGGTCGAGGACTCGCTGCGACGGCTGGGCGTCGAGCGCATCGACCTCTACCAGGTGCACTGGCCCGGCGACGGGCTCCAGCTCGGCTGGGGCGGCGGGCCGCAGGCGGCATCCGAGGACGCGCTCGCCACGCCGCTGGAGGAGTACTGGGCGACGATGGACGAGCTCAAGCGCGAGGGCAAGGTCGCCGCGATCGGGCTGTCCAACCACGGCCGCGAGCAGCTCGCCGCCGCAGAGAAGGTCGCGCACGTCGACGCCAGCCAGCCGCCGTTCTCCGCCCTCGACCGCTCCTGCGCCGAGGACAACGCGTGGGCCGAGGGCAACGGGACCGGCGTGATCGTCTACTCGCCGATGGCCTCGGGCCTGCTCACCGGCGCCTTCACCGCCGAACGCGTCGCCGCCCTGCCCGCCGGCGACTGGCGTCGCGCCGCGCCCGACTTCAACGAGCGGCTCGCCGCCAACCTCGGCGTCGCCGGTGCCCTCACCTCCGTCGCCGACCGCCACGGGATCTCCACACCGGCCGCCGCCGTCGCGTGGACGCTGGCGTGGCCGGGTGTCACCGGTGCCATCGTCGGCGCGCGGCGGGCCGAGCAGGTCGACGGCTGGGTCTCCGCGGCCGGTGTGACGCTGACCGACGAGGACCTGGACGAGGTCGCCGCCGCCATCACGGCGGGCAACGTGGGAAGCGGTCCGGTGAGGCCTTGACACGACGGAGCCCGCCGGGTCGCTGGACCCGGCGGGCTCTCGCTGTGCTCGGACGGAGGGCTACCTCAGCGCCCACGACCGTGTCGTCGACTGCGTGACGGCGTTCCCGTCGGCGTCCACGGCGGTGATGCGGGTGGACACGAACTTCGCGCCCTTGGGGTGCCACATGGAGGCGACGGCGTGGTCGCCGGTGCGCTTGACCGTCACCGTCTTCCACGTCTTGCCGTCGTCGTAGGAGACCTCGAAGGTGAGCTTCTTGGTGCCCAGCGGCGCGGTGGTGTCGCTGCGCACGACGTCCAGGGTCAGGTCCTGGCGCTTGCCGGCGGGAGCGTAGCCGTTGACCACGCACGCCGAGCCCAGCCGGACGTTGACCATGGGAAGGACCTGGTTCTCGCCGGGCGCGCCGGGCGCGGTCTGCATGGTCCACTTCGCGCTGGAGGCGGTTCCCAGCACCGAGTACTCGTTGACGCGCTTCGTGTCGCAGCTGAACACGAGGGTCCCCGACGCGCCGGCGGGCAGCGTCGCGGCCTGCCAGCAGGGGGTCAGCGTCTCCAGCGGGACCTTCTCGCCGTTCAGCGTCAGCGCGGCCGTCGCGGTGACGTTCCCGCTCTTGTGGTCGGTCACCAGGGTGTCGGCGCCGGTGTCCTCGTACATCTCCGGACCGAAGTAGATCTCGTCGTCCAGGCGGGAGTTGCTGTGCATGCCGACGCCGAGCGGCGCCTGGCCCCACACGACGTCCTTGCGGCCGCCCGCCGTCTTGACGCTGTCGTACTCGATGAACTCGTACCTGCTCGCTGCCTCGCCGATCCTGACGGTGCCCAGGTAGTCGCCCGGCGTGAAGTACTCGGTGCGGCGGCCGGGGACCTGCGCGGCGGGGGCCTCGATCGAGAAGAAGTCCTTGTCGACCAGGTAGTCGACCCGCGCGCCGCTGTAGGCGACGCCCTGGGAGTGGTAGACGGCGTTGTCGCGGGCCAGTTCGGCGTTGCCGACGGTGAACGTGGTCCGGCCGGGCAGTTCGCCCTCGACGGAGAAGTTCAGGGAGTAGGAGTAGGCGTTTGCCGCGCCTTTCGGGCTGCCGTAGGTCACCGCGTGCAGGACGTTGAACCCGGTGCTCAGACCGCTGGTGGGGATCGAGTACGTCTCCGAACCGTTCGAGGCGAGCTGGTTGAAGGCGTAGACGTGCTGACCGTCCGCGTCGACAGCCTGGACCTCGTTCATGGTGCCGAAGAGCACGGCGTCGTCGGCGTCGAGGTTCTCGTCGACGAGCTGTCCGGCGCGCAGGTCGGGGGTGCTGGTGGCGTCGCCGCCGGCGATGGTGACCTCCTCGGCGAAGGACGTCATCGACGGCGAGTCGCCGGCTTCCTTGACGCTGCCGCTGATCTGGTAGCGGCCGGGAGCCAGGCGGATGGAGCCCTTGCCCTCGGCGTCGATGGCGACGACGTCGAAGGACTCGGCGGCGAAGCCGTAGACGATGACGAAGGTGCCCCACTCCTCTTCGACGACCGGTCCGCCGTTGCGGGTGGTGACGTCGACGTTCAGGTCGTAGAGCTCGGGCTCAAGGACGACGCCCAGGGCGGTGCGGACCGACACTCCGTCGGCGGTGGCCGTGAGGTGGGCGCCGTAGTTTCCGACGGTGCCGCCGGCGATCTTCGCCGATACCGCGACCGCGGCGGTGCCGTGCGCCGGAACGGTCACCTTAGGACTGTCCACAGTGAACTGCGGGTCGCCGGTGACGGTCAGCGTGAGTTCGACGGCGGTGTCGGTGTCGTTGGTGTAGGTGACGTTCTGCGCCGCGGGGTCCTCGGTGTACGGGTAGGTGAAGGTGCCGAAGCTGACGCTGCCGTCGGCCGTGATCGGGGCCGACAGGTCGGTGACGTCGACGCGCCCGGCGCCCTGCTCGAAGACGCTGAGCCCTTCGAGGCCCTTCGACGAGCCCATCAGCGCCGCCTTGAGGCGGGCCGCGGTCCAGTCGGGGTGCGCCTGCTTGAGCAGCGCGGCGGCGCCCACGACGTGCGGCGTGGCCATCGAGGTGCCGTCGGCGGTGGTGTAGCCGTCCTCGGCCGGCTCGCCCATGGACGTGCCTGCGGCGCGGGCGGCGGTGATGGAGCTGCCGGGTCCGGCGATGTCGGGCTTGACGGCGCCGTCACCGAAACGCGGGCCCTGGCTGGAGAACTCCGAGAGGGTGTCCTGCTTGGTGACGCTGCCGACGGTCAGTGCGGCCTCGGCGGTACCGGGCGACGAGACGCAGCCTTCGCAGCCGTCGTTTCCGGCGGCCACGACGATGAGCATCCCGGTCCGCTCGGTGATCTCGTTGACCGCCAGCGACAGCGGGTCGGTGCCGTCGGTCGGGCCGCTGCCCAGCGAGACGTTGGCAACGGAGGCGCCGTTCTCGGCGGCCCACTCCAGACCCGCGATGATCGCGCTCTCCTCGCAGACGCCCTCGTCGAGGCAGACCTTGGCGACCAGCAGGTCGGCGTCGGGCGCGACGCCCTTGTACTTGCCGTTGGAGGCCGCGCCGGTTCCGGCCACGGTGGACGCCACGTGCGTGCCGTGCCCGTAGCCGTCGATAGCCTCGGGCGACTCGCCGCTGAAGTCCTTGGCGGCCTTCACCCTTCCGGCCAGGTCGGGGTGGGTCGGGTCGTAGCCGCCGTCGATGATCGCGACGGTGACGCCCTCGCCGGTGTAACCCGACTCCCAGGCTGTGGGGGCCCCGATCTGCGGGACCGACTCGGCGAGCGTGAAGCGCGCCCTGCCGTCGAGCCACACGCGGTCGACGCGGTCGGCGGTGACGCGGTCCCACAGGCTGCCGGTGGCGGCCATCGTGTCGAACTCGCCGGGCTCGTCGCGGACGATGACCGGAAGGGCGCCGGTGTCGGCGAACCCGTCGGCGACCAGGTCGGTGATGTCGAACAGGCGCTCGTCGAGGATGCCCTCCTGGAGCGGGCCGAGCGCGTCGGCGGGAACGACGAACTGGTCGCGGTCCTCGCCGGCGCCCGAGTAGTACTTCACGTGCGGGACGTGGCCGCGGCCGGGACCGGCGAGGAAGCCGACCTCGCCGTCGGCGGTGACGACGACGGTGTCGCCGGTGATGAGCGTGACCTCACGGGCCTGCGCGAGTTCCTCGGCGGTGAAGGCGGCCGGTGCGGCGGCGCCTGGTTGCCCCGCGGCGGGTATGGCGGCGCCGCTGAGCAGCAGCGCGCCCGCGCCCGCGAGAAGCAGGGAGGGATGGAATGGCAAGGGGTGCTCCGCATCGTCTCTTGTGGATCTCGGGGGTCTGTCGACGAAAAGGACGACATGGGCGAGCCGGGGGGTTCAGCCCGGACGGATCAATTTCGGACCCGATCGCCTGGGGCGGCACGGATCGGCGGCTCGCGCGAGGTGGGCGCCGGTCCCGAGCAGCGCGGCCGACGGCTCCGGCCGCGAGGGTACGGCCGTCCCGCAGCCGAGCCTCCGCGGAGTCTCCGCCATGGTCTCCCGAAAGCCGTACCCTCCCAGTTACGGCCCCGGCGTCCACGCCGGTCCGCCTCCCGGCGGCGCGAAAGGATCGACGATGACGCACCGCGCAGTCCACCTCGGACGTCCTTCGGCGCGGCGGCAGGTGGGCCGGTGCTGAGAGTCCGCGGGATCTCCTACCTGGTCGGCGGCTCGCCCGGCGTGATCCGCCGCGACCTGGAGGCGATCGCCCGGGACTTGCGCTGTACCGCGGTGATGCTCATCTGCGCTGACGTCGAGGCGCTCGCCGAGGCCGCCCGCTCGGCCCTTGAAGTCGGTCTGGACGTGTGGATCCGGCCGGACTTCACCGAGGTGCGGCGGCGGGAGGTGCTGGAGCGCCTGGAGATCGTCGCCGTCGCCGCCGAGGAGCTTCGCCGGGAGCATCCCGGGCGGGTGACGCTGCTCGTCGGCAGCGAGTTCTCGCACACCGTCCCGGGCATCGTCCCCGCACCGCGTTCCTTCCTGCGCCTCAAGCTCATCATCGACCACCGGCGCCTTCTGCGCCGCAGGATCGACCGGGGCGTGTACCGGCTCCTCTTCGACACCGCGCGGGTCGCGCGCCGCCACTTCCGGGGCCCGCTGGGCTACTCGGCGGCGGCGTGGGAGAACCCCGACTGGTCGCTGTTCGACGTCGTGGGCGTCGCCCTCTACCGATCCGGGCGCAATCGGGCGGACTATGCCGGCCGGCTGCGGAAACTGGTGCGCGACAACGACAAGCCCGTCGTCATCACCGAGTTCGGCTGCGGCGCCTTCACCGGAGCCGACGACATGGGCGCGGCCTCCTACCGGATCGTGAAGTGGTTCTCGGCGACCCCGCACGTCCGCGACGGCCATCCGCGCGACGAGACCGTCCAGGCCCGCCACCTCGCCGAGCTGATCGACCTCTACGACGACGAGGGCGTGCACGGCTGCTTCGTGTTCACCTTCGCCATGCCCGACTTCCCGCACCGCGAGGATCGGCGCCTCGACCTCGACCGGGCCGGTTTCGGGGTGGTGGCGTGCGCCGAGGACGGCACCCGGCGGCCCAAGCGGGCGTTCGGCGAGGTCGCGCGCCTCTACGGCGGGATGGCTCGGCGGCCCTGATCCCTTGCGGACGTTGTGTTTCGGTGTCTTGTCCCCTCCCGACACGACGTGTATAACGTTATAGAGCCCCGCCCGCCGGGGCGATCGCCGGCACCGTTTCGGTCCAGGACGGTGCTCTCGAGCATCCTGAGGAGACTTGAAGAAATGGCGCTTCGTTTACGGACTCTGACCAACGCGGCCGTGGTACTGCTCGCCGGAGTGACGCTGCTGAGCGGTTGCACCAAGAGCGAGGACGGCGCATCGCCCTCCGACGACTCCAGCGGCGGCGAGCAGGTCGTCGCCAGTTCCTCGCCGGGCGGCGCGGGCTGCACACTCACCGACTACGGATCCCCCAAGCTCGACCTGAAGGACGCGATCGTCGGCTTCTCGCAGTCGGAGAAGGAGGCCAACCCCTTCCGGATCGCCGAGACGCAGTCGATCCGCGACGAGGCCGAGAAGATCGGCGTGAAGAAGCTGCTGGTCACCAACGCGCAGTCGCAGCTTCCCAAGCAGATCAGCGACATCCAGGACATGCTCGCCCAGGGCGCGCAGTTCCTGATCGTGGCCCCGCTCAACTCCGACGGCCTTGAGCCGGCGCTCGCCGAGGCGGCCGCCAAGAAGGTCCCGGTCCTGACCATCGACCGCAAGATCAACGCGACGGCCTGCAAGGACTACCTCGCCTTCCTCGGCTCCGACTTCGTCGACCAGGGCAAGCGCGCCGCCGACGCGATGGTGAAGGTGACCGGCGGGACCGGCAAGGTCGCGATCCTGCTCGGTGCCTCGGGCAACAACGTGACCACCGACCGCACCAACGGTTTCGTCGAGCAGCTGGCCGCCACGGCACCGGGCCTGGAGATCGTCGCCCAGCAGACCGGCGAGTTCGCCCGCGACAAGGGCCAGACCGTCATGGAGCAGCTCATCTCCAGCAACCCCGAGATCACCGCGGTGTACGCCGAGAACGACGAGATGGCGCTGGGCGCGGTGACGGCCTTGAAGACGGCCGGCAAGAAGCCGGGCGTGGACGTCAAGATCGTGTCCATCGACGGCACCCGCAACGCCGTACAGGCCATTGTGGACGGCACCATCAACGCCGTCATCGAGTCGAACCCGCGCTTCGGTCCGTTGGCCTTCAAGACGGCCGCCGACTTCTACTCCGGCGCCACGATCCCCAACGACGTGATCATCGCCGACCGGGAGTACGACTCCACCAACGCCAAGGACTCCCTGGCCGGGACCTACTAGACCGGCCGGGTCGACGGCGGGTCCGCGCGCGCAAGCGGGCCCGCCGAACCGTCGCGGAGCAGAGAGGCGCGAGCATGAGCGACCCTTCGGCGGACACCGACGGCGCCCCGCCGTTACTGGAGGTACGAGACCTTTCCAAGCGCTTCCCCGGAGTGCTGGCGCTCGACGGCGTCGGCATGACCATCCGGCCCGGCGAGGTCCACGCCCTCGTCGGTGAGAACGGCGCCGGGAAGTCTACTTTGATCAAGGTGCTGACCGGCGTGTACCAGGCCGACGGCGGCGAGGTCGTCTACGCCGGGAACCCGGTCGCCTTCGCCCGCCCCCTCGACGCCCAGCACGCCGGGATCTCCACGATCTACCAGGAGGTCAACCTCATCCCGCTGATGAGCGTGGCCCGCAACCTGTTCCTGGGCCGCGAACCACGCGGCCGGCTCGGTCTCCTCGACGTCGCCCGGATGAACCGGGAGGCCGCCGCGGCCCTCGCCGAGTTCGGCGTCGCCGTCGACGTGACCAGGCCGCTGCGGTCGATCGGGCTGGGCGCCCAGCAGATGGTGGCGCTGGCCCGCGCGGTGGCCGTGCGCGCCCGGCTGCTCATCATGGACGAGCCGACGTCCTCTTTGGAGCAGCGCGAGACGCGCACGCTCTTCGAGGTCGTCGACCGGCTGAAGTCCGAGGGCATCGCGATCCTCTACGTCAGCCATCGCCTCGACGAGCTGTATCGCCTTGCCTCCAACGTGACCGTCCTGCGTGACGGGCGCGTCGTTTACACCGGCGCGTTGGCCGGACTCGACCGCCTCACGCTGATCTCGCACATGCTCGGCCGCGAGATCGCCCAGGTCCGCAAGGAGGGCCAGACCCGGTTCACCGAACACGAGGCCACCGGCGCCGCACCGGTCCTGCGGGCCGAGGGGTTGACGAAGCGGCACGTCCTGCGGGGCGTGAGCTTCGAGGTCCGGCCGGGCGAGGTGACCGGCCTCGGCGGCCTGCTCGGCGCGGGCCGCTCAGAGACCGCCAAGGCCGTCATCGGGGCACTGCCACTGGACTCGGGAACCGTCAGCGTCGACGGACGGCGGCTGCGGCGCCTGTCCCCGGCCGCCGCGATCCGCGCCGGCGTGGTCCTGCTCCCCGAGGACCGCAAGGCCGAGGGGATCGTCCCGGAGCTGTCGGTCCGCGAGAACATCGTCCTCGCCGCGATACCGCGTATCACCCGCTTCGGCTTCGTGTCGAAGAAGCGGCAGGACCGCATCGTCGAGACCTTCATGCGCCGCCTGCGGATCAAGGCCTCCAGCCCCGACCAGAAGGTCGCCGAACTCTCCGGCGGCAACCAGCAGAAGGTGCTGCTGGCCCGGTGGCTGTGCCTCAACCCGCGCCTGCTCCTGCTCGACGAGCCCACCCGCGGCATCGACGTCGGCGCCAAGGCCGAGGTGCAGGGCCTCATCGACGAACTCGCCCGCGAAGGGCTCGCGGTCGTCCTGATCTCCTCCGACCTCGAAGAACTCGTCGAAGGCGCCGACCGCGTCGTGGTCCTGCGCGCCGGCGCCGTCGTCGGCGAGCTCACCGGCGACGAGGTGTCCGAGGACGCCGTGATCGCCGCCCTGGCCGCCGACGAGCCACCGCCGCCCGTGGGGAAGGACTGAGATGGCCACCGACACCGCTCCGCTGCGCCGTCGCTTCGGGCTTCCCCGGCTGGTGCAGGACTACGGCGTCTACGCCGCCGTGGCGGCCCTGGTCGCCTACAACGCCGTGTTCACCCCGAACTTCCTCGACTCGGGAAACCTGCGCACGCAGCTGGTCCAGGTCGCGCCCGTCGTGATCGTCGCGCTCGGGATGGCCCTGGTCATCGGCAGCGAGGGCATCGACCTGTCCGTCGGGTCGGTCATGGCGCTGGCGGCGGCGATCATCCCGCTCTACCTCGGATTCGGCGTGTGGCCGTCGATCGCGATGGCCCTGATCGCCGGGGTCTTCGCCGGCCTGTTCAACGGCGTCCTCGTCGCCGTCGTCGGCCTCCAGCCGATCGTGGCGACCCTCGCCCTGCTCGTCGCCGGCCGGGGCCTGGCCCTCGTCTTCGCCGACGGGCAGCTCAAACAGCTCCACAACCCCGACCTGCTCGCCCTCGGCAGCGACGACGTCGCAGGTGTGCCCATCGTGGTCCTGGTCGCCCTCGCGCTGACGGTCGTGGCCGCCTTCCTCGTCCGCAGCACCTCCTACGGCAGGCAGCTCACGGCCGTCGGCGGCAACCGCGCGGCGGCAAGCCTCGCCGGCCTTCCGGTGCGCCGGATCCTCATCGTCACCTACATCCTGTGCGGCGTCTTCGCCGCGGTCGCCGGCGTCCTGGCCACCTCGCGGCTGACCGCCAGCGACCCCTCGACGATCGGCAACCTCATCGAGCTGTCGGCGATCACGGCGGTCGTCGTCGGCGGTACTCCGCTGACCGGCGGGCGCATCCGGATCGTCGGCACCGTCGCCGGAGCGCTCGTGATGCAGCTCGTCCGCGCCACCCTCATCAAGCACGACCTGCCCGACTCGACCGCCCAGATGGCCCAGGCGGTCATCATCCTGGCCGCCGTCTACGTCGCCCGCGAACGGAGGACACGGTGAACGACACCGGTACCGAGCCGATCACCCACGCGCGCGGCCAAATGCGCACCATGCGCCCCTCGCGCGCGGAGAAGGCCGCCGGACTCGCGCAGCGCCACGGCGCCCTCGCCATGCTGGCGGTGTCCTTCCTCGCCGCCGCGGTGACCTTCGAGTCCTTCACGTCCCTCGACAACCTCACCGGGATCGCGATCCAGTCGTCCTTCGCGGTCATCATCGCCCTCGGCATGACCTTCGTGATCATCGGCGGCGGCATCGACCTGTCGGTCGGCGCGGTGTTCGCGCTGGCCGGCGTGCTCGCCGCCTACGCCGGCCGCTGGGGACTGCTTCCGGCACTGCTGGTGCCGCTGGCGGTGTGCTGCCTCATCGGTCTGGTGCACGGCTTCCTCATAGCCCGCACCGGAATGGCGCCCTTCATCGTCACCCTCGCCGGACTGCTCGCCGCGCGCGGACTGATGCTGGCGCTGACCGACGAGGGCGCCGAGACCTACCTCCTGCCGGCCGACTCGCCGATGCTCGACCTCGGCCGGGGAACGCTCTTCGACGTCGGCTACCCCGTCTACATCGCCGCCGGGCTGGGGATCTCGGCGGCGATCGCGCTCCAGCGCAGCCGCTACGGGCAGACCCTCTACGCCGTCGGCGGCAACGAGGACGCCGCCGGGCTCATGGGCGTCCCCGTCGCCCGCGTCAAGATCGCCACCTACGCGCTGAGCGCCACCCTCGCCGGGCTCGCCGGCGTGCTCAACACCGCGCGCCTGGGTTCGGGAGTGACGATCCTGGGCGTCGGCATGGAACTCGACGCGATCGCCGCCGTCGTCATCGGCGGAACCCTGCTGGCCGGTGGCGCGGGCGGGATCGGCGGCACCATCTGCGGTGTGCTCATCCTCGGCGTGATCCAGAACGTCATCAACCAGATCGGTACGCTCACCTCGTCGGCGCAGTCGGTCGTCAGCGGTGCCTTCCTGACGGTCGTGGTCGTGGCGCAGACATACCTCGGGAAGGTCAGGCGGCTTCGTTGAACCGGTCGCGCATTGCCGTCACAGTCACCGATGAGCGGAGGTAGGCGACCGGTGGGCGTCAGTCTCAAGGACATCGCCAAACTCGCGGGCGTGTCCCTGGCGACGGTGTCCAATGTGGTCAACGGATACCGGCCGGTGGGCGCGGCGACCCGCGAACGCGTGCAGCGGGCCATCGACCAGCTCGGCTACGTGCCGAACCTCAGCGCCCGACACCTGCGCAACGGCCGGACCGGGATCATCGCGCTGGCCATCCCCGAACTCGACAACCCCTACTTCGCCGAACTCGCCGGCTTCGCCATCCGGCAGGCCCGCGAGTCGGGCTTCACCCTGCTCATCGACTACACCAACGGTGACCGGGAGAGCGAACTGACGCTCGCCGAGGGCTTTCGCGAGCAGATCATCGACGGGCTCGTCCTCAGCCCGGTCGGGCTCACCCGCGAGGAGATCCTCAACCGCCGCAGCAGCACTCCGCTGGTCCTGATCGGCGAGAGCATCTACGACGTGCCGCACCACCACATCGCCATCGACAACCTCGCCGCCAGCCACGCCGCCGTGCAGCACCTGGTGTCCCTCGACCGCCGCCGGATCGCCTTCGCCGGAGCGCATCCCGACGCCGAACGCCAGCCCGCGCACCTGCGGCTGCGCGGTTATCAGGAGGCACTGGCGGCCGCCGGGCTGCCGAGCGACCCGCGACTGGTCGCCTCGACGGCCCACTTCGTGCGCTCCGACGGGTACGCGGCCATGCGGACCCTGCTGGAACTCCCCGAACCGCCCGACGCCGTCTTCGCCTACAACGACCTCATCGCGATCGGCGCCATGCGCGCGATCATCGAGGCAGGCCTGCGCATCCCCGAGGACATCGCCGTCATCGGCTTCGACGACATCGAGGACGGCCGCTTCTCCACCCCGACCCTCACCACCATCTCGCCCGACAAGGAGCGCATCGGCACCCTCGCGGTGAGCTCCCTCATCGCGCAGGTACTCGGCGAGCCGGCCGGGCCGCCCAGGGACGTGCAGCCCGCGTTTCGCCTGGTGACAAGGGAGAGCACGCTCGGCAGGCGATAGCGGCAGGCCCCGCCCGCCGAAGCGGACGGGGCCGACCGAGCCGCCGCGGATCAGGGCGCCCAGGGAGTCGTGATGTTCCAGGTGCTGTCGGCGGCCCACAGCGCGGGCGAGTTGTACGCGGCCCCACCGGAACCGTTGGTGATCCATACCTCCGAGTTGTAGTGCCGCAGGTAGGAACCCGGCTGGTTGTACGCCTCCAGCGACACGCCACCGCCGGTCGCGCCCGACTGGGCGCACCAGGTCGCGTCGGCCCGCATCAGCGCCGACCCGTCGTCGGGGGAGTTGCGCACCCGCGAGTCCTGATGCCGCAGGTACTGACCGGGATAGTTGACCGACTCGAAGGAGTAGCAGCCCGAACCGGCCAGACCCGCCCGCACGGTGTAGGTCGCGTCGCTCTTCAGCAGCGCCGAACTGGCGGCGTTGACGACCTCGGTGTAGGCGAGGCTCCCGGCGTGCCGCAGGTACTTCTCGGTGTGCCCGCTCGTGGTGACCTGGAACGACCTGCGCGTGTTCACCGGCAGCGTCACCGGCGACATCGCCGGCAGCGCACGGGATGCGTTGATGACGGCCAGGTTCGCCGCCCGCACCCGGGCCTGGTCGACCTTCACCTGCTGCCGGTCATAGGTGAGCATCCCGTTGAGCTCACCCTCCAGGTCGGTGATCTCGGTGTACACCGATGCGCTCAGACCCCGGCTGATCATCAGGTTCTGCACCCCTTGCACCAGTCCGACGTACCGGTTGGTCAGCGTGTTCGAGTCGGACTGCCACTCATAGGCGAAGTACTGGCCGTTCGGGCTGTACTCGTGCCCGGGCGCGTGCAGGCCCAGACCCCCGAACTCGCCGAGCACCGCGATCCGCGTCGCCGACGGCAGCGGCGACGCCGGACCCAGATACATGTGCCAGTCGTCGATGTCGCCGTTGCCGGGATCCCCCAGCGACTGGCAGCAGTTGTGCCCGCTGTGCGGGTTCACCAGCCGCGTCGGGTCCTGGTTCTTCACGTTCTGCCCGACCCGCCGGGTGTCGGCCAGCGCGCGCTCGCCCCAGCCCTCGTTGTAGACGGTGTAGGCGACCACGGAGGGCGCGCTGCGGTGCTCGTCGACGATCTCGCGCGCCTCGGCCTCGAACTGCGCCTGCTGGGCGTCGTTGGCGTTGACGTCCTGCGCGGTCATCGACGGGACGTCCTGCCAGACCAGCAATCCGAGCCGGTCGGCGTGGTAGAACCAGCGCTGCGGCTCGACCTTGATGTGCTTGCGCACCATGTTGAAGCCGAGGTCCTTGTGCTTCTGGAGGTCGTGGGCCAAGGCCGCGTCGGTCGGCGCGGTGTAGAGCCCGTCGGGCCAGAAGCCCTGGTCGAGGGTGCCGAGCTGGAACACGAACTGGCCGTTGAGCTTGGGCCGCATCACGCCGTTGACCAGGCCCGTGGTGATCTCGCGCATCCCGAAGTAGTGCGTCGTGCGGTCGACCTGGGTTCCGCCGCTGTTTCGCAGCGTGACACGGAGGTTGTAGAGGAAGGGATCCTCCGGTGACCAGCGCCGGGCGTTGGGCACCGGGACGGTGAACTCGGTGAAGGCGCCGGTCGCCGTGCCGACGACGGTGGTTCCGTTGAGGGCCTCGGCGAGGACGCTGTGGCCGCTGACGTCGCCTCGGGTGAAGACCCGCAGCCGCAGGGTGTTGTTGGACAGGTTGGCGTAGGTGTCGACGCTGCTGATCGAGGCCGCGGGGGTCGGTTCCAGCCACACGGTCTGCCAGATGCCCGAACTCGGTGTGTAGAAGATGCCGCTGGGCGTCTTGGTCTGCTTCCCGATCAGCGGCAGGGTCCCGTTCTGGCGGCTGTCGGTGGGGTCGTAGACCTTCACGATGATCTCGTTGGCGCCGCCGTTGAGGCGCGGGGTGATGTCGAAGGTGAAGGCGTCGTAGCCCCCGGTGTGGCCGCCGACCTGGACGCCGTTGACCCACACGGTGGTCTGCCAGTCGACGGCTCCGAAGTGGAGCTGCACCCGGCGGCCCGACCAGCCGGCCGGGACGGTGAAGGTCCGCCGGTAGTACAGGTAGTGGCGGTTGTCGCTCGCCGGGCGCATGACGCCGGACAGCGCCGACTCCACCGGGAAGGGCACGTTGACCCGCTCGGGGAGGGTGGTGTTGAACTGCGGCGGGTCGTCGGTCGCCGACTGGCGCAGCTGCCACTCGCCGTTGAGGTTCTGCCAGTCGGGCCGGACCATCTGCGGGCGCGGGTACTCCGGCAGCGGCGTGCCGGCCAGCGCCTGACCGGTCCACGGCGTCGTCAGCGGCGGTGTCTTGGCCGGCGCGGACTGCGCGGCCGGTGCCGTCACGAGGATCGAGGCGAGCGTCGCCAGGGTGGTGACCAGGATGAGGAGCGGACGGGATCGGGTGCGCGGCGGGGTCATGTCGTCTCCGTGGGTGACGGGCCGGGGCCCGGGGATGGACGGGGTCGTCGTCCGCCGCGTGCGCTTGCCGGGCGGCGGTGGGCTTCTAGGCGATGCGCCAGTCGTGGTCGGGGGTTGCGTTGTCGGCGAACTGGACCACGTTGGCCGAGTCCATCGTGGACATTCCGTGGACGCCCAGGACCTTGCCGGAGTGGCGGTTCTGGATCCGGAAGGACGCCCCCGGCGGGAGCCACGGCCTGGTGCCGCCGGTCTGCGGGAAGGAGGTCAGCCGCAGTCGCGCGGCGCCCATGGGGATGAGCGTGACCCGTTCGACCGGCGTGCTCGCCGCGACCGGACCGTCGTGGAGCGGTGCGATGACGCGCTGGCCGTCGGCCTGCCAGGCGTCGATCCGCTGCGCTTCGGCGGTGAGTCGAAGCGGCGCGCCCGCGAGCGTGAAGGGGTCGTCGAGGTCGCCGCCGGTGGCCGTGGTGATCGGCCGTCCGGGTACCAGTCCGTAGTTCCACGGCGAGGCCGGATGCACGTCGTACTCGGGGAACCGGGCCGACCCGCCGGTCTGCGCCCAGGTCTCCTCGACGCGCAGGGAGAACGCGAGCGCGCCGACGTGCACCGAGACGGCGTTGCGCTGCCGCGTCCAGGTGCGCACCGACGGCGCCATCGGTCTGGAACCGGAAGGTGATCGTGTCGGCGAAGTGGTAGCCGGTGGTCTCGGTGACGGTCACCCGGGTTCCGCCGGCGACCAGGGCGGTCACCGTCGAGGGGCCGTGCAGTGCCGCGCACAGGCCGCCGTCGTCGGTCGCCAGCCACATCTCCTCGGCGAAGTAGGGCCAGCCCATGCCGTAGTCGTGCGGGCGGCAGCGGTACTGGTCGACGCCGGGCCGGAAGGACTGCATGGCCCAGTTGTTGCTGAACTGGCCCATCGTCTTGGCGGTGTTGTCGAGGTCGACTCCGTTGGCGCTGGTGTCGGGCCGCATGTTCTCGTCGCCGGCGAAGCCGCCGCCGGGGAACTGGCCGAAGTCGCGCTGCACGAGGTCGTGGAGGCCGTAGGCGGCCGCGCGGTCGGCCTCGGCGCCGGACTGGACCCAGTACTGCGCGGGCTCGCGGAAGCCCTGCGTGACGTTGACGTTGTGGTGATCGGGAAGACCGCGGCGCCAGTCGGCGGAGTAGGTGTGGATGCGGCGGGTCAGGTCGAGCAGGAAGGACTCGCCGGTGCGGTTGTAGAGCCAGTGGACGACGTCGATGGTGTCGCCCCAGCGCCAGGTGCCCCAGCCGTCGGCGAACACGGCCGCGGGCCGGCGGTCGACGAACTGGAAGAAGCGGCCGAGGAAGGGCTCGACGCGCGGATCGCCGGTGGACTCGCGGAAAGAGCGCAGCGCGGCGAGCATCGGCATGTGCGGCCACAGGTCGGCGTGGCCGCCGAGGGAGGCGTCGGCCCAGCCCGATGTGCTCAACCGCAGGAAGTGCGAGATCTCGGGGAGCCTGCCGCACAGGCCGTCGGCCTGGCGTTCGAGCTGGGTGGCGAGCCAGCCTTGCGGCCGCACCGCGCCGGGCGGTAAGCGCAGGAACGCCGCCGGGCGTAAGGGGGCGCGATTGCCGGGGTAGGCCGGGGCCGCCGCCGAGGCGGAGCGGTCACCGCCGGCGATTAACGCCGCCCCTCCGACGAGGGAGATGCCGCTGGTGAGGAGCCGGCGTCGGTGGAGTGACATCAGTTCCGTCCCTTCGTGGGGTGGTGCGCGAGATCCTCGCCGGGCGCGCACCGGATCGGCCGCGGGGCGGACGTTTCGAGCCGGATCCGTCCACTTCGGAGCCTCTCTATAACGTTATAGAGATGCCGGGGCGTTAAGTCAACGGGTCGGTGAGGTTTCCTTCGCGCTGTGGCGCTCAAGGTCTCCGCAAGGTCGCGGGGGCCGGGCCGTGCGAGCCTGGGGCGTCGACCGAGAGGGGATGCCCGACCGTGGCCACATCGAAGACCCGCCCGAGCACCGTCGCCGAGTTCACCGCGATCGCCCGGGAACTGCTGCCCGAGGAGCACGCCGAGTACTGGCTGTCGCTGCTGCGCCCGACGGTCCGGCTGCGCCACGCAGGGGCCGGCGAGCGCGTCGTCGGGCACCTCGCCGGCGACCCCGTGCTCCCCGTCGGCGAGCCCTGGCCGCTCGCCGGTCACGGCGCCGAGCTGCGGCACCTGCTGACCCTCGACCTCGCGGCACTGCCCGACACCGGCCTCGGGTTGCCGTCCGCCGGGCTGCTGGAGTTCTTCTGCTTCGACGACGAGGGAACCGACGGGCGGGTCCTCCACGTGCCGCCGGACGCCGACGCGGCGCCGCGTCCTTCGCCGCCGGACCTCCGGCATTTCGCGGCCGTGCCGCTGTCGGCCGCCGTCGAGACCACCGCGCCGGACATGGCGCACGTGCACGCTTATCTGTGGGCGCTGTGCAACGACCTCGACGAGGAGGTCTGGGATGCGCTGACGGAGGCCGTCGGGACCACCATTCCGCCCCGGCACCACCTGCTCGGTGGATACGGCGTCGGTGTGCAGGAGGCGCCCGACTATGCGCCCGGACTCGCGCCGGCCGATGTGTGGACCGCCGACGGCATCCTGCCCGAGCCCGGGCTGCCGGTCCTGCTCGCGCAGATCGACACCGACCACGAGGCCGGCCTCGGCTGGGGCGACATGGGCGTCTCGTACTGGTATGTCGATCGCGGGGACCTGGCGGCCGGGCGGTTCGAGCGGGTCGAGATGACGTGGAGCTGTTTCTAGGGGCCTCAATATCATCCGAAAGGATGAGTTTAGGGTGGTCGGCGCGGCGGTATCACGTCTTCGGCGACCCGGTCCTCCCGCGCAGGAGTGATCGGCTCTAGCAAGGGGAGCCCGCGTGCCCTAGGGGTGCGGGAATGCCGCCACAAAAAGCAGCGCCCGGAGGTCACTCCGGGCGCTGGCTTGTGCGGCGAAGGGAGCGTGGCATGACGTTCAGGCCGGCGGCCACGGTTCTCGACGCGCCCGACGCGCGCGAACTCGCCGCCTTCTACCGTGCGGGGCGGTCCTGGCGCAGTTCCAGCGTGCGGGTGTTCCTTGACCCGGTGGGGCATCCGTTCTGTTTGTTCGTTCGAGGCCGACAACGTCGTGCCGTCATTCGCCGCAGCGCCGGGCGGAGGCGTTCGCGCGGGTGGAGGTCCGGATCCTCGACGGCGGCGGGCATCTGCCGCAGATCGGGCGGCGAGACGAGGTCGCGAAGATCCGGCGGCCTTCCTTAGCCCTCGGACTGCTTGCGTTCGCGCGCGATCCGCCGCTGCTCCTCGGCGCGTTCCCGGCACCGGCGCAGGAACTCCGCGTCGGCCGCCGGATCCACCGGCACATGCCGCCCTGGACGGTCGTACTCCGGGAAGGGCGAGTCGCCGGGCCGACGCCGGGCCGTCGCGTGCTGCGGACGCCCCGCGACGAGCCAGATCACCGAGCCGACGGTCGGGAGGAAGAGCACGATGAGCAGCCAGGAGGTCTTCGACAGGTTGCGGATCGCCCACTCGTCGGCGGTGATCACGTCGACGAGGCAGAAGAGCCAGAGGGCGAGGACGAGGAGTCCGAAGAGGCCGTAGTACATGGCGTCCTTTCGGGCACGCTCACGGCGGGCGGCCGGGAGCGGGGCGAGGGCGGGCAGGCGACACGGTAGCAGGCGTGGGGGAGGGGGTGGCGGGGTTCCCTGGGCTGGCGATCCACCGGCAGCGCCGGGTGATCGACCGGTGGGTCTGGGAACTGCCCGGCGGGTACTGCGAGCCCGGCGAGGACCCCGTCTCGTGCGCGGCGCGCGAGGTCGAGGAGGAGACCGGGTGGCGGCCGTCCGCCCTCGAACCGTCGGCCGTGTTCCAGCCCTGGGTCGCGACGGCCGACTTCTCGGGCGATGACCGCACACCCGCTCAAGGTCCGCTCAAGCTTTCCCGCCCCGCGCTCGCCTACCTTCACCCTGTCGGCCTCGCCGCCTCGCCGCGCGAGATGACGACCGCGCCTCCCCGCGCGTTCTCGACAGGTCACGCGGCAAGGCCCGCGTCGCGGGGAGGCGCGCCCTCAGCGCTTCAGCCGCGCCACGATCTCGGTGTCCTCCATCTCGCCGGTCTCGGTGAACCCGAGCTTGGCGTACAACGCCCGGGCCACGGTGTTCTCCGGCTCGTAGGACAGCGCGAAGCTCGTCACCCCGTGCTCGGTCGCGATCAGGTCGACGGCGGCTTCGACGGCCGCGCGCCCGTGCCCGCGCCGCTGGCGGCCGGCGTCGACGATGATCCCGCCGAGCCAGGCGGCGCCGTCCTCGGGATCGACGGCCCACATCAGGAAACCGACGACGGTCCCCTCGGCGTCGAGCATGGCCAGCGGGCGCCAGCCGGTGGGGCTGTAATGGCACAGCGAGAGGTAGTAGAGGGGCTCGGCGACCCAGTCGCGCTGGCCTTCGGCGACCTTGAGCGCGCCGACGGCACGCCAGTTGTCGGCGTCGACCGGCACGAGGGTGATGGGGGAAGGGGTGCTCACCATCGGAGTCTAGGGCGTGTCCGGGTGATCACTGCGGGGCTGCGGCGGACTCGTTCTCCCCCTGGCGGCACCGTTCCTTCGCCCAGGTACAACACCGGTACCAGGGCGAAAGAACGGCTTGCCAGAAGAAAAACGAGCCTCGCCTCGCACCCACAAGACCACCAGGACACACCCTAGGCCGCTCAGCGCAGGTTCAGCCCGCCGTCGAGGAGCACCACCTCGCCGGTGATGTACTCGTTGGCCAGCAGCGCCGAGATCAGGTCGGCGACGTCCGAGGGCCGCGCGGCCCTCCGCATCGGGCTCGCCGACCGCCACAGTTCCTGCGCGGCGGTCCAGGACGCGGTCATGGGCGTGTCGACGAGGCCGGGCGCGACGGCGTTGACGCGCACCTCGGGCCCCAGCGCGGCGGCGAGCAGCCTGGTGACGTGGTTGAGCGCCGCTTTGCTCGCCGCGTAAGCGATCGAGCTGCCCTTGGGACGTACGCCGGCGTGGCTGGTGACGTTGATGATCGACCCCTTCGACTCGCGCAGCGCCGGGAGCGCGGCGGTGCACAGCAGCCAGGGGGCGATGAGGTTGACGTCGAAGAGCGTGCGCCAGTCGGCCGCGCTGAGCGCCGCGAGATCGTCGTGCGGAACGGGCCGGCTGATTCCGGCGTTGTTGACCAGAACGTCGAGGCGCCCGTACTTCTCGACCACGCGCGGCACGAGCGCGGCGGCCTGGTCGTCGTCGGCGAGGTCGGCTTGGAGGTAGGTGCCGCCGAGCTCGTCGGCGAGCGCGGTCCCGGTCTCGCGGCTGGCGCGGGAGTGCACCACGACGGTCATGCCGTCGGCCGACAGCCTCCGCGCGGTCGCCGCGCCGATTCCCGAGGCCGAGCCGGTCACCAACGCCACCTTCGTCATCCCGCCATCCTAGATTCCAGCCCGCTGAGCAGGTCAGGTGCGGTCCTCGGGCGTCCCATCGGCCGAGCAGCTGGGCTCGTCGCCGGCCGAGTCAGTCGAGGCGTCGCCGATCCGACGACGCTCGCCGGGATTGCTTGCACCGCAAGGGAAGCGGCCCGGCGTAGCCGGCACTGAGCCGCCGGGCGTCCCCGGAGCGCGTCGCAGGCCCGCGACTACGCCGGATGCGGTACGGCAAATGCAGCTCGCGGCTGTACGCGGGTGGAGGCTGCGGCCGGAAGCATTTCGGTCATGACCGACACCAAACTCCAGCGCTTCGGCGCACTCGGCGGAGTCGCCGCCGTCGCCTTGTTCGTGGCGAGCACCTCGATCACGAGCGGCACCGCCCCGCTGCCCGGTGAGGGAACCGGTGCGGAGATCGCCGGCTACCTGCGCGGCACCGCCGGAGCCCTCGAACTCCAGGCGACTCTCCAGGTGGCGTCGGCGTTCGCGCTGTTCCTGTTCGCCGCGCTCACCGCGAGCCGTCTCGCTGCCCCGTACCGGCAGCTCGTCCTCGGCGGGGGAGTCCTCGCCGCCGCCACGACCGCGATGTCGGCGGCCGTCACGGCCGTCATGGCGCAAGACGGTGTGATCGCCGAGGAGGGCCTGCTCCCGGCGCTCCAGTGGCTCGCGTTCCTCGTCGGCGGGCCGGCGCACGCGATCTGGTTCGCGCCGCTGCTCGTGGGCCTCGCCCTCGGCGGCCGGGCGAGCGGCCTGTTCCCGCGATGGCTCGCGGTGACCGGCACCGTCATCGGCGCGCTGGCCTCGCTGGCCGTCGTGGCGATCGCCGTCTACTACGCCAGCCCGTTCATTCCGCTGGGCCGTTACGGCGGCTTCCTGTGGATCCTCGCCGCGACCTTCCACCTCGTCCGCCGACCGCGTACCTCCCTTTAGGACAATCCACAACAGACAGGAGCAGTCATGTTCGACGCCAAGCTCAACCGCCGGGGAGTTCTCGGCATCGCCGCCGCCGTAACGGGCGCGGCCGCCCTCCCGGTCGGGTTGTCCGGCCCCGCCGCGGCCTCGACCGACACATCGGTCACCGCCTGGCTCGACCGCAACGCCGTACCGCTGCCCAGGCTCGACGCCGGAGGGCGGATCGACGACCTCAAGGCGCTGCGCGGGATCGTCGCCGACGCATCCATCGTCGGCCTCGGCGAGCCCTCCCACGGAGGGCGGGAGCTGTTCACCCTGCGGCACCGGGCGCTGCGCTACCTGGTCGAGCGCATGGGCTTTCGGACCATCGCCTTCGAGGAGACCTTCGGCAACGGCCTGGTGATGGATCGCTACATCGCCGGTGGTGCGGGGGATGTGCGCCAGATCGTGTCGAAGGCGGGCACGCTGTGGGCCAACGAGGCCATGGTGAGCCTGCTGGTCTGGTTGCGCTGCTTCAACCGCGGACTGCCGCCCGAGGAGCGCGTCCGCTTCCTCGGTACCGACCTGGTGCAGTTGCGGCAGCTCAACTTCGACGAACTGCGCGCGCACGTCGCGGCGGTCGCGCCCGAGGCGGTCGCCGAGATCGAGGGGCACCTGGCGCCCATCGGCATGCACGGCGAAGGGTCTCAGCACGTCACCTGGTACCTGACCCGTTCCACCGAGGAGCGCGCGGTTCTGACCGAGCACGCCCGCGCGGTGCGCGCCCTCGTCGCCGGTCTGCCCGACGGTCCGTCGACTGTGGACGCCGAGTTCGCCCGGCAGCACGCGCGGGTGATCTGCGGCTTCTACGAGTTCTACCTGACCAACGACCGCGCCATGCGCGACCTGTTCATGGCCGACGCCGTCGACTGGTCGCGAGGGCTCACCGGGCACAAGACGGTGTACTGGGGCGCCAACTCGCACACCGGCGCCCACCCCGAGGCGACCTACTCGGTGCCGCCACGGCCGCCGGTCACCCTGCCCGGTGCCGGGTTCCACCTGCGGCAGCGGCACGGGCGCGGCTACCTGTCCATCGCCGTGATCTTCGACCACGGCGAGCTCTACGCCGGATGGGAGACCGGATCCCCCCGCGTGTACGCGATCCCGGCCCCGCGGGCCGGCACGACCGATGAGATCCTCGGCCGCGCGAAACTTCCCAACTACCTCGTCGACCTGCGCGCCACGGCTTCGCCGACGGTCGCGCGCTGGCTCGACTCGCCCGCCGAGTTCCGCCTTGTCTCCTCGGCCTACGACCCCGCCCGCGACGCCGAGTACTTCATGAAGGTCGGCTCGATCATCGACGGCTACGACGCGCTGATGCACATCCGCCGCACGGCGGCGGCGGTGCCGGTGACGGGATAGGACCCGCGAGGGCGGGCGGCCGACGGGCGTCGGCCGCCCGTCGGCGTTCAGCCCATTACGGTGGGAACGACCCGCCGGCGCGTCGGCGGTCCGATCTCGACGACGTCCACCCAACCGTTGGGGGCGTGGCCTTCGGCTTCAAGGCGGGCGGACTCGCCGGATGGCGCCAGTTCGCGGTTGTAGCTCTGGACCAGTGGCGCGGCGTACTCGTCGAGCACGTGGCAGGTGGCGTACACCCGCCCCTCGATCAAGGACTCGACGAACTCGCGCTCGGCGGCCGGCAGTGCGGCGATCTCGGAGGGCTCCAGGGGCACGGTCGACTCCAGGGGTGGGCGAAACCTGCGGGCGAGGGTCGCCAAGCTACCTCGCCGTGCTCTGGACTCAAGGGGAGCCCGTCCGGCGCGGACGAGGCGGGCGGCCGACTCCGCGTCGGCCGCCCGCCCTCGTTGTCCCTCGAACCCTAAGCGTCCAAGGTCGCCCAGATCCAGTCCTCGTAGTAGTACGTGCTCGTGTACACCTCCGGCCCGTTCAGGCACCCCGTCCCCGGCCCGCGGCTCACCACGCCGAGGATCTCCCAGCGGCCGCGCGCGTCCTTGTTCAGCACCGGGCTCCCGGAGTCCCCGTAGCAGGGCCCGGTGTCTCCGCCGGGGATGTCGACGCAGATGTCGCCGACCGTGATGTCCCACTCGTCACCGGCGACGCAGCGCGGGTTCTCCAGCAGCGTCGAGTCGAGCTCCTGGAGGATGGGGCTCAGCGAGGCGGGATCCTCTTCGACGGTGCGTCCCCAGCCGAGCATGCGGACGGGGTCGCCGACGCCGACGTACCCGATGTCGGCGGGCTTCTGGGTCGCCGCGCGCTCGAGTTCGAGCAGCGCGATGTCGGCGTTGTTCTCCGCCGGCGTCTCGTAGTCGGGGTGCACGACGACCTGGGTCACCTTGATGTGCTCACCGAGGCGGTGATCGATGTTGCCGATCGCGATGTGGAAGGTCTCGGCGGGCATCGGGGTGCCGTCGGCGTTGGTCACGCAGTGGGCCGCGGTGACGACCCACGTCTTGTCGATCAGGGTGGTGCCGCAGCGGTGGCTGTTGGGCACGCCGTTGCGGGTGTACTGCAGCGACGCCACGAACGGGTAAGGCTCGCCGGCGGGTGTGCCGCCGACGATGTCGGGCGTGATGTCTCCGGCCTGGGCCGGTGCTGCGGTGATCGCCGGGGCGGCGGCCACCGCGAACGCGGCGGCGAGGAGCGCGATCTTGCGCTTCATGTCATCCCTTCACTGTGGACAGTCCACATTGTTCGGTGATGTCCTCGTTCCCCGCGCCGGACGGGCGGTTTCGGGCACGGTCGTGGACGGCGTCGGCCACGGATGCACATGGGGAACGGTGTCGCCTGGGGCGCTTCGCGGCTTTCGATCGCGTCGGCGACGGTTCGCGACCTTTCGACATTCAAGGTCGTTTACGCCCCGCCGTCAACCGCCGAAGTTGATCTGTATGCGGCCCGGTATGCGCAAGATCAGTGCCACGGACCGGACGCCGGCGCGGTCTCGTGCGGCGGCGTCGGGTGGCGCGGTTCGTAGAGACCGACCTCGCCTCCGCCGGGCAGCCGGACGCCGGTCAGCCGGCCCCACCCCTGGTCGGTGATGTCACCGGTGAACTCCACGCCCTTACCGCGCAGTTCGGCGACGGTCGCCGCCACGTCGTCGCACATGAGGTACAGCTCGTGGCGACCCGACTCGGCCGCCGGGTGCACGGCGACCTCGGCCGGCGGCAGCGCGAAGATCAGCCACCCGTCGCCGGCGTCGACGTGGCCGAAGCCGAGCACGTCGCGCAGGAACACGCGATCGGCCTCGGCGTCGCTGCTGTGGACGATGACGTGCGCACCGGTGATCATGGCGGGCTCCTTCGCGGGTCTCGGTCCGACGTTAAGGCAGCGCAGCGGCCTCGCGGGCGTCTTCGCGGCAGTACGATGGCACCGACATCCGAGTTCCGGCGGCTCACGCGCGGAGCGGGGGCGGATGGAGGCCGACCACATGGACCGCGAGCGGTGGAACCTCGCGCGCCTGATTCCCACCTCGGGCGTCAACGGCGCCGAGGAGCAGGAGCGCCGCGCGACCTCGGCACTGCTGGCGGTGATGCACTCGGTGCGCGAGTTCTGCCGCGCCCTCACCCGCCCGCTCGGTGCACCGGTGGGCGTCGCGGCCGCCTACATCGAGGTGCCGTTCGTCCTCCACGGCAAGCGGCTCTACCCCGACGGCCTCATCGAGATCCGGCGCGGCAACCGCACCTGGACGGCGCTCGTCGAGGTGCGAACGGGGGCCAATCCACTCGGCGCCCCGCAGGTCGAGGACTACCTCGACATCGCCCGGGAGCGCGGATTCGACGCCGTCATCACCATCTCCAACGAGATCGCGCCGATCAGCGGCCACCACCCCACCCGGGTCGAGGGCCGCAAGCCGCGCAAGGTCGCGCTGTACCACTGGACCTGGTCCCACGTCCTCGCCGAGGCCGTCGCACAGAAGGCGCACCGGGGCGTCGCCGACGCCGAGCAGGCGTGGATCCTCGGCGAACTCATCCGCTACCTGGAGCACCCGAAGTCCGGCGCGCTCGAATTCGACGACATGGGCCCCTCCTGGGCGCCGGTGCGCGAGACGCTCGCCGAAGGCACCCTCCATCCCGCCTGCGAGGACGCCGTCGACGTCGCCCGCCATTTCGAGGCGCTCGTGCGCTTCGTCGCCCTGCGCCTGGGACGGCGGCTCGGAGACGACGCGACGCCGCTGCTGACCCGCCGGGAACTCGCCGACCCGAACGGGCGGGTCCATGCGCTCGCGGCGTCCCTGCGCCGCGACGGGACCATGTCCGGCGCGATCCGGGTCCCCAGTGCCGTGGGTCCGCTGGCCGTCACCGTCGACCTGAAGGCCGCCACCGTCACCTGCCACGTCGACCTCGACGCGCCGAAGACCGGCGGGGCCGCGACTCGCGTGAGGTGGCTGCTGGGCCAGCTCGACGGCGCCGACGGCGGGATCCGCGTCGAGTCCTTCCTGCGGCGCGGCCGCGGCGTCGCGGCGGCCGAACCGCTCAGCGTCGTCCGTGCGCAGCCGCTGCTGCTGTCCCCGGACCACACGCGCGATCTGCGGGCGTTCCGGCTGGTGTTGCGGGCGCCGATGGGCACCGGGCGGCGGCGGGGCCCCGACGCCTTCATCGACTCGGTGATCAGGGCCGTCGACCACTTCTACGGCGCCGTCGTACAGCAGCTCAAGGCCTGGTCCCCGCCGGTGCTGCGGGAGAGCCCCCCGGTCGAGCCGGTCGCCGTCGCGGCGACCGCCCTGTCGTCCCAAGACGGCCCCGTCGACGAACGTCACCCGCCCCGGGTGATGCTCAACTTCGAGCGCGGCTCACGCCGGTGACCGGCGAGCGCCTCAGCTCCCCAGCCCTCCCGCGAACGGCCGCGACCGCCAGTGCCCCAGCGGCACCTTGAGGGCCTCGGCCATCATCGGCAGCTGCGGCACCATCGACAGGACCGCCACGACCTGGAGCATCCGGGTCGCCTCCATGACGCGCAGGAGCCGCTCGTCGGGGGCGCGCAGTCCGAGCCGCCCGGCGCGTTCGGTGTAGGCGGCGACGGCGGCGGGTTCCAGCAGCGTCAGGTCCCACTCGATGGGGCCGAGGCAGGCCAGCTCGAAGTCGGAGTACAGCGGGCCCTCGGGGGTCTTGATGAGGTTGTAGGTCGGGGAGTCGCCGTGCACGGGCTGGATCTCGGCCTCGCCGAACTCGGCGAGCAGCCCGTCGGAGGTGGTCACGACGGGCGCCAGCACCTCCCATTCACGCTGGGCGCGATCCAGGTCGGCGGCCTCGATGAGGTCGGGGCGGGTGGCGAGCATGCCGAAGGCGGCGGGGACGTCGGACAGGAACGGCAGGAAGCGCAGGGGACCGGCGTAGTCGCGCATGGCCAGGTGCAGGTCGGCGACCGGCGCGGTGTCGGCGGTCCAGTCGGGCTCGGCGGGCGGGCGGTGGTCGGCCCACTGCCAGAAGGTCATGGAGAAACCGTCGCGCTCGACGGGTTCGGCCGCGACGAGCGGGCTGGGCACCACGACGGGACAGCCCTGCGCGGCGAGCCACTCGACGACGGCGATCTCCTCGCGCTGCCCCGCGGCCTGCGTCTCCAGGGTCGAACCGACCGGCAGAACGGTCGGCACGCGGACCACGACGGGGGAGGGGGCGAGGTGGACGACGACGGAGAACACGTCGTAGAGCACGACCGGTTCGGTCACCGCCAGACCGCGTTCGCGGCCCGCCTCCGCGGCGGCGGCGACTGCTCGCACGGTTCGATCGGCCGGGTCGTGGGAAGATCCAGTCATCGCCACAGGCTAACGTCAAAACCGCCTGTCTCCCATCGAATTCGCCCCTTGGGTCACCCTTGGTAACAGTGCCCACGATGTGTGACCATGGATCTTCCCGAGGAGGCGCCATGGTGACCGAGACGAAGCCCGAGACCCGGCAGATGTGCGCGCCGGTCGAGAACAAGCAGCCCGACGCCTGCACGGTGCGCGAGGTGCTCGACCGCGTCGGCGGCAAGTGGAGCATCAGCATCATCGTCGAGACCAGCCGCGGGCCGGTCCGCTTCACCGAACTCGAACGCAAGGTCGAGGGCATCAGCCGCCGCATGCTCACCCTCAACCTGCGCCAGCTCGAACGCGACGGCCTGCTCACCCGCAAGGTCTACCCGACGGTCCCGCCGAAGGTCGAGTACGAGGCGACGCCCATGGCGCGCGAACTCTACGACTCGCTGATGACCCTCACCACCTGGGCCGAACGCCACGGCGCCGAGATCGCCGCCGCGCGCGCCGAGTACGACGCGCTCGCCGAGTCGGCGGCCGCGCCGGCCTGACCGGCGTGTTACGCGGGCGTCCACGGTGGACGGTCGGCGATGATGGTGCCATGACGCTCACGGTCGCCGATGCCAACGCGATTCTCGCCGACAACTTCGCCCCCTGGGTCCTCGACCTGGGCCTGTCCGTCACCGCGCTGGACGCCACGCACGCCGTCCTGCGCCTTCCCTGGTCGTCAAGGCTGGCAAGGGAAGGCGGCGCGCTGTCGGGCCAGGCCGTGATGGCCGCGGCCGACACCGCCACCGTCATCGCGGTGTCCGCCGCCTCCGGCGGATACCGCCCGATGACCACCGTCCAGCAGTCGGTGACCTTCCGCCGGCCCGTCCTCGGCGCCGACAGCCTGTTCACCGCCAGGGTCGCCAAACTGGGCCGCAGCATGGCCTTCACCGACATCGAGGTGACGCTGGCGGACACGAGTACCCAGGTCGCGCAGGCGTCCACTGTGTACGCTCTACTGGGTTGAACACTCCTTACCGTTGGTACGTCGGTGATCCGCCGACCGCCGCTCTAGCCTGGCCGCACAACCGGATACCATCTGGCGACACGCGCAACCCGCTCCAGATTGGACAAAGGCACCCGTGTCGAATCATCCGACGACGCCGCGGACACGGTTGGAAGCGGAGCTGCGTGCCCGGTCCTGGGGGAGAGAACGGGCGCTACAGCTGTTGCACCGCAAGGCGAGGGAACTCGGCCTCGCCGGATTCACCCTGGGCCTGCGCCAGTTCGACCGCTACCTCGCCGCGGAGTCCACCCGCACCCGCCCGATGACCGCCGAGGCGATGCGCGGCCTCTTCGGCCTTCCGGTCGAGATCCTGCTCGGCCCGGCCGGTGAACCGGGCGAGGACGAACCCGAGACGACATCGCCGGCGCCCGCGATCGAGCAGGCCGCCGGCGACGCCTCCCGCGACCACGCCACCGCCTTCGCCACCGGCGACGTGCCCGGCCTGCTCATCGAACAGCTACAGGCCGAGGTCCGCCGGCACGCGCGCGACTACGCCCACCTGCCGCCCACCCAGCTGCTCCCCAGGCTCCTGCGCACCCGCGACCTCGCCTACGGCCTGCTCACCGGCACCCGCCGCCCTCGCCACGTCGCCCAGCTCCTCGCCGTCACCGGCCAGGTCTGCGGGCTGGCGGCCACCACCAGCTTCGACCTCGGCCACGCCGACGCCGCCGACGACCACGCGCGCGCCGCCTGGACCTACGCCGAACTCGCCGAACACGACGGCCTCAAGTCCTGGGTCCGCAGCACCCGCGCCACCATCGCCTTCTGGGGCCGGCGCCCCACCGAGGCGCTCGACCACGTCGACGCCGGCCTGCGCCACGCCACGGGCGGCACCGCCCGCCGCCTGCACGGAATCGCCGCCCGCGCCTACGCCCTCATGGGCTCCGGCCGCGAGGCCATCGGCGCCGTCCACGCCGCAGGCGCCACCGACGGCACCGACCCCCTCGCCGAGGAACTCGGCGGCGAGTTCGGGTTCACCCCCGCCCGCCTGGCCATGTGCACCGCCGCCGTCCACCTCGCCCTCGGCGACGGCGACCGGGCCGCGCGCAGCGCCGAGCAGGCCATCGACATGTACGAACGCACACCCGAGGAGCAGCGCCGCTTCGGGATCCTCTACGGTGCGGGCATGGACCTCGCCGCCGCGCGGGTCCTCCAGGGCGAACTCGACGCCGTCCCCGAAGCGCTCACCCCCGCCCTCGGCCTCGACCCGGCCCGCCGCACGGCGCGCCTGACATCACGGCTCGGCGCGATCCGCAGCCGACTGTCGGTGCCCCGCTTCAAGCACACCGCCACGGCCCTCGACGTGCGCGCCGCCATCGACGAGTTCACCGCCGGCGCCCTCACGGCGAAGACGGGCCGATGAGCCGAGGACCGTACACGCGGCACCCGCGCCCGCAGTTGCGCCCGGACCCCAGAAGGCAGGCCCCCGCCCGGAAATGACAGCCCCGTGTCATGTCGCGTACGTGTATCAAGGGCGACCCTGAAGAGCGCGTAACTTTCACACGCGGTCGGGGGCGTCGGTGATCAGCTAGTAGGAGGAACCGCTGAAGATCACGCGGAAGGTCGGCGTTCTCGTCACCGTCCCACTCATCACGGCCATCGCGTTCGCCGCGCTGGCCGTGGCCACCACCGTCGGAGACGCCAGCCAGGCCGGGACGTTGCGCTCCCTGGTCGTACTCAGCTCCTCGGTCGGGAAACTCTCACACCTCTTGCAGACCGAGCGCTCCTCGGCCGTCGAGACGCTGCTGGGCCACAAGGACAGCGCCGCCGAGATCTTCCTCGCCGACACCCATGTCACCGACGACGCCGCCGCGGAGTACTTCGCCGAGCGCACGAGCATGCCCGACCTGCCGGCGAGCGTCGACGGCCACCTCGACCGCGTCGACCGCCAACTCGCCGAGCTGCACGTCCTGCGCGAGAACGTCGTCGCCGGAACCGTCGCCGCCTCGGCCACCGCGTTCCGCTACCAGATCATCATCGGCGACATGGTCACCTACCGCGAGAACATCGCGCAGACCGGTGGCGCCCAGGGCGAGATCGCCGACCAGATCCGCGCCGCCGCGGCACTCGCCGCCGCCGCCGAGTACGCCGGCGCCGAGCGCACCACCGTCCAGCGCGCCCTCGCCCGCGGCCGGCTCCTGCCCGCCACACAGCAGGAGATCACCGCCGACCGCAGCGGCTACATCGAGGCCATGCGCCTGTTCAACGACCTCGCCCTGCCCGAGTGGCGCGGCTGGGTCGAGCAGTCCCTCTCGGGCATGGAGGCCGTCCAGGCCCAGATCGCCGAGGACGACGTCGCCCGCACCAAACCCGGACAGCGGCTGGTCACCCAGCCCGTCTTCTGGTCGCAGGCCATGAACGCGCGCCTGGCGCACCTCCACCTCATCCAGGACCTCGTCGACCGCGACGTCATCGACGTGGTCACCGAGATGCGCGACGGGCAGCGCCTGTGGGCCGGGCTCCAGGCCGGCGCGGTGCTCCTCACCGTCGCCCTCGCCCTGTGGCTCGCCGTCCGCCTCGGCCGGCCCGTCGTGCGCGGCCTGCGCCGCCTGCGCGACGCCGCCCACCGCGTCGCCGCCGTCGACCTGCCCGAGGCCGTCGCCAAGCTCAACGACGGCGACTCCATCGGCAACCGCACCCCCGACCAGTTCGCCGCCGACCAGACCAAACTCCTGCCGGCCAAGGGCGCCGACGAACTCGCCGAGGTGGCCCGCGCGTTCAACGCCGTCCACACCGAGGCCGTCCGCGTCGCCGCCGAACAGGCCGTCCTGCGCCTGCACATCGCGCGCATGTTCGTCGAACTCGCCCGGCGCGGCAACTCCCTCACCGGCCGGCTCACCAAGGCCCTCGACGAGGCCGAGCACCGCGAGGAGAACCCCGAGTGGCTCGAAAGGCTGTTCGCCTTCGACCACATGGTCACGCTGCTCTCCCGCCGCAACAACAGCCTCCTCGTCCTCGGCGGCTCCTCGCCGGCCCAGGCCCGCGTCCGCGACGAACCCGTCGCCGACGTCCTCAAGGCCGCACAGGGCCAGGTCGAGCACTACACGCGCGTCCACTTCGCCGGACTCGCCGAAGGCGTCGCGGTCAAGGCGAGCCTCGTCGACGAGATGGTCATCCTGCTCGCCGAACTCGTCGACAACGCCACCCGCTTCTCGCAGCACGTCACCGTCTCGGCCAGTGCGCTCGCCGACCGCACGATCATCCAGATCAGCGACGACGGGATCGGCATCAAACCGCCGCAGCGGGAGAAGCTCAACGGTCGCCTGGCCTATCCGCGACTCGACCTCGACGCGCTGCACACGATGGGCATGACCGTGGTCGGCACGATCGCGACGCGGCACGGTATCACCGTCGAGCTGCGTGACAACAAGCCCAAGGGCACGATCGCCGAGGTGACCGTGCCGGCGGCGCTGCTGTCGAAGGAGCAGCCGCGCGACGGCGACTCCGGCGGCCCGGCCGCTCCGCTGTTCCGGCGCGTCGAGCGCGCTGTCCCCGCGGAGGCCGAGACGACCGCCGAGGTCGAGGTCGACGAGGCGCCGGTGCCGACGCTGCTGTTCGCCGGGACGGGCAGTCCCGGTGGGCGCAACGAGCCGACCTCGGTCGCCGACGAGGACACCGCGGAGGTCGCGGTCCCGCCGAGCGTTCGTCCATCCGGGACGGTCGAGCCGGTCGCCGAGGAGACCCCGAAGCCGTTCAAGGCATTCGAGAACACCGAGGCGAGCAGCGGCGCGTCCGAGGCGACGCAGGCCTTCCGGCCGTTCGGCGACACCGAGTCCACGCCGTCGACTGAGGACACCTCGACCGGCGGTGCCTCCGCACTGCCGACACGCCGTCCCAGCCCGCACCCGCGGCCGGTGGACGAACCGGCCGAGCCGGAGGCCGGCGAGGTCGCGGCCGCCGAGGCGACGGGAATGCTCTCGAAAGGCGGCCTGTTCGCCAGGCGCGACACCGGGGGCGGGAACGCGGTACCGGTTCCCGCGAACGGGTACAGCGCGCCGATGCCGAGCCGGACGCCGGACGCCCCCGCGAACGGGTACAGCGCGCCGATGCCCAGCCGGACGCCGGACGCCCCAGCAGCCGCTCCGGAACCCGCTCCGGAACCCGAGCCCGCTCGCGAAACCGAGCCCGCGCCCCTGGCGGGAGGGCTCTTCGAGCGGCTGTCCCCGACCAACGGTGACAACCTCCCCGCCAGGACTCCCGCCGGGGAGATCGCCGGGGCGCTCCAGCAGACCCCCGTGCCGCCGAAGGGCGGCTACTTCGGGACGCCGTCCCCGGCCCCCGACGCCGAAGCCGCACCGCCGGCCGACGCGCCCGACCCCGAACCCGCGACGGAGGTGGAGTCCGCGGCCCGACCGGAGCCGGCCGACTCCGACCCCGCGCCGGCCGCCGCGACGCTCACCGACCAGGAGACCGTCGCACTGCCGATCATCACCCCGTCCGTGCCATCGCAGCGGCGCCCCGCCGAGGACGGCTGGACCAACATCAGTGACGCCGCCAGCGCCCTGCTGAGTCCCACTGGCGAACTTCCCCGCCGTGCGCCGATGGCGCACCTGGTGCCCGGTGGTCTGCCCGACGACCACCAGGGCGCGGCCGCAGTGCCCACCCCCCAGCCGAGCGACTATCGGGATCCCGATTCGGTCGGCGCGACTTTCGCCGCCTACGCGCGGGGGACCTCGAGCATCAAACAGACCATGTCCATGACAACGACCGATCGAGAGCCAGACAGTGACCGAGCTTGACCTGGATTTCCTGCTCAACGACTTCGTCGCGCGCGTGCCCGACGTGACACACACGCTCGCGGTGTCCGCCGACGGCCTGCTCATCGCGCGCAACAGCGCGTTGGGCGAGGACGACGCCGACCGCCTTGCCGCGGTGGCCTCCGGCCTGGTCAGTCTTCTGCACAGTGCCTCCAAATCCCTCCAGGCCGGACGGGTGATCTCCAACCTCACCGAGATGGACGGCGGCTACCTGTCGACCATGTCGGTCTCCAGTGGCGCGTGCCTGGTCGCCCTCATCAGCCGGGACGGCGACCTGGGCCAGGTCGGCCACGAACTGACCAAGCTCATCAACCAGGTCGGACCCGCCCTGACCCCCGGGGCGCGCCCGACCCTCCTCCCGCACAAGACCGCGTCGACGACCTGAGGTGAGGAGATGGCCCCCTCGTACGTGAGCGGCCGGGGCGCTGCCCTGCACCGGCTGTGCGACCGGGGACGGGCCGCGACTCCCGAACCCGTCGGCAAGCTCGTCGTCGTCGGCGGGCCCGCCACGGGCAAGTCGACGCTGATCAAGACCGTCTCGGACGTGGGCACGGTCGCCGTCGAGGCGGCCGTGTCGGCGACCCCGACGCGGGGCACGACCGTGGCCATGGACTTCGGCCGGATCACCGTCGACAACGAGTACGTGTACCTGTTCGGCACCCCCGGCCAGCCGCGGTTCCGCTTCATGTGGGACCGCCTCGCCCACGGCGCCGGGGGCGCGGTCCTGCTGGCCGACCCCCGCCGGATCGCCGACAGCGCCCCCGCCCGTGCCTTCCTGGCCGGGCGGGGCCTTCCTTTCGTCGTGCTGGTGAACCGCTTCGACGACGCACCCGTGCCCCCGACCCGCCGGGTCCGCGACGACCTCGGCGTGACCCCCCGCGTCCGGGTCCTGTCCTGCGACGCCCGTGTCCGACCCGCCGCTCTGAGCGCCCTCGCCTCGACCCTCGCGCACTTCAAGGCCGGCTCCCGGACCGCAACCGCTTCCGCTCCTCCGCACCCCAGAGCTTTCCGGTGCGGTCATCCCCTCACTCCACCCACTGACCGGGAGCACCCATGAAATCCCGCACGAGAGCCTTCGTGGCCCTCACCTCAGCCGCCCTGCTGAGCGTGACGGCCACCGCCTGCACCGGCGGAGACGAGGGCGGATCCGGCGATGTCAAGATCGGCTTCGTCGCGTCCCTGTCGGGCACGTACCAGACCGTCGGCGAGGACATGCGCGACGGTTTCCAGCTCTACCTCGACACCCACGACGGCAAGTTCGGCGGCCGGACGGTCGACCTGCGCGTCGCCGACGAGGGAGACGGGCCCACCACCGCCCTCCCCGCCGCCGAGCGCCTTGTCGTCCAAGAGGAGGTCGACGCCCTCGCCGGGATCGTCGGCGGCGGCTCCTACGCGGCGATCGCCTCGCTCGCGCAGGAGAACCAGCTCCCACTCGTCGGCGCGAACGGCCGCCCCGACATGAAGGACAACAACTGGCTGTGGCACACCAGCTACATCAGTGACGAGCCCGGCATCGCCATCGCCCCTTACGTCAAGGAGAACGTCGACGGCCCCGTCTACGCCATCGGCCCCGACTACCAGGGCGGGCACGACGAGCTGCGCGGCTTCGTCGACACCTACAAGCAGCTGGGCGGTCAGCTGGCCAACCCCGACGGCGAGACCAAGTGGACGCCGTTCCCGCAGACCACCGACTTCCTGCCCTACCTCAACGAGATCGCCATGACCAACGCCAGGGCGGTCTACTGCTTCTACGCCGGCAAGGCGGCCGTCGACTTCGTCAAGCAGTACGCCGAGTCCGACGCGGCCGACATCCCGCTGTACGGGGCCTTCCTCACCGAGGGAGCGGTACTGGCCGCCCAGGGCGACGCCGCCGAGGGCATCCGCAACGTCCTCAACTACAGCCCCGACCTCGACAACCCGGCCAACCGGACCTTCGTCGCCGAGTGGAGCGCCCGCTACCAGCGCCAGCCCACGACCTTCGCGATGGCCTCCTTCGACGCCGCCGCGGTCCTCGACCGCGCGATCGCGGCGATCCCGGCCGACCAGGACGTCACCTCGCAGGCCGTCAACGACGCCATCAGCAAACTCGGCGTGATCGACAGCCCGCGCGGCTCGTGGCAGTTCAACCCGACCACCCACTCGCCGATCCAGCGCTGGTACCTGCGGCAGGTCGCCAAGGACGGCGAGATGCTGTCGAACATGCTCATCGAGGACCTGGCCACCGTCGGCAACTGATGATCGACGCTTACCTGATCCCGGCCGTGAACGGTCTGGCCTACGGGCTGCTGCTGTTCACCGTCGCGGCCGGGCTCACCCTGATCTTCGGGGTCGCCGACGTGCTCAACCTCGCCCACGGCACCGTGTACGTCGCCGGGGGCTACGTTGCCGTCTCCGTCTCCGACGGGACCTGGGCCGGACTCGGTCTCGGCGTGCTCGCCGGCGCCGGTGCCGGCCTCGCCGCCGGTGGCGTCCTGTGGGCGGCGCTGACGCCGCTGGCCGGGCGCGGGCACCTCGCGCAGGCCCTGCTGACCTTCGGCATCGCGCTCGCCGGGGGAGCGCTGCTCGAACGCGTCTTCGGCGCCGACGAGCTGCGCCCGACGCTGCCGTCGGCGCTGGACGGCTCGGTCGACGTGGCCGGGCACCGGTTCCCCGCCTACCGGCTGCTGTTCATCGGCGTGGCCGCCCTCCTGGCGCTGGCCGGCTGGCTGGTCATCACCCGCACGCGCGCCGGCGCGCACGTGCGGGCCGTCGTCGACGACCGGGACATGGTCGCCGCGCTCGGCGTGAACCCGCGCATGGTCCTTGCGGCGGTCCTCGCCGCCGGTGGCGCCCTCGCCGGCGTCGCCGGGGCCCTCGGCGCGCCGATCCTCGGCCCCGGGCCGAGCACCGCATCCCACACGCTGCTGCTGTCGCTGATCGTCGTGGTCGTCGGCGGGCTCGGCTCGATCGGCGGCGCCTTCCTCGCGGCGATCGCCGTCGGGCAGGTGCAGAGCCTCGGCGTCGTGCTGGCCCCCTCCGCCTCGCCGTACCTGCTGTTCGCCGCGATGGCGGTGGCGCTGCTCGTGCGGGGCTGGCGCGGCGGGTTCGCGGGGCTGAAGGCGGGGAGAGTGTGAGCGGGTCAGGGCACGGCTATGCGGTCGAGATGCTCCGGCCGAAGGATCTTCGCCGGCAGGGTCGCCCGGCCGGCGAGCTCGGCTTGGAGGAGGCGGTGGACGCCGTCGAGGATCACCCCGCGCAGCGGCCCGGGAACGAGGTCGGCGAGGGGAAACGGTCGGCGGCCCATGACCGTCCACTCTGCACCGCAGGGAAACCCACATGACCTCCGGGCCTCTCCGTCGCGTCCTTCCCCTCGCCGCCGCCGCAGCGGTCGTCGCCGTCCTGCTGGCCATGCCGCTGTTCGCCGACAACTACACGCTGCTCACCGTTGCCCGCGTCGCCGGGCTCGGCCTGCTCGCCGCGTCGACGGCGCTCATGACCGGAGTCGCCGGCCTCCCGACCCTCGGGCAGGTCGCGCCCTACGCGGTCGGCGCCTACACCGCCGCGCACCTCGCCCACGCCGAGCTTCCCGGCGTCGTCCAGCTCCTCGGGGCGGGCGCGGCCGCGGCCGTCTTCTCCCTGCTCACCGGCGCCGCCGTGGTCCAGACCCGGGGAGTCATCTGCCTCATGGTCACCCTCGCCATCGGCGAGCTCGCCGCGATCACCGCCGGGCAGTGGACCTCCCTGACCGGCGGCACCGACGGCATGGACCGCGTCCCGGCCACGCCGGCGTTTCCGGGCGGGGACGCACTGGTCAAGATCCCCGAGGTCTACACCTACATCGTCGCCGCCGCGCTGGTCGTGCTCGGTGTGGCGATGCTCGTGCTGCGTTCTCCGGCGGGGACGCTGATCCGCGGCTGCCGCGACAACGAGGCCCGCATGCGCGCGTCGGGCCACCGGGTGTCGCTCACGCTCTTGTGGACCTTCACCGGCGCGGGCGCGATCGCCGGGATCGGCGGGGGCCTGCTCGTCGCGGTCCAGCGGACCGTCTCGCCGGACAACGCCGGCTTCGAGGTCGCCGCCCTGGTCCTGCTCGCCGTCGTCATCGGCGGCGCCGCCTCGATACCGGGCGCGCTGGCGGGTGTCGCGGTGGTCGTCGCCGTCCGCGACCGGATCGCCCCCGAGATCCCCGGCGAGGGAGGAGCGCCGCTGCTGCTGGGCGTGCTGTTCATCGCCGCGGTCTACCTGCTTCCCGGCGGTCTGTCCGGCGTGGCGGAGCGGCTGGGCCTGCGCAAGGGAGCGGCCGGTGCTTGAGCTTCGCGGGGTGAGCCGCGCCTATGGCGCGCTGAAGGCCGTCGACGGCGTCGACCTCACCGTCGAGGAGGGCGCCCGGCACGCCCTCATCGGCCCCAACGGCGCCGGCAAGTCGACGCTGCTGCACCTGGCGGCCGGCAACGTCACGGCGAGCGCCGGGCGGATCGTCCTCGCCGGACGTGATGTCACCCGCGCCGGTCCGGCCCGGCGGGCGCGCCTCGGTCTCGGGCGGACCTTCCAGACTCCGGCGCTGGTCGGCTCGGCCGACTGCCTCACCAACGTCGCCCTCGGCGCCTGGCCGGCCCGCTCCTTCGCCGAGCGCTGGTTGCGCCGCGACCGCGCCGCCGACCTCGCGCGGCTCGACGCCCTCGGCCTCGCCGCCGACGCACGGACCCCCGCCGACGCCTTGTCCCACGGCCGCCGGCGGCTCCTCGAACTCGCCGTGGCCCTGGCCGCCTCCCCGCGCGCGCTGCTCCTCGACGAACCGGCCGCCGGGCTCACCGACGACGACGTCGAACGCCTCCTCGCCGCGCTGGAGACCATCGGCGGCGAGGTCGCGGTCCTGCTCGTCGAACATCACCAGGACCTCGTCCGGGCTTTCGCCGACACCGTCACCGTCCTCCACCAGGGCGCCGTCCTCACCACCGGCGCACCGGCCGAGGTCGCCGCCGACCCGCGCGTCCGCGAGATCTACCAGGGAGCACTCGGTGCGGCTTGAGACCACCGGCCTGCGCGCCGGCTACCACGGCGGCACGGTCCTGCACGGTGTCGACCTGACCCTCGCGCGCGGGGAGGTCCACGCCGTCGTCGGCCACAACGGCGCCGGTAAGACCACGCTCGTGCACGCCCTCGCCGGGCTCGTCCCGGCCCGCTCGGGCGGTGTCCTGCTCGACGGCGCCGACGTCACCCGCCACGCCACCCACCACCGCGCCCGGCGCGGCCTGGCGCTCGTCCCGCAGGGCCGGCGGGTGTTCGCCTCCCTTACCGTCGCCGAACACCTCGGCCTGCTCAAGACGCGCGGCCCGTGGACGCCCGCGCGCGTCCTCGACCTGTTTCCGCAGCTGGCCGCGCGCCGCGGCCACAAGGGCGCGCACCTGTCGGGAGGGGAGCAGCAGATGCTCGCCTTCGCGCGCGCGCTGCTCGCGCAGCCGAGCGTGCTGCTTCTCGACGAACCCACCGAAGGGCTCGTGCCCGCCCTGGCCGGGCAGATCGCCCAGACGGTCGCGTCCCTGCGCGACGAGGGCATGTCCGTGCTGGTCACGGCCCCCTCCTTGGACGCGGCGACCTCGACCGCCGACCGGGTCACCGTCCTGATCGGCGGACGGCTCGGCGTGTCGGCCCCCGGCGAGACCGTCCGGGCCGACCCCGCCGTCATCGTCGCGGCCCTGGCGCTGCACGGCGAGTCCACCCCCACCGAGTGAAAGGCGGGCCATGAGCCGCACCGACAGCTACACCTTCTCCAACTCCTCGACCCAGGCCGAGCACCAGCTCGACTCCATCCAGCGCTTCCTCGACCCGCTGACCACCGCCCGGCTGTCGGCGCTCCCGCTGCCCGAGGCGCCGCGCTGCCTCGAACTCGGCCCCGGCGCCGGGTCGATCGCGCGCTGGCTCGCCGGGCGCGGCGGCGCGGTCACCGCCGTCGACCTCGACACCGGCCTGCTGGGCGAGCACCCCGGCGTCACGGTCCACCGGGCCGACGTCCGCGAGGAGCTGCCCGCCGAGGTCACCGCCGAAGGCCCCTTCGACCTGATCCACGCCCGCCTGCTCCTGGTGCACCTGCCGCAGCGCCGCGAGATCGTCTCCCGGCTCGTCGGGCACCTCGCCCCCGGCGGGCACCTGGCCGTCGGCGAGTTCGGCAGCCAGCCCCTGCGCGTGTACCGGGCGCCGGGCGAGGGCGACGCCGAACTCTTCGCCAAGGTCACCGACGGCCTGCTGACCGTCCTGGCCGCGCACGGCGGCGACATGGAGTGGGCCTACGCCGCGCACGAGGCGTTCTGCGCCGAGGGCCTCGCCGACGTGCACACCACCGAGCACGCCGAGAGCTGGACCGGCGGCGGCACCGGCGCGCGCCTGTACAAGGTGAACATCGAGCAGAAGTGGGACGCGCTGCTGGCCGCCGGATTCACCGAGGGTGAACTGGCCCGCTACACGCGGCTGATGGGCGACCCCGGATTCAGCGCGCCGTCGTACCGTTTCACCATGGTGGTCGGCCGCAAGGCCTGACCTCAGGCTCCTCTCAGGGCCGCGGACGTTTGCTTCTTCCGTCACGTCGAACGAAATTGGGGCCCCCGGATGCTGCAGATGCTCGGCTTCGCCGTGTTCATGACGGTCATCGTCGTGGGCGTTCACTACTACCTGTGGCATCGGCTGATCAAGTCGACGACGGGGCCGGGGCCCTGGCGCCGGGGCCTGACGTGGGCGCTGGTGGCGATGGCGCTCGTGACCGTCGGCGCGCTCGCGGGCGCCCGGTTGTTCCCGGCAGGGGTCGAGCACGTCATCGCCTGGCCGGGCTACATCTGGTTCGCGCTGATGGTCTATCTGCTGCTGTTCCTGGTGCTCCTGGAGATCCCCCGCGCGATCGCCAACCGCGTGTCGAAGCGGCAGGAGGCGACGGCGAAGGCCGCCGGTGACGTCGTCGCCGACGAGGAGGCGGAGCCCTCGCCGGAGCCCGAGGCGCCCGCCGCTGCCTCGCCGGTGCTGACCCGGCGGCTGTTCATCGCCCGCACCTCGGCCGTGGTCGCGGGGGTCGGCGCGGCGGCCACGGTCGGGTTCGGGATGCGCTCGGCGCTCGGGCCGCCGAAGATCGAGCGGGTCCCGATCACGCTGGCCAAGCTCGACCCGAGGATGAACGGGCTGCGGGTGGCCGTCGTCAGCGACATCCACCTCGGGCCGCTGACCGGCGTCGGGCACACCGAGCGGATCGTGCGGATGATCAACGAGCTGGACGCCGACCTGGTGACCATCGTCGGCGACCTCGTCGACGGGTCGGTCGCCGAGCTGGGCGACCTGGCCCGGCCGCTGTCGGAGCTGGAGAAGCCGTCCTACTTCGTCACCGGCAACCACGAGTACTACACGTCCGAAGGGCCGCAGGAGTGGATCGACGAGCTGCGCGAGCTCGGCGTGACGCCGCTGGTCAACGAGCGCGTCGAGATAACCCGCGGGGGCGCCGTGCTGGACCTGGCGGGCGTCAACGACCTCGGCGGTGAGGCCAGCGGGCAGGGCCCCGACCTGGAGCGCGCGCTCGACGGTCGCGACCAGGCGCGGCCGGTGGTGCTGCTGGCGCACCAGCCGCTCCAGGTGAAGGAGGCGGCCGGGTTCGGCGTCGACCTGCAGCTGTCGGGGCACACCCACGGTGGGCAGATGGCGCCGTTCAACATGGTCGTGGGCCTCCAGCAGCCGGTGACGGCGGGGCTGGAGACCGTCGACGGCACGCAGGTGTACGTCACGCGCGGCGCGGGCTACTGGGGCCCGCCGGTGCGGGTCGGCGCGCCGCCGGAGATCACGCTGCTGACGCTGAACGCGGGTTGAACGGGCATGTCCACCGCCTGACCTGGGCACTCCCCAGCCATGAGTACTCGCGACGGCCTCGTTCGCGCTCTACTGGACCGCTACGGCCGCACCTACGCCGAGCAGGCCGGCATCGCCTTGCGGGACAAGCCGTCGCCGCTGTACCGGCTGCTCGTGCTGACGGTCCTGCTCTCGAAGCCGATCGGCGCCGACATGGCCGTCGGCGCCGCCCGCGAGCTGTCCCGGGCGAAACTGCGCACGCCCGAGGCGATGCGCGAGTCGGACTGGCAGTACCGCGTCGACGCCCTCGGCCGCGCCCACTACCGCCGCTACGACGAGTCGACGGCCACGATCCTGTGCGAGGGGGCCGTCCTCGTCGGCGAGCGCTGGGGCGGCGACCTGCGCCGGCTGCACCGCGAGGGCGGGGACGCCGACGGTGTCTCGCGGCTGCTCCAGGAGGTACCCGGGATCGGGCCGACGGGCACGTCGATCTTTCTGCGCGAGGCGCAGGGGGTGTGGCCCGACCTCGCGCCTTACGTCGACGACCGGGCCGCCGACGGCGCCGAGGCCCTCGGCCTGCCGCGCACGCCCGGTCGCCTGGCGGCCCTCGCGCCGAAAGAGGACCTGCCGCGCCTGATCGCCGCCTGCGTCCGCGTTGCCCTCGCCCGCGACCCGGCGGCCGTGCGCGCCGAACTCCTGACGCCCACCGGGTGAAGCGCCACGCTCCACCCGGCGGGCCCGCAATCAGTCGCGAACCGTGATCGCCCCGGCCGGGCAGCTGTCGGCCGCCTCCCACACCGACTCCCACGCGGCCTGCGGCGGCCGCGCCGCCAGCAGCACCACCGTCCCGGCCGCCTCGTCCTGGTCGAAGACCTCCGGGGCCGTCAGCGCGCACATGCCCGCGGCGCAGCACTTGCGGGCGTCGACCTCCACCTCCATCGCGCTCACCAGGCCACCGGCAGCTCGTGCACGCCGTAGATCAGCATGTTCGTGCGCGTGGGGACCTGCTCCGGCTCGACGGCCAGGCGCAGAGTCGGGAAGCGGCGGAACAGCGACGCGTACGCCAGCCGCATCTCGACGCGCGCGAGCTGCTGTCCCAGGCACTGGTGGATACCGTGCCCGAAGGACAGGTGCCCCTGCGCCGAGCGCGTGACGTCGAGGACGTCGGGGTCGGTGAAGCGCTCCGGGTCGCGGTTGGCGCCCTGCACCGACAAGATCAGGCACTCGCCCGCGCTGACCTGCACCCCGTCGAGTTCGACGTCTTCCAGGGCGGTGCGGGTGGCGCCGTACTGGATGATCGACAGCCAGCGCAGCAGTTCCTCGACGACGCCGTTGACGACGCCGGGGCCGGCGGTGAACTTCTCCCGCTCCTCGGGGTGCGTCAGCAGCGCGAAAGTGCCCAGCCCGAGCATGTTCGCGGTGGTCTCGTGCCCGGCGACGAGCAGCAGCAGGGCCATGTTGACCAGTTCCTCGTCGTCGAGTTCACCGGTCGCGCACAGGCCGCCGAGGATGTCGTCGGTCGGCTCGGCCCTCTTGGCCGCGACGAGCTCGCCGAGGAAGGCGGTCAATGAGCCCAGCGCCGCCCAGACCTCCTCGCCGCCGCTGTCGAGCCGCATGATCGTGGCCGAGTCCCGCTGGAACTTCGAGCGGTCGGCGGCGGGGACGCCGAGCAGTTCGCAGATCACCAGTGACGGGACGGGCAGCGCGAAGTGCTTCACCAGGTCGGCGCCGGGCCCGGCGGCCTCCAGGTCGTCGAGGGCGGAGTCGATGATCTCCTGCACGAGCGGTTCGAGGGCGCGCATCCGGCGGACGGTGAACTGGCCGGTGAGCAGGCGCCGGTAGTGGCCGTGGTCCTCGCCGTCCATGCGGATGAACATGCCGGGCCGGGCGGGCGGCTGCGGCTCGCGGGCCAGGGGGTGGTCGAGCGGGAAGTGCCGCAGTTCCTGGCGGGAGCTGAAGCGCGGGTCGGCCAGGATCTGCCGGGTCAGCGCGTAGCTCGTGACGAGCCAGCCGAGGTGTCCGTCGGGGAAGCTCAGCCGCGACAGCGGCTCGGTCTCGCGCAGCTCGCCGATCCGCTTGGGCGGGTCGAAGGGGTCCGTCCGCTCGACGGGCAGGCGCGGCGCCGATGGTGCCTGTGTCATCACTTGCTCCTTTGTGTAGGAGTTGTGCCTGCCTCTCACTAAACCTCACCCGGCAGAAAATTACAATGGGTGTAAAAAAGCTGCTGGTGTAAAGTTCGCTCATGGTGGGTGAAGTGACGCTCCGGGAACGCAAGAAGCTCCGCACGCGAAGAGCCCTCGTCGACGCCGCTACCAGGCTGTTCGACGAGAAGGGCTACGTCGAGACGACGGTCGCCGAGATCGCCGCGGCGGCGGAGGTGTCGACCAAGACCTTCTTCAACTACTTCCCGAGCAAGGAGGAGGTCCTGTTCGCCGACGCCGAGGTGCGCATGCGGATCGCGCTGCGCATGATCGCCGAACGCGAACCGGGCGAATCCCTGGGCGATCTGCTCCTGCGCGTCATCGACCACGTCCTCGGCCTCATCCGCAGCGACGCCCTCGACGTGGGCATGTCCACGGCGAAGGTGCGCATGCGGCTGGTCATGGCCGAGCCGGTGCTCCAGGCCCGCGCGCAGCAGCTGGTGATGGCCTCCCAGATCGACCTCGCGCGGGCGATCTCGCGCAGCTACCGGACCATCGACGAGCTGACCGCCGTCGGTGTCGTCGGAGCCTTCCTGGGGGCGGCTCAGGCGACGGTGGTCGCCAGCCTGCGGCGCGGTGACAACGTCGAGGACGCCATCACCGCCAGCCGGGCCGCCATCGCCGCCGCCCTGCACGGCCTGGCCGGTGCGGTGACGGACTGAGGCCGCGCCACCTTCCTCGACGCGCGAGGCCGCGGTCGGGCATGATCGGCGAGGACCAGCCAAGCCGTCGGAAGGGACCCCCATGCCGTCCATCCAGGAAATCCGCGTCGCCGAGCCGGACGCCGGACCCTACGCGATCACGGTCGGCCCGGACGGTGCGCTGTGGTTCACGCTCATCCACGCCGGAACGATCGGCCGCCTCGACCCCAAGACCGCCGAGCTGACGGGGCGCACGCTGGAGAACCCGGCCGCCGGGCCGGCGATCATCACCACCGGCCGCGACGGCGCCCTGTGGTTCACCGAGTCGAAGTCGCACCGGATCGGCCGCCTCGACCCCAAGGCGGGTGTCCTGGAGTCCTACGGCCCGGACGAGGACACCGAGGACGGTCCCTTCGGGATCACCGCGGGCTTCGACGGCGAGCTCTGGTACACCGAGATGGCCGCCAACCGCGTCGTGCGCCTCGACCCGGCCTCCGGCGAGCTGACGAACTTCCCGCTGCCGCTCGCCGGCGCCATGCCCTCGATGATCACCACCGCCGCCGACGGGGGCGTCTGGTTCACCGCCAACCAGGCCAACTCCGTCGGGCGCATCGACGCCAAGTCCGGCGAGTTGAAGCTCATGGAGCTGCCGACCGCGAACGCGGCGCCCGTGGGCATCGCCGCCGGACCCGACGCGATCTGGTTCGTCGAGATCGGCGCCGGGCAGATCGGCCGGATCGGCTTCGACGGTGGCCTGACCGAGTACCCGCTGCCCGACCGCGGTTCGCGTCCGCACGCGATCGCGCCCGGCCCCGAGGGCATGTGGTTCACCGAGTGGGGCGCCAACCGCGTCGGTCACATCACGCCGGCGGGTGAGATCGAGGTCTACGCCCTCCCGACGCCCGATTCCGAGCCGCACGGTCTGGTCTACGGGCCCGACAACGCGGTGTGGGTGGCGCTGGAGACGGGCGTCCTGGCCCGCATCACGCCCTGAGCACGCGGCGGCTGAGGCCGTCGGATCTCCGGGTGGTCTCCGGCTGCCGGTGCTTCGGCGCCAGCGCCAGGACCACCCGGCAGGCCGCGTCGAGGTCGGTGCGGTGGCCGGTCGACACCCAGACGGGTTTCACTCCGTCCTGCGTGCGCAGGCAGCGGCCGACTTCCTCGCCTTCGCGTACGACCGCGGCGGTGTCACCCCGGTGGGGGCCGGGCGCCTCACCGGGCCAGGGGGCGTTCTTGGCGACGCCGATCGTGGGGAGCCCGAGCAGTACCCCGAGGTGGCAGGCGAGTCCGAAGCCGCGCGGGTGGGCGAGGCCGTGGCCGTCGCAGACGAGCAGGTCGGGCACGCGGGTGAGGCCGGCGAGCGCGTCGAGGAGCGTGGGGATTTCGCGGAAGGCGAGCAGGCCGGGGACGTAGGGGAAGCGGGCGGTTCCCTCCCGGGTGACCTCTTCGACGGTGCCGAGGGTTTCGAGGTCGATGGTGACGGCGGCCGCGACCAGGTTCTCGTCGCCGTAGGAGACGTCGACGCCGGTGACCAGGCGGTAGCCGGTGGCGGCGGGGCCGGGTTCGAGGAGGCCGCGGAGGCGTTCCTGTTCGGCGAGGGCGCCGGCCTCGTCGGCGGGCCAGGGCGGGATCGGGGGAATGTCCACGCGCCGACGGTAACGGGCGAATAAGTCCCGGGCCTCCGTGGTTGGGGGAGAGTGAAACAAGCAGGCGTACCGGGAACCCGGCACCGGAAGCGGTGCCGCAGCCCGGCCCCCTACCGCAAAGGCGGCTTCGTCAGCCGCCGGCCAAGGAGAGCAATGAAGGCCATTGTCATCAGTGAAACCGGTGGGCCGGACGCCCTCGTCTACACCGACGCCCCTGATCCCGTCGCCGGTCCCGGCCAGGTCCTCGTCGAGGTCGTCGCGGCGGGGGTGAACTTCATCGACGTCTACCACCGCGAGGGCCGCTACCCGATGTCGACGCCGTTCACGCCGGGCGGCGAGGGCGCGGGTCCGGTGCTGGCCGTCGGCGAGGGCGTGTCGGGCGTGGCGGTCGGCGATGTAGTGGCCTGGCATCAGGGGCCGGGCAGTTATGCCGAGAAGGTCGCCGTCGACGCCGACAAGGTCGTGAAGGTCCCCGCGGGGCTCGATCCGAAGGTCGCGGCGGCCGCGATGCTCCAGGGCATCACCGCGCACTACCTGAGCAACTCCACGTATCCCGTCGCCGAGGGCGACGTCGCGGTGGTGCACGCCGCCGCCGGTGGTGTGGGGCTGTTGCTGACGCAGATGGTGAAGCTGCGGGGCGGGCGCGTCATCGCGACGGTCTCCAACGACGACAAGGCCAAGCTCGCCCGTGAGGCCGGGGCCGACGAGGTGATCGGCTACGACGGGTTCGCCGGGAAGGTCCGCGAGTTCAGCGGCGGCCGGGGCGCCCACGTCGTCTACGACGGCGTCGGCGAGGCGACCTTCGACGAAGGGCTGACCGCCCTGCGTCCGCGCGGGATGATGGTCCTCTTCGGCGGTGCCAGCGGTGCCGTCGCGCCCTTCGACCCGATGAGGCTCTCCAAGCTCGGCTCGCTGTTCCTGACCCGGCCGACGGCCGCGCACTATGTCCTCGACCGCGCCGAACTGGAGTGGCGGGTGGGCGACATCCTGTCCTGGATCGCCGACGGGAAGCTCGACGTGCGGGTCGGCGCGACCTACCCGCTGTCCGAGGCGGGCCGGGCGCACAGCGACCTGGAGGCCAGGCGCACCACCGGCAAGGTCCTGCTCATCCCCTGAGCCGGGCGGCGCGCTAGCGCCACGACCCCCGGCGCATGGTCTTCCGCTCGTAGGCGGTGGGCTCGTAGGCGAGCCCACCGTTCTGCTCGAACCACGCGAAGGTCCGGGCCGCGCCGAGCGGGAGCGGCACGTAGGGCAGCACTCCGGCGGCGTCGATGCGGCTCGTGTCGAGGACCAGGTCGACGTCCCGGAAAGGGAAGTAGTCGCGCGCGGGGACCTTCGGGTCGTCCACAGGGGACATGCGCGCCTCGACGCCGGCGGCCCGCGCGAGCACGCCGACCCATCCGGCGAAGCTGTAGGGCGTCGACTCGGCGACGTTGTAGGTACCCGGATCCAGGCGCTCGGCGACCGCCGCGGCCACGACCTCCGCCAGCACGTCGACGTGGCAGAACTGGACGAGCCGGTCGCCGTCCCCGGGCACCAGCACCGTCTCTCCGCGCAGCAGCCGGGCCCACACGAAGGACTCGCGGGGCTCGTTGTTGAAGGGCCCGTACACGTAGGGCGGGCGCAGCACGGTCAGGCGCTCGCCGTAGGCGTCCCGCAGCAGCTTCTCGCAGGCGGCCTTGTCACGGCCGTAGTCCCCCCAGACGGGGTCCCCGTCGGCCGGATCGTCCTCCCGGAAGGGGAAACCGCTCGCCTCGCGGTCGTAGACCGCCGCGGAACCGAGGTAGATGTAGCGGCCTGCGAAGCCGAGGGTCCCGGCCAGATGCCCCGGCCGTGCACCCGAGATGTCCACCAGCACGTCGAAGCCGCCGGACAGCGCTTCGGCTGTGTCGGCGGCTTCGTCACGATCAACGGTGATTCGACGTAGATCCCGGTCCCACAAGGGATCGGTGCCCCGGTTGAGCAAGGTCACGTCATGTTCGGTGAGCAGCCGGGCGGCGACGCGCCGCCCGATGAACCGGGTGCCTCCGAGGAGCAGGATCCGCATCGGGCCACGTTATAAGAACCCGGACTGCGGCGCGCTCAGGTGGACTCTGACAACCGTGCCCGCCATTTGCGGTGCAAGGGCATGACGTACCAGACGATCAGATGGAACAGGATCGTGCCTGCGGTGATCACGGAGGCCCATGTATTCCCCATCACGATGTCGACGGCCAGGAACAGTGCTCCCGAGAGCGCCAGCATCACGCAGACCAGGCCGTACATGGCGAGCCGGGAGGCCATGCGGACGACCTGCTCCTTGGCGCCCTGCCGGAACAGGAGCCGGTGGTGACTGACCGGCGCGATGATCATCGCCGTCCCGGCCGTCGCCGCCACCAGGGTTCCGACGTAGACGTAGCGCTGAAGCGCGGTGGTCTCGACGAACCTTGCGGAGAACGCCACGGTCAGCAGGAAGGCGAACAGGATCTGGTTGCCCGTCTGCACGACCCGCAGTTCTTGCAGCAGTTCGGCGAAGTTGCGCTTCCACTGGTCCGCGTCGCTCTCGTGCTGCGACGGAACCTCGGACTCGGGACTGGGTGGTGTCTCGGGCATGGCTGGCGGATACCCTCCGGGGGATTCGGTCAAACGTGCGCTCCGGTGACGTCGGACGCATGGTCATCACCGCTCACCTCCGTTCGATCGGTGGGGACTCGCAGGTGGGACCCGTCGCAGGGTTCCCTTGGTGCGCAACCAGATCAGGTCGGCCAGCGCCAGCACGGCCACGACGATCAACGCGACCGTCGCCCAGGTGAAACCGGCGCGCCAGGTGAAGAACGCCGCTGCGCCGGACAGCACCAGGCCGAAGACGGCCAGGTGCACGCGCAGCCGCAGAGGCGCGGGTTTGGGGTGCGCCCCCTCGCTTCCCGGCACCGGCCGTTCGCGCTGGTCGCCGCTCATCGGGCGCAGACGCTCCAGTCGAGGCCCGCGCGGTTGAGCACGCTCACCCGCCTGGTCTCGAAGTCCTGTCCGAGTTCGCGCAGGCGATCGGGCGGGATCGCGGCCCGCAGGGCCGGCAGGATCTCACCCTCCTCCTCGGCGATGTGATGACGCGCGGAGGCGGTGAAGTCGCGCAGGGCCGCGATGAACTCGTCGGCGTCGGCGGCGTCGATCTCGGCCAGTTTCGCCTCGGCGAGGCGGTGCTCGCGGATGCCGTGATGAACCTCGGAGCCCTCGCCGTCGTGGTGCACCAGCAGCGCCGGATACACCAGGCTCTCCTCGGCGGTTGTGTGCACCCCGAAGCGGACCTTGAGTTCGGCGAACAGGCGTTCCCGGTCGCGGCTCTTCGCCCCGGCGAGGCGGTCGAAGAGATCTTCGAGCAGGCGATGGTCGTCAAGTATGGCGGTGACGGCGTCCATCAGGGGTCCTCCCTCGGCCTACGTACATCGTGTCATGTTGTCCGGTTACCCACCGGCGGACCAGCGCAAACGTGTGTTTGATCAGCGGCTGCGCCGGGTATCGGGCCAGGAGGGGACAAGGGACGGACCATCGGGGGAACCGCGTCGAGGAAGACGGCCGACGCATCCGAGAGGAGTCACCGCCATGCCGAGGGGCCAGTGGAGCGACAAGCGCGAACGCCAGTACGAGCATGTGAAGGAATCTCAGCTCGACGCCGGCCGCTCCGCCGATCGCGCGGAGGAGATCGCCGCCAGGACCGTCAACAAGGAACGCGCCCGCGCCGGAGAGGCCAAGGAGTCAAGCCGCCTCTCCAGGACCGACATCTCGTCGTCGAGGCGCGGCGGTCTGCGGTCCCACTCGGGACCCGGCGGACGCACCCGCGACCAGCTTTACGAAGAGGCCAGGCGCAAGAACATCGAGGGCCGATCGAAGATGAACAAGGCCGAGCTCGCCCGCGCCGTCGGCGGCTCGAAGTAACCAGCCTCACCTCTCCCACCGGGCGGAGCGGCCCACCGTGGCGGGCCGCTCCGCCGCCCCAATGGGACAGGACCGAGAACCCACGAAAAGAAGGCCGCGACCCGTGGGTCGCGGCCTTCTCTCAAGCCCTAGACCGTGTCCTGGAGCGGCGGCTCCTGCCACTGCTCCGGCCGGGCGGCGGCGGCGGTCTGGCCCGCGCCGTCCTCCATGTACTGCTTGAACTGCTCCAAGTCGCGGCGGACGCGGACGTTGATCACGCCGAGCCGGTCGGCGGCCATCTCCGCGAAGCCCTCGGGCACCAGGTCCATGCGCGCGGTGACGCGCGTGGTGTTGTCGTCGATGGCCTCGAACTCGACCGCGCCGGCGTGCTGCGGCCCGTCCAGCGACCTCCAGGCCAGCCGGCGGCCCGGAATCCGTTCGAGCACCTGGGCGTCGAACTCGCGGGTGACCCCGGCGATGCTCACCGTCCAGTGGGTGACGTCGTCGTCTCGTTGTTCGACGTTGATGACGCCGTCGGCGAAACGGGGGAGGGACTCGTAGGCCGCCCATTGCTCGTAGGTGGCGCGCGCCGGCGCCTCGATGGTGACGCTCTCGGTGATGGTGCTCATCGGTCCGTCCTCCGGTCACGCATTGGGGGTCGCCACACTGATCTGCGCCAGCGCCGAGTTCGGTTCGCGCTCGACGGCCAGATCCCCGAGCGACACGATCCCCACCGGAGTGCCGTCGGTCTCGCAGACCGGGAGCCTGCGAATGCTCAGTTCCCGCATCACCCGCACCGCGTGGTCGGCCGGATCGTCCGGACCGACGCACGCGGGCTGAGGTGTGGCGAGGTCACCGACGCGGGCGAGATCCATGTCCGCGCCGGTGGCAAGACCGCGTACGACGATGTCGCGGTCGGTGACGATGCCCCGCAGCTCACCGCCGGACATGACCAGGACGTCGCCGATGTCGTGGTCGCGCATGCGTTGCGCGGCCACGGTCACCGGGGTGTCCGCGGGAACGCAGACGGGGTCGCGTGTCATGACGTTGCGCACGAGCTGTGCCATTCGGGGGCCTCCCTAGGTATGACTACTTCCCTGGGAGAGGACTACCCATTGCGGGCCGAAGCATGCTCGGCGCCATCCCGCATCCACTCGCGCATACGGGTGAGGTTGCGGCTGATCAGACGCGAGACGTGCATCTGCGAGAGGTGCACCTTCGACGCGATCTGCGACTGCGTCATGCCGTCGAAGAAGCGCATCTTGAGGATGTTGCGCTCGCGGTCGGGGAGCTTGGCGAGCAGCGGCTCCACCGCGACGCGGGCCTCGGCGGCCTCCAGCGCGGGGTCCTCGTTGCCGACCATGTCGATGATCTCGCGACCGCCGTCGTGCTCGGTCGGGGTGTGCAGCGACATCGCCGCGTAGGCGTGCGCGCAGCCCATTCCGTCGCGGACGGTCTCGGCGTCGAGGCCGAGGTGCTCGGCGAGGTCGTCGACGGTCGGCGTGCGGCCGAGCTGCTGGCTCAGCGGGTCGATCGAGGAGTTGACGTTGACCATCGCCTCCTGGAGGCGACGCGGGACGCGCATGCTCCAGCCCTTGTCCCGGAAGTGGCGCTTGAGCTCACCCAGGATCGTGGGGACGGCGTAGCCGATGAAGCCGCTGCCGCGCTCGGGGTCGAAGCCCTCGACCGACTTGAGCAGTCCGACGCGGGCGACCTGCGTGAGGTCCTCCAGGGGCTCGCCGCGGTGGGCGAATCGCCGCGCGAGGCGGTCGGCGAGCGGGAGGGTCTTGCTGACGATCTCGTTGCGGAGGGGGATCCGCTTGGGGTCGCCCGAGGGGAGGGCGGCCAGCTCGTCGAGCGAACGGCGGACGCCGTCGTCGACCAGGTCCGTCTGGGGACGGGAGGGGCGGATGGTACGGGCGGTACCGGTGGTACGAGGGGTGCGTTCAACGATCGTGGACATGTGGTCCACCTCCATCGAGGGAGAGGCTGCTCCGCACGGGCATACATAGCCAAGGCATGCGGGAAGCAGTAGATCTAAAGTCGGCGCCCGCTGCTGGAGCGCCTCGCGGGTCGACCATCCGTGGCGAAGGTCGCGTCTACCGCGTTCCGGCGGGAAATCCCCGCCTCGCGAGGCGATGGTCATCGAAGCCGGGTTTGGACTTCGGATACCGATCGGTCGCTTGGGAAGGACTCTACCAAGTTCTCACGCCGATGGGAAGTCTTGGGGTCAAGCTAACTTCGCGTAACGGGATGAACGCATAGAAAAGGCCGGTGCCTCATGGGCACCGGCCGCCGGCATGTGGATGGATCGTTCGGCTAGGTGAAGATACTTACTCCACCGGGTCCTACCAGCAGCCCAATGATGATGAGCACGATGCCCCAGAGGAGCTGCCGACGGAACAGGGCGACGATCCCCGCTACTACGAGGATCACGGCGAGAATCCAGAGCAAAAATTCCATGACCACTGGTTACCCCCCGCCTGACGATCGAAACACACGTTCTTCGATGGGTGCTTCGCCCCTTGATCGACTTCGACTGGACAAGGCGCGGGTTTTCCGCTCAACTGAACGCGTGACCGAGTCCGTTGAACCATCAGGCGACGCCCTTGAGACGTTGTCGAACACCGTGGCCAAGCTGCGCAAAGAGCGCGACGGCCTACGACGTGCCATGCGTAACAGGGCCGTCATCGAGCAGGCGAAGGGAATCCTCTCCGAGCGTCTGTCGGTGAGCCCCGAGGACGCCTTCGCCCAGCTCATCGAGCTGTCCACGCACTCCAACGTCAAACTGGCCGAACTCGCCGCCGCGCTGGTCGCCGGGCGGACCCCGGGCCTCGACTCCGTCGACGCCCCCGAAGTCGCCGGAGCCGAGGTCCTCACGCGTTTCCCCCAGCCCACCAACGAGGTAAGCGGATACGCCGCCGACCTCGCCGAGAACCTCGCCGAGCCCACCGCCCGCCACCGTCTCCTCGCCGGTCGCATCGAGTCGGCGCTGACCTTCGACGAGATCGCCGAGGCGGTCGCCGCCTCCACCCTCGGCTGGCCCACCCCCGCCACCGCCGTACTGATGCTCCTCGACGTCGACGGCGCCCTCCGCCTCGCCGGAGCCAGCGGCCTCCCGACCGAGGCCCGCAGCCAGTGGTCGCGCGTACCGCCCATCGAGGGCCTGCCCATGGTCGAGGCCGTCCGCCTCCGCCGTGCGGTACTGATCACAGACCCTGAGACGCTGCGCACCGAATTCCCCACCACGGTGGCGCCCAACTCCACACAGGGACTCGTCGCGCTTCCCCTCATCGCCGACGGCAGCGTCCTGGGCGTGCTCGAACTGTTCTGGGAGCAGAAGGTCACCCTCGACGACGACGGCTACACCTATCTACTGGGACTTGCCGGACCCGTCTCGCAGCGCTGCGCCCACCTCGCGGCCATCGACGTCTTCGGCGGCCGCGACGACGAGGCCGGCGGCAACGCCTCGGTCCTCCCGCTCGTCCTCGACGCGCTCGCCGAGCCCGTGGTGCTCCTCGCGCCCATCTACGGAGACGACGACCAGATCGTCGACTTCCAGGTCCAGGCCTCCAGCGGTCCCGCCCGCGACCTCGCCGCGGGCGAGGATCTCGGCGACTCGGCCGGCAGCCTCATCACCTTCCTTCCCCGCCTGGGCAGCCAGCGGCTCGTCCCGTGGCTCACCGAGGTCGCCGAGAGCGGCGAGCAGCGCGTCCTCAAGGGCGTATACGTCGACGCGGCGATCGAGGGGACCCGGGGCACCTACTCCGTCGACCTGCACGCCACCCGCCTGTGGGACCGCGTGCTGGTGACCGGCAAGGTCCACCAGGACTCCGACCTCCTCTACGACCAGCTGCTGCTGTCGGAGGAGGCCACCGGCACCGGCTCCTTCCGCTGGGACCTCAACACCGGGCAGACGCTGTGGTCGCCGGGCATGTACCGGCTCGTCGGCCGTGATCCCGGGCAGGGACCGCTGCCGACCGCCGAGGTCGGCGAGCTCATCGACCCGGCCGACCTGCAGGCCCTTGTCGCCGAGATCGACGAGACGCTCGTCAAGGGCCTGCCCCTCAGCGTCCAGGTTCGCGGGGCGGGTCCGGTCAAGGGGCGGCACTTCCTGCTGGAGGTGGTCGCGATCCAGGAGGACGGCGCGCTGGTCTGCGTGACCGGCACCTGCCTGGACATCACCGACTCCAGCGCCCTGGCCGCCCGCCTGAAGAAGAGTCAGGGCGACGTCGCCGCCGGGCAGGTGCAGCTGGACTCGCGCGACAGCCTCCTCGACGTCCTGTCGGCGCCGGCGGCCCGGCTCGACCTGCCCGGGTTCGCCATCCGGGGCCTGATCACCGGCCCGGCCACGCCGGTCCTGAACTGCTGGTACGACAACGTCGAGCTCCCCGACGGCCGGGTACTGCTCATCGTCGGCGAGGTGCACGGCGCCGACGCCGCCGCGGCCTGCCAGCGGCTGCGGCACGCCGCGGTCGCCTACGGGCTGGCCGGGCTGACCCCCGGCGCGCTGCTCACCGCGCTGAACACGCTGTCGGCGCGGCTCGAGTCGGGCCGGACCGCCGCGATCACCGTCGTGGTCGTCGACGCCGCCGCCAAGACCGCCGCGTGGGCCGCGGCCGGTCAGGGCGCCCTGATCCGCTGCTCCGCCGGCGCCGCCGGGCAGGTCATCCCGGGCGCGCTGGGGCTGCCGGTCGGGTCGGCGGACGGGCTCGTCTACAACGACAACGAGGCCGCGCTGCGGACCGGCGACCGGCTCGTCCTGTTCACCGACGGCGTCATCAACGGCGACGGCGTCAACCCCGCCGTCGCGCTCGGTGCCCTGCTGTCCTGCGAGCACTCCGAGCCGGCCGAAATTCTCGACGACCTGCGCGAGCGGTCCGGCGCCGGCCGCGGCAGGGAACTCTGCCTGGTCGCCGGGGTGGTGACCGAATAGCAAGGCGGAGACCGGCCCGAACCGGGCCGGTCTCCGCGGCCCCTTTCCGGGGACGCCGCAGGGGCTCGGACGGCATCATGGGTGGATGCCACTGCCGATTGAGCAATACGCGCTGCTCGGGGACCTGACCACCGCCGCACTGGTCGGGCTTGACGGCTCGATCGACTGGTTGTGCCTGCCCCGCTTCGACTCCGGCGCGGTCTTCGCCGCCATCCTCGGCGACGCCGAGAACGGCCGCTGGAAGATCGCGCCCACCGACGAGCGCGCCACCGCGCGCCGCCGCTACGTCGGGGCCTCGCTGGTCCTGGAGACCGAGTTCAGCACCCCCGACGGCAAGGTCCGGATCACCGACTTCATGCCCCCGCGCGACCGCCGGGCCGACCTCTTCCGCCGTGTCGAGGGCATCGAGGGCGACGTCGAGATGGGCCAGGAGTTCGTGCTGCGCTTCGACTACGGCCGAGTTCGGCCGTGGGTGCGGCGGGTGCACGACCACGAGGGCCGCGAGGCGATCAGCGCCGTCGCCGGACCCGACGCGATCTGCCTGCGCGGCGACGTCCTCCCCGACGCCGTCGACCACCGGCACTCGGGCACCTTCACCGTCCGCAAGGGACAGGTCCTCGACTTCTCGTTGACCTGGTACCCCTCGCACCAAAGGCTTCCACGCTGCCACGACACCGACGAGCGGCTGTCGGCGACCATGGGTTACTGGCACGCGTGGGCCGAACGCTGTAGCTACAACGGGCCCTACCACGACGTCGTGCTGCGCTCCCTGCTGACGCTCAAGGCCCTGACCTTCGCCGAGACCGGCGGGATGGTCGCCGCGCCGACGACGTCGCTGCCCGAACAGGTCGGCGGACCGCGCAACTGGGACTACCGCTTCTGCTGGCTGCGCGACGCGGCCCTGTCGCTGCAATCCCTGCTGGACACCGGATTCCGCGACGAGGCCCGCGCCTGGCGGGCGTGGCTGCTGCGCACCGTCGCCGGTGACCCCGAGGACCTGCAGATCATGTACGGCATCGGCGGCGAGCGGCGCCTTTCGGAGTGGACCGCCGACTGGCTGCCCGGCTACTTCGGCTCCGCACCGGTGCGCATCGGCAACGCCGCCCACGGACAGGTCCAGTTCGACGTCTACGGCGAGGTCATGGACGCCCTCGCCGTCGCGCGCGACCGGGGCCTCCACGAGGACGACTTCTCCTGGCCGCTCCAGGCGACCCTCATCGACAGCCTCGCCGATCGCTGGCACCAGCCCGACAGCGGGATCTGGGAGATGCGCGGCGAGCCGCGCCGCTTCACGCACTCCCGGGTCATGAGCTGGGTCGCCTTCGACCGGGCGGTGAAGGCCTGCGAGAAGCACAAACTGCCCGGCAACCTCGAACACTGGCGCAAGGTCCGCGCCGAGATCCACGCCGAGGTGCTCGCCAAGGGCTTCGACCCCGAACTCAACACCTTCACCCAGTACTACGGATCGAAGACCGTCGACGCGTCCCTCCTCAAGATCGGCACGGTGGGCTTCCTGCCCAAGGACGACCCGCGCGTGCTCGGAACCATCGCCGCCGTCGACCAGGAACTGCGGCAGGGTCCGCTCGTGTGGCGCTACCTCACCAACGCCATCACGGCCGAAGGGGCGGTCGACGGACTGCCGCCCGGCGAGGGCGCCTTCCTCGCGTGCAGCTTCTGGCTCGTGCAGGCGCTCGCCGAGGGCGGCCGCCGAGAGGAGGCCGTCGAGCTCTTCGAGGAACTGCTCGGCCTCGCCAGCGACCTGGGCCTGTTCGCCGAGGAGTACGACCCGCACATCTCGCGCCAGGTCGGCAACTTCCCGCAGGCCTTCAGCCACCTCACCCTCGTGCACGCGGCGCTCGCGCTCGGAGGCCGCCAAGACCAGGAGTGACGGTTCAGCTTTCCGGGGAGTCCCTTCGGGCCGACGTGCGGCGGATCCGCGGGGCGGCGCGCCTCACCCGCGTGCCGCCAGACGCGCCGCCGCGCACAGCAGCTCGTCGAGTTCCCCGTCGCCGATCGGCGGCACCGACAGCAGGTGGAAGACCAGCAGCAGCTCCAGCCGCGAGACCGCCTCGGCCGTGACGGGCTCGGCGAATCCCTCGGCGCGGCCGAGGGCGGTCGCGACCAGTACCGCGGCGGCCCGGGTCTCGAAGACCTCGCCGGCGGGGTCCAGATGGGCCCTGACCTCGGTGACCAGACCGGCGACGAGGTGCGGCTCGGTGCCCTCGGGGAACCTGCGCGCCACCGAGAGGTAGAACAGCGCCGCGAGGTAGCGGCCGCGTCCGCGCCCGGTGCCGCGCAGTTCCATGTCGGCGACCAGGCGCCGCCCTTCGTGGAAGCGGCCGCGGACGAGCAGCCGTGCCAGGGTCTGGAATTCGTCGTACGCTGTCATGATCGACCACCCGAATCCGAGGGGACCGCCGCGGCGAGGGACGTGGGCAGACCCATTCTCCGGTCGCCGAAACGGTCATTCGGGCACGGCGTCGGCGATCGGACAAGCCGCGAAGTGCCTTTCGGCGGCCGAGCAGGCGTAATGAGTCGGAAATCGGTCAGTAGACGACTCTTCTCGCACCAAGACCGCTCATTCGGGCGTGCTCTCAGTTATGAACACTGTGCAGCGGCTTTCTCACGCCGAAGAGTTCGCCGAGGCCGTGCGGACGGAATGGGCGCCGGTCGGGTCACGATCGGTTAATTGCGGCCACTTGTGTAGACAAGTTCGCTGGTCAGGGGTGTTCCCGTCCCGGTGAATCTCAAGCGTGAGTGTCAACTTGACGACCGCCAATTCCCATTCGGCGTGCTGAAGTTGGGTCCAATCGCAACCGCCGCCGGGTGGCAGAGCACCACCCGGCCGGATAACTAGGAGCACACCGTCCAATGAAGACTCCAGCGACCGGCCGCCCGAGGACGGTCGAGGATCGAATCATCGATCACGATGCCGGACACATTCACGCACCCAACCCGGATGGTCTCTGCAAGGACGACGGACTGCCCTACCCCTGCCCGATCGTCAGGGCCGTGGCGGCGGGGGCCGTGCCGCCGCGAGCCCCGGCGGAGCGGGGCTAGCCCCTCCCCTCCTGAAGGGTCCACGGCTGGTGGGGCCGTGGACCCTTTCTCCGTGTTCGGCGTTTACCGCGCTCGGGTCCCCCCGTCGGGTGATAGTGAAGGTCGGTGCCGGTTTCGCACCGGTCCTCACGGGGTATCCCCACGGTCACCGGAGGGAGCGCATCATGACCGACACGGCGGGCCGAGCGCCCGCGGCGGAAGCATCGACAGCCGAGCTGGTCCGCCGCGCCACAGAGCAGATGTCCCACCTGATACGTGACGAACTGGCGCTCGCGCGCGCCGAGATGGCCCATAAAGGGCGCTCGGCCGGGCTGGGCATAGGCCTGTTCGGCGGCGGTGGGCTGCTCGCCCTCTACGGCCTCGGCGTCCTTCTCGCCGCGGCGGTCCTGGCACTGGCGCTGGTGATGCCGGCGTGGCTGGCGGCGCTCCTGGTGGGTGTCGCCGTGCTGGTCGTCGCCGGGATTCTGGCCCTCGTCGGCCGGTCGCGCGTGAAGGAGGCCGTCCCGCTCAAACCGACCGAGACGGCCGAGAGCGTGCAGGCCGACATCGACGAGATCAAGGAGAGGAGCGGCAGATGAGCTTCGAGGATCCCTCGATCCGTCGTGCGACCGTGGCGAAACCCGAACCGGAGACGCCACCGGACATCGACGACATCAGGGCCGACATCGCCGTCACGCGCGCCGAGCTCGGCGACACCGTCGAGGCCCTCACCGCGAAGCTGGACGTGAAGGCTCGCGCGGGCAAGGCGCTCCACGAAGTACGCGAGTCCATCGAGGACCGTGCGGCCACCGGTGTGCGAGTACTGCACGACATTCCCGCGGCGGCCCTCGTCGTCGCGTTGGGGGCGGCCGTCGCGGTCGGCCTCATGATCTGGCGTGGACTTGGAGGTAAACGGTGAAGAAGCTGCTGTACAAGCCTTTCGGCCTAGTGGCCGGCGTCGCCGGGGGTATGGTCGCCGGCTGGGCCTTCAAGCAGCTGTGGAAGCTGTCGACCGGCGACGACGACACCCCCGACGTCACCGACGCCGACAAAGGCTGGGGCGAGATCCTCACCGCGGCCGCCCTGCAGGGCGCCATCTTCGCGATCGTGAAGGCCACCATCGACCGCGGTGGGGCCGTCGGCGTCCGGAAGTTGTCGGGCCGCTGAGGGGAGGGCGGGGATGAAGCTGTGGGGGGTCGTCAAGCGGACGGTCAAAGAGTTCGGAAACGACAACCTCACCGACTGGGCGGCCGCGCTCACCTATTACGGCGTGCTGTCGATCTTCCCGGGCATGCTGGTCATGGTGTCGATCTTCGGAATGCTCGGCCAGTCGGCGACACAGCCGCTCATCGACGAACTGGGCGCCATCGCCCCCGGACCCGCGCGCGACCTGCTCACGCAAGGAGCGCACGGGCTTCAGGGTTCCGGTGGCGCCTCCGTCGTGTTCATCGTCGGTCTGGCGACGGCCCTGTGGGCCGCGTCGGGTTACGTGGGCGCCTTCATCCGGGCGTCGAACGTGGTCTACGACGTGCCCGAGGGAAGGCCGTTCTGGAAGACCAAGCCGCTCCAGTTGCTGCTGACGGTGATCGTCGGCGTGCTGCTGGCGATCTGCGCGCTGATGGTCGTGTTCACCGGTCCGGCCGCCGAGTGGGTCGGCGGACAGCTGGGCTTCGGCGGGACGGCCGTTTCGGTGTGGAACATCGCGAAATGGCCGGCGCTGGTTCTGCTGGTGTCGCTGGTGTTCGGGCTGCTGTACTGGGCCGCGCCGAACGCCCGGACCGGCCGCTTCCGCCTGATCTCGGCGGGCAGCCTGCTGGCCGTGGTGATCTGGATCGTGGCCTCGGCGGGATTCGGTGTGTACGCGGCGAACTTCGGGTCCTACGACAAGACCTACGGGACGCTCGGCGGCGTCATCGTGTTCTTCGTCTGGTTGTGGATCTCGAACATCGCCGTGCTGCTGGGCCTGGAGTTCGACGCCGAACTGCGCAGGGCCAAGGCCGTCGACGAGGGCCTGCGGCCCAAGGACGCCGAGCCCTTCGTGGAGCTGCGCGACGAGTCGAAGCTCGACGACGGCGAGAAGGCGGCGGTGGCGGGGGTGTCGTACGGCGACGAGGACCGAGACGCGCGGGGACGAGACGAGCAAGGCCGGACCGGCCACCGCATCGAGCGCCAGGTCGACCGCCAGGCGGACGGTCGCGGTGAGGGCCATCACGACACGCCGGGCGCGACGGCGGCGCGGCGCGGGGAGTAGCTGGGATCGTGGAGCCCTGGGCATTTTGATGCGGAGGGGTGCGACGTGTGGAGACGGCCGGGGTGGGTCGCCGCCCTGCTGGCTTTAGTGACCGCCACCCCGGCCGTCGTCTTGGCGGCCGGGGTGAGGCAATGGTGGTGGCTGGGGTCGGCCGCCGCGTTGGCGGCGCTGGCGACGGTCCCGGCCGCGCTGGCCCTTGAGCGGGCGAAGCGCGCGTCCGAGCGCCGGGAGCCGCGGGAACGAGAGCCGTTTCGGGCCCCGCTGGTGTCGGACATGAAGGAACCGGTGCTGTTGGGTGTCCACCCCGCGCGGCCGCACCCGGCCGGGCCCCCGCCCTACATCCCGCGCGACTTCGACGGCGAACTCCGCGCGGCCTTGGCCGAAGGCGGCTTCGTCCTCCTGACCGGCGACTCCACGGCGGGCAAGAGCCGCTCGGCCTACGAGGCCGTGCGGGCTGTCCTGCCCGGCCACCGCCTCATCGTGCCGGAGAATCCGGCCGCGCTTCCCGCCGCTCTGGCCGAGACGCGCCGCCACGACGCGGCCGTACTGTGGCTCGACGAGCTTCAGCGCTTCATCGGTGAGAACGGCCTGAGCGCCGCCCAGGTCGAGGAACTGCTGTCGGTCGAGGGACACCGTGCCGTCGTGGCGACCATCGGCGCCGGCCAGATGCAGGCACTGCGCGAGGCGCCGCTGCCGGAGTGGGAACCACGGGTGCTCCTCTCCCGCCCCCGCGAGATCGTGGTTGCCCGGGCGTTCAGCGCGGCGGAGCGGGCGCGTGCCGAGGCCCGGCGCGCCGACGAGCGGATCGCCGAGGCGCTCGACGCGCCGGACACCGGCGTCACCGAATACCTCGCCGCCGGTCCCGACGCGCTGCGACTGTGGCGCGGCGCGTGGGCCGAGGGGTGGCATCCCCGGGCGGCGGCACTGGTGGCCGCCGCCGTCGACTGCCGCCGGACCGGAAGTTTCCGGCTCGGTGTGCCGAGGCGGCTGGTCGAAGACCTGCACGCCGACTACCTGGCCTCGCGGGGTGGCGCGCGGTTGCGGCCGGAGAGCTTGGAGGAGGCCTGGGCCTGGCTCGCCGAGCCGGTCAAGTCGACCGCCTACCTGCTCTGGCGCGATCCGGCCGAGCCGGACGTGTGCCATCCCTTCGACTACCTCGTCGACGAGGCGCGGCGCACCCAGTCGCGGCTGAGCGACGATTTCTACCGCCGGATCATCGAGTACCCGCCACCGGTCCACCGGGCGGGTCTGGCCGTGGTCCTCACCGTCGAGCGCCGCCTGGAGCTGCTCGCGGAGGTCCTGCGCGGTTTCCGGGACCGGCACGAGGAACTCGGTGAGGGCACCTTCGCCCTGATGAGTCTGGTCGTGTGCATGTGGCTGGAAGAGCAGGGACGCGACGAGGAGTGCTACGACCTCGCCAACAGTGTGTGGACCGTCCTGGGGGACGAGAACGAGAAGACCGCCGTGATGCGCCTGGTCTCCAGAGTGCTGGCCTGCGGCGCCCTGAGCAGGTCGGGTCGCGAGGTGGCCCTCGGCCGACTGGCGCTCGAAGTGGTCCGGCACCCCCTCGCCGGCCGCTTCGGACTGACCCCGCCCCACGAATGAGGGGCCCGCGCCGGGCTACGCGCGGACCCCTCTCCTTACCGGTAAAGCCCTATCGCGGCTTCAAGCGGCGTCGACCGCGGCTCACCGGCACCGCCGCACCGGCTTGTCGCGCGTCACCAGCGCCGTCGTCCCGTAGGACCCGTCGAGCCACAGGGCCCGTCGCCCTTCGTCGGCGGTCACGCGGTACTGGAGACCGTCGGCGCAGGACATCCTCTTCGCCGCGCCGCCGTCGATGCCGATCTGGTAGACCTGCGGGACGGTCACGCCGGGCCAGTTCTCGTAGGTCACGGCCTCCTCGGTGGCGTCGTAGCCGCCGAGGAGCGGCCCCTCGGCCTCGTCGATCAGGGTGGTCACCCCGGTGCCGTCGAGGTTCATCCGCCAGATGCCGGCGGGGCCGCCGCGGACCTGGTCGACGCCGATGACGATGTGCTCGTCGGTGACCTTCGGCGCGTACAGGTCGGCGGAGGCCTCACCGGAGGCGTCGAGGATCTCCGGCAGGAGGGTCTCCTGGCCGGTGGCGAGGTCGCGTACGGCGATGTTGAGGTGCATGCGGCCGCCGTCGGTGCGGTCGGGCCAGTCGAGCAGGTAGTACAGCTTCCCGTCGCGGACCTCGCCGAACCCGCTGCGCATGTAGTACGTGTTGTCGACCATCTGCGCGCTGCCGGGAACGGCGGCGTTCATGTACCACTGCTTGGTGCCGGAGCGCGGATCGAAGGTGTTCCAGGAGATCCAGTCCCCGTGCACCGACAGCGCCGACGCGCCGCGCGTCGTCCACAGCACTTCCGCCGGGGCGGAGCCGTCGACGGGTGCGCGCATGATCTTGGCGTCGCTGGAGCCCCACGCGAACCAGACGGCCCACTGCCCGTCGGTGGCGGGCAGCACGTTGAAGCGGTCGCCCTCGGGCTCGGCGAGCTTGATCGGCTCGCCCTTGCCGTTGGTGCGGCCCGAGTAGAGCGCGTAGGGCCCGTCGCCGTCGATCTCGCCCTTCGGCGCGACCCACCAGCCGCCGGCCGCGGCCGGTCCGGTGCGCTCGGCGGTGATGTCCTCCATGAGGATCTTCGCGTCGCCGGAGCGCTGCTCCCAGCCGGTGATGATGCCGTGCTTGACGAACGCGGCGACGATCTTGGCCTGCGTCAGCAGCGACAGCCGCGAGTCGAAGGCGGCCTGGATGACGGCGTTGCGCCCGTCGACGAAGTCGTCGGTCGGCGTCATGTACTCGGTCAGCGCCTTGTAGATGAGCCGGTCGGCCTTCTCGCCGCCGATCGTCTCGCGGATGTCCCACAGGGCACCGGAGAAGATCGTCGAGTTGTAGTGCACGCCGCCGTTGTCGTACTCCCAGGTGAGGCCCTCGTAGTCGGCGGTGGTACGGCCGTCGTTGAGGTCGCGCAGGGCGCACTCGCGCGGGGTGGCGGTGCGGCACAGGTCCTCGCCGAGCAGCCCGGCGTCGGGGTGGCGCATGGAAGTGCCGGTGACGTCGACGTCGACGGCATTGCCGAAGTAGTCGGCGATCGCCTCGTTCATCGCACCCGACTGGTGGGCGTAGATCAGCCCGGCGGAGTGCTCGATGACGCCGTGGGTCATCTCGTGCCCGACGACGTCGAGGTCGGCCGAGAGGGTCTTGTACTCGGCGTCGCCGCCGCCGTAGACCATCTTCTGCCCGTCCCAGAAGGCGTTGACGAAGGGCTGACCCCAGGAGGTCACGCCCACCACCGACACCATGTCGGCGCCTTGGCCGTCGAGGCCGTCACGGCCGAGGCCCGCGTAGTAGTCGTAGACGTGGGCGGCGTTGGCGTGCGCGTCGACGGCGCCCGACTCGGTGGCCTCACCGTCGAAGTGCGCGGTCGGGCCGACGAAGACGGGCATGTCGGCGGGCATCCGGCCGAGCACGTCGTTGACGTCGTAGGCGCGGCCGTCGTAGGTGCTGATCGTCGAGCCGTGCGACTGGTCGACCATCTGGAACGTGCCGTCGTCGGCCTGCGTGAGTCCCAGCGGGACCTCGCTGCCGTCGGCCTTCACACCCGTGCCCTCGACGGGCGAGGAGAACTGGATCCCGTCGTAGGAGAACATCGGCCACGCGGTGTCGGCGTCGACGAAGACCTCCTTGACGACCGGCGTGCCCTCCTTGGGGTCCACTGTGGTCACGGTGACCTGGTAGGCGAGCCGGCCGGAGCCGTCGGGAACGATGACCAGGCCCTTCGACACACCGCTCACCGCGTCGATGCCGCCGCCGTCGAAGACGCCCTTCGACAGCTGCCCGGCGACGTAGCCGCGCGCCTGCTCGACCGCCGACTCGGCGCTCGCGGTCGCGACGGTGTCGACCGTCAGGTCGCTGTAGTAGCTCCCGTTGGCGCCCAGGACGGTCGTGTCGCCCCCATCGGGCCGCATGTGCACCAGGTACTGCGCGCCGAAGACCGGCACGCCCTGGTGGCTCTGAGCGAAGCGGACCGTCTCGGTCCCGTCGGCGGCGTAGGTCCCGATCGGGGTCAGTTCGGCGCCGTCGATGGCGAAGGTCGCCTGGTGCTCGCCCAGGTACTCCTTGGCGGCGGCGACCGGGTCGTCTGCCGAGACGGTCTTCTCGTCGCCGCTGACCTGAGCCGGCGTATCGGTTCCGGTGCCGGGCACGATCGCCGAGGGATCGACTCCGTCCTCGGCGTGTGCGGGCGTCGCCGTGAGCAGCGCGGCGGCGGCGCACGCGGCCGTCGTCATCGCCAGCAGGCGCACACGTGATCTGGACACGTGGTCTCCAATGGACTTGTGAGAGGGACCCGCGGGGACGGGTCGGGGCGCACTCATTCAAGGTGATCAATGACCGCATGATCAATACTTTCGGCTGCCCAGTTGTGGACATGAAGACTTGTGGGCGCGGCGATCGGTGCGCAGACTCGATCAAATGGAGAGCGAACATCCGCCAGCCGACTGGATCGGCCTCGATGACGGCGAGGCGGCCCTGTACCGGGCGATGCTCCGCGCCGGCGGTCCCCCGAGACCCGACGCCCTCGCCGCCGAACTCGACCGCACGCTACCCGACGTCCGCGCCGACGCCGATCGCCTGGCCGCCATGGGTTTCCTCACCGACCACGGCCCCGTCGCCCCTTCGGTGGCCCTGCGCGCGGTCCTCCACCGGCGCCTGGCAGGGCTGCACGAGCAGCGCGCCGAGCTCGAGGCCGCCGCCGCCCACGTCGACCACCTCGCCGCGGACTTCCTCGCGGCCGAACCGGGCGCGCTGCCCGTCGACGGCGTCGAACTGGTCGTCGGGCAGGTGGAGGTCGCCCGCCGCGCCTCCGAACTCGTCGCCACGGTCCGCGACGAACTGCTCGTCCTCGACGCCCCGCCCTACGCCCAGCTGGCGATGCCCGACCTGATGGCCGCTCCGTGCGAGCCTTTCAGCAGCGCCGCGAACTCCGACGTCGGGCAGGCCATCGCCCGCGGTGTGCAGATCCGGCGTGTCATGGACCAGGAGGCCCTCGACCTGCCCGGCCGGATGGCCTCGATCAGCGAACTCGTCGAACTCGGGCTGGCCGTGCGCGTCCATCGCGCGGTGCCGACCAAGCTGATGATCGCCGACCGCCGCACCGCCCTGCTCCCGCCGTCGCCCTCGGCGGACCCGTCGACGCAGGCCATCGTCGTCAACGACGGCCTGCTCCTCAACGCCCTCATCCCGCTGTTCGAGGCCCTCTGGGACGCCGCGATGCCGCTCGGCGGCGAGGTCGACGCGCCCAGTGAGGCCGACCGTGCCCTGCTCGCGCTGCTCGCCGGCGGCCTCAAGGACGAGGCCATCGCCCGCCAGCTCGACGTGCACGTCCACACCGCCCGCCGCCGCATCAGCGCCCTGCTGGCCAGGCTGGGCGTCACGACCCGCTTCCAGGCCGGCATGCAGGCCGCCCGCCGAGGCTGGCTCGCCGGGTTAGCGTGACCGTCACTCGCCGTCGGTCGCGCCCGAAGCGCGAAGAGCCGTGCGGCAGGCGCGCAGGAGTGCGAGGTCCTCTGGTACCTGCTCGCTGCTCCAGCCGTTGTCGGAGGAGTTGTGCCGCCGTTTGCGGGTGACTTCCGCCCGGAGTAGCGCACGGGCGGGCGCGGCCGCCGTACCCATGTCGGCGAGGCATTCGGCGATGTCCCGGCGCATGAACGGGCGGGCCGGCCACAACCCGCTCAGCAGCGGCAGCACGGCGTCGGCGTCGCCGGTCACCTTCCACAGTGCCACCGCGGCTCTCAGGCGCGGCCAGGGCCGCTCGGCGCGTCCGGAGCGCATCGCCTTGCGCAGCCGACCGGCGGCCTGCGCCGCGACGGGCCCCAGCTCGGCGATCACCGCGGCGGCCCCGCCGGACGGGTCCTCCGACAGGCTCCGCAGCAAGACCGGCAGTACGAGTCCGGGGTCGCCTCCCAGCCGCCACAGCGATCTCGCCGCGACGACCGCGGTCTGGCCCTCGCCGGTGTCGAGCACTCCGCGGACCACCGGCATCGCCGCGTCCGCCGCGCGGGGGCCGACGGCTCCCAGCGCGGTGAGGACCTGATGCTCGTGCGGTGGCAGCGCCAGCAACTCGTCGACCGCCCCCGCCGAGGCCTCGCCGATCCCGATGAGCGCCTGGACCAGCCCGCCGTCCTCCCACCGCTCGGCGCCCAGCTCACGCAGGCGCGTGCGGACGACCGGAACCAGCTCGGCCGCCTCGGCGCCGAAGCGCCCGATGAACGGGCCGATGTGGCGGACCGGCCGCCCGCTTTCGAGGACCCACCGCAGCGCCGGCAGCGCGCGCCGGTCCCGCAGCCTCGCGAGGGCGTACAGGAGCGGGCCCACGGTCGGCTCTCCGCCCTCCCAGAGCACGAGCCAGGGCAGCTTCGGGTCGGTGCGGTCGGACGCCGCCTCGCGCGGTGCCTCCGACAGGGCGGCGGCCAGCGCGTCGGCGGCCGGGGCGGCCAGGTCGCCGAGATCCTTCAGCGTCTCGGCGGCCTGCCCGCGCAGCCGTGGATGCTCGTCGGCCAGCTGCTCGCCGACGAGACCGACCAGCTCGTCGTAGTCGCCGCGCCAGTGCTGGAGGAGGCGCGATGACCGCAGCGCCGCGTCGTATCGCGTCTCCCAGGCCGGGCCGCCCAGCAGCGCGGTCAGCAGCCGCGTGCGGTCCTCGACCCGGTCGCCGAGGGCTTCGCTGAAGTCGTGCAGCAACGATGATGCCTGCGGACTGCGCCGGTCCGCCGCCTGCCTTTCGGCCTCTTCGCGCAACGCTCCGATCAGGGTGTCCGTGGAGAACCCGGCCGGGGCCGTGGGCGGCGTGTCGTGTGCGTAGATCTCACCGAAGGTCGCCAGCGCGGTCGCGACGATGTCCGGCGGCGGGGTGTCGGGGTTCTGGCGCGCGACGGCGGTCAGGGCCGTCAGGCGCAGTACCGGATCGGCCTGTCCGGCGGCCTGCTCGCCGAGCCAGCCGGGGCCGCCGAGCCGGCCCATGGCCGCGATGATCGCGGTCAGCACCTCCGGGTCGGTCTCGATCTCGAACCGCCGTCGCAGCGTCTCGGCGACCGGCTCGGCCCCCTGACCGCAGGCCGCCGACATGGCGACGGCGGCCCGCCGCACTCCCGCGTCAGGGTCGGTCAGCAGCCCGAGGTACAGGCGCCCGGCCCCGGTGACGGCACGGTGTGCCTGCTCGTACAGGGGATCGGTGTGCGGTTCATCGTCGACACCGCCGATGCTCGCGACCAGGTCCAGGACGTCCCCGCGACCGTCGATCGCGGTGTCCGCGGCGATGTCGAGCAGGAAGGGGATCGCCGCGACCGTGCACTCGTACACGTCGCCCTGGTGGTGGACGGCGCCGTACAGGCCGTCGAGGGCTTCCTCCCTGGTAGCGGGGTCGGAGCTGACGAGCCCTCGCAGCATCTCGGGAACGTCGTCGGCGGGACCGTAGGCGTGGGTGAGCGCGGACCAGTCGACCCGGTCGAGTTCGGCGAACATGAATGGGATTCTTGCTCAGTGCCCCGACATCAATGCCCCGGCGGGACCCGGGTGACTACTGCGGTGCCCCCTGGTCGAGGACCACGCTGAACTCCAGACCCGGATTGTCCCGGCCGAAGGCCTCGAAGTGGGCCGAGACGTCCAGGTCGTTGGTGACCAGCCGCAGCGGCACCGGCGAGGCCACGATCGCCAGCTCCAGCGCGCTGAGATCCTCCGGCGCGTAGCCCGTCGCGTACACCTGCTGCCGCATCCGGCCGAGATCGTGCCGCAGCACCGAAAGGCCCAGCGACACGTTGGCGTTCGTGCCCGGATCGGGGCTGGTGATCGCCACCGTCGCCGGTCCCTCCAGGTAACCCTTCTCGACCAGGTAGGCCAGCGCCGCCGCGTGCGGACCCCGATAGAACTCGCCGCCGGCCCACACCCGCGCCCAGGTGGTGTCCCCGCCGAGCGCGTGCGCGTCGCGGTCGAACTGCACCGGGCCGATGCTCACCGCGCCCGCCAGCACCGCGCCGAGCGCGACCGCCGCGACCGCCGCCAGTACCCTCCGTTTCGTCCCCGCCGGGCCGACCCGGAACCGCAGCCACCGCACCGACACGCCCGCGGCCACGATGAGCAGCACGAACACCGCCTGCGCGCCCTTGTCGAAGTAGTAGGTGAGCTCGCCGATCTCGGCGAGCTGGTAGGCGCCGATCGCGATCAGCGGCACGCACGCCGCCGCCAGCCCTATCCCGTAAACGCGCCGGACCGGCGAGCGCCGCGAGTTGCGCACGCACAGGCCCGCCGCGGCGAGCCCCAGCAGGGCCAGCAGCGACATCCACGACGGCCGCACCACGTAGCCCTTGAGCAGCAGGTGCTCGCCGGTCTCCAGGCCCGCCGTCTGCGCCATGACGACCGGGACCAGCACGATCACCGCGGCGACCGCGACCAGCACCGACGACGCCACCCAATGCCGCCGCACCCTGCGCCGGTAGACCACCGCCGCGCAGATCCCGACCGGCGCCAGGAACAGCGCGAACAGGGGATAGGCCGAGACCGCCACGACGCTCGCCGACAGCGCCACGAGCAGGTGCTCGGCGGTCGAGCGCGGCCCGCGCGCCAGGAACGCCGCCGCGACGACCAGGAACGCCGTCGCCAGCACCTGCGGGTCGAAGGAGCACCACAGCGCCGTGGTGAGCACGCCCGCCGCGACCGCGCTCGCGCCCGCCGACATGGCGAGGTCGCGGCGCCAGCCGCGAAGGCCGGGGCCGGCGATCCAGCGCACCGCCCATGCCGTGGCCAGCGTGAGGAACGCGAAGCCGGCGATGACGTAGGAGTAGTAGCGGTCGTACTCGGCGACGGCGTCGCCGATGCCGCCGCCGGTGAGGAAGGAGTCGACGAGCGCGTAGAGGTAGTGCGCGCTCTGCGGGTAGACCTTGGCGATGTCGTCCTGGACGATCGGCGCGGCGGCGTCGTAGTCGAGGAAGGGGTAGCCGCCGATGCGCAGGACGCCGTCGAAGAGGTTGAAGTGGCGCATCCGGTCGCCGGTGATGGCCGAGTAGGAGAGCCTTTCGGCCGCCGAGTCGCTGTTGAGGGTCGGCCAGGCGGCGACGAGGGTCGCGAAGACCGCGCCGCCGAGCAGGATCAGGTCCGAGCCGAGGAACTTGCGCGGCAGGCTCGGACGGCGCCCGGTGATGAGGGCCGCCCCGCCGAGGAAGAGCAGCGCGATCACCGACACGGCCCAGGGGTTGAGGCCCCAGGGCCACAGCGTGAACGCGAAGCCCGCGCCGACCGCTATTCCGGCGACGACCACGACGGCGGCCATCAGACGGTCGAGCAGGGTGCGGCCGACCCTGAGGAGCGAGGCGGTGCCCACGACGATCAGCGCCAGCAGAAGCGCCCCAAACAGCATGGGGGACAGCGTAGAGAGTGCAGAATGTGCACATGCGTGCGACGTTGGCGGCCGTTTCACTTGGTGGTGTGGTCGGTGCGCTCGGCCGTCACGGATTGACGATCTTGATTCCCACGCCGTCGGGCTGGCCGCTGGGAACCTTCCTGGTCAACGTCTCGGGCTGCCTGGCGATGGGCGTGCTCCTGGGCTATCTCGCCCGGCACCGGACGCCGCCGCTGACGCAGCCGTTTCTCGGCGTCGGTGTCCTCGGCGGGTACACGACCTTCTCGACCTACGCCGACGAGACGCGCGGGCTGCTCGCCGACGGCCGGGTCACGGCCGCCGTTCTCTATGTCGTCGCCTCGCTCGTACTCGGGCTGGCGGCGGTCTGGGTGGGCCTGACCGTGATGCGCCGGGCGCCGCGGGCGGCGGGGAACGCGGGGGAGACGTCATGATGTGGCTCCTGGTCGCTCTGGGCGCGGCCGTCGGTGCGCCCTTGCGCTACCTCGCCGACCACGCGATCCGCTCGCTCGGGCCGCGCTGGACGGGTTTCCCGTGGGGGACGCTGCTCGTCAACGTCGTCGGCTCCGCGCTGCTCGGAGGGCTGACCGGGGCCGCGGTGTCGAGCGAGGCCTACGCCCTCGCGGGGTCGGGGTTCTGCGGGGCGCTGACGACTTTCTCGTCCTTCGGATCCGACACGATCAAGCTCATCGAGGGTCGGCGAGGCGGCCGGGCGGCCGTCTACGTGGCGGTCACGGTCGCCGCCGGGCTGGCCGCGTCGGCGGGGGCCTTCGCGCTGATGGCGTGAGAACGACCTTTCGCGAAAGCACGCCGGACAAGGCGGGTCGTACTCGGATAAACCCGGCTTTACGGTGCGATGATGTGCTAGTCGGGTAAAATCCCCAAAAAACTCATGGACTGACATGTCTAACTTTTTCGATTCCGATCTTCAGACGACGGAATTCTCGGTCGCCATGCGCGGCTACGACCGCGCCCAGGTCGACACCTACGCCCACCAGGTCCTCGCCGCCATGAAAACCGCCAAGCAGCACCGTGTCGAGGCCGAGCGCCGCCTCGACGACGTGCGCACCAAGCTCCGCCGCACCGAGGAGCGCATCGCCAACCTTGAGCGCCGCCTCGCCGACTCCGCCGCCGCGATAGCGGAGAACGAGCGGCCCACTCTCGCCGGGCTCGGGGCACGCGTCGAGAAGCTGCTCCGCGCGGCCGAACTGGAGGCCGACGACCAGCGCGAGGACGCCCGCCGCCAGGCCGTCGACATCCATTCCCGCGCCCTCGCCGAAGCCGCGGTGGCCACCGAGTCGGCCCGGGCGGAGGCACAGTCCGTCATGTCCTCCGCCATTCGCGACGCCGCCGACGCCCGCGCTTCGGCCGCGGCCGAGGCCGAAGAACTGCGCACCACCGCCCGCCACGACCACGACCTCAAGGTCACCGACGCTGCCCGCGAATGCGAGCAGATCCGCAGCATCGCGCAGAACGAGACCTCCGAACTCAAATCCACGGCCGAGCGTGAAATCTCCATGCACCGCGCTGTCACCGACCGCGAGGTCACCCAGCTGCGCGCCGGTGTCGCCCGTGACGTCGACGAGTTGCAAGGCGCCGCCAACACGCTGCTCGCCGAGGCCGCCGACGAGCGGCAGAGCGAGATGCACGAACTCTCGCTGGCGCTGGCCGAGAAGCGTGAACGCGCTGAATGCGAGGACTCGGCCCGCCACGCCCAGTCCGTGACCCTGGCGACCAACCTCCTCGAAGAGGCCGAGAAGCGCTCCATCCTCGCCGAGCAGCGCGCGAGCGAGACCGAGCAGCGCGCCCAGGAACGCGGCCTCGACGCCGACCGCCGCGCCGCCGACCTCGCCGCCCGCGCCGACGCCACCGCCCACCAGCTTCGGACGGAGGCGGAGGCCGAGGCCGCCCGCATCCGCGCCGAGGCCGAGACCGAGGCCCGCGGCATGGTCGCGCCGCTGCGCGAAGAGCTGGACAACCTCACGGGCCGCCGCGACTCCGTGACGGCGCACCTGGGTGAGCTGCAGCGCCAACTCGGCACCGGCGCCTCGCCCCTGCGGGACCTGGTGGGCGATGGCGGCCAGCTGCCCATCAACCGGCCCCGCGAGCCCTACGAATCCGACCGCCCCACGCAGCAGATTCCGGTGGTGAGGAAGGGGGATTTAGCCCGCGTCTCCCGAGACCGGAGGCCGCGGCCGTATCGGGGCTGAGGACCCCGGTCGCGGGAGCCGGGGTTTCAGTCGTGCGAGTCTCCTACGTGGACACGAAGAGACCGCGCCCCGAACCCTTCCCCAAGCGGCTCGGGACGCGGTCGGCCTTCGACCGACGGCACCGGTCGGCCGTCACCGGCCGGCGGTCACCAGTCGGGACGCAGCGGCATGTGCGCGTCGACGCCGTCCAGCCGCACCGCGAGGAACTGATGCAGCTCGATTCCATTGTGCTCGAAACCCAGCCGAGATCCCACCAGATAGAGCAACCACGCCCGCGCCGTCTGCTCGCCGACCTCCGCGACGGCTTCGGCCCAGTTGGCCTCCAGGTTGGCCGTCCAGCCGCCGAGGGTCATGGCGTAGTGCTCGCGCAGGTTCTCCGAGTGCCGCACCTCGAAGCCGACGTCGTGGATGTGCGTCATCAGGTTCCCCGGCCCCGACAGCTCCCCGTCGGGGAAGATGTAGCGGGTGATGAACCCGCCGCGCTCGTTCGGCGGGAGCGTCCCGTCGGGATGCGTGATGGTGTGGTTGAGCAGCCGACCCCCCGGCCGCAGTTTCTCGTAGAGGGAACGGAAGTAGTCGGCGTGCTGGGCCCGGCCGATGTGCTCGGTGAGTCCGATGGAGCTGATCGCGTCGAAGCCGGTCTCGGCGGTGTCGCGGTAGTCCATGAACCGCACCTCGGCGAGGTCGGAGAGCCCTTCGCGCTCGATGGCCTCCTGCGCCCAGGTCGCCTGCGCCCTCGACAGGGTCACCCCCAGCGCCTTCACGTTGTACTGGCGGGCGGCGTGCATGACCATCCCGCCCCATCCGCAGCCGACGTCGAGCAGCCGCATCCCTTGCCGCAGACCGAGTTTGCGCGCGACCAGGTCGTGCTTCTCGAACTGCGCGTCTTCGAGGGTGGCCTCCGCCTTCGGGTAGACCGCGCAGGTGTAGGCCATCGACGGGCCGAGGATCAGTTCGTAGAAACGGTTCGAGACGTCGTAGTGGTGGGCGATCGCGGCGGCGTCGCGGCGCTTGGAGTGCGTGCGCCCCGACAGCCTGGCCTCCCCGGCAGGCAGCGGCGGGCGCTTGAGCAGCTTCAGGCCGCCCAGCTTGCTGAAGATGCCCAGCGCCTCGCCCCTCGACGGCGGCGAAACGCTGTCCCACAACTCCTTCAGCCCCGCGTAAAGGTCCCCGGTCACGTCGATGGCGCCGGTGATGTAGGCGCGCGCCAGCCCGATCCCGCCGCGCAAGCCGGTCGCCAGATAGTTCAGCGCGAGCGGATCGCGGACGACAATGGTGGCCACCGCGTCCTTCGGTCCCGCGTGACTGCCGTCGTAGCCCTGGAACGCCACCGGAACGTCGGGCCCGACGAACCTCTCGTACACATCAGACAGTCGCATGATCACCTGCCACCTTCTCGTACAGATCCCGAAATCGCCCGCGCGGGTCGTATCGCTCCTTGAGCCGCCCGTACGCCTCTCCGTTGTAGTGCCGCCAGAACTCCGACCGGTCATAGTGGACGGTCGAGTACAGCGACTTGTGCCCGCCGAGCCCGTCGACCAGCCGCTCCACGTAACGGTTGTGGTGGTCGCCGGCCTGGCCCTCGCGCAGTGGCGCGGTCGCCCAGAAGCCGAAGTTGACGTAGGTCTCGCCGGGGGACAGCGGGTACAGCGGCCACGGGGCCGAGTCGGCGAGCGCCAGCGGGCACAGCCAGATCGGCCGGATCGGCACCTCGGCGCAGAACTCGGTGAGGAACTCCGCGGCCCGCTCGATGGGCACCTCGACGTCCTGCACGACGAACTCGTTGCGCTTGCCGCGCATCGCGTCCAGCCGGGCCGTGACACCGTGGCGCTGGTCGAGCGCGACGAGCTTGCGGTAGACGTCGGAGCGGCGCAGCCCGCGCGGCCACAGCGCCCGCACGAGCGGGTTCTGCACACCGAAGGCGGCCGAGCACCAGAACCAGTCGGTGTCCCAGCGCCACAGGTAGTCGGCCACGCTCAGGTGGTCGATCCGGCGCTCGCGGACCGACTTGTAGTAGATCCCCATGCCCGTGTAATCAGAGGCGTAGGGGACCTCGTCGGCGAAGGTGCCGAGGGTCAGGTACATCTCGCGCGGGCCGAAGACCACACCGTCGAGGAAGTCCACCGGCCGGCCGTCGTGCGTCCGCTCGGCGCAGATCTCGGCCATCGCCGCGAAGCAGGCCTTCGGGTCGTCGAAGCGCAGGTGCCGCACGGTCACGTAGGGCTTGACCGGCAGCAGGTCGATCACCAGCCGCAGCGCGTAGCCGAGCGTCCCGTAGGAGTTGGGCAGGCCGCGCAGCAGGTCGTCGTGCGCGCCGCCGCGGGTGGCCGTGACCAGTTCGCCGGCGCCGGTCAGCACGTCCATCTCGACCACCGACTCGTGCGGCAGGCCGGCGTAGAAGGACGTCGACTCGATGCCCAGCCCGGCGACGGCCCCGCCGAGCGTGATGGTCTTGAGCTGCGGGACGACGTGCGGCATGAGGCCGTGCCGGAGGGTCGCGGCGACCAGCTCGCCGTAGGTGATCAGGCCGCCGACCTCGGCGGTCCGCCCTTCGGCGTCGATCGACAGGACCTGGTCGAGGCCCTCGGTGGGCAGGCCCGGCGTGGTCTCGCGGGCGCCGAAGCGAAAGAGGTTCGAACTCCGCTTGGCCAGCCGGAGGGGGGCGTCGGCGGGGAGGGAGCTCAGGGCGTCGCGCAGACGCTCGACGGCCTCGCCATGGGTCGGCTGCACGTGCACTCGGCATCATCTCCGCACGGTCGAATCGTCACGGGGAGTGTTCACTCCCCTGACATATATCTCACCGTCATGACGATTCCATGCGGATGCATGCGTTGGCAATGATTTTGGCCGTACACCACATACTTGAGAACAGCCTGAGGTACAAGGACCCCGGGCCGACCTGCGGCCCGGGGTCCTTCGGGGTGATCAGAGATTCGGTCCGGCGACGCCGGTGAGGACGGTGTCGAGCACCTTCTCGGACAGCTCGGTCGTCTCGATCCCGGCGTAGGGCCCGAACAACTTGTTCGTCAGCATCGGGCTGGTCAGCATCAGCAGCGTGACCTCGATGTCGATGTCGGGCCGCAGCTCACCGGTGGCGATGCCGCGCCGGAGCACCGCCCGCGACACCTCCCGCCTTGCCTCGATGACCTCCGCGTGCAGCCTGGCGAACTTCGGGTTGCGGCGCATCTCCAGCGCGATGCACGGGATGACCCGCGCGTCGCGGTCGACGTCCCGCGAGACCGCCGTGCTCTGCATGATGGCCAGCAGGTCCTCGCGGACCGACTCGCCCTTCGGCTCGGGGATCTTGCTCTTCATCGCCGAGATGGCGTCCATGATGAGCTCGTCCTTGCCGGGCCAGCGACGGTAGATCGTCGCCTTGCCGACACCGGCCTTGGACGCGATCGCCTCGATCGAGAGGGCCTCGATGGAGGCGCCCTCGGCCAGGAGGCTGAACACGGCCTCGAAGATCGCTTCGGCGACTCCGGGGTCGCGCGGCCTCCCGGGAGCCCGCGCCGCCCCGGCGTCAGCGGAGATGGTCATGGTCTCAGGCTTCCACAAGCACGGGCTCGACCGACGGCGGCGTCTCCGGTTCGGCGGGCTGCTGGGCCTTGCGGCCCGGCAGCAGCACCCAGCTCACCAGCACTCCGGCGGCGGCGATGACGGCCGCGGCGATCGTCGTGGTGTGCATGGCCGTGATGAAGGCGTCGTTGGCGGGGCCGATCAGCGCCTGCCCGGCCGGACCGGACTGGTCGGCGACGGCGTAGGTCGTCATGATCGAGCTGGAGGCCGTCTCGCGGACGTCCTCGGGCAGCCCGGCCAGCGCCGGCGTGATCTCCTCGCGGTAGATCTGCGAGAGGACCGAGCCCAGCACCGCGACGCCCAGCGCGCCGCCGACCTGGCGGATCGTGTTCGACACCGCCGAGCCCACACCGGCCTTCTCGCGCGGCACCGACGCCTGGACGGCCTCGGTCGCCGGGGGCATCACGTTGGCCATGCCCGCGCCCTGCACGAAGAACATCACGCCCACCAGCCACATCGGCGTGTTCTCGTCGAAGGTCAGGTAGACCAGGAAGGACACGGTCACGATGCCCATGCCGACCGAGGAGACGGCCCGGGCGCCGTACTTCTTGACCATCGCGGCGCTGCGCGGCGCGAAGATCAGCTGCGCGGCGGCGAAGGGCACGAACAGCAGACCGGTCTGGATCGGGCTGAGCGCGTGCACGGCCTGGAGGTAGAAGGCGAAGAAGAACATCAGGCCCATCGCGGCGAAGAACACCAGGCCGATCGTCCCCGTCGCACCGGCGAAGGTGCGGTTGCGGAACAAGGTGACGTCCAGCGCCGGGTTCTCGATGCGGCGCTCGTAGAACACGAACGCGGTCAGGACCACGACGGCTCCGACGAGGCTGCCCCACACGGTGAACTGGCCCCAGTCGCCGCTGTCGCCGCCCTCGATGATGCCGTAGGTCAGCAGCGTCAGGCCGACGATCGACATGAGCACGCCGACGATGTCCAGCTTCGAGGGCTTGGGGTCCTTCGACTCGGGGACCAGCGCGAAGATCGCGATCAGCCCGATGACGACCACCGGGACGTTGATCAGGAAGACCGAGCCCCACCAGAAGTTCTCCAGCAGGAAGCCGCCCAGCACAGGACCGATGGCCGCGCCCAGGCCGACCGCGCCGGCCCACAGGCCGATCGCCTTGCCGCGCTCGCGCGGGTCGAAGACGTTGGAGATGATCGACAAGGTGGCCGGCAGGATTCCGGCGGCGCCGACGCCCATCCCCGCGCGGGCCCAGATGAGCTGCTCAGGGGTGGTGGCGAAGGCCGAGATCAAGGACGCCAGGCCGAAGACGGCCATGCCCGCGACGAGCATCCGGCGGCGGCCGATCCGGTCGCCGAGGACGCCGAAGGTGAACAGCAGGCCGGCGAAGACGAGGGTGTAGGAGTTGATCGCCCAGGCGAGTTCGCTCTGGGTGGCGCCGAGGCCGGCGTCGGGGTCGGAGATGGTCTTCATCGCGACGTTCAGCACGGTGTTGTCGAGGACGACCACGAGCAGGCTGACGACGAGGACGCTCAGAATGGCCCACCGGCGGGGGTGTCCGCCCATGGGCGCCTCGGTGGACGGTGGTCCAGCGGGCTTGGATGACATGGGATCCCTCAGGTTTCGATACGGGTACGTCTCAGAATTAAGTCCCGACCGAAACTACGCCGCCAGATCCGATACGGCACCGTTTCGTATCGCAGGTCACAGTGTCGGATTTTCGCGGTCGGGGGCGAGATGTCCTGTGTTCACGTGAGGGTGGTGCGGCGGGCGCTTGGCGGGGCTGTCGGCCGACGGTGGGGCGGCGGGGTGGGGGAGGGGTGGGCTTCAGGGGGCCGAGCTCTGGGCGGGGCACTCCCGGTCGGCGGCGTAGATCTCGCCGCCCGCCAGGTCGCTGAGGTGGAAGCAGTAGCCGTGGGCCCACACCACGATCGAGTCCTGCCGATGCTCGACGTGGAAGGGCTCGTTCTTTCGCGTTGTCCCACACCAGGAGCCGTCCGCTCTCGGCGCGTGGGTGACGACGACGCAGGTCTGCCCCGGCGGGAGCCGGTGTTCGTCCGCCCACGGCTCCACGGCAAGTTGCAGGGGCGTCTCGCCGCAGTTCTGGACCGTCAGGCGGGCGGTCGCTCCAGTGAACATCGTCAGTGCCTCTCTTCCTCTCTGTGGCGGCCCTCGACCGGATTCACCGTTTGGCCGATCATCCCTCGCACCCCCGACACTTCCCCTCAATGCCTTGCGCAGGACACACGCCGTGACCCAAACTGTAAACACGCCGAACCGTAAAGGTTCCTGGCAACTACGCCCACCCCACGGCACCCCGAGGCCACACCCGGAGGACCTCATGAGCACTCGGCCCCGAATCCGACCACTGCCGTTAATCACCGGCGTCGTCGTCGCCGCACTGGCCCTGGTCATGGGGATCTTCGTCCCCACCATCGCGCAGTCCGCCGAAGACCACACCCTCTGTCGCCCCGACGGCGTCTACCTCCAGTCCGGCGTCTCCGTCCCCTACTGCGACGTCTACGACGCCGACGGCCGCGAGAAGATGGGCGGCCCCGACCGCCGCGTGATCGGCTACTTCGCCAGCTGGCGCAACGGCTCGAACAACCAGCCCACCTACCTCGTCCCCAACATCCCCTGGGGCAAGGTCACCCACCTCAACTACGCCTTCGCCCACATCGACGGCGCCAGCAAGATCTCGGTCGGCACCCCCGGCCCGAACAACCCCCACACCGGCATGACCTGGCCGGGCGTCCCCGGCGCGGAGATGGACCCGACCCTGCCCTACAAGGGCCACTTCAACCTGCTGACGAAGTACAAGAAGGCCAACCCCAACGTCAAGACCCTCATCTCGGTCGGCGGCTGGGCCGAGTCGGGCGGCTACTTCGACGACTCCGGCACCCGCGTCAACGACGGCGGCTTCTACACCCTCGCCGACGACCAGTCGAGGATCAACACCTTCGCCGACTCGGTGGTCGCCTTCATCCGCCAGTACGGCTTCGACGGCGTCGACATCGACTACGAGTACGCCACGAGCGCTCCCCACGCGGGTAACCCGCTCGACTTCACCTTCGCCGAGCCCCGCCGCGCGCGGCTCATGGCCGGCTACGTCAACCTCATGCGCACGCTGCGGGAGAAGCTCAACGCGGCCTCGGCCGCCGACGGCCAGTACTACATGTCGACCGCCGCGGTGTCGGCCTCCGGCTGGATCCTGCGCGGCAGCGAGTCCTACCAGGTCACCCAGTACCTCGACTACGCCAACCTGATGACCTACGACCTGCACGGCTCGTGGAACAAGTTCGTCGGCCCCAACGCCGCCCTCTACGACGACGGCACCGACGCCGAGATGCAGCACTGGAGCATGTACGGCACCTACGGCCAGGGCTACCTCAACACCGACTGGGCCTACCACTACTTCCGGGGCTCGATGCCCGCCGGCCGCATCAACATAGGCGTGCCCTTCTACACGCGCGGCTGGCAGAACGTGACCGGCGGGACCAACGGCCTGTGGGGCAGCTCGGCGCTGGCCGACCAGACGAAGTGCCCACCGGGCACGGGAAGCGACGTCGGCTCGACCGTCCCCTGTGGAGACGGTGCGATCGGCATCGACAACCTCTGGCACGACGACGACACCACCGGCCGAGAGGTCCCCTCGGGCGCCAATCCCATGTGGCACGCCAAGAACCTGGAGGACGGCATCAACCCCGACTACCTCGACGACTACGGACTCGACCCGGTCAACAACCCCGCCGACCGCATCACCGGCGACTACGCGCGCAACTACTCCTCGACCCTGGTCGCGCCCTGGCTGTGGAACAGCACCAAGAAGGTCTTCCTGTCCACAGAGGACGAGCAGTCGATCAACGCCAAGGCCGACTTCGTCGCCGCGAAGGGGCTCGGCGGCGTGATGTTCTGGGAGCTGTCGGGCGACTACCGGTTCAACGCGGCCAAGGGACAGTGGGAGATGGGCGACACGCTCGTCTCGGCGCTGTACAACAAGCTCAACAACGCCGGCCCCTACGGCAACCTCAAGGCCAACGGCCCGATGCCGGCCGACCAGCTCAACGTCAACGTCTCCCTGAGCGGCTACGCCGTCGGTGACGCCAACTACCCGATCAACCCGGAAATGAAGATCACCAACAACTCCACGACCACCATCCCCGGTGGCGCGACGCTGGAGTTCGACTACGCCACCACCGCGCCCTGCGACATGTCGCAGCAGTCGGGCTGGACGCTGACCAACGGGCCGTGCGGGCACACCGGCGGCAACAACAACGGTGGTCTCAAAGGCGACTTCCAGCACGCGAAGATGACCATCCCGAGCTGGCAGAACATCGCGCCGGGAGCCTCGGCCGCGGTGAAGATCGTCTACCGGCTGCCGATCTCCTCGCCGTCGAACTACAAGCTCACCTTCGGCGGCAAGTCCTACCGGCTCTCGGTGGACCACCCGCGCGGCGGCGGCACGGGCCCCAACCCGACCGACCCGACCGCCTCGCCCACGACCTCGCCGACCGTGTCGCCGACGACGTCACCGACCGCCGGGCCCTGCGCCAACCCCGCGTGGCTGGCCACCAAGGTCTACAACGGCGGGAACCTCGTCTCGCACGCCGGTCACAACTGGCGCGCGAAGTGGTGGACACAGGGCGAGACACCCGGCAGCACCGGCCAGTGGGGAGTGTGGGCCGACCTCGGCGCCTGCTGACCCGTCGACCCGGGCCGGCGTCCGTTACTCCCGGACGCAAGGTTCCGCCCGGACGGGCACGTCCCCTTCCCACGGGGGACGTGCCCGTCCTCTATGGACGATCAGGGCACGTAGTCGAGCAGGGCGTAGTCGGCGAACTCGGCCGGCTCGGGGATCGTCGTGCCGGGCGTGCCGTCGGCGCCGACGAAGGTCAGCTCGCCCTCGGTGCGCACGAGCATGGAGCCGTCGGGGGCGAAGCGCACGCCGAGGACCCCGTCCATCGGCAGTGGGACGACCTCACCGGTCGCGGTGTCGATGACGGTGTCGCAGGCGAGAGTGCGGGCGACGTCGCCGACCGGATCGCCGTCGGCGACGGTCGACACGCAGATGCGCGCGGCGCCGGGCCCGACGTCGGAGAGGTCGGTGATCACGCGACCGGGGATTTCGAAAGTGTCGTCGCGGGCGTTCGACAGGTCGGCGTCCATGATGGACACGTCACCGTCGCCGAGGGCGCCCACCACGATCTTGGTGCCGTCGGCGGAGTAGCGGTAGTGGCAGTCGCCGGACTCGCCCATCGGCGGGCCGACATCCGCGCCAGGCTCGGCGATGTGGACCGTCGCCATGCCGGAGTCGCGGCTGAAGTGGCCGTAGAGCAGGTGGCCCTGCGGGCTCCATACCGGCTCGACGCACATGGGGTCGGCGTCGGAGACGACCTCCCGCGTGACACCGCCGGGTTCGGTCTCGATGACGTTGAGGCGGCCTTCCATCGTCACGTAGGAAACGACGGAACCGTCGGCGGAGATGTTGGCGCTCAGCCAGGCGGCGGAGTACTCGAGTTCGACGAGTTCCTCCACCTTGCCGTCGGCCAGCCGGTACACCGAGGTCGAGGCGAAGTCGGCGGTCGAGCCGAGGTAGTAGAAGGCGGGGCCCGCGCCGTCTGCGGGGACACCGTCGCCCGGGGCCGCGGAGCCCGAGGGATGCGGTGTCACCCGACCGTCGGGAGAGCAGGCCGTGAGGGCGAGAAGGGCTGCGGTGGCGGCGATGGCGAGGCGCCGCGGTCGGGCTGTGTTCACGTTCGCACCGTATCGGCAGGACGCTCCCCGGAGCCGACCCGCACGGCCGTCGCCGGAACCGTCGGCGAGCGCGCACTCACGGTGAGGTGTGCGGTGTTCGCCGTCGGGTGCCCAATTCACTGAATATCCCGGGTTTCCGGCCGGGAGTGCAGCTCACCGTCCACATCGGATGGTCGAGGTCACGGCCGGGGAACTTTTCGGCGACCTTACGGCAACCTTCGGTACCAAAATCGGCGTCTGTGCTTCGTGGGCATCGAGCCCTCGGGATCCACCAAGCTGACTGGGGAGTTCAACTTGAAGATTCGCTCCGTGATCGCGACCGCGGGGGTGACCGCGCTGCTTGTCGGCGGCGGCGTCGCCAACGCGGCCGAGCCCGACCGGCCCGCGTCGCTCGACGCGGCCGACGCCCTCGACCCGTCGCAGGCGACCCAGGCCATCACCCTGGTCACCGGCGACACCGTTTTACTCCAGGGCGGCAACCGCTTCTCCTTCATTCCCGGCGAAGGCCGTGAGGGCGTCGGTTACGGCCGGACCAGCGTGACCCGCGACGGTGTCACCGACCTGTACGTCGTTCCGCGCGACGCCGGCGCCCTGCTGGCGAGCGGGAAGCTCGACCGGCGTCTGTTCAACGTGACCGCGCTGGCCCGCGACGGTTTCGCCGACGCGCCCTCGCTTCCGCTGATCGTCCAGTACGACGAGAAGGCGCGGGCCGAGAAGTCCCTCGCCGGAGCCGGCCGCACCGCCGACCTCGACAGCATCGACGCCGGCGCCTACGCGGTGTCCACAGAGGACGCCGTCGGCGTCTGGGACCGGCTGGTCGCCGACGATCGCTCGGGCGAGCTCTCCTACGGCTACAAGCACGTGTGGCTCGACGGGAAGTCGAAGCTGCTGCTCGACCAGAGCGTCCCGCAGGTCGGCGGACCCGAGGCGTGGGAGGCGGGGTACACGGGAACCGGCGTGACCATCGCCGTCCTCGACACCGGCTACGACCCCACCCACCCCGACTTCCAGGGCAAGGTGACCGCGGCCCAGGACTTCACCGGAACCTCCCCCGGGGCCATCGACGGATACGGGCACGGGACGCACGTGGCGTCCACTGTGGCCGGTACCGGCGCGGCCTCGAACGGTAAGTACAAGGGTGTTGCGCCCGACGCCGAGCTCATCATCGGCAAGGTCTGCACCGACGACGGGTTCTGCGAGGACAGCTCGATCATCGCGGGCATGCAGTGGGCGGCCGACAACGGCGCCGCCGCGGCGAACCTGAGCATCGGCGGCGGCCCCACCGACGGGACCGACCCGCTGTCGGAGGCGGTCAACGAGATCTCGCTGGCCTCCGGCACCCTCTTCGTGATCGCCGCCGGCAACGACGGCTCGGTCGAGGGGGTCTCCAGCCCGGCGACGGCCGACGAGGCCCTCGCCGTCGGCAGCGTCACCAAGCAGGACACGCTCTCCGGCTTCTCCAGCCAGGGACCGCGTTTCGGTGACGGCGCCGTCAAGCCCGACATCGCCGCGCCCGGCAGTGACATCGTCGCCGCCCGCGCCGCGGGCACCGAGGGCCCGATGCCCGTCGACGACTACTACTTCGGCGCCAGCGGGACCTCGATGGCCACGCCGCACGTCGCCGGTGCCGCCGCGCTGCTCAAGCAGGCGCACCCCGACTGGACCGCGCGTCAGCTGAAGTCGGCGCTCATGAGCAGCGCCAAGGGACTCGACGGCCTGTCGATCTACCAGCTCGGCGCCGGGCGTCTCGACATCGGCCGCGGTGTCGTCGCCGAGGTGACCACGGACGTGGCCAGCCTCAGCTTCGGCAAGTTCGCCTTCCCGCACGGCCAGCCCGGGGTGAGCAAGAAGCTCACCTACACCAACTCCTCGGCCGCCGAGATCACCCTGGCGCTGGACGTCGCCGCGAGCACCACCGACGGCACTCCCGCACCGGCCGGTTTGTACACGGTGGACAAGTCGAGCGTCACCATCGCCCCCGGTGGCAGCGCCGAGGTCACCGTGACGTTCAACCCGCTGGCGGGATCCCCGGCCGGCGCCTACAGCGGTGTGATCACCGCGACCGGCGGCGACGAGGTCGTGCGCACCGCCGCCGGCGGCGTCCTTGAGCCCGAGATGCACGACATCACGCTGAAGGTGAAGCCCCGCGCGGGAGAGAGCGTCGACTACCTCGGCGGCTTCTTCTTCAACGTGGAGAACGGGGACGGCGACTTCCTCGGCGACCTCGACGCCGACAACGAGCTCAAGGTCCGGGTCCCGCCGGGAACCTACGAGTTCATGGGCTCCATCTACAGCGACGGCACCACCCCCTCGGCGGTGGCGCTGGCGACCGACGTGACCGTCGCGCACTCCGACGTCACGACCCTGTGGGACGCCACGAAGGCGACGCGCCACAGCGTCGGGCTCGCCGACCGGACCGACGAGAAGTTCGACAGCGACATCGTCTCGCTGTCGGCGTGGTCGCATGACGAGACCGCCGCGTTCCACGCCGACGCCAGCATCGCGCCCGGCGAGGCCGCGTTCGTGGTCGAGACGCCGCTGCTGGCCAGCAAGGACTTCTGGTACTCCGAGCACCCGCTTCTGGTCAGCCCGGCCGGTGCCGCGCAGCCCTACCGCTACAACCTGTACTTCGAGACCGAGGGCAAGCTGCCCAAGGGAACCGTGAAGCGGATCAAGGACAGCGAGGTCGTCCGGGAGAAGGCGGTCTACCACTCGCAGGGCGTCAAGGCGAGCTCGCTTCGCACCGACTTCCCCTTCGCGCCCGGTGCCGGCGTGATGATCGGGGCCTACGGCGTCGAGGTCGCGGTGCCGTCGACGGTCCTGGAGTACTTCACCCCCGGTGACGGCATCTGGTCGTGGCGAAGCGACATGGAGATCGGCGACATCGAGAACTTCGACGTCGAGGCCTCCACGCGATCGGCCGTCCGCACGACTCCGCGAACGGTGAACTACAACCAGGCGCCGCTCGGGCCGACGCTGGTCGACTACGGCGTCTACCGGGCGGGTGACTGGCTGTCGCTGGCGATCCCGATGTACAGCGGGCCCAGCGCGTCGCTGGTGACCCACTCGTTCTGGACCGCGGGCGTCACCGGTACCACCACGCTCCTCAAGGACGGTGTGGTCGTCGACAGCACGCAGGATCCGTGCGTCGCCGACTTCGACCTGCCGGCCGGACTGGGCGGGACCTTCACGCTCAAGTGCGAGACCACGCGAAACGTGGCGTGGTCGGCGATCGGGACGAAGTCGAGCGGTGAGTGGACCTTCACGAGCGAGCCGAGCGATCCCGACGTCTGGACGACGGTGGGTCTCAGCGCGGTGCGCTTCGGTGCGGCCGGTGTCGCCGACGGCTTCGCGCCGGTGGCGAAGACGCAGGCGGTCACTCTCGACGTCGAGCACTCGGCGGAGGTCAGCCCGGGCACCAAGAGCCTGCGGTTCGAGGTGTCCTACGACGAGGGCGAGACGTGGAAGACGGTGACGATCAGCCGGACCGGCGATCACGCCACCGCCACGCTCAAGCACCCCGCCGGTGCCAAATCGGTGTCCACTCGCCTCACGGTGACCGACAACGCCGGGCTGCGCTCCTCGCACACCACCATCAAGGCCTACGGCCTGAAATAGCCACATCCCTTGACGTGCCGGACGGGTGGGCCGGCCGGCACGTCGTGGAGGGCGCGCCGCCGGGCGGGGGGCGCGCCCTCCTTCGACCAGGGTGGATCCGCCGCGACGCGGCGGATCCACCACCCGTTTCGGCGCTGCTCTCGAGGGTCCGGCGATTTCGCCGGGCGCCGAGGGCAACCGAATCACCCTCCGTCCACGTTTCATATGTCGAGGGGAAGTCCGGAGGGGGTGAGCGGGCCGTGGCGATGTCGAAGGCCGTCGCCGGTTCGCCGCACCGATCCACAGTGGACTCCACCGCGCGGATCGCGGTGGTGACCTCGCTCAGGGCCGGCCGGGTCCTGTGCTGAAGCTTTTTCCGGATAGCGCGTTCACCGGGTGGGCCGGGAGGACGCGACAGAGGGCACGCCTGCCGGAGGCGTGCCCTCTCTTCGTGTCACGCCGCGGCGCCTTACTCGGCCCGGCGACGGTCACGCTCCCGGACGGGGCGCCTGCCTCGGCGGGTCCGTTCACACCGGTGCCGGCAAGGGGGACCATGATCCGGTCGTTCGGGCTGCACCAGCGCCCGACCGGGTGCGGTGGCGGGGGTTCGCCGCCGCACAAGGCAGAAGGGCCACCGGCGCACCGGTGGCCCTTCGTCACGCCGTCGCCGCTAGATCGGCGGCAGGTTCAGCTTCTCGTGGTGGTCGTCCAGGTTCTCGTAGGGACGCTCGACGCGGGCGCGGCGCCCCGTGCCGCCCTTCTGCCACGGCAGAGGGCCGGCGAGGGGGCGGTAGTTGACGCCGAGGGCGTCGAGGCGCTCGACGTGCACCGCGAGGCGGTCCAGGACTGGCGCGGCGGCGCGTGCTTCCTTGCCGCCCCAGGCGACGTCGGCGACGACGGCCAGGCGCGGGTAGGCGCAGTACTCCAGGGCGAGGCGGGTCGGGATGTACTCGCTCCACAGCTCGGCCTGGAGGCCGAGGACGCCGTCGGCGGTGTGGCCCTCGGGAATCGGCTCGAACTCGGCGATGCCCTCAAGGGTGTTGAGGCCGAAGATGTGCAGCGGCTCCTCGGCGTCGTCCGAGGCGTAGTAGTTCAGGTAGACCTCGTCGTGGGGCGCGATGACGACCGAGTGCCCGGCTTGGAGGGCCTTGGCCGCGATCGAGAAGTCGCGCCACACCATGACCGCGGCGTCGGAGGGCGCCCCGCCGTCGAGGATCTCGTCCCAGCCGATCATCGTGCGCCCGGCGGCGGTCAGGTGCTCGCCCATGATCTTGGTGAACCACGACTGGATCAGGTCGGTGGAGGCCAGCCCGAGCTCGGCCGCCTTCGCCTGCGCCGCCGGGGATTCACGCCACTCGGTGCGCGGGACCTCGTCGCCGCCGATGTGGATGTACGGGGAAGGGAAGACCTCGATGACGACGTCGAGCACGTCCTTGATGAAGCGGATCGACTCGTCGGTCGGCGCCAGCACCTCGGGGAAGATGCCGAAGGTGGTGGCCACGCCCTTGTCCTCGCGGCCGGGGACGTCCTGGTTGCCCAGTTCCGGATAGGCGGCCAGCACCGAGCGGACGTGGCCGGGCAGGTCGATCTCCGGCACGACCGTCACGTGCCGCTCGGCGGCGTAGGAGACGATCTCGCGCAGGTCCTCGCGGGTGTAGTAACCGCCGTGCGGGGTCCCGTCGTAGCCCTGCGGCTTGCCCGCGTGGCCGACGACGGTCTCGGGCCGCCAGGACGCGGTCTCGGTCAGCTTCGGCCAGCCCGGTACCTCGATGCGCCAGCCCTGGTCCTCGGTGAGGTGCAGGTGCACGACGTTGAGCTGGTGCAGCGCGGCCAGGTCGATCTGGCGCAGCACGTCGACCTTCGGCAGGAAGTGCCGGGCGAGGTCCAGCATCACGCCGCGCCAGGCGAAGCGCGGTTCGTCCACGATGGACACCGCGGGCACCTCGACGGCGCTTCCGCTGCGCACCGCGCCGGCCCGCAGGGTGTCGGCGGGAAGCAGCTGGCGCAGCGTCTGCACCGCGCGGGCGAGCCCGGCGGGGTGCGCGGCGGTGAGGCGGACGCCGTCGGCGTCCACGTCGAGGGTGTAGCGCTCGGCGGCGATCGACGGATAGTCGGCGGCCTCGCCCTCGATCGACAAGGTGATGACGGGACCGTCCGACGACGGCAGCACCGGCAGCGGCAGGCCGGTTCCGGCGCGCAGCACGTCGTGCAGCAGCCAGGCGGGGCCGCTCGCCTCACCGGAGGCGACGATCGAGACGCCCCCGTCGAGAGTGAAGCTTCCGGAATTCTCGGTGACGGACAGAGGCTGTGGCACCAGCGCCAAAGACATGATCACCCCAGGGGATGTTTGTGCGGGCAGGGATCAGTTCGGCACACCGTACGTCACGATCGCGGGCCCGGACCAGACCTCGTCGGGAAATAGTCCAGAATCTGAAATGTTTAACATTGGTAAGTGTTGATCATTCGTTTCGGTCCGTACACGACCTCGTGCGCCCAGCATCCGTTTCGCGTCTCGGCGCTGGTCACGCGGGCGAGACCTCCGCGACGGCCAGCACACCGTCGAGGATCTCCCGCGTGCGCACCATCGCCTCGATCGCACCGTCGATCCGCTCCCGCTCGACCGAAAGCCGCTCGCGCAACTCCTCGCACGCGATGAGCCAGCTGCCGGAATCCCCTTCCCGCACGCACGGCAGCACCCGCGCGATCACGCACGTCGAGAGTCCCGCCGCCAGCAGCACCCGGATCCGCCCGACCCGCTCGACCGCGCCCTCGTCGTACACCCGGTACCCGCTGGGCAGCCGCCGCGGCGACAGCAGACCCTGCTGCTCGTAGTAACGCAGCAGCCGCACCGCGACGCCCGTCCGCCGGGCGAGCTCGCCGATCCGTATCGCGAGACCTCCGTCACAGAACATGGACTCTGACATGGATGTCAGACTTTAGCGTTCGGCCGGTGAACCCACCAACCCCCTCGATCCGGCCCGCGCTGCCGACCCTGCTCGCGCTCGCCGCCGCGATCTTCGTCTCCGGGACGGCCGAGTACCTCGTCGCCGGAATGCTCACCGAACTGTCCGGCTCCCTCGGCGTCGGCACCGCGGCGGCCGGGCAGCTCGTCACCGGCTACGCCCTCACCGTCCTGATCGGCGGCCCGCTGCTCACCGTGGCGACGACCCGCCTGCCCCGCAAGGGACTGATGCTCGCGCTGACCGCCCTGTTCGTCGCCGGCGCCGTAGTCTGCGCCACCGCCGACGGCTACGGCCAGCTCCTCGCCGGCCGCGTCATCTCCGCACTGGCCCAGGCCACCCTCTTCGCCTCGGCGCTCACCACCGGCGCCAAGATCGTCGCCCCGCAACGCATCGGGACGGCCTTCGCGATCATGTCGACCGGCTTGACCCTGGCCACGGTCCTCGGATCCCCGCTGGGCACCTTCCTGGGGCAGGAGTACGGCTGGCGCTCGCCGTTCCTCGCGGTGGCGGTCATGGGCGCGCTCAGCCTGATCCCCTTGGCGCTGCTGGTTCCCAGGACACCGCGACCGGAGTCCACCGTCGCCCGGGAGCTGCGGGTCCTGGCCGGCCGCGACACCCGCCGGGTGCTTCTGCTGACCGTGCTGAGCCAGGCCGCCGTGTCGTCGGTCTTCGTCTACCTGGCACCCTCGGCGACCGAGCTGGCCGGTTTCACCGCGGGCGCGGTTCCCCTGCTGCTGCTCGGATACGGCGCCGGTGGATTCGTCGGCAACCTCGTCGCCGGCCGTGCCGCCGACCGCGACCTCGGCCGCACCCTGTTCACCGTCCTCGGCGCGACGGCGCTGCTCCTGGCGGCGGCTCCCTTCGCGCTGACCATGCAGGCCACCGCGATCGCCGAGATCCTGCTGCTCGGCGCGGTCGCCAACGCCCTCGCCGCGCCCCTCCAGTCGCTGATGTCGCGAAGGACCGGCGGATCCAGCCTCGCGCTGGCGGTGAACGTATCGGCCTTCATGGGCGGCCACGCGCTCGCGGCCGCCTCGGCGGGCGTGGTCGTGGCGGCGTGGGACCTGCGATGGGCCGGGCTGGCGGGCGTGGTGTTCGCGGTGGTGGCCTTGGGGGTGGCGCCACGAGAAAGGCGGGTGCCCGTCGCGGTCTGAGCTCTGGTTCGGCGGTCAGTCCCGGCCGCCGAACACCCCCTCGAACGCCTCCAGCGCCGCCCCGCCGCCGTAGATCCCGAACACCACGCGGTCGAAGTACGGCACCGCCGCCAGGCCTTGCGCGAAGGCGCCCGCGACCACCGCCGGGTCGTTGCGGAAGACTCCGCATCCCCACGCACCCAACACCAGTACCCGGTGCCCGTGTGCGGCGGCGACGGTGAGCACGCGTTCGGCGCGGCGGCGCAGGACTTCGGGCACCGACGCGGCCAGGTGCGGCGTGTTGCGTTCGACGGCGCCGAGGTTGGGGGCCGCCGAGGTCAGGAAGCTCGCCTCGTAGGGCTCTTCGAGCAGGCGGCCCTTGTCGTCGCGGAACACCGGGACGGCGGGGGAGTGGATCACGCGGTCGCTGTAGCGCAGGTCGCCCTGTGCCCGGTGGAAGGCGTAGAACTCCGGCTGGGTCAGCAGACACGGGTACAGCCCCGACGACCGCGCCACGGCCTCCTCCTGGGCCTGCGCGCCCCCCAGGAAGCCGCCCCCGGGGTTCTTGGCCGACGCGAACACGAGGGCGGCGACGTCGGGCGCCAGCCGCCGCGCTGCCTCCAAAGTGGACTCCGCGGTGACCTCGACGACCGGCTCGGCCCGCGATCCGCTCGGCCGCGGTGAGTCCCCGGGTTCGTGGCACCTGGTCTCGCGGACGGCACCCGCGACGTCGATGTCCATCGTGCGTCCCGAGGGGGTCTCGTAGCAGCCGGCCTCGGCGATCTCGACGGTCCGGCGGGCGATCTCGCGCAGTCTGCCGCTCATGCCCGCAGGCTATGCGCCGCATCGCCGGCCGCACAACGAGAAAACGCCCCGACCAGGTGGCCGGGGCGCGTCCTCGCTCGTCGTCAGGGCCTGCCGAAGCCGTACACCGGCATGGAGTCCACAGGGGACACCCGGACGTTCTGCCCGGCTTCGGGCGCGTGGATGATCTTCCCTTCGCCGGCGTAGATGCCGACGTGGTGGATGTCGTTGTAGTAGAAGACCAGGTCGCCCGGTTTGACCGCGTCGCGGTCGACCTTGCGGACCGAGTCCCATTGCATGGCCGCGTTGTGCGGCAGGGCCACGCCGGCACTGCTCCACGCCGCCGAGGTCAGCCCCGAGCAGTCGTAACCGCCCGGCGAGGACCCGCCCCACTGGTAGGGGGTGCCCAGCGCGCTGTGGGCGTACCGGACCGCCTCGGAGCCGTCGCCACCGGCGGGCAGTGAGCCCAGTGTGTAGGTGCGGCCCTCGTTGTAGGTGAAGGAGGCGCCGTCGCGCAGCGTCGTCAGCCGGGAGAGTTCGGTCTCGATCGTGCCGCGCTTCTCGGCGAGCTCCTTCTCCAGGCGCTCCTTCTCGACGCGCAGTTCGGCGATGGTGGTCCGCTCCGACTCCAGGGCCCGCTGGGTCTCCAGGAGTCCGGTGAGTTCGCGGTCCTCCTGCCAGGCCAGGAAGTCCAGCGTCGTGAGGCGCTCGGCGAGCTCGTCGGCGTGACCGGAGAGCATCGCGTTGAGCTGGCTCAGACCGCCGGTCTGGTAGTAGTGCATGGCGATCGCGCTGAGGTTGTCGTCGTTGGCGGCCATGAGTTCGCGCAGCGGGCCGAGGGCGTTGTCGATCTCCTCGGAGCGCTCGTTGACCGCGTCGAGTTCCTCGGCGGCCTTGTTGTACTGCTCCACGACGACTTCGAGGTCGTGGGAAGCGGTGTCGATCTGTTCGTCCAATGTGGGGTCGGCATGCGCCGCCGACGGAGAAAGGGCGAGCGCGGTGACGACCGCGCCGGTGAACAGGAGTCTGGAGATTGTTGCGAGATACCGGGTCGGCACCGGAGTGGTCATGATGACCGGCTCCTTCAAAGGTCCCCGGGGGTGGTGACAGGTTGTGTGGGGTCAGCGCCGTAGCGTACCACCCCCGGGTTGCTTTGAGACGAGGTGTCCGGGTTCGTGCGAACGGGTCTAGCTGGGCCGGCCGAATCCGTCGATCGACATGGAGTCGAGCGGTGCGGTCGTCACCGACTGCCCCGGTTGTGGGGCGTGCACGATGACGTTCTCGCCGGCATAGATGGCGACATGGCTGAGTCCGTTGTAGAACACCAGGTCACCGGGGGCGAGTTCGTCGCGGCTCACGTGCGGGACCTCGTTCCACTGCATGTTCGTGTTGTGCGACAGGCCGACGCCCGCCGCTCCCCAGGCGCCTTGGGTCAGACCGGAGCAGTCCCATGAGCCCGGACCGGCATCGCCGTAGCCGTAGGGTTCGCCGATCTGGTCGTAGGCGAACTGCACCGCGTCGCCCGCGCGGCCGCTGGGCGGCGGGGGCTTGCCGGGGCCGCTGGGCGGCGGCGCCAGCTGGTCTTGCATGGCGAGCAGTTCGTCGAGGTCGCCCTCGATCTTGTCCTTCTTCTCCTTGATCTCCTTCTTGAGATCCTCCTGCTCCTTGATCGTGGTCGCCAGCGACTCCTCCTCGGTGTGGAGGGCGGTGGTGGCCTCGTTGAAGGAGCGGATCTCGGAGATCTGCGTCTGCCCGAGTTGACTGATCAGCGAGAGTCGCTCGATCGTCTCGTCGGGGGAGCCCGACAGCATGATGTTGACCTGGCTGAGGTTGCCGCCGGTATAGGTGCTCGAAGCGATCGCGTCGACCTCATCTTGCGCGGCGGCGACCGACTCGGCCAGGGGGATCAGCGCCTTCTCGATCTCTTTTTGGCGCTTCTCGGCCTTCTTGAGATTCTCCCGGGCGGCGTTGTACTGCTCGGTGATCTTCTCTAGCTCGTCGCCCTTTTTCTCGACCTGTTCTTCGATCTCGTCGAGGCTGGGGTCCGCATGTGCGGGGCTTGCGGTGAACAGCAGCGCAAGAGCTGCCGCTGCCGCGGCCAGGGCGACATAACGGATTCGCACCGGTGGTCGGCTCCTTCTTCCTCGAACCGCCTACCGGGTTAGCTGACGGGCTCGGGCGGGAAGAAGCATCGCCCTACCTGCGTTGTGCGGCAGGATTCGCCCCAATGGCGTGGTTCCCCGGTTCACCTGGGGGTGGCGCGTGAGCGTCGGTGATTCGGCGGTGTCGCCCGGTGTCACCGGGGTGGTGGCAAGGGGTCCGGGCTGACGGAGCCCAAGAGTAGGGTGAGTCGACGGTCGATATCAAGTCGTGACGTACTTCAATCCCTCGAATGGCACAGCCCGTGGGCGCATCGTACTGCGAGGATGACCCCCTGCGGTCGTGTACGATAGGGGGGTGGGGTATACGGACGGCGAAAATGCAGAGGTGAGCGGCATGGCGGACTATTGGTACAGCACGGACAAGAAGGCGCTCCTTTCGCGGCTTCGCCGGATCGAAGGGCAGGTCCGCGGACTCCAGCGCATGGTCGAGGGCGACGAGTACTGCATCGACATCCTCACCCAGATCTCGGCGGCCGACAAAGCGCTCAAAGCCGTCGCCGTGAGTCTGCTCGAAGGCCATATCGGCCACTGCGTCATGGAGGCCGGCACCGATGCCGACGCCGCCGCGGCGAAAGTGAAAGAGGCCTCCGACGCGATCGCCCGGCTCGTTCGCTCCTAGCGCTCTGCGTACCCTTCACCCCATGAAGACCGGCGGCAGGAAAGTAGATCCGAAGCTGCCCATCTACGTCGGCGTGCTCGTGCTCGCCGTCCTGATGGGCGTCGGCGTCGGCCGTGTCCTCGGCCCGGTGTCCACCTACCCCGGCGATCCCGGGCAGAACGCCGGCGACCAGAGCGCCGCCGCCCCACCGCAGGGCGGCGGACCCGTCGTCGCCGCCGACGGCCACATCCACGGCGGCACCATCGGCGCGGGCGGCTCCGCCGGCGGCGCGCCCGCGCTCGGCGGCCTGGAGATCTCCGCCTCCGGCTACACCCTCGCCCCCGCCGCCGACGAGTTCGGCGCCGCCGGCGATCCGCAGTCGATCTCCTTCCAGATCCTGCGCGCCGACGGCACACCGGCCACCGAGTTCGCCGTCGTGCACGAGAAGTCCATGCACTTCTTCGTTGTCCGCCGCGACTTCGGCGACTACCGGCACCTGCACCCGGAGATGGCCCCCGACGGAACGTGGAGCGTCGAGGCGGCCCTCGCCGACCCCGGCCCCTACCGCATGTACGCCGACTTCACCGCGATCGACGCCGCCGGCACCCAGACCGCGGTCACCCTCGGCGCCGACCTCGCCGTCTCCGGCGACTACCGCCCCGAGAAGCTCCCGGCCCCGGCCGTCGAGTCGACTGTGGACGGTTTGACCGCCGCGATGTCGGGCACCGCCACACCTGGCGTCGCCAGCCCGGTCCTGTTCACCGTGACCCGCGACGGGCGGCCGGTCGGACTCCAGCCCTACCTCGGCGCCTTCGGCCACCTCGTGGCCCTGCGCGACGGCGACCTCGGCTTCGTGCACGTCCACCCCGAACCCCAGTTGTTCGACGGGGCCGTGAAGTTCTGGGTCACCGCGCCGACCCCGGGCACCTACCGCCTCTACCTCGACTTCCAGGTCGACGGGAAGGTCCACACCGCCGACTACGTCGTCGTGGTCGAGTAATCCGCTTGCCGCCGCCGCCAAGTGCGGCGAGCATGGCCGGATGCTCCCCTCGGCACCCGTCATCCGCGCCTACGCCGATGACGACTGGCCCGCCGTCTCCCGCATCCACGACGCAGCCCGGCTCGACGAGCTGCGCGACTCCGCCGGCGTCGAGGCCTTCTTGACCCTTGAGGCGACCGCCGAGGAGGAAGGCCTCTTCGACGGCGACCTCTGGGTGGCCACAGTGGACGGAGAGGTGGCCGGCTTCGCCGCCTACGACGAGGGCGAACTCACCTGGCTCTATGTCGATCCCGGCCGCTACCGCAGCGGCGTCGGCCGGGCCCTGCTGCGCCACGCGCTCGCCGCGTCGGGCGACGAGCGCGTCGAGACCACCGTCCTCGACGGCAATCCCGCGGCTTTTGCGCTGTACCTGGCCGAGGGCTTCGCCGTCGTCGAGACGCGGGTCGGCAAGCTCGCCGGGAACGAGCGCTTCGAGGCCACCGGTCACATCATGGAGTGGTGCCGGCCCTGACCTTCGCCGCGAAGGCGATGACGGCGCCGGCCAGCAGCATCGCGACGCCGACGATCAGCATCCGGTCCATTCCCGCGTCCCAGCCCAGTGAGCTGAGGGTCGAGATGGCCACCGCGACGCCCACCGAGGAACCGATGTAGCGGGCGGTGTTGTTGGCGCCCGACCCCATCCCGGCGCGGTGCGGCGGGACGCTGTCGATGGCCAGCCGCGCCGAGGCCGCGTTGACCAGGCCGGCGCCGATCCCGGAGAGCCCGAAACCGAGCAGCACCCGCCACAGGACCCAGCCGCCGGCGGCGCCGGTGCCCAGGAGCAGCAGGTTCGTCGAGGAGAGCAGGTAGCCCAGCGCGAGCAGTCGTGAGGGCCGGATCGGGATCCGGCGGGCGGTGAGCGCGGCGGCCAGCGAGGCCGAGGCCCACAGCGTGAACATCAGCGAGGTGTCGAAGGCGCTGAAGCCGTGCGCGTGCTGCCAGACGGTCGCGGTGACGCTGCCGACGCCGATGATGGCCAGTCCGTTGAGCAGCGCGCCTCCGGTGGCCAGCAGGAACAGCGGCTGGCGGAACAGGGCGAGGTCGAGCATCGGCTCGGCGGTGCGCGACTCGACGAGGGCGAAGGCGGCGGTGAACACGACCGTGGCGGCCAGCAGGCCGAGTACTTCGGGGCTGGTCCAGCCGGTCCGCCCGAGGGTGACCGCCGACAGCAGCGCCACCAGTGCGGCGGCCAGCAGCGCCATGCCCGCCAGGTCGGTGCGGCTTCGGTGTCCCGCGCGCGACTCCGGCAGTGCCCGCGAGGCGATCACCAGGGCGATGCCGCCGGCCACGGGAACCCAGTAGACGGCCCGCCAGTTCAGCAAGGTCAGCGCACCGGCCAGCGGTGGACCGGCGGCCAGGCCGGCGCCGAGCGCGGCGGCCCACATGCCGGTGGCCTTCGCGCGGGCCATCGGGTCGACGAAGACGTGCCCGACGATGCCGAGGCTCGCCGCGAGGAGGGCGGCGCCCGCCGCGCCCTGCCCGATGCGGGCGGCGATCAGCAGCGCGGGGGTCGTCGCGAGGGCGCCGACGGCGCTGGTGGCCGCGAGCGCGGCGGCGCCGTAGGCGAACAGGCGCCGGCGGCCGAGGTTGTCGGCGAGCGAGCCGGTGACCAGCAGCAGTGCGGCGAGGCCGAGCGGGTTGGCGTTCAGGATCCAGGTCTGCTCGGTCACGCCCGCCCCGACGCCGGCGGCGGTCTCGGGGAGCGTGATGAGCGGGACGACGTAGACCGACAGGACGAGCAGGGGCGCGGCGGCGGCGATGGCGAGGGTGGTGGTGTGGGTCTCGGTTCTGGTGAGCGTCGGGGTGGTCAAGGCGGCTCCTTGGTTCGTTCATTGAACTCGCGAGCGCCACGCTAACACTCTCGGTTCGTTGAACGAACTCACGGGGTTTAGGATCGGTCCATGGCACTGGGCAAGGACTACGACAACCAGCGGGACTGCTCACTGGCGCGCGCCCTCGAACTGGTCGGCGAGCGCTGGACGATGCTGATCGTGCGCGACGCGTTCTTCGGCGTCCGCCGCTACAGCGACTTCCTGTCCCACCTGGAGACGCCCCGGGCGGTCCTGGCCGACCGCCTCTCGAACCTGGTGGCGGCCGGCATCCTCGCCAAGCGCCGCTACAGCGACTCGCCCGTGCGCGAGGAGTACGTCCTCACCGACGCCGGCCGCGCCCTGTGGCCGGTGCTGGCCGCGCTGGGGACCTGGTCGGCGCGCTACGTCATGGACGGCGAGGTGCCCCGCATCTACGCCCACGCCGAGTGCGGGCGCCGGCTGACCGGGGGATCGGTGTGCCCGAGCTGCGGGCCGGTCGGCGCCGACGAGGTCGAGATCCGGCCCGGCCCCGACGCCGACTTCGTGCGCGAGGACCCGGTCAGTGTCGCCCTGCGGGAGCCCAAGCGGCTGCTGGTGCCCATCCGCGGGTAGCGCCCGATGTCGGTGGCCTCGTGCATGATCGGCGCGACGATTTCCCCGAGCGGACGGACGGGCCCATGCCGATCACGAACCAGCGGGTGGCGGAGTACGCGTTCCTGCAAGGGCTCTACGACGACCCGTACTTCCCCGACCACGTCGTCGACAAGGGCCGGGCGATCCTGCTGCGCCTGTGCGAGCGGATCGAGGCGGACAAGCCCGCCGACCTGACCGCCCTCTACGCGCTGACCCATGCCGCGACCGAGGAGTTCAACCTCCTCGAAGCCGAGTTCGACGCGGCCGGCAGTGAGATCGAGACCGTCGCGCGCGAGGAGATCGGTGAGGACTTCTGGTTCGTCGCCGGCGCCTACGGGTTCACCGAGGCCGACGCCGAGAAGCTGATCTCCCCTCGCGACTGGTGAGCGTCTAGACGGGCGGCGCGTACCGCAGGATCGCGGCGACCTCGCCGCCGCCGGGCACGTCCTCGCGGCGTACCGCCAGGACCCGCCCGCCGGACAGCCACACGCGCCGGGCGATCTCGTCGACGATCCCGTAGGCGACCGCGTCGTCGCCGTCGGCGTAGGTGACCTCGCCGGCATCGTCCACCTCGCCGGGGACGGTCGCGTCGAAGTCCACGAAGACGGTGTCGACGGCGCCCTGCGTCGCGAAGCGCGCCACGTCGCCGGGGTCGAACAGCGTCCGCCCCCGCGAGGCGCGCTCCTCGAAGAGGGTCTGGAGGTCCTTGAGCTCCGCGGCGTGCACCTCGTCGAGGACTTCGCGCCCGGCGGCGGCCAGCTCGCCGTCCCCGCGGTCCTCGGGGTTGCCCGCGACGGTGTTCTCGGCGACGTCGGGGTAGGAGCAGACCTCGCGGAAGATGCTCAGCAGCGGCTCGGTCCCGGCCAGGATCAGCGGGACGCCGTCGGCGGGCAGGACCGGCCGCAGGGCGGCGTCGATCTGGCGCGCGTACTGGCGCATCCGCATCTTCTGGCCCTCGCTGCCCTGGACGCGCCGCTCGGGCGCCCGGTGCTTGATGGTGGCCTTGCCGACCGCGTCGGCGACGTCGTCGGGCAGGTCGGGGACCTTGATCCGCTCGGGGGTGACGCCCTCGGCGATCTCCAGGAGCCGCAGCGAACCCTGCGCCAGCGCCAGCAGGTACGCCGTCTGCGGGAAGGTCACCGAGCGCAGCAGCGGCTTGACGTGGAAGCGGTCGGCGACCGCGGCCTGCGGCTGGAGGTGGTTGGGCAGCCGGAACGTCGTCAGCCGCTCGGGCGTGGCGAACACGGCGAGGCTGCGCGCCTGGAAGCGCCAGAATTCGCCGTCGTCGACGAGGTCGGCGAAGTGCTCCTCAAGGGCGGTGACCTCGTGCTTGCCGGTCCCCGCCTCGCGGAGCTGGTCGATCGCCCGCTTGGCGAGGTCCTTGAACGCGATCGGCGCCGCGTTCGGATTGGTCGGATCGGTGGGGAGGTAGATCGAGACGCTCGCCGGGCCTCGCCGGTTGAGCAGCGTGTCGATCTGCGGGCGGCTCGGGATGTCGGTGTACAGGCCGGGCATGTTGAAGTCCCCCTCCGGACGCGGGCGCGTCCCCCGTTCGGATGCTACGGGCGGATACGCCGCAAAGAGGGTGGTTCGGTCGGGTTCAGCCCGCGTCGAGGAGCTCGGCCAGCTTCGGCCGCAACCCCCACTGCTCGACCAGCGCGTCGTAGTCAAGCCGCGCGGCCGTGCGCAGCGCCGCCGGGGTCTGCGCCGGGCGCGCCCAGATCATCGAGTTGCGCGGGGTGTGCTGCGAGGCGATGAACTCCGAGACCTCGACCTCGTAGCCCAGCGAGCGCAGCAGCAGGGCGCGCAGTGCGTCGGTGAGGGTGTCGGCGAAACGCTCGCGGAGGATCCCGTCGGCCACGAGCGACCGGTAGGGCGCGGGCGCCTTGACCCGCTTGAGCTGCTCGGCGATGTCGTGGTGGCAGCAGGGCGCGGCGAAGATGTGCGCGGCGCCGAGCTCGACACCGCGGGCGATGGCCTCGTCGGTGGCGGTGTCGCAGGCGTGCAGCGCGAGGACGACGTCGGTGTCGGGAAGAGAGGCGTCGGCCGCGGTGTCGGCGACGAAGTGCATGCCCCCGGCGTAGCCGAGCTTGTCGGCGACGGCGTTGTTGTGGACGCGCTGCTCCTCGCGGATCTCGACGCCGGTGACGGTCACGTCGAGCGCGCGCACGCCCGAGAGGTACTTGTAGGCGGCGAAGGTGAGGTAGGCGTTGCCGCAACCGAAGTCGACGACGTGGAGCGGCGCGGCGACCTCGCCGAGCTTGCCGTCGACGAGGGTGAGGAAGCGGTCGACCTGGCGGCGCTTGGCCGCGTCGGCGCCGACGGCGGCGAACAGCGGGTCGTCGGGCGCCAGCAGGTGCGACTTGACGCGGTCGTGGGCGGTGACGCGCTGCCCACCCTCATCGGTGCGGTGCACGAAGGCCTTTCCGCGTTTGGTGATCCGCACCGCGACGGTCCGGTCGGTGGTCACCACGTGCCAGTTGCCGTAGGGCCGCGCGAGGAGTTCGTCCACGACGGCCGCCGCCTCGCCCGGCTCGACGTTGCGGACGGTCGGCCCGGCGCCGTCGGCGGTCTCCAGCTGGAGCAGCTCGCGGCCCTTGACGGTGACCGGGCGCAGCTTCGTCGGCGCGGGGGCGTCCTGGCCCTTACGGCGGCCCGCGGCGACGGCGGACACGAAGGACCCGGCGTCGTCGAGGAGGAGGCCGCGCAACTCGGCCAGGGCGTTGTTCAGCTCGGCTTCCACCCTCAGATCTTGGCACGCGGCGCTCGCCGTCCCCGCACGGTGTCGCACGCGTTACGCCCGGTGGCGGCGCTCACGCCTCCGACAGGGTGCGCACGGCCAGGTCGGCGACGTCGCGCAGGAGCGTGTCGGGGACGAGTTCGACGCCGGCGAGGGCGGTGAACAGGCTGGGCAGTCCGGGCAGGCAGAAGCCGTCGTCGGTGGCCACGGCCGCGCCGATCTCGCCGCGCTTGGCCAGGGCCTCGCGGCTGCGCGCCCACACCTCGCTGACCTCCTCGCGGGAGGGGACGCCGAAGCCGTGGCCGACGGGGGCGGCGTGCCGCAGGCGGATCAGGGCGCTGTCGCCGAAGGACAGCGCCACCGAGCAGCGGTCTTCGAGGGAATCGCGCACGGGCTTGTCGAGGGAGTTGACCACCCCGCAGCGGTTGCGGCAGCGGCTGGCGCACACGGCCAGGGCGTGCGAGACGTTGCTGTGCTGGCGGTCGAGGTAGGCGCGCCAGCCCTCGCCGGGTCCGGAGGCGACCTTCAGGGCGCGCTGGGTGGCGCCGGCGTCGGTGCGGTTGTGGTCGCAGCGGCGCTCCTCCTGCGCCTGGCGGTCGCCGAAGCGGGAGCCCATGACGTCGACGGTCGCGGGGAGCAGGGCGGGGTCGGCGGCGTGGCCCCACACCGACTCCCACACCAGCAGGGGCAGGTACTCCGACATGATGTGCGCGCACGAGACGAGGCCGGCCATGTCGGCGCGCCGCCAGCGGGCCTCCAGGACCTCCAGGAGCAGGCGGAAGGCCGGGCGCATGGTCTTGAGCGCGCCGCGGTCGGCCTCGCCGGGCTCCTGCGGCATGCGGCAGCGCTTGGCGCGCTCGACGAGCGAGACGAGGTCGGGCTGGGCGCCTTCGAGGCCGTCCATGTCGAAGTCCTCGGCGTCGAGGTCGGCCAGTCGCTGGCCGAACAGGCACAGCCGGCGCATCCGGGCCAGCTTCGGCGCGGGCAGCTCGAAGCCGGGCAGCAGCGCCCGCACGTCGCCGAAGGCGTACCGGTGGCAGAGCGTGACGATCAGCTGGTGGGCCAGGTCGGCGTTCGTGCTCATGGCCGCAAGTCTGGTACACGCGTGCGACCCCTGTGGAACCGGACACTGCCGGGCGACCGGGGTGTGGCGGGGCCGCCGGCGTCGTAGGCTTCCCTCGGTGTTATCGGTCGTGCCCCGGCACGCAGGAAGCATGCTTGGAGAAGTACGTGACCGCTCAAGACGACGACCGCGAGGTCGACCTGTCCGACGACGGTGGACTCGACATCCTGCCCGACCAGACCCGCGACGACACCGACGCCGGGTGGGGCGAGCGCAGGCCGACGGTCAGCGAGGACGACCGCCGGTTGCTGGAGGACCGGCCGCCCCACTGGGAGTAGAGGGCCCTCAATAACGAGACGAGACGATCCGTCTTGCTTAATCGCGGAGGATCGTCTATCGTCATGTCATGACCGCGAGACGAAACGTCTCGTCTCTACTTGAGGAGCCCGATCTGATCCGTCCCGCCGCCCCGGCCACCGTCCGCCACACCACCCTCCAGGAGGCGACCATGCGCACCCCATCCCCGCACGGCACCCAGCTCGCCCTGTCCGGTGTCACCAGGCGCTACGGAGACACCCTCGTCCTCGACCAGGTGACCTTCGCGGTCAAGCCCGGTGAGAAGGTCGGCGTGGTCGGCGACAACGGCTCCGGCAAGTCCACGCTCCTGCGCCTGATGACCGGCGGCGAGGCCCCCGACAACGGCACCGTCACCGTCCACGCGCCGGGCGGCGTCGGGCACCTCGCCCAGACGATCGGCCTCCCGCCGACCGCGACCGTCGGCGACGCCATCGACCTCGCCCTGGCCGAGATCCGCGCGCTCCAGCGCGAACTCCGCGAGGCAGAGACCAGCCTGTCCACCGCCGCCGACCTCGCCGCCTACGCCGAACTACAGGCCAGGTTCGAGGCCGTCGACGGCTACCGCGCCGACACCCGCGTCGACATCGCCCTGCACGGCCTCGGCCAAGACGGCCTCGACCGCGCCCGGGAGCTCGGCACCCTGTCGGGCGGCCAGCTCTCCCGCCTGGCGCTGGCCGCGACCCTCGCCGCCGGGCCCGAACTGCTGCTCCTCGACGAACCCACCAACGACCTCGACGACTCCGCCGTCGCCTGGCTTGAGGAGCACCTGCGCCGCCACCGGGGGACCGTCGTCGCCGTCACCCACGACCGGTCCTTCCTCGACCGCGTCACCACGACCATCCTGGAGGTGGACCACGAGACCCGCACCGTCCGGCGCTACGGCTCCGGCTACACCGGCTACCTGAGGGCCAAGGCCGCCGAGCGCGCCCGCCGCGCCCGCGAGCACCGCGACTGGCTCGACGAGCACCGCCGCCAGGAAGCCCTCGTCGACGCCAACGCCGGCCGCCTCGCCGGCATCCCGCGCAAGGCACCGGCCGCGTTCAGCGGCGCCGGCGCCTTCCGAGCGCGCTCACGCGCGCACGGCGCCATGAGCCGCATCCGCGACGCCAAGGAACGGCTCCACCGGCTCGACAGCGCGCCGGTCACCGCGCCGCCCGAACCGCTGCGCTTCGCCGGGCACTTCACCGGCGAGGCCGTCGCCGCCGAACTGCGCGACGTGCGCGTCGACGGCCGCCTCGCCCTCGACGAGCTGACCCTCGCCCCCGGCGACCGGCTGCTCGTCACCGGCCCCAACGGCTCGGGCAAGACCACGCTCCTGCGCCTGCTCGCCGGAGAACTCGCACCCGACGCGGGCAGCGTCGCCGTCACCGGCCGCGTCGCCCACCTGCGCCAGGACGACGCCGCCATCCACGGCGGCACCCTCCTGGCCGCCTACGCGAAAGGACGACCCGGACCGCCCGACGAACACGCCGAAGAACTCCTCGCCCTCGGACTGTTCCACCCCCGCGACCTCACCCGCCAGGTCGCGACCCTGTCCACCGGGCAGCGCCGCAGGCTCGAACTGGCCCGCCTCCTCGGCGAACCCGCCGGCCTGCTGCTCCTCGACGAACCCACCAACCACCTCACACCCGCCCTCGCCGACGAGCTCGAAGCCGCCCTCGACGGCTACCCCGGCGCGGTCGTGCTGGTCACCCACGACCGGCGCATGCGCGCCTCCTTCGCCGGCCGTGAGCTACGTCTCGGTGTGCCCGCGCTCGCCGCGGCATAGCCTGGCGGCATGATCGCCCACCCCCTCCCCGTACTGGTCAACGCCTGGGGAGTGGGGTGGGCGCTGTCGCGCGCGACCCCCGCCCCCGTCGAGATCCCCGGCGGCTTCCGCGTCGACGTCGGCGACCACGGCCACCGCGTCCGGCACGTCTTCCACACCTACGACCGCGACCTGCTCGCCGCCGTCGGGACCGAACCCGGCACGTGGATCAAGACGGCCGGTGAGCTCCCGCCCCTCCCCGGCTGGACCCACGGCCCGCCCGGGCACCTGATGACGGTGGAACTGAGGCAGGAGAAGGCCGAGCCGCCCGAGGGATACACCCTGCGGATCGAGGAGGGCGCCGTGCTCGCCGCCGTCATCGAGACCGCCGACGGCACGCCTGCCGCCGCCGCGCACCTCGCCGCGGCCGGGGACTTCGCCGTCGTCGACCGCGTCAGCACCGAGCCGGCCCACCGCAGGCGCGGCCTCGGGCGCGTGGCGGTGCGGGCGCTGACCTCGCGCGCGGCGGAGACGGGGGCGTCGACGGGCGTGCTGGTCGCCACGGACGTCGGCCGTGACCTGTACACGGCGATGGGGTGGGGGTGGCGGGGGCACTTGCCTTCGGTGTTTCGGCCCGAGTGATCCTCGTAGGCGAGTATTTGCCTAGGTCACCGCAGTTCCCCAGGTCTCCGAGGTAAGATTGACGGCAGGAGGACATGTCCTCCGATCCCGCCCTAGGCCTCGCATCTGCGAGGCCTTTGTGCTGCTCCCGTCGCAGAGCAGGGCCGCGATGAGGAACTTGTCCTGGGTATACGACTCGTCGAGATAAGCCGGCAGCACGACGCGGATCCTATGTCACGAATCGACTTCGCTCAGTGATCGGGCGTGCCGGCCCGAACCCTGACCCCCACACACAAAACCGCACCCCCGCCGAAGCGTGGGTGCGGTGAAAGTCCGGCTGCGCGTCACGCCTTGTTGGCGGCGGCCTTCGGCTTCGACTCGGCCGCGGGCTTGCTCTCCGACTTCGCGGGCGTCGACCCCGACGATCCCGACCCCGAGTCGCTCTTCTTCGTCTCGGTCGTCGAGGTGCTCTTCGACGACTCCTTCGACGAGTTGGTGCGGTTGTCGGTGCGGTAGAAGCCACTGCCCTTGAAGACCACGCCCACCGCGGAGAAGACCTTGCGCAGGTCACCCGAGCACGTGGGGCATTCCTTGAGCGGCTCGTCGGTGAACTTCTGCACCGCCTCCAGCTCGTCGCCGCACTTGGTGCAGGCGTATTGGTACGTAGGCACTTCTTTCCTCCGGTCAGCAGCTTTAGCACTCAGCTTCGCCAAGTGCTAATTGTGCAGCCGCCGGCCTCGATCGTCCAGCCGGGGGCGCGGTGAGAACGGCCGCATCACTCCAGCGCGACGTACCCGGTCCCCGGCGTGATGATCCCCGTCACACTCCGGTCGTGCTCCTCGCCGGGCACGGTGTCGACGAATTCGCCGTCGTCGATGAGCGCGATGACGGGCACGGACGGCTCGACGCGGGCCAGCGCGCGGTCGTAGGAACCCCCGCCGCGACCGAGCCGGGTCCCGTCGGCTCCGACGGCCAAGGCGGGCACGATCACGAGCGCGGCCTCGCCGACGGCTTCGCGCGTCCCCTCGCCGACCGGTTCGCGCAGCCCGCGCAGCGCGCCGGCGGTAAGCGCACCGGTGAAGGGGATCCAGTCGAGATCGAAGTCGGCGCGGAACACCGGCAGCAGGACACTGTGGCCGGTCCCGAGCAGAAAATCGGGCAGGTCGGCACCGCCCGGCTCACCGTTCATTGGAGCGTAGGCGGCGACCGTCGAACCGGCTTTGGCCAGCATCGAAACGACCTCGGCGAGGGCCGCGCGCAGGGCCGCGTCGGCGGTCGTACGATCCACTGTGGACAGCGCGCGGCGGCGGGCCAGAAAACGGCCCCGAAGCACCGCCTTTTCCGATTTCTCCGGTGATCCCATGCCATTTCACCTTTCCGCGGACACAAGCCGCGCGTAGCCCTACCCGGTGGTCGATCGTTGTTCAAACGTGGTGTGCCGGCAAGGCGGACCGATGGTTACATTGCATCGAGCGAACCGCCACCAGTGTGTGCGCACGGTGCCGGACCGCGAGATCGCGGCCGCCCCGGCGAGCCGCAGGCCACCCCCGACACTCGAGCTGAGGTGACCCGGACATGACGTTGCGCGCCCGGCTCACCGCCGCCTTCCTCGCCGTGGTGCTCGGCCCGGTCCTCGTCGGCGCCCTCTTCGTCGGCGTCACCGTCACCGCCGTCGGCCACAACCGCGCCGAAGAACGCCTCCAGTACGGCGCCGCCGCGCTGCACACCGCCGTCGACTCCCTCTGCTCGCGCCTGTCGGGCGCCGCCGAGACCGTCGGCATGCTCGCCACCGAGTCGGGCACCCTCGACCCCGTCCGCTCCGCCGAGTACGCCGGCCGCCTCGTCCGGCGCGGCCTCGCCGAGGCCGTCACCGTCACCGACGCCGGCGGCACCGCCGTCGCCGAGGCGGGCGCGCGCGTCCACACCTGGACCGACTGCGCCGACACCGGCACCGTCACCACCGGCACCGGCGCAGGCTCGGTGGGCGCCGAGTCGGTGCCCGCCGTCGCCGCGCACGTGGCCCTCTACGACGCCGACGGCCGCGCCATGGGCACCGTCCGCGCCGGCGTCGCCCTCGACGCCGATCTCGTCGACAGCCTCGCCGCCCTCTCCGGTTGCGACGTCACCGTCCTCACCGGCGACGGCGACCCGCCCCTGTCGAGCATCTCCCCGCAGGCCGCGGCCGCCGTCGCCGAAGCCGCGCGCGGCCTCAACCCCGGCGAGGCCACCGACACCGAGGACGGCGGCCTCCTCCAGGTCGTCCCCGCCGCCAGCGGCCAGCCCCTCGAACTCGTCCTCACCACCGACAAGGACCTCCCCTCCGGGCTCTACCCCCTCCTGCTGCTGTCCGTGGCCGCCGCGGGCTTCGCCGCCGTCGGCGTCGCCTGGTGGCTGGCCCGGTCCACCACCAGACCCGTCACCGAACTCGCCACCGCCGCCGACCGCGTCGCCGCCGGCGACCTGGAGGCGCGCGTCCCCGTCCGCGGCAACGACGAGGTCGCCCACCTCGCCAACAACTTCAACCGCATGACCCGCGAGATGCAGGGCTACGTCCAGGCCCTCACCGCCAGCCGCGACCAGCTGCGCGGCAACCTCGGCCTCCTCGGCGACACCCTCTCCTCCACCCACGACCTCGACCGCATCCTCGAAGTCATCCTCAGCACCGCCATGACCGCCACCGGCGCCCAGTCCGGCGCGATCCTGCTCGTCGACGAGGAGGCCGACGAGGCCGGCACCGTCCTCGTCGCCCGCTGCCACGCGGGGATCGCCGCCGGCGACCCCCGCGCCGCCGGCGTCATCCGCGTCGAAGTCGGCGAAGGCCTCCTCGGCGGCATAGTCGCCGGCGGCGAGTCCCGCCGCGGCCGCGTCACCGGCGAGACCGTCTTCGCCCCGCAGGAACCCCGCTGCCACACCTACATCGCCGTGCCCTTCACCGGCGCCGACGGCCTCGTCCGCGTCGCCGGCCCCGCCGCCCGGCCCGTCGGCGTCCTCGCCCTCTACGACCGCCTCGGCTTCGACGAGTTCGACGACACCGACCTGTCGACCCTGCGCACCTTCGCCGGGCAGGCCGCCGTCGCCGTCGAGAACGTCCTCCTCCACGAAGAGGCACAGCGCCTGTCCCTCACCGACCCCCTCACCGGCCTGTGGAACTACCGCTACCTCAAGGTCACCATGGACAAGGAGGTCGAACGCGCCCACCGTTTCGGTCGCCGCACCGCCGTCATCGCCATCGACCTCGACCGCTTCAAAGACGTCAACGACACCTACGGCCACCCCGTCGGCGACCAGGTCCTCATCGAACTCGCCGCCCGCATCACCGCCCAGATCCGCGAGGTCGACTTCGCCTTCCGCTACGGCGGCGAGGAGTTCGTCGTCCTGCTCCCCGAGACCGACCGCTACGGCGCCATCCCCGTCGCCCGCCGCCTCGGCGAGGCCATCCGCCGAGACCCCTTCCCGCTCCCGCCCACCGCCGACGGCACCGCCCGCACCGTCGAGGTCACCATCTCCATGGGCATCGCGATCTTCCCCGACCACGGAGAGACCGGCGCCGACGTCCTCGCCGCCGCCGACGAGGCCCTCTACGCCGCCAAGGCCGCCGGGCGCGACACCTACCGTGTGTCCAAAACCGATGCGGATAAACCTCCCGGTGACGCAACACCCGTCACTTAGATTGTTGCCGCAACCTCGGACGGTGAACCCGTAGGCTCCTACTCATGTCGAACCGTGAGCCATCCCCCCCGGTCCGTCCACTGAAGGCGGTGATTCCGGCCGCCGGTTTCGCCACGCGCTTCCTCCCGGCGACCAAGGCCGTCCCGAAGGAACTGCTGCCGGTGGTCGACCGGCCGGTGCTCCAGTACATCGTCGAAGAGGCCGCGGCCGCCGACATCCGCGACATCCTCCTGGTCACCGGACGCGGCAAGACCTCCATGGTCGACCACTTCGACCGGCGCCCCGACCTGGAGGCCCGGCTCATCGAGAAGGGCGACGACGAGCGCCTGCGCGCCATCCTCGAACCCTGCGACCTCGCCGAGATCTACACCTGCCGCCAGGGCGAACCCCTCGGCCTCGGGCACGCCATCTCCTACGCCGAGTCCCACGTCGGCGACGAGTCCTTCGCCGTCCTGCTCGCCGACGAGTTCACCGAGATCGGCGACCGGCTCCTCCCGCGCATGATCGAACTCCAGGCCGAGACCGGCGGCATCGTGCTCGCCCTCATGGAGGTCCCGCGCGACGAGGTCGACCGCTACGGCGTCGCCGCCGTCGTGGGCGACGGCGACCTCCTGCGCGTCACGGGCCTGGTCGAGAAGCCCGCCGTCGACGAGGCCCCCAGCAACCTCATCCTCATCGGCCGCTACGTCCTGCCCCCGACCATCTTCGACGCCATCCGCGAGACCAAGCCCGGCCGCGGCAACGAGATCCAGCTGACCGACGCGATGGTCCGCCTCCTCGAAGCCGGCACGCCCGTGCACGGCGTCGTCTTCCGAGGCACCCGCTACGACACCGGCGAGCCCGCCGGCTACCTCCAGGCAGTCGTACAGCTCGCCTGCCAACGCGATGATCTCGGCGCGTTTCGCGACTGGCTGACCCGATTCGTGGAAACTCAACGCCAGTAGTGATTGGGGGTGTACTTCGATGGCAGAACTCCATCCGGACGCACAGCGGGGCGAAGACGTGGTGCCACTCGTGCGGTTTCTCAGCGACGCGCTCGCCAGGGTTCGGCCGCTGCCGTCCATTGATGTGCACCTGACCCAGTCCCACGGGCACGCGCTCGCCGCCGACGTCACCGCGCCCGGCCCGATCCCGGCATTCGACCACGCCACGGTGGACGGCTACGCGGTCCGCTTCGACGACGTCGTCGCCGCGACCGAGCGCCGCCCGGTGCAGCTGAAGGTCCTCGGGGACGTCGCGGCGGCGTCGTGGCGGCCGGTGCGGATCCTGCCCGGCACGTGCTTCGCGGTGGCCGCCGGCGCGCCGCTGCCCACGGGCACCGAGGCGGTCGTGCCGCTGTCGTGGACCGACCAGGGCATGGCCACCGTCGAGATAACAGAGGTCCCCAAACGCGGGTACGGGCTGCGCCGGACCGGCGACGAGGTCACCGCCGGGGCGGTCCTGGGCCGCGCGGGTCAGACGGTGAACCCGCACCTGATCGCGCTGTTCGCCGCCTCGGGCGTCAGCGACGTCCACGTGCGGCCCGAACCGCGCGTGGTCATCATCGCCACCGGCGACGAGCTCATGGACGCCGGCCGGATCAGCCAGCCCGGGCAGGTCGTCGACGTGGACTCCCCGGCACTGACCGCGGCGGCGGCCGAGGCGGGCGCGCACGCGTTCCGGATCGGCATCTGCGACGACGAGCCCGAGGCCCTGCGGACCGTCCTCGACGACCAGACCCTGCGCTCCGACCTGGTCATCACCACCGGCGGGACGGGGATCGGCCCCGGCGACATGGTCCGCCGCACCTTCGGCCGCGACGGTGCCGTCGACTTCGCGACCGTCTCGATCTTCCCCTCCTCGACGCTCGGCTTCGGCACGATCGGCCCCGAGGAGATCCCCATCATCTGCCTGCCGGGCGAGCCCGGCGCCGCGCTGATCGCCTTCGAGGCCTTCGCGCGGCCGATCATCCGCCGGCTCGCCGGCGTCGAGCCGGTCTTCCGCTCCCAGGTGAAGGCGCACCTGCTGGAGACGGTGTCCTCACCGGCGGGTCTGCGGGAGTTCCGGCCCGCCGAGGTCACCGAGCGGCGGGGCGGCGGGTTCACCGTGGCGCCGCTGTCGGGGGGTCCGTACACTCTGTCCGGTCTGGCGGTGGCGAGTGGCCTGATGGTTCTGGGGGAGAAGGTCACCAACGCCCCCGCGGGATCCACAGTGGACGTACTCCTCTTTGACAGGCGACGATGACCGACGAACGAATGGGCTGGCCCGTGGTGCTCACGGACGGCCCTGTCACGCTCCGCCCCTACCGGCGCCGCGACGCCAAGCCGTGGAGCGCGATGCGCCGGGCCAACGAGAACTGGCTGGCCAAATGGGAGCCCACGCCCCTGGGCTCCTGGTACGACACGCACCACCCCGCCTCGTTCAAGGCCCTCTACCGAGACCTCGCCAAGTCGGCCAAGTCGGGCGCCGCGATGCCCTTCGCCGTCTGCTACGACGGCGTCTTCGTCGGGCAGCTGACCATCGGCAACATCGTCCGGCGCGCCTTCCGCTCGGCCTACGCCGGCTACTGGGTCGACCAGGGACACGCCGGGCGCGGCATCACCCCGACCGCGCTGGCGCTGGCCGTCGACCACGCCTTCGCCTACGGCGGCCTGCACCGCGTCGAGGTCAACATCCAGCCCGACAACCGGCCGAGCCAGCGCGTCGTGGAGAAGCTGGGCTTTCGCCGCGAGGCCATGCACGAGCGCTACCTCTACATCGACGGCGGCTGGCGCGACCACATCGGCTACGCCGTCACCATCGAGGACATCAGCGAGCCCGGCGGCCTGCTCGGCCGCCTGAAAGCCCTCTCCGTCTAACCGGCCACCTTCTCGGACACCGCCGCGCCCTCGCGCGCGAACACCGGGATGTGCCGCAGCGGCGCCTTCGCGTCGACCTCGGCCCCACCCTCGTGCACCGCCCCGGCCCGCACGTCCAGCCACCGCGTTCCCGACGGCAGGTACACCGCCCGCTCGCGCGCACCGGCCTCGGTGACCGGCGCGACGAGCAGGTCGGGGCCGAGCATGAACTGGTCGGCGACCGTCCACGCCCGCTCGTCGCCGGGGAAGTCGAAGAACAGCGGCCGCATCGGCGGCGCGCCCGTCCGGTGCGCCGCCGTCGACAGCTCCGCCAGATACGGCCGCAGCCGCTCCCGCAGCGCCAGATGCTCGGTGAGGATGCCGTAGGCCTCCTCCCCGTAGGACCACACCTCGTTGGGGCCGCCGGACATCTCGGTCGAGAAGGACCCGTGATGCGGCACCCGGTCACCGTGCAGGCGCATGACCGGACTGAAAGTCCCGTACTGGAACCAGCGGACCAGCAGCTCCCGGTAGGCCGGGTCCGCAGGGTCCCCGCCCGAGAAGCCGCCGATGTCGGTGTGCCACCACGGGATCCCGCTCATCGCCACGTTCAGCCCCGCGGTGACCTGCACGGCGAAGGACTCGAAGGTCGGCGCCACATCCCCCGACCACAGCGCGATCCCGTCGCGCTGACCGCCCGCCCACGTCGACCGGACCAGGCTCAGCGGACGCTCGACCCCGGCCTCCCGCTGCCCCTCGGCGAAGGCCCGGTTGTGCAGCGCGCCGTAGATGTTGCCGACCTCCTCGCCGGTACCCGCCGCGTACAGCGCCCGCCGCCCCAGCCACGGCGGCCCGACCGGCTCGTTCGCGTCCAGCCAGAACGCCGCCACCCCCTTGTCGGCGTAGTTGCGCCGGATCCGCGCCCACATCGCCGCGCGCGCACCCGGATCGGTGGAGTCGACATAGGCGCACGGCGCCTTCTCGCTCCCCTCGACCGGCCACTCGTGCGTGAGCAGCCCGCCCCGCACGTCCCGCACCAGGTGCCGCGACTCCCGCAGCTCCCCGAAACTCTCACTGTCCGGATCCACCGTCGGCCACACCGAGACCGCCAGTCTCACCCCCAGCTCCGCCAACTCCGCGACCATCGCCGCCGGGTCGGGCCAGGCCCCGGCGTCGAAACGCCAGTCGCCCATCCTCGGCCAGTGGAAGAAGTCGCACACGATCACCGACATCGGCAGCCCCCGCCCCCGATGCTCCCGCGCCACCCCCAGCAGCTCCTCCTGGTCGCGATAACGCAGCTTCGACTGCCAGAACCCGCTCGCCCACGCCGGCAACTCCGGCGCCGGACCGGTCGCCTCGGCATAGGCCGCCGCGATCTCGGCCGGCGAATCCCCGGCCGTCACCCAGTAGTCGATCCGCCGCGCCGAATCGGCCACCCACCGCGTCGCGTCCGCGCCCAACTCCACCCGCCCCAGCGCCGGGTTGTTCCACAGCAGCCCATAACCCCGCGAAGAATGCAGGAACGGGATCGACACCACCGTGTTGCGCTGCACCAGCTCGACCACACACCCCTTCTGGTCCAGCCGGCCGTGCAACTGCTGCCCCAGACCGTAGAGGCGCTCGCCCTCGTAGGCCTCGAAGTGCTGCTCGACCGAGCGCGTGCCCGCCTCGGCCGGCGCCACGATCCTCGGCCCGGGCGTGAAGCTGTAGGCCTTCTTCTCGGCGAGCAGTTCGCGACCGGTGCCGGTGCGCAGGAAACGCACCCGACCCGAGGCGTCGACCTCGACGGTGATCCGCCCGTTGACCAGGCGCCCGCCGCCGTGCTCGTCGAGGACCGCCTCGGCCTCGGTGGGCGCGGGCGGCAGGTCGAGCGCGCCGGGAAGCTCCTGCTCGACGGCCGCGGGGGAGCGCCCGGCCCGGACCCGGACCGCGTGCGGACCCCAGGCCTCGACCCGGAGGGTCTCGCTGAGACGGTTGAGGACGAGGGCGCCGGATTCGGCGGCGATGGGCGACATGCTGCTCCCGTGGAAAGCGGTTTCGCCGGAGTGTAGGAGCGCCGCGCGGAGCGGTCAAGGTCAAGAAGCTGGGCGAAGGCGGAGGCCCGCGACCGGCCAAGACGCCGTCGAGGCGCATAAGCCGTAAACGCTTACCGTCGACTGGGGAGGGTCGCCGCGTCCACTTGCGACGACGGGACGCGGGCCCTCCGGCCCCCACATATCCGCACGCTCGACGCGCCCCTGGGCGTACCCTCGGGTAACAGCGGAAGGGTGGGGGCTGAGGATGCCGACGTCGGTGCTGCTCGCGGTGCTCGCCGCAGCCGGGCTGCTGGCCCTTGCCCCGGCCCTGGTGCGCCGCTACGACGCGGGCGAGCGCATCGCGGCCGAACGGGCCACCTCGGACGCGCGGGTCCTGTCCCGCGACCGTCGCAAGCGGACGGTGCCCGGGGCCGTTCCCCTGAACCCTCCGCAGCCGGACGATCACGTCACGGGTGACGATACGGTCGGTTGCGCCGGGGACGCGTTGCCGAGTCCGCCTTCCGACAGTGGGCGCGGCGGGTGGTCGCGTGTTGGCCGTGCGCGCGCGACCTCGGTACGGTTGAGCGCTCAGACTTCTCAAGTTCCGGTGGGTGAGACGGACGTGGCAACGATCGAGCGACGTGCCTGGTGGCGCCGTCGGCATCGCCGCATCCTCATCGGCATGCTCGGCCTGAGTTTTCTGGAGCTGCTGGGCGTCATCTTCGTCGGCCCGGGTTTCTGGGTCGGTTTCGCCGGGGTGTTCCTGGTGACCCTCTGGTATGTGCGCTACCTGCGCCTTCGGGCGCTGGCCTCGGCTCGCGGGCAGCGCAAGGCGCTGCCGTCGGCGGAGCGGCCGAAGCGGCACCTGCCGCGTCAGACGCAGAGTCCGCTGAACGAGTCGGATCCGGAGTGGGTCGAGGAGTCGGGCGACTCCGATTCCCGCTGGCCGCAGGAGCCGGCGCCGGTCGACTACGTCGACGACGAGGACGACGAGGAGCCCGAAGACGACTCTCCGGTCGAGCCGCCGCGTCGCAGGGGCGGCGGGATCCGGGGCCGGTCCTACGAGTCACCGGCCGCGAACGTGTAAAAAAAGGGGGGCGGGTTTCCCGCCCCCCCTTTCTTTTCGGTGTTCGCCTCAGGCCTCGGCGTCGGAGCCCCGGTATTCGCGCAGTCCGGCGATGAACCTGCGGCGCAGGGCGGGGATCTTGTCGTTGGCGCGGAAGAAGGTGCGGGCCACGGCCAGCACGATCCGGCCGATGAAGGGCCGGTGCAGGGGGTCGGAGCCGCTCATCCCGTTCTGCGCGAGCGAGTCGGCGACGCGCGCGGTGCCGTAGGGGAGCATCTCGGCCTCGTAGTCGCCGACGGCCTCGGTGAGCTTCTTTCCGCCTTCGGCGACCGCGACGAGTTCGCGGGTGAGCAGGGTGGCGTCCCGCAGGGCGGTGTTGGCGCCGACGCCCATGCCCGGCGTCATCGTGTGGATCGCGTCGCCGAGGAGCGTCACGTTGCCCGGTTGCCAGGCTTCGACGGGTTCGGAGGTGCGGATGCGCACCGCGAAGCAGCTGGCGGGGTCGGAGCGGCGCATGAGCTCGCGCACGTCGGCGTGCCACGCGCCGGTCATGTCGAGGGCGACGCGCATCAGTTCGGGGCCGCGCAGGTTCATGACGTCGGCGGGGAACTTGCCGGCGGAGGCCGACAGGCCCCAGTTGAGGTAGTCGCGGGTGTTGTCGTAGAGCAGGCCCGGCCAGCGGGCGATGAGTTCGGCGTCGTTGCCGCCGACGCCGTCCTTGACCTTGCCGTCGTGGTCCCAGGGGAACTCCATCGAGTGCAGGATCATGAACTGCCCCTTGGGGGCGAAGAAGGTCGAGATGCCGTTGAGGGCGACCTCGGGCACCAGGGCGCGGTTCTCGGGCGTCGAGGGGGCTTTCGCGGCGATGGCGATGACGCCGGAGTCGCGCACGACGGCGTCGGGGAGGAACTGGCGGCGCACGGGGGAGTTGGTGCCGTCGGCGGCGACGAGGAGGTCGCCGGTGGCGGTGGTGCCGTCGGCGAAGTGGGCGGTGACCCTGCCGTCGGGGGTCTGCTCGTAGCGGGTGAAGGTCTTGCCGTACTCGACGACGTCGTCCATGTCGGACAGCAGCACCTGCCGCAGGGTCATGCGGGAGACGGAGTGCTCGGCCTGGCCGGGGTCCTCGGGCGGTTCGATCTCGAAGGACGCGACCCGTCCGAGCTTCTCGGTGTAGACGTTGAAATGCCGCGGGGGCCGGGCGCAGGTGGCCACGAAGGTATCGAAGAGTTCGGGGGACAGGCACTCGCGCAGCGAGCGCGCGCCGGTCGGGCTGATGCCGACCCGGTAGCCGTGCAGGCCGTCGGCGCGGGTCTTGTCGCGTTCGTAGACGGCCACGGAGATCCCGGCGTTGCGCAGGCCGTGGGCCAGGCACATGCCGCCGGTGCCCGCGCCGATGATCAGGACGTGGAGGCGGTCGTCGCCTCCGCTGTGGCGGGCCATCGCGAACTCCCTTGGTTATCATGTAGCTCGACTGTCGAGCAATTCTATCTTGAAGGTCGAGCTACTTGAATGTCAAGCAATAACCTCGGTGAGCTGCGCGCGACCCTGGGCGCCGAGGTGCAGGCGAACCAGTCGGCCGTGGACGCCTTCGACGAGCGGGCGGCGACGATCCTCGGCATCAACCGCACCGACATGCGCTGCCTCGAACACCTCCTGTCGGCCGGCGAGGCCGCCCCGACCGAGCTCGGCGCCCACCTGGGGCTCACCACCGGCAGCGTCACCGCCATGCTCGACCGCCTGGAGAAGCTCGGCTACCTCACCCGCAGCCCCGACCCGGGCGACCGCCGCCGCGTCGTCGTCCGCGCCACCGAGGTGATCCGCGACCGCGCCGGAGGCATCTACCAGCCGATGGTCGAGGAGGGCGACCGGCTCACGGTCGACTACACCGAGGAGGAGCTGGAACTCGTCATCGGTTTCCTGCGCCTCACGCGAGGCATCTACGAGCGCCAGCTGGAACGCGTCCGCACCATCGAGCCGTACGTCAAGCGCAGGCGCTGAACCCTCCCCCACTCGGGGGACCGGGCCCCCGCCCGAGCGGGAGTCGCCGGGCCCGGCCGCCGGGCGAGGCTGAAGGCATGACCGAAGCCCGTCGCGCAGCCTTGGCCCCCGTCCTCGTCGCCGTCGGCGGCGGACTCGCCTACGCCCTGAGCAAGGTGCACTTCGCCGTCATCGGCGAACTCGGTTTCGCCGGCTTCCACGTCACACCGGAGGCCAACGCCGCCTTCGGTGACGCCACCGTCCCGCAGCTGGCGAACGCCGCCGTCGGCGTGGCCGCCGCGCTGGCGGCCCTGGCGCTGCTCCGCCCGCCGAACGCCCGCCCACTGCGCTGGGCACTGCTCGCCGCGAACTGGCTCGGCGCGGCCATGATCGCCGCCGGTGTGGCCGGCTTCGCGCTGCGCGCCGCCGGCGTGACCTCCTCGCCCGACTGGGAGCCGACCGGCCGGCAGGCCTGGGCGGCGCTCGCGGTCGGCGCGGTGTGGGTGGCCGGCTGGGTCGCGGCCCTGGTCGGCAGCCGAAGCCGCCGGCCGGTGTGGCACGAGGCCACCTAGGTCGCCGGCGCGTTCACGGACAACGACACCTCGATCGAAGGAGAGCCCCTCATGCGTGCCTCGCGAAAAGTGGTCTGGGCCGGCGGCATCCTGCTGGCGCTCGGTGTGCTGCACCTGGCGAGCACCCTGGTGATCTCGGCCGACCACCTCCCCGGCTGGTTCGCTCGCGAGCTGTGGCTGTCCGGCGAGTCGGAGATGTCGATGTCGGCGCTGCCGCCCGAGGCCGGTGCCTTCTGGCTCTCCTTGGGCAGTTTCGGGCTCCCGCTGCTCCTGCTGGGCGCCCTGGTCGTGCGTCTCGGCAGGCGCGGTGAGGCCCCGCCCGCATATGTCGGCTGGGGTGTGGGCGTGTGGGGAGCACTCGGCGCCTACCTGCTCGAACCCACCCCGTTCGTGCTCACCCTGATTCCCGCGACGCTGCTGCTCGTTGCCGCCTACAAGACCGCCGCCTACAAGACCGCCCCTCCGAAGACGTCGCCGACCACGTAGGTGCCCCCTGCGACGATCGCGACGATCAGCAGCTGCCGGGCCGCGCCCCACCACGGGCCGCGGCCCGAGCCGACGCCCAGGTATCCGCCGACGGACAGTGAGGCGACGGCCGTGGCCGCCGCCGACCACGCCACCGCCGTGGCGCCGTCGGTGATGAACCACGGCAGCAGCGGGACCAGGGCACCCAGCGCGAACAGCAGCAGCGAGGAGACCGCCGCGACCACGGGGGAGCCGGAGTCGTCGGCCCCCACCCCGAAGAGGATCCGCGTGCTGTCCTTGGCCGCCGTCCGCTTCACCGACAGCACGCCCCGGCTGGCCTTTTCGGCCGTCCTGGCGTCCAGGCCGTGCTGCCGCATGCTCCCCGCCAGCCGCGACAGGACCACCGGCGGGGACAGCCGCCACGCCTTGTTCAGTGAGCCCTCGATGCCGCCGGCGACCTCGACCTGACTGCGCACCGACACCCACTCGCCCGCCGCCATCGACAGTGCGCCCGCCAGCAGGCTCGCCATCCCCGACAGGCGCACGGTCCCCGGATCGGTCGCCGCCCCCGCCACGCCGAGCGTCAGGCAGAGGTTGGTGACCAGGCCGTCGTTGACGCCGAGGACCGCCGCGCGGATCCCGCCGCCGGCGACCCGGTCGGCGGTCCGCTTGATGTCGTCGAGGGTCTCCTCGGCAGCGGCGTCGGACTCGGCTGTGCGGCTCGCCGGATCCCAGTCGGGGGCCAGAGCCGCCCAGTCGGGCCGGTGCTCACTCATCGTCCTCGTCCTCCTTGGCCCTCAGCAGGGCGTCGAACACGTCGCGGCGCTTGAGGCCGTGGCGCTGCGCGACCTCCGACATCGCCTCCTTGCGGGACATGCCGTCGGCCTCGCGGACCGCGACGGCCTCGGCGATGTCGGCGTCGGACAGCTCCGCGGGCTCCGGCGGTTCGGCACCGGCGACGACGAGAGTGATCTCACCGCGCGGCGCGTCGGCGACGACCGAGTCGGCCAGCTCCGCCAGCGTCCCCCGCCGCACCTCCTCGTAGGTCTTGGTCAGCTCGCGGCACAGCGCGGCCGGACGCTCGGCGCCGAACTCGTCGCGCATGTCGGCGACGGTCGCCTCGATGCGGTGCGGCGACTCGAAGAACACCATCGTGCGCTGCTCGGCGGCCAGCGAGGCGAACAGCTGCCGGCGCGCGCCGGGCTTCCTCGGCGGGAACCCCTCGAAGCAGAAGCGGTCGCACGGCAGTCCCGACACCGCCAGCGCCGTCGTCACCGCCGAAGGGCCCGGCACCGAGGTGACCGGTACCCCGGCGTCGATCGCGGCCCGCACGAGCCGGTAGCCGGGGTCGGAGACGCTCGGCATTCCACCGTCGGAGATGACCGCGACGGTGAAGCCCGCCTCCAGCACCTCCATGAGGCCGGCCTCCCTTTCGGACTCGTTGCCCTCGAAGTACGACACCACCTTCCCTTCGGGTGAGACGCCGATCTCGCGGGCGAGGCGTTGGAGCCGGCGAGTGTCCTCAGCGGCGACAACGTCGGCCGTACGGAGGATCTCGGCGATGCGGGGAGAGGCGTCGGCGGGGTTTCCCAGGGGCGCGCCAAGGAGGATCAAGCGGCCGGATGCTGCGGTAGACACCCGCTCAGCTTAGGATCGCGTGGATGACCGCCATCGCCGAACGGGAGGACGCCGCCGTCAGCGTGCCCTCGGTCGCCCCCGACGTCCGCGACCGGCTCGCCCCCCCGGCCCCCGACGACCGCCTTCGCGGCTGGATCGTCACGGGTGCCGTCGTGGCGATCGCCGCCGTCCTGCGGCTGGTCGGGCTCGTCCACCCCCGCGGCATGATCTTCGACGAGGTCTACTACGCCCAGGACGCCTGGGACCTGCTGCACCACGGTGTGGAGTGGGAGGACCGCAACAACACCGGCGCCTTCGTCGCCCACCCCCCGCTGGGGAAGTGGTGCATCGCGCTGGGGGAGTGGCTCTTCGGTTTCAACGAGTTCGGCTGGCGCATCTCCGCGGTCGTCGCCTCGCTGATCTCCGTCCTGCTGATCGTCCGCATCGCGCGCCGCCTGTTCGGGTCGACCGTCCTGGCCGGCGTCGCCGGACTGCTGATGGCCCTCGACGGGATGGCCTTCGTCACCGGCCGCACCGCCCTGCTCGACGTGTTCCTCATGGTCTTCGTGCTCGCCGGGTTCTACTTCCTGATCCGCGACCGCGAGCAGCGGCGCCGCCGCTGGCTGAGCGCCCTGGACAACGGCCTCGACCCCAAGCGCCGCCGGCCCGGCTTCGCCGTCCCCTGGTGGAGGCTGGCCGCCGCGGTGATGCTCGGTTGCGCGCTGGGCGTCAAGTGGAGCGCGGTCTGGTACATCGCGGCCTTCATGCTGCTCATCTTCGTGTGGGAGTGGCGCGCCCGCCGTTCGGTCGGCGTCCCCCACGCCTTCCGCGACACCCTCATCGACGAACTCGGCTGGCTCTTCGCCTTCGGGATGATCGTCGCCCTGGTCTACCTCGCGACGTGGACCGGCTGGTTCGTCACCGACGACGGGTGGGGCCGCCACTGGGCCGCCGAGCACGGGCAGAGCGAACCGCCCGTCTGGGGCGCGCTGAGCAACCTCATCAAGTACCACCAGGAAGTGCTGGAGTTCCATGAGGGACTCAGCTCTCCGCACACCTACCAGTCGTGGCCGTGGCAGTGGCTGCTCGACGCCAGGCCCGTCGCCTACTACTGGAGCACCGAGGTCGACTGCGGTGCCGGGTCCTGCGCCGCCGAGGTGCTGCTGCTCGGGACGCCGCTGCTGTGGTGGTCGTTCATCCCCGCGCTGGTCGCGATCATCGTGTGGGGGCTGGCCAAGCGTGATTGGCGGTCGTGGGCGCTGCTGGTCGCGGTCGCCGCCGGTTTCCTTCCGTGGCTGAACTATCCCGACCGTACGATGTTCTACTTCTATGCGTTGCCCGCTGAGCCCTTCTTGATCCTGGCGGTCGTGTTCGCCCTGGGGATGATCGGCGGATACAGTCGCACGTCCACAGTGGAGCGACGGCTGACCGGGGCCTTCATCGTCGCGGGGTACGTCACGGTGATCGCGTTGTGCTTCGCGTACTTTTACCCGATCTATACCGGTATGGCGATCCCGTATGACGAGTGGTACGCGCGCATGTGGCTCGACAAGCTATGGATTTGATGGGGCCCTGGGGGGGCGTGTTAAGGTAATCCCCGGTTCACTCGCCACGTGCGGGTGACCTGGGGCTGTGGCGCAGTTGGTAGCGCGCCTCGTTCGCATCGAGGAGGCCAGGAGTTCGAATCTCCTCAGCTCCACCGAGTCAAGGCCCGGTTCCCGTGAGGGGGCCGGGTCTTTCTTGGTTTTCGGGGGACGGCTTGGTTCTTCGGGGGGACGGCTTGGTTTTGGGGGGACTGGTTTCGGGGGCGGGCTCGCGGGTGTGGGGTGCGGGCGGGCTCGCGGGTGTGGGGTGCGGGCGGGCTCGCGGGTGTGGGTGCGGGTGTGGGGTCGGCCACAGTGACTCTGGCTGGCGGGCGGTGTTGCCTCAGCGCGTCCTTGCCGCCGTTGGTCTACGGTCTCCGCTTTGCCCTCATGCCTGCGGGCCAGCTTGCGGCGCCTTTCACCGTGCCCCGTCTGCTCCTGCGTCGTCGCGCCTTCGCGTCCTCGCCTTGCGTCACGTCTGCGCCTCCGTGCCTCTGGGCCCCGCCCCGCCTCTCCGCGCCTTGCATCCACGTTTCTGAGGCTTCGTGCCTCCGGTCCGCCGCCCCCTCCGTGACCTCCGTGACCTCCGCGCCTCCGCGCCTCCGCGCCTCCGCGCCTCGCGCCTCTGCGCCTCCGTGCCCTCGCGCCTCGCGTCATGCAGGCACCTCCGCACCTCCGCCCCTTCGCGCCTTCGTTCCTCCACCTCCACCTCTGCCCTTCGTCCCTCTGCGTCTTGCGGCTGCGCGCTCGCCCCTTCTCCCGTCGCTCGCTTCCATCTCGTGCGGCTGCTGCGGTTCCCGGCGTGAGTTCCTGGGGCGCTGCCCCAGACCCCGGGCCTCGCTCTGGAAACGGTGGGGTGCTTCGGGTTTCTGGCTGGCGCCCCACTGGCGCTTCACCCTGCAGAAGGTCGCGGTTGTGACGTGGGGTGTTTCCGTCTCACGGCTGGTTCAAGGGCACCTGGGGGACCTGTCGGGGTCAAGGGAAAGTGCGCCCTTGACCCCGCCAGAACCCCCAGGTAGGTCCAATCACCGGCCGACCGACGGAAACACACCTCCAGGGAAGCCTTCTGCCGTGCTTCGCACGGCTCGCGGACGCCGAAGACGTCAGCGGCAGCCGCACACGAGTCGGTCCGGCCAACAGCCGCACACGGGGTGGTCCGGCCGGCAGCCGCGCACGGGGTGGCTCGGCCGTCAGCTGCGCACGGGGTGGTTCGGCCAACAGCGGCTCACACGCTGGTTCGGACGGCAGCCGCACGCATCGCCCGCCCTCTCTTTCCCGCCCTCACCCTCGCCCTCTCGCCCTGTTCGTCCGGCGGATCCCGCCCCCGCGCCCGCCCGCGCCCGCCCTCGCCCTCCCGCCCTCGCCCCCGCCCCCGCCGTCGCGCTGCCCCCTGCCCCGCCCTGCCTCGCCCCGCTCCCGGCCCCACATCTTTAGCCTCGGTCGGGCTCGGGGCCGCAAGTCCTCCGCTCCAACCCCGCCGCGCTTCTACCCCACCGCTGCCCCACCTTTACCCGGCCCCCACTCTCCCCTCCTCGCTACGGTCCACGCCCAGCGTCGCCACCAAATCCTCGTGCAGTTGGAACCACACCCGGTGGCACGAGTCCACATCCGACTTGTCCACCCACTCCGTCTCCCCTGCCCGGGCCCGGCTCCATGCTCGCTCGAACCGCAGGTCGTATCCCGCGAACCTCGCCAGCACCCCGCGTAGCCGCCCCACCAACGGATCCAGCTCCTCGCTGAGCAGCCTCAGCTCCTCCAGCACCTGCTCGTCCCAGCCCTTGTCCTCGTGCCGGTTCGTTGTGAGGCGCCCATCCGTCCCCGGCTTCATCTGCCAGTCCGTGCAGGCCTTCAACAACCTCGCGTTCAGCGGCAAGAACTCCCGGTAGACCTCCTCGATCCTCCGCTCGGGATCGGCTTCGGCCCGTTCCTCGGCGAGCCGCCGTTCGTTCTCGGCCTTGCCCGTCTCGCTGAGCGACCAGCCCCGCAGGTCGGCGAAGGCGAACTGCTGCACCCACCCTTGACCTTCGCCGGTCCGGAGCCACTCCGCGACCTCGTCGGGGGAGGCGGCGGCGCGGGTGGCGATCGCCGTGTCGTCGGCGAAGCCGAGGAGCCGCACGGCGTGGAGGATCCGCAGGTCGGTCGGTGACTGTCGGGTCATGCCTTTTCTCCCTGTCGTGCGGTCATCCGCGTGTAGTACTGCTGGCATGCCTGCGGTGAGCGGAAGCCGGTCGCCTCGGCTATTTGCGACCAGGTGAGTCCGGCGTTGCGTGCGGTGAACAGCAGTCCGATCTCCACGCCCTCGACTTCCGCGCGTGCCGCCGGGAGCATCGTGAGCGCGGCGAGGAGGTCGTCGGGTGTGAGATCGGCCGAGCGCCAGAGGGCGAACTGCGTCAGGTCGACCGCGGTCGGCGGGACGGGTGCCGGGCGCCAGGGGCGGGGGCCGAGGGCGTCGCCGCCGAGTTCGCGGAGCCGGTCCTGCGCCTCGCGTTCGCGTTGGGCGTGCGCGTGGTCGTGCTTGCTTTCCATGGCCACCATCCTGCACAATCAACGAAATGTTGTCAACATAGTGTTGATGGGTGGTCATGCTAACGAGACTTGCGGACGCGGCTCGGGACACCTGTGGCGGCAAGGCCGCCACTCTCGGTGCCCTCCTGCGGGAAGGGATGCCGGTCCCTGAGGGATTCGCCGTCCCCTTCGCCGCCCACCGGGCCGACCTCGACGCCCTCCGCCGCGTGGTCGCCGAAGCCCTTGCGCGGATGGGGGATCCGCCGGTCGCCGTGCGCTCTTCGGCCGCGAACGAGGACACCCCGGGCGCCTCCGCCGCCGGTCAGTACGAGAGTTTCCTCGCCGTCCAGGGCGCGAAGGCTGTCACTGACGCGATCCGCGACTGCTGGGACTCGGCCTCCGCCGCCCGTGTCGCCGACTACTGGCGCCACGCGGGCGGCACGACCTCATCGGTGCCGCCGATGGCCGTCCTCGTTCAGCGCCACATCGACGCCGAGGTCTCGGGCGTGATGTTCACTCCTTCCCGTCCCGGCGACTCCACTCGCATTGAGGCGAGCTGGGGACTCGGTCTCACCGTGGTCGGCGGAACGGTCACTCCGGATGCCTTCGAGGTGGGTGCGGACGGAACGGTCGGCCGCACCATCGGCGACAAGACGACTCGACTCGATCGCCACGAGGGGAACGCCGGCGTCGTCGCCCGCGGAGTCCCCGAACACCAGCGCGCCTTGCCCGCACTCTCCGACGCCGCCGCTGCCCACTTGGCTGCACTCGGCGGCCGCGTCGCGGGGCTTTTCGGTGGCTCTCAGGACATCGAGTGGGCCGTCGCCGGGGGCACGACGTGGCTGTTGCAGGCCCGCCCTGTCACGGCCCCACTTCCGCCGGCGCCGAACGGGTCCCCGTCGTTCGCCGCCGCCGCGCTGCGTGGAGCGCCCGGTGCCCATGGTGTCGCGACCGGCACCGCGCGAATCGTCGGCGGCCCCGGCGACTTCCAGCGGGTACAGGCCGGCGACATCGTCATCTGCCCCTACACCGACCCGGCCTGGACACCCCTGTTCACGATCGCGGGCGGCGTCGTCACCGAGATCGGCGGGACGCTCTCCCATGCGGCGATCGTCGCCCGCGAGTACGGCATCCCCGCCGTGCTCGGCATCACCGGCGCCATGACACGCGTCCACGACGGCGCACGCGTCACCCTCGACGGCACTGCGGGAACCCTTACCCCGCACTGACCGGCCACCGCAACGAGAGAGGAGAACGGGAGGCCCGTCCTCCCGACACACCCATGGCGACCAGGTATCTCTACATCGCCCGCCACGGCGAGGCCGACGCGTTCGGCGAGCTCACCGCCACCGGCCGGGAGCAGGCCCGGCTACTCGGCAAACGGCTGGCACCCCTTCCCGTCGGCGCCGTCTGGCACTCGCCGCTGCCGCGCGCGGCGGCGACCGCCCGCGAGCTCGACGTGTTCCTCGGCGGCAACCCGCAAGTCGGTGAGGCCCTCGAACTCATCGACCACGTCCCCTACGTCCCCACGACCGACGAGACTCCCCCCTCGTGGACTGCGTTCTTCGACGGATACAGCCCCGCCGAGGCGGCCGCGGGAAACGCTATCGCCGACAGCCTCACCTCCCGGTTCGCGTGCGCGCCCGACCAAGGCGACGACGTACACGAAGTACTCATCACCCACGCCTACCCCATCGCGTGGCTCGTCCGCGACGCGCTCGCCGCGCCGCCGGTCCAGTGGCTCGGCCTGAACAGCGCGAACGCGGCACTGACCGTCATCGAGTACCGGCCCGGCACCCCGCCGGGCATCACGATGTTCAACGACATGAGCCACCTGCGCCCCGAACTGCGCTGGACGGGGTTTCCCCCGGCGACGCGGCCCTGACCGGACAGGACCGGGGTGGGCTTCGCGGGTTGGCGTATGGCCGAGAAGCGGCGAGAGGTGAGCACGGGAGGCGAGAACACGAGGAGGCTCGCTCCCGCGCGCAGGCGTGCGTCGGGAAGAGCGGTGAGGCGCGGCTCGTCCTCACCAGGACGATCGCCGAGGCGATCGAGGACGACCCCTCCTTCGCCGCGGCACTGCGCGCGGCCGTTGCGAACCAGGAACGCCCGACCATGGTGCAGAGCGTTCGCCATGAGACACGCACGACAACGGCCTCGGGTAAAAGGTCGATCGCCGTCGGAGGAAACGCCGACATCGACCAGAGTAAACGTTCGACTCAATTCGGAGGCGTCCTCGCGGTCGTCGCGGTGATCATTGTCGTGGCGATCATCTGGGGTGGAATCAAAATCATCGGAGCGGTGTCCGAAGCCGTGGACGCGGCGACCCTCGACGCCGATTCGACCTGCGAACAGTTTCTGCTGACCGACGCCATGACTCGTGACGAAGCGGTGAAGCGCATCGGGCTGGAACTCGGGCTCGCCGACGCCGGCCACCCGTGGACGGTGTACAACGTCGCATACCGGTGCGGTGAGAATCCGAACCTGACGCTGCGCGAGGCGATGGCTTAAGCGCGGGGGCGGGCGACTCTGGAACCTCACCCCACCCCACCCGCCGGGGGCTGACAGCGGGGTCGTGTGGTGACACGATCGCGGGATGGAACGCTCCGACTTCGCCGCCGTCTTCGCCCACGAGGGCGTCGCCGCCGCCTATCGGCACCGCCCGCCTTATCCGGCGGGGGTCTTCGACGTCCTCGCCGGTCTTGTCGTCGACGAATCCCCTGCCGTCCTTGACATCGGCGCGGGGGAGGGCGCTCTTGCCCGGCCTCTGGCCGAGCGGGTGGGGCGGGTGGACGCGGTCGACGTGTCGGCGGCGATGATCGCGGTGGGGCGTGAGCGGCCGGGTGGGCGGCGGGAGAACTTGCGCTGGATCGAGGGGGCGGCCGAGACCACCGCGCTCTCCGGGCCCTACGGGCTGGTCACGGCGGGTGCGAGTTTGCACTGGATGGCATGGCCCGCCCTGATGGCGCGGCTGGTGGAGGTCACGGTCCCCGGCGCGTACCTGGCGATCGTGGGGCATGGGGCGGACGAGGTTCCGTGGCGTGCGGCCATGATCGAGGTGATCGTGCGGCACTCGCGCAATCCGGACTACGACCCGGACTTCTCCGTCATCGACCTGGTCACGAAGAGCGGGCACTTCGAGGTGGCCGGCAGCGCCGGGGTCGGTCCGGTGGGTCTTCGTCAGCCGGTCGAGTCCTATGTGGAGCAGTACCACTCCATGTCGAGCCTGGCTCGGGAGCTCATGCCCGCCGAGGAGGCCGTCGCCTTCGACCGCGCGCTGACCGAGGTCGTCATGCCGTACGCGGTCGACGGGGTGCTGGAGATGGACGTGAAGGCGACGGTGACCTGGGGCCGGCCGATGGCGGGGGGCGGCTAGCCCTTACGCCCGTTTGCGGCGGCCGCCGAAGCGGAGCCGGAAGGGGAGTTTCGCCGACTCGATCTTGACGTTGAGGCTCATCTTGCTCACGCCGGCGCTGCGCTCGTGGAAGCGGATGGGGATCTCCACGATCTTCCCGCCGGCCAGTTTCGTCACGTAGTTCATCTCGACCTGGAAGCTGTACCCCTGGCTGTGCAGGTTGTCGAGTTCGGCGGCGACGAGGGCCTCGCGCGTCCAGATCTTGAATCCGGCGGTGGCGTCGCGGATGTGCAGGCCCAGGATGGTGTTGACGTAGACGTTGGCCCAGCCCGACAGGAAGCGGCGGTGCAGTTTCCACTCGTCGGCCAGTGAGCCGCCGGAGACGTAGCGGCTGCCGATGACCATGCTCGCGCCGGTCGACAGCAGCCCGCCGAGCAGCGCCGGGATGTACTCGGGCGGGTGGCTGAGGTCGGCGTCCATCTGCACGATGTAGTCGGCGTCGGTGGACAGCGCCAGGCCGAAACCGGCGATGTAGGCGCGCCCGAGGCCGTCCTTGGTGGTGCGGCGCAGGACGGTCACGAAGTCGGGCCGCGACTCGGTGAACTCCTTGCCGATCAGCTCGGCCTCGTCGGCGGTGCCGTCGGGGGAGCCGTCGTCGACGATGATGACCCGCAGGTTCGTCAGGGGGAGGGCCGCGACCCGGTCGAGGAGCTCGCGCATGTTGTCGCGCTCGTTGTAGGTCGGGACCACGATGGCGACACTGCTGTCCGACCATGGCGACGGTAGTGCGATCGCTTCCGGCGTATGGGCTGTGTCCATCAAACTCTCCGTGTCCGTGGCGTTCTGCGGGGGATCCGGACGATGCTACCGGGACGCCCGTTGTGCGCCCGCGCCGCCGCTGTGCGTCGCCTCCTCACCCGCCGCCGACGGCGGTCGCGGGTGCCCCGGGCGTCAAGACCGCATCGCGGTCGGCGCCGGCGATGTCGCGATCCCGTCAGTGGGCCCGGCGACGCGCGCGCGGCGGCCTAGCGTCGAGAGCACACCGCCGCGTGGCGGTGACCACCTGTAGCTAGGAGCACCACCGTGGACGAGCCCGCATCTGTTCTCTACGTCCCCGTCCGGCCCGCGCGCCTCATCGACGCCGTCGTCGTCCGCACCTGCCGCCTCCGCGAAGGCGGGCGCGTGGCCTTCGCGTTCACCGCCCTCGACCGCCTCGTCGCCGCCATGGGCGACACCCAGAGCTGGATCCGCCTGTCCGAGCCGGCCCTGCGGACCATGCTCAAGCCCCTCGGCGTCTACCGCATCCAGGTCGACCCGGTCAGCGTCGCCGACGACAGTCCCGCCGCTCGCGGCTGACCCGCGCCTCCGCGACATCGTGGTCGCGGACTAGACGGCCGCGACCGCCGCGACCGCTTCGGCGAGACCGCGCGCGGCCAGCCGGTCGGCGCGCTCGTTCTCGACATGCCCGGCGTGGCCCTTCACCCAGAACCACGCGACGTCGTGCCTGGTCACGGCCTCATCGAGGGCCCGCCAGAGGTCGGAGTTCTTGACCGGCTTCTTGTCGGAGGTCCGCCAGCCGTTGACCTTCCAGCGGGGCACCCACTTGGTGATGCCGTCGCGGACGTAGGTCGAGTCGGTGTGGATGCGGACCTCCGAACGCCGGGTGAGCAGGTTCAGCGCCTCGATCGGCGCGGTCAGCTCCATGCGGTTGTTCGTGGTCTCGCCCGCCTCACCGCCGCAGAGTTCCTTCTCATGCGGGCCGTAGCGCAGCAGCGCGCCCCACCCGCCCGGGCCGGGATTGCCGCTGCACGCGCCGTCGGTGTAGATGTCCACGGTCTGCTCTGCCACCAGGGCACGATATCGGGCGCGGCCCGCGAGGGCCGCGCCCGACGGTGGACTAGTGGTACTGCTGGGGCTGCGCCTGCTGCTGCGGGTACTGGCCCGGGATCTGCTGCGGGGCCGGGTACGGCTGCTGCTGCGGGGGAGGCGTCGGGTGCCCGCCCTGGGAGTGGTGGTGCTGCTGGTTGTGGCCCTGCGAGGCGACGGCCTGGTCGGCGTCCTCGCGGGAGATCTTGCGCGACTCGCCGCACAGCGAGCACTCGAGCGTGTACTTGACGGACAGCGGGAAGAGCGGGATGAAGAACAGCGTGAACTTCGTGACGCGCTTGAGCACCGCGTAGCCGGCCTGCTGCCCCGTCTGGCTGCACATGTAGACGACGGTGGCCAGGTGACGGACGGTCGTCCGCCATCCCCAGAGGATCATGCTTGGCTCCTTGTCGGCCCGGCCAGGGGTGATGTGTACGTGAAGCCGGGACCCGGCATTGTAGGACGTCAGTCCCCGCGTGCCTCTTCCGGCGTCGGTGCCGAACCGCCCAGGTGAGCCGGCTGCCACCAGTCGTCGCGCGCGACGGGCTGATCGGGGTAGGTGCGCTGCGCGCGGTCGAGGAGTTCGGTCATGCGCACGCGCAGTTCGGCGGTGACGTCGTCAGGCGGGCCCTGCGAGGGCAGCGGCTCACCGGCGATGATGGTCACCGGGACGTGCCGCTTCGTGAGCTCCTTCTTGCGGCCCTTCGTCCACAGCCGCTGACTGCCCCACAGGGCCATCGGGACCAGCGGCACGCCGGCCTCGGCGGCCATCCGGACCGCGCCGCTCTTGATCTCCTTGACGGTGAACGACCGGCTGATCGTGGCCTCGGGGAACACGCCGACGACCTCGCCGTCCTTCAGCGCGGCCACCGCCTCCTCGTAGGCGCGCTGGCCGCTGGCCCGGTCGACGGGGATGTGGTGCATCCCGCGCATCAGCGGGCCGGAGATCTTGTTGCCGAAGACCGACTTCTTCGCCATGAAGCGCACCAGCCGCTTGGCGGGCTGGGCGCCGTAGCCGGCGAAGATGAAGTCGAGGTAGCTCACGTGGTTGCAGGCGATGACCGCGCCGCCCTCGCGAGGGATGTTCTGCGCGCCCTCGACCCGGATCCGCAGGTCGAGGACGCGGAACAGGAGCTTGGCCGCGGCGATGACCGGCGGGTACACGAGGTCCGACATGGCGCAAGGGTAGTGGCCCGGGCTGTGCCGTGGCTGAGGGCGGTGGGGGGAATGCGAGGGATTGTGATCTTGTGGGGTGGTGGGTAGCGTCGGTCGTTTAGGTAGACCGGGCGGCGGTGCGGGAGGCTGGGCGATGGCGGCGAAAGGACAGCAGAGCACACCGGTGCCCGGGGTGGTCGGGGCGACCGGCCGAAAACCCGCCGTCAGAGAGCCGCCCGACGTCGAACCTGCTGACGCTGACCCGACCGTGGTGGAGAACGCGTCAGTTCAGCTCAATTCGGCCATCACGATGGTCCGCATGGAGCTCGCCAGAGCCGATCTCAAGGCCCAGGCTCTGCTCGCCGGTGCGAGTGCAGCACTGATCATCGGCATCTCGGCTCTCGGTGGCGCCCCTCGTGTCGCGCAGATTGTAGGCGGCACCGCCGTGGCGATCGCGTTCGTCGCGGTGATCCTGCTGGCGCTGGCGATCCGTCCTTTCCTGAAAGGCCGCTTCGGGTTGATGAAGTACGCGCGCATGTCACCCGAGGAGCTGGCCCACCACGCGCTTCGCGCCGGCGGGGGAGCACCTGAGGGGATCGAGGCACTCGCGACGGAACTCGCCGGGGTGGCGTCGTTGGCGGAGTCCAAGTATCGGGTGATCCGGCGCGCCCTGAACCTTCTGCTGGGCGCGGGCCTCCTGGGATTGGCCGCTGCGGCGTTAACGCTTCCGAGTCGGTGAGCAGCCAGCGCAGCGACCGCAGATCGGCTCGGTCGCTTTCCCGCTTTCCGTCTAGTTTGTAGCCCAGTGCGCAGTTCTGGCTGGCGAAGGCGACCCTGGTGCAGCTCGAATGGTCGGTGAAGCGCAACCAGTCGGCATTGCCGATGATCTCGGCGGCGCTGGACGGACCGAACCAGGTCGTGCTGAACTCCAGGCGGCCGTCGAAGAGTCGCACGACGGGTTCACCGGTCAGGGCCCCGAAGTCCTTGACGGCTCCGACCTTCTCGGTCCGTAGATACTGCCGCTCCACCTTCTCCAGCGCGTGGGGTTGTACGACCACGTCGAGATCCCCGATCTCACGTTGCAGGCCGTGCGGAATGAGGGCGGCCGCGCCGACCACGGCGTACTCGCCGGGAAGGAGCTCGAACCGGAGCAGAAGCCGGAACAGTTCGGTCTGATGCGGCGAGAGCCTGCGGAATCCCGGTTTCACATGCGTTTGGAGCGTCGGACCGCAGTCCGTGAAGGTGAGCCCGTCGGTAACGGGCCGTCCGGCTGGCGAGCCACCGAAGCCCGTCCCGAGACCCGCCGGCGATGCAACAGGCGTGAATGGAATCCCGCCGCCGACAGCTCGGTCTCCGGCACTGAAACCGAGGCCAAGGTCGCGGTCAGACCTATCAAGGTCTCCACTCGTGGCGACATGTCCCGACACCTCCCCGCTCACCCGTCCGTCTCGGAGTCGGCGAGCCGACGGAGCCCTTGCGGGTCGAGGATCGTGACCGACCCGCGCCCGACGCTGACCAGGTCCTGCTTCTTGAACGCGGCGACCGCTTTGGCCACCGACTCACGCGACACCCCGGCGAGCTCGCCGAGATCACGTTGTCCGAACCTCAGACGGACCGCGGTCCCATTGGATGTGCCCAACCCCAGGTCGATGAGTTCGAGGATGACCTTGGCCAGTTTCAGTTCACTGTTGAGCTCGGCGCTGGCTGTCTTCCGAGTCAGTTCGAGGAGGCGTTCGTCGGTTTCGCGGAGGAGGCCCAGCATGACCGTCGGGTGATCGACCAGGTATTGCAGGAACTTGTCGGCCGGGATCAGCAGTGCCTGAATGTCGGTCAGCGCCACCACCTGCGCCGAACGCTTCTGCTTGCGGATCGCGGCCATCTCGCCGATGAAGTAGCCCGGCGCGCGGATGGCGACCGCTCGCTTCGGCCAGCTCACGAGGATCTTGACGTAGCCGCTGAGCAGGAACAGTACGTGGTCCGAATCCTCGTTCTCCTCGATGAGGATCTGCCCGGCCGGGCGGTCGTGTCGTCGGCCGAGCTTCTCCAGCTCGTCCAGATCCGCCTTGGTGCTATACGGAGTCGGCTCACCTATTATGGACTGTCCCATGTAGTTGAGTGTAACGGTACGCACAACTAATATGCCCAGTACACTTCCCGACACTCCGAAATGTATCTGCGCACCTAATCCCTCGGCAAGATCCCCTCCGGCCCGCCCGACGGGTCGCCCGGCCCCGGATCGCCCGGATCCCCGGGCCCCGGGTCGCCCGGGTCACCAGGTCCCGGATCCCCGGGATCCCCCGGCTCCCCCGACGGGTCCCCGCCGCCCGGTCCCGGTTCCCCGCCGGGGTTCCCGCTGCCGGAGCCCTCGCCGTACGGCGTCCCCGAGGACACGCCGTTGCCGACGAGCTTCGTCGGCGCGGTGAACGAGCCGTTCGGGTTGTCCTGCCAGCTCTTCGCCAGCACGCGGGAACCGATGTCGGTCGGCATGTGGGAGCGGTAGTCGACGGCGTTGTTGGGGTTGTCGGGGTCGGAGATGAAGGAGGCGACGGCGAGGTGCGGCGTGTACCCGACGAACCAGCCGGCCTGGTTGTTCTCGGTGGTACCGGTCTTGCCCGCGACGGGCCCGCCGACGGTCCCGGACACGCCGGGCGCGGTGGACCAGCCGCCGCAGGACCCTGCGGCCGAGCCGTAGCCGGTGGTGCAGCGGGCGGCGTCGGTGGCGGCGCGCGCCACGTCGGCGCTGATGACGCGCCGCGGCTCGGGGCGCTCGACGGCGACCTCGGCACCCGAGGCGCCGCTGATCGACACGACCGGCGTAGGCGTGGCGTAGATGCCCTCGGCGGCGATGGTGGCGTACGCGGCGGCCATCTCCAGCGGTGTCACGTCGGCCACGCCGAGCGTGAACGACCCCCAGTCGACGGCGTTGGCGGCCTGCTGCCGGTCGACCCCGGTCTTCCAGGTGATGCCCAGCCGCTCGGCCATCGCGACGGCCTTGTCGGCCCCCACGCGCTCCTCCAGTTGGATGAAGTAGGTGTTCACCGACTTCCCGAAGCCCGACCACATGGTCTGGTTGCCCGTCATCGACGTGCTGTCGTTGCTGGGGCAGTACATGTTCCCGCAGGCGCTCGACCCGGCCCCGCCGAAGTACTTCGACCGGTACTGGTGCGGCGAGTAGATCGTCGTGTCGAGGGTCATGCCCGCGTCGAGGGCGGCGAGCATGGTGAACATCTTGAACGTCGAACCGGCCTGGTAGCCCGAGACCGAACCCCCGCCCGACAGCAGCGGGTTCGTCGTGGCCGGATAGGTGCCCTTGCCGGGACCGCCGGTGTTGTCGCCGTTCTTCGACAGGTCGGTGGAGTACTTCCGGTTCACCGACATGTTGCGCACGTACCCGGTGCCGGGCTCGACGGTGACCGACCCGAGCGCGTAGGGCGAGTCCTTCCCGATCTGCGCGGCGGTGGCCTCGTCGGCGGCGTTCTGCACGTCGACGTCGAGCGTCGAGACGATCTGGTACCCACCGCGGCGCAGCAGGTTGAGCCGCTCCTCGGGCGTGGCGCCGAAGGCGGTCTGCTGCTGCCACCACTGCGAGAAGTAGTCGGCGAAGAAGCCCCAGTCGGGGTCGCTGGCGCCGCCGGAGCTGTTCGGGATCGACTTCGCGTGCGTCTTGATCTTCCCGGGCTTGGTGGCGTCGGCGGTGGCCTGGTCGATCGCGCCGGTCTTCACCATCTGGTCGACGACGTAGTTGCGGCGGGTCTTGGCGGCTTCCTTGTCCCCGTTGATCGGGTCGTAGGCGGTCGGCGACTGCACGAGCGCGGCCAGCGTCGCCGCCTCGGCCAGGTTCAGCTCCTGCGCGGTCTTGCCGAAGTACACCCACGCCGCCGCGCCGATCCCGTAGGCGCCGTTGCCGAAGTAGGTGATGTTGAGGTAGTTGGTGAGGATCTGCTCCTTGTCGAGCTGCTTTTCGACCCCCAGCGCCAGACGCGCCTCGCGCAGCTTGCGCGCCGGCGTCTGGTCGGTGGCCGCACGCGCCTCCTCGGGCGTCGTGGCGCCGTACAGGAGCGCGTTGCGCACGTACTGCATCGTCAGCGTCGAGGCGCCCTGCGCGACCCCGCCCTCGGCGAGGTTGGCGAACAGCGAACGCAGCACGCCCTTGGGATCGACGCCCTGGTGCTCGTAGAAGCGCTGGTCCTCGGCGGCGATGATCGCGTCCTTCATCACCTGCGGGATGTCCTCGCTGGCGATGTCGACACGGTACTGGTCGTAGAAGGTCGTGATGACCGTCGTGCCGTCCGACGCGTACAGCGTCGAGGCCTTCGGAGGCGGCGGCAGACGCAGGTCGTCGGGCGTCGTCGTGAACGAGTCGGCCCCCGCCTTCGTCGCCAGGCCCGTCCCGCCGACCAGCGGCAGCATCGCCAACGCGACCACCAGCCCCCCGATGACCCCCGTCATCAGCAGCGTGAGGACCGCCCGGCCCCTCGTCATCGGCGCCCGCGCGCCCGTTCCCCGGTATACCGTCCCCGCCACACTCGCCTCCGCGCCTGAATCGAGCCCCGACGTTACGTGCAGTAGACGCCCCCCGACACGCAACGAGTGCACTCGGGTGCGCACGGTCACAACGTGATCCGCCCCATCGATGGTTCTCCGCTCCTTACAGGACACGCGTGAAACACCTTCACGGTTGACCCGCCCGCCCCTACTCCGCCGGGCGTAGACACGGTTACCGCGCTCGCCCGACGCGCCGGCCGCCGTCGCTCCATAGCGTTGCCGACATGCCCCAACGCCTGTTTCGCGCCGTCACCTCCTTGTGGACTCATGGCCGTCCCGTCGAGCGCGCCGCTCACCTTGCCGCGGCCGTCTTGTTCACCTCCGGTCTGTTCCACGCCGTGGTGTTCCTCGTCGACGGCGGCCCGTGGGCGGGGCCGGTTTCCTGGCGCAAAGCCGTCACCTTCGGCGTGTCGTTCGGAGTGACGCTGGCGTGCCTGGTGTGGGTCTCGTCGTACGTCGCGATGCGGCCGGTCGTGCGTCGCGTTCTCCTCGGCGCCTTCACCGCCGCGTCGGTCGCCGAGGTCGCCGGCATCACCGCGCAGGCCTGGCGCGAGGTGCCCTCGCACTTCAACTACGAAGACGGCACGTCCTCGGCGATCACCGCGACGCTGGCCGCCGGGGGAGCGGTCATCGTCGCCTCCGTGCTGGTCCTGACGGTCCTGTCGTTGCGCCCGGCTCCTGCGACCGCGCCGAGCATGCGCCTTGCCGTTCGTGCCGGGCTGGTCATTCTCATGGGCGCGATGATCAGCGGCGCGGTGATGATCGCCGTCGGCGTCACGCTCGCCAACGGCGGTGAGCAGACCGCCGCCTACGAGACCGCCGGATGGCTCAAGCCCACCCACGCGGTGACCATGCACGCCGTCGGTGTCCTGCCGGTGCTGGCGCTGGTGCTGTCGGCGACCCGCCTCGACGAGCGCCGCCGCACCCGCGTCGTCGCCTCCGGCGCGGCCGCCTACGCGCTGGCGGCGCTGGTCACCGTCGCGGTCAACCTCGCGGCGGGCCGCTAACCAGGCCGCGGCGATGATGCCGACGGCCAGCAGGATCGGCCCGCTGAAGCTCAGACCGACCGCCAGGCGCCGGTGGCGCCCGGTCAGCCGCCACGCGCCGGTGGCGAAGGTCAGCGCGGACGCGCAGATCAGGACGAGGACCAGGCCGATGCCCCAGCGCAGGAACAACCCGGTGGTGTCGCCGGTGTAGATCGTGCGCCCACCGTCGTCGACGGCCACTGCCGGCAGTGTCTGGCCCAGTTGGCTCCCGCTCCCGCCTCCGGTGATCGACGCGTACGGAATGCGCACCGCGCCGTCGGCGGACACGAACGCGCCCGCGCACCGGTGGGTCGCCCCATCGCCCTTGCAGCTGGTGACCGTCACCGTCCCCTCCTGGGCGTGACCCACCGACATCCAGAACGGCTCGGCCGACACCCACGCGAAGAACGCCGCCAGCAGCGACAGCGCGATCAGCCACGCCAGACCCGCCAGCGGACCGCGCGACGCCTTCGGCGGCGGCTCGGGCTTGGCCCGCTTCGCCAGCGGTGGGCGCGGAGAGTCGTCCCAGATCGCCGCGATGTTCTCCACGGCGCGAGGCCGCGCGCGCTCGGGCGCCTTCTTCGCGGGCTCCTTCTCGTCGGCCTCGACGTGCCGCTCGCCCTCCTGGTGGGGGAGATTGACCATCTCCACGCCGGCGAGGGCCTGGGGCTGCTCGCTGCTCTCCTCGGACGTGCCCGTATCGGCGCCGTTGCCGGCGGACGGACGTTCCCCCGCGTTCTCGGACATGGCTCCCATTCCACCCCAAGGCAGGTCGGGTGCGCGGCATTTGCGTCCCGGTCGGCGTGCCGTATAGCGGGGCGGAGGCCGCGAAGGCCGCCGGTAGGCTTGGGCACCATGAGTCACGTCTTGACGGCCGTCGCCTGGCCCTACGCCAACGGGCCGCGTCACATCGGCCACGTCTCCGGCTTCGGGGTCCCCGCCGACATCTTCAGCCGGTACATGCGCATGGCCGGTCACGACGTCCTCATGGTCTCGGGAACCGACGAGCACGGCACGCCCATCCTCGTCCAGTCCGACAACGAGGGCCTCACCGCGATCGAGGCGGCCGACAAGTACAACCGCGTCATCGTCGAAGACCTCGTCGCCCTCGGCCTCACCTACGACCTGTTCACCCGCACCACCACCGGCAACCACTACCAGGTGGTGCAGGAGATCTTCACGGCCCTGTACGACAACGGCTACATCCTCCCCAAGACGACCCTCGGCGCCATCTCGCCCTCGACCGGCCGGACCCTGCCCGACCGCTACATCGAGGGCACCTGCCCCATCTGCGGCTACGACGGCGCCCGCGGCGACCAGTGCGACAACTGCGGCAACCAGCTCGACCCCACCGACCTGATCAACCCCGTGTCGCGCATCAACGGCGAGACCCCGAAGTTCGTCGAGGAGGAGCACTTCTTCCTCGACCTCCCCGCCTTCGCCGACGCCCTCGGCGCCTGGCTCGACACCCGCGACGGCTGGCGCCCCAACGTCGTCCGCTTCACCCGCAACCTGCTGGGCGACCTCAAGCCGCGCGCCATCTCCCGCGACCTCGACTGGGGCGTCCCCGTCCCCCTCGACGGCTGGCGCGACCGCAAGGACAAGCGCCTCTACGTCTGGTTCGACGCCGTCATCGGCTACCTGTCGGCCAGCATCGAGTGGGCCCGCCGCAGCGGCGACCCCGACGCATGGCGCCAGTGGTGGCAAGACCCGCAGGCCCTGTCGTACTACTTCATGGGCAAGGACAACATCGTCTTCCACAGCGAGATCTGGCCGGCGATGCTCCTGGGCAACAACGGCGGCGGCACCAAGGGCGGCAAGCCCGGCGCCCTCGGCGCCCTCGAACTGCCCACCGAGGTCGTCTCCAGCGAGTTCCTCACCATGGAGGGACGCAAGTTCTCCTCCTCGCGCCGCGTCGTCATCTACGTCCGCGACTTCCTCGCCCGCTACGACGCCGACGCCCTGCGCTACTTCTTCGCCGTCGCCGGACCCGAGACCCAGGACACCGACTTCACCTGGGCGGAGTTCGTCCGCCGCAACAACGACGAACTCGTCGCCTCCTGGGGCAACCTCGTCAACCGCGCCGTGGCCATGGCCGCCAAGAACTTCGGCGGCATCCCCGAGGCCGGCGAGCTCACCGACGTCGACCGCGAGCTGCTGGAGACCACCCGCGCCGCGTTCGCCGCCGTCGGCGACCTCATCTCCCGCCACCGCCAGAAGGCCGCCATCGGCGAGGCCATGAAAGCCGTCGCCGCGGCCAACAAGTACGTCTCGGAGTCGGAGCCCTGGAAGCTCAAGGGCGAGGAGAACCGCGCCCGCCAGGGCACCATCCTGCACGTCACCCTCCAGGCCGTCGCCGACTGCAAGACCCTCCTGGCGCCCTTCCTGCCGCACTCCTCCCAGAAGATCCACGAACTCCTCGGCGGCACCGGCGTCTTCGCCGCCATGCCCCGCATCGAAGAGGTCCCCGACCTCGACGGCACCGGACCCATCGGCGAGCGCACCTACCCCGTCATCACCGGCGACTACACCGGCGCCCCCGCCTGGGAGTCGACGCCCATCAAGGTCGGCACCCCCCTGGACAAGCCCGTCCCGATCTTCACCAAACTCGATCCCTCCGTCGTCGACGAGGAACTCGCCCGCCTGGAGGCGGAGGAGTAGACGTGGCCGAGCATCTGGTGGTCATGGGCGTCAGCGGCAGCGGGAAGACCACCGTCGGCCGCCTCCTCGCCGCGCGCCTCGACGTCGCCTTCGCCGACGCCGACGACTTCCACCCCGCCCGCAACGTCGCCAAGATGCGCGCCGGACACCCCCTCACCGATGCCGACCGCGAACCCTGGCTCCACGCCGTTGCCGCCTGGACCGCCGAGTACGACCACGAGGGCCGGCCGACGGTCGTCGCCTGCTCGGCGCTCAAGTACGCCTACCGCGAGGTCCTCCGCACCGCCCCCGGCCGCGTCCGCTTCGTGCACCTCGCGCCCGCGCCGGCGGAGATCGCCGTGCGCGTCCGCGAACGCACCGGCCACTTCATGCCGCCCGAGCTCCTGGCCAGCCAACTCGCCGACCTCCAACCGCTTCGCCCCGACGAGGACGGCGTGACGGTGGAGAGCCCGGAAGGGCTGGAGGAGACGGTGGACATGGTCGTGGAGGCGCTGGAGGAGACAGGGTAGGGGCGCGAGGTGGCGGCGGGGTAGGGGCGGGGTGCGGGGCGGGGTGCGGGGCCACGGCGTCGTCGGCGAATTCGTCGAGTTCTACGGCGACGGCGTCACCGGCAGGTTGGGGTTGCGCTTCGCGTGGCCGACTTCCGCGGGTGCCGGACGTCGCCGGTGTGCGGTGGACCGCCGACTGGCGGGGCGCCGCAGTGGCGCGGGCATCCCCGCGCGTTGGGCGGCATGGGTGCAGTGGGCTGGCGGTGGGTGCAGCGGGTTGGCGGGTAGTGGGGCCGGCGCAGGTTCGTGCGGATGGCAGTGCGAGCCGCCGTGAGCGCCGACGGACGCCCGAGGACGGATAGGTCCTGGCGCGAGTGCGGTGCCCGGCCGGCGAATCCTCTCGTGACCGGCCGACCGGCCGACCGGCCCGCTCGGGACTGCGGCCCGACCGACCCACCGATCCACCGACCGGCCGACCGGCCGACCGGCCCGCTCGGGACTGCGGCCCGACCGCGCTGAGCGGAAGCCATCGCTGGTGCCTTGCCGCCTTGCCGCCTGGCGCGCTGGCCGGCTGCCGGTGGTCGCCGCGGCTTTCGGCTTCGCGTTGGACGGCGTCGGGGTGCGCAGCGCGATCGAGCCTCCCGCTTGCTCGCCTAGCCGCTTGCGGCGGCGGGATCTGCGGAGCCTTGCAGCATCAGCATCAGCACCTGCGCCAGGCCCGGCACCGGACTCAGTACCGGCACCGGGCTCAGGACCTGCGCCCCGCTCAGCACCTGCACCTGCACCTGCGTCAGGCCCGGCGTCGGCACCGGGCCCAGCACCGGCGCTGGGATTTGGCGCTGAGCGCGCGGTGGTGGGCTCGGCAGCACGGCGATCCTCTGGCTGTCCGTCTGGTGGCTACGCCGGAGGCAGACGGGTTGTGCAACTGGATCCCCTTCGTTGTCGCCGGCACTGCGGGCAATCTCGGGCGGCGGAAGTGCCCTCGCGCCCACCCGTCGCCCGCCGGCCTACGGTGGCTGGGCTGGAGAGCTTGACAATCCACCGCGTGACCGCGTGACCGCGTGACCGCGTGACCGCGTGACCGCGTGACCGCGTGACCGCGTGACCGCTATGCCTGCGGTGGAGAGATTGCGTGGCCGGGTCCCCCCATTGACGCTTGGGTGAGAAGACCGGCCAGTCGGGGACGGCGCCGCTATCTCCTGCGTCGTTGGCGGCGCCATGGTGGGCGCAGTGCGAACCCGCCGTCTGCTGACGCGCTTTCGCGCTCGCCCGCGTCCGTACCTACTACGACGGTGGTTGCGTGTGTCCCTGCGGCGGTGCCGCTCGCCGTCAACCTCCCCACGGCGCCGGCGAGGGGAAGTTGAACTCCCACGGCGCCGGCGCCGGCGAGGGCAAGGCACTGGCGGAGTTCGCGACCCTCTGCCCGCCACACCCACCCGTCCGCCTGTCGGTCGGCGGTGGGCGATCGGCGGTCGGCGGTCGGCGCTGGACGAAGCCGGCTTGCAAGCGGCGGGCCGCCGCCCCCGCCTCACGCAGGTGGCGCCATGGCGTGCAGCGCGGGCCGGCGTCGCCCGCTTGCCCACTCCCCGTTTGCCCGTTTGCCCACCCATGTAGGTGGCAGCCGGTGGCGGCGCGAGTTGTGTTGGCGGCGGATGGCGCAGCATCGCGAGATTCTCCGCCTGCCGCCTCTCCGCGGGGTGCACGGCCGCTTGACCACGCGGCGGTCGGCGGGGCGAGGGCTGCGCGGTCGGCGGGCCTACGCATCCCTGCGCCTTCGGCGGCTCCTCCTGGTCGGCGGACCGACGCATCCCCGCGCCTTCGGCGGCGAGGGAGGCGAACGGTCAGCCGATTCCGCCTGACGTCCTTCTCACCGGCTCACCGGCTCACCGGCAACGAGCGGCGGGCCTGTCACCGGTCAAGCCGGCGAGCGCGCGTCCACCGCCGCCCCGGCGGGACAAGCCGGGACAAGCCGGTACAGTCCCCCGCGTCACCACTCCCCGAACACCCGTGTCCCCGTCGCGGCGAGGCCGGCGCAGAACTCGTCGAGGTCGACGCCCTTGAGTTCGGCGAGGTACCTGACCGTGATGGGCACCAGGTAGGGCGCGTTGTTGCGGCCTCGGTAGGGCATGGGGGTGAGGAACGGCGCGTCGGTTTCGACGAGCATCTGCTCGACGGGTGTCACCAGTGCGGCGTCGCGGAGGTTCTGGGCGTTCTTGAAGGTGACGTTGCCGGCGTAGCTGAGGTGGTAGCCGCGGGAGACGCATTCGCGCGCGAAGTCGGCGTCGCCGGAGAAGCAGTGCAGGACGACGGTGTCGGGGGCGCCTTCGTCGTCGAGGACGCGCAGGACCTGCTCGTGCATCTCGCGGTCGTGGATGACCAGCGCCTTGCCGTGCGCCTTGGCCATGCCGATGTGCCGCCGGAAGGAGTACTCCTGGGCGGCCAGGCCCTCGTCGCCGGTGCGGTAGGAGTCGAGTCCCGTTTCACCGAAGGCGCGGACGCGGGGTTCGGCGCCCATCTTGTCGATCTCGGCCAGCGCCGCCTCCAGGTCGTCGAGAACGGGCGCCTCGTTCGGGTGGAGGGCCACGGCGGCCACGACGCGGGGGTCGTGGGCGGCGAGGTCGGCGCCCCAGCGGGAGCTGCCGACGTCGACGCCGACCTGCACGACGCGGGTGATCCCGGTGGCGGTGGCGGCGTCGAGTTCGGCGGTGACGGCCGCCGACTCCGGCGCCGGCGGCCCGGCGGAGTCCTCACCCCACTCGCCCGACAAGACGATGTCGAGGTGGGTGTGGCTGTCGGGCACGCCGACGTTCAGTGGCTCGGGCGCCGGGGGTCGCTCCCCGGTGCGGCCTGCGCTTTTGCGATTCGATCGAGACATCGGGTCAAGGATGGCACGACCGTAGGCGCCGGGTTAACCGGATATTCACTCGGGTCGCCTAGCGTGCCTCCTGTGAGTACACAGCCGCCCACTGTCGAGTACCGGGGTGTGCGATACGCGGCCGAGATGATCGCCGACGGTGCCGCCTACGAGTTGTTCACCGCCGAGCCCGCGCGGGGTTTCCTGCCCAATCCACGTCCCGAGGCGCGCTGGCCCTACCGCCGCTTCGTGCACGTCAGCGAGGTCGGGGGCGAGTCGGCGATCGTGGCGTGCGCGGAGTCGCTGCTGTCGGCGCCGCTGGCGGCGGGCGTGTCGTGGCGCCGCATCCACGAGCAGAGCCAGTCCCCGTTCGGCGACGAGCCGACGCGGGCGCTGCTGCGCGCGGTGCGCGACTCGGCGCGCGTGCGGTGCGGCACCCGGATGGTCAAGCCGCTCTCGCCGCGCCAGGTGGTGCGCCTGCTGACCTCGCCGCCGGTGGTGGCCGGCTTCTGCTTCCGCGAACACGACGTGGCGCATCTGCGCACGCCCGGCCAGCGGCGGGTCCTGGCCGGCGACCCGCAGCCCGGCGACGACTTCGCGGCCTTCGCGCTGCGCTGGCGCGCCGGTGACCCCGCCGACTACATCGTCCCGGCCGGTGAGGCCTTCGCCGGCCTGGCCCGGATCCCGGGGAGCTCGCGGCGGGGCGGACCGGTCCTGGGCACGGGGTTCGCCCCGAGCAACCAGTACCTGCTGCCGGAGTTCGTGACCCCCGGCCTGGCCGACGTTCCGCTGCCCGCGCGCAGCGAGATCCTCGCCTACACCGGTGACGGAACGGAGGTGACCTTGTTCCAGCTCGTCGTGGAGCAGGGCGCCTGGACGCGCATGGCGGGCTCGCGGTGGCGCGAGGTGCAGGCCGAACTGCCCGGCGTCGAACCCCACCAAGAGTGGTTCCCGGTACCCGCGAGCGCGTTCGCGGGATTGTCGGGGGAGTACCGGGGGCAGCGGCACCCGGCGGTGGCCGACCCGCCGCACGGCTTCCGGATGGCCGCGAAGTCGCAGGCGGCGCGCTTCCCGGTGACCGCGGTGCGCAGGTCGGCCGAGACGGCCTCCTGGCGGGGCGTGGCCGTGTCGGTGGTGAGTGAACAGGACGGGTGGACACGCCTGCGACTGGCCGCCCCCGACGAGGGCTCGGTGCTGACGACCGGCGCCGAGTGCGTCGAGCGGGGCGTCTACGAGTGCTGGGCACCCTCGGCGGAGCCCGAGCGCCGCCCGCCGACGGAGACCGCCTACCGGTCGTGATCGTCCCTTGTGGGCGGTGACTTTCCCGGCGACCCTATGTAGAGTAGCGCGATAGCCCCGCTGTCGAGGAGACGCCGTGCCACCCCACGACCCCACACCCCCCTCCACCGCCCGCAAGGTCTTTCGCGTGCTCGCCGTCTGCGTCGGAGTGACGCTGGGGGCGATGATCGGCTCACTGGCCGGCGATGACGGCGAGGGTGAGTTGCCCTCCGACGCCGAGGTCGCCGCGATCGCGGTGGAGCTGTGGCCTGAGCGGGCGCTCGGCCCGATTGCGCCCGGCGGCCCCGGCTACAGCCAGGAGCCGCACGAGGACATCTATCCGCAGGTGCCAGGCTGGCTGCAGGTCCTGGCCGGCGACGCCACGCAGGACGCCGGGATCCAGCTCGACTGGCCGGCCCCGGAGGGCTACACCGAGCCGCCGGAGGGCGGGCCTTACGTCGATCCCGAGTCGCCCGCCGACAACGAGCGGCGGCTCGCCGAGGCCGAGCGGCGCCTGTCGGCCGGCGGGTGGGATGTGCACCGGCCCTACGACGAGATGATCGAGGCGCGCCGGGACGGTGTCCTGGTGCAGTTCTTCGCCAGCGGTGGGGACACGCCGTTCATGTCGGTGTGGCGGGTGGCCTCCGACTGGCACGGGTGGTGCGTTCTGGTGGGGGTGCTGCTGGGCGGCGCGGCCGGGTACTTCGGGTCGCGGCTGGTGCAGCGGCGCAATACCGGGCGGGACGCGCATCCCTCGGATTTCCTGATGGGGCTGGGCCTGGTGCTGGCGGTCCCGAGTTTCCTGATGATCGGGTCGGGGCTGGTGCTCCTGTTGTTCGCGCTGCCGCACCTCGACGTTCCGCTGTGGCGGCACGGGCGGATGTGGCTGCTGGGGGCGTTCTCGAACGTGGCCCTGCTCTCGCTGGTGGCGGGTGTGGTGTGGCATGTGCTGCGGCGAGCGGGGTCCGGTTCGCGTCCCGGCCGGTCCTAGATCCGAGTGAGCGAAGGTGGATTCGTGGTCGACGGGTTCGGGGGATCGGCGCCGCAGGCGGGCGCCTGGCCGGATGATCCGGGCGCGCTTGCGGTGGGCCGGCGGTTCGAGGATCGCGTGCCGCCGCGGGCCGGCGGGAGGCTGGTGCGCGTGCTGGCCGCGTGCGTCGGCCTGACTCTCGGCGCGATGCTCGGTTCCCTCGCCGGTGACGACGGTGAGGGCGAGTTGCCCTCCGGCGACGAGGTCGTGGCGATCGCGGAGACGGTGTGGCCCGAGCGCGCGCTCGGGTCGCTCGAACCGGGCTCCCACGGCTACAGCCAGGGCCCGCACGAGGATCTCCTTCCGCCGGCGCCGGGCTGGTTGCGGGCCCTGGTCGGTGATGACACGCAGGACCGTGGCCACCTGGTCGGCTGGCCGCCGCCGCAGGGCTGGGCGGAGGCGCCGGAAGGGCGGCCCCACGTCGACCCCGAGTCGCCCGCCGACAATGAGCGCCGCCTGGCCGGGGCCTTGGAGCGGCTGGCCGCCGCGGGGTGGGAGGCGCACGTCGCCGACCCCGGTGTGGTCGAGGGGCGCCGGGACGGGGTGCTCGTGCGGTTCTTCGCCGAGGGTGGGGAGACGCCCTCGGTGGGGGTGTGGCGGGTGCCTTCGCAGTGGCATACGTGGCTGGTCCTGGTCGGCGCGGTGCTGGGCGGGTTCGCCGGGTGGCGCGGCGCTCGGGCGGTGGGGCGGCGCGGCGGGCACCCGTCGGGTTTCTGGATGGGGCTGGGCCTGGTGGCGGCGGTGCCGAGTTTCCTCGTGGTGGCCGCGGTGCTCGTCTTCTCGCTGCTTTGGGAGTCCTTCATCGAGGTGCCGTTGTGGCGTGCCGCCCGGTTCTGGCCGGTGGGCGCGCTTCTGAACGTCGCCTTGCTCGCGCTGGTGGCGGGTGGGGTGTGGCATGTGCTGCGGGGGAGGGGGCGTGGTGTCGACGGGTGATGGGTGGGGCGGTCCGAACAGGCCGAGGGCCCGCACTCCACCAAGTGCGGGCCCTCGGGTGTCGCCTCCCCGGGTCAGGTGGTGGCGCGGCCGGCCTCGTGGCGGCCGCGGCGGCGGCGCAGCAGCGGTGTGAGGACGACGAGGAGTCCGGCCAGTGCCACGAAGGTCACGAAGATCAGGCCGGGGCGAAAGGCGCTCAGGGTCTCCTCGGCCGAGGGCGTGGCGTTGTCGGTGGCGATGATGGCGGTGGTGACGGCCAGGACGAGAGCGGAGCCGACCTGCATGCCGGTCTGGACGAGACCGGCGGCAAGGCCCTGCTCGTCGTCGTGGATGCCGGCGGTGGCCTGCACGTTGATGGAGGGGAAGCCCAGGGCGAAGCCCATGCCGAGCAGCAGGACGCTGGGCAGGATCATGGTGGCGTAGACGGGGTGGACGTCGATGCGCAGGAACAGCACGTAGCCGACTGTCAGGGCGGTCAGTCCGCCGATGATGAAGCGGGCGGTGCCGAAGCGGTCGATGAGGTTGCCGGCGAACGGCGCGCTGAACGCGACGAGCAGTCCGGCGGGCAGCAGGGCGAGGGCCATTTCGAGGGGGCTCCAGCCCAGTGCCTGCTGCAGGTAGAGCGAGACCATGAACTGGAAGGACATGTAGGACCCGCCCAGGGCGATGACGGCGATGTTGGCGCGCAGCAGCGTCCCCTTCTTGAGGATCGACAGGCGTACCAGGGGGTGCTCGACCTTGCGTTCGACGACGATGAACGCCGCCAGCAGGGCGATCGCGCCGGCGAAGGACAGCAGCGTCAGCGGTGAGCCCCAGCCGTGCTCGGGGGCGGCGACGACGGTGTAGACCAGCAGCAGCATCCCGCCGGTGGAGAACAGGGCGCCGAGGATGTCGTGTCCGCCTTCGGTGGCGGGCTTGTCGCGGGGGATGAGGAACCACGCGGCCAGCAGCGCGCCGGCGGCGATCGGGACGGGCAGCAGGAAGGTCCAGCGCCAGCCCAGCCCGGTCATGAGCCCGCCGAAGACGAGCCCGGAGGAGTAGCCCGAGGCGCCGAAGACGGTGTAGATCGACAGGGCCTTGTTGCGGGCCTTGCCCTCGGCGAAGGTCGTGGTGATGATCGACAGTCCGGTCGGGGCGGTGAACGCGGCGCTGACGCCCTTGATGAAGCGGGTGGCGATCAGCAGCGGCCCGGAGTCGACCAGCCCGCCCAGCAGCGAGGCCACGGCGAACACGGCCAGCGCGATGAGGAAGACGTCGCGGCGGCCGAGCAGGTCGGCGGTGCGGCCGCCCAGCAGGAGCAGGCCGCCGTAGCCCAGCACGTAGCCGGACACGATCCACTGGAGGCTGGAGGTGGTCAGGCCCAGTTCGCCGCCGATGGAGGGGAGCGCGACGCCGACCATGGAGATGTCGAGACCGTCGAGGAACAGCACGACGCACAAGACGATGAGCAGGCCCCACATCCGGCGCGGCCAGCGCTCGGGCGTGACGGGGACGGGATCGGCGCCGATGGGGGCGGGCGTTGCGGGGGTGGTTGCGATAGCGGTCACGTCGACGGACACTACATGCATGTGCATTTGATGCGCAAGCTGGTTAATGCAATTGCATCAAATGCACGCTCATGCTAGGATGCCGACCATGGCAGCGACGCCCGAAACGAACCTCGTAGAACGGTGGCGAGACGTCCTCTCCTGCTACTCCGCCGTCTCCTGCGCCCTCGAACGCGCACTCCAAGACGCCCACGGCATCGGCATGAGCGAATTCGAAGCCCTCGACCGCCTCGTCGACGCCCAATGCGACAAACGCCGCATGAACGAACTCGCCACCGACATGTACCTCTCCCAAAGCGCCCTCTCCCGAGCCGTCGCCCGACTCGAACGAGACGGCCTCGTCAACCGCGGCATGTGCCCCGACGACCGACGCTCCATCTTCGTCTGCATCACCGACACCGGCCGCACCAAACACGCCCAAGCCCGCGAGACACAACGCGCCGTCCTCGCCGAACACCTCGCCTGAAAACACCACCCCCTAAGATCGTGGCGGTGAGCGAACTACTGGGCGCATCAACCATCAGGGCCCTCGCCAAAGCCCTCGACGTGCGCCCCACCAAGACCCTCGGCCAAAACTTCGTCATCGACGCCAACACCGTCAGACGCATCGCCGCCGCCGCCAAACTCGACCCCGGCGACACCGTCATCGAAGTCGGCCCCGGCCTCGGCTCCCTCACCCTCGCCCTCCTCCCCCTCTGCACCCACCTCCACGCCGTCGAAATCGACCCCCGACTCGCCCGCGCCCTCCCCGAGACCATCCGCGTCCACGCCCCCACCGACGCCCCCAAACTCCAAATCCACACCGCCGACGCCATGCGCGTCACCCGCGACGAAATCGGCCGACCCGCCCCCACCGCCCTCGTCGCCAACCTCCCCTACAACGTCGCCGTCCCCGTCGTACTCCACCTCCTCTCCGAACTCCCCACCCTCGACCACGGCCTCGTCATGGTCCAATCCGAAGTCGCCGACCGCCTCTGCGCACCCCCCGGCAACAAGACCTACGGCATCCCCAGCGCCAAACTCGCCTGGTACGCCACCGCCCGACGCGCCGGCCCCGTCCCCCGCGGCGTCTTCTGGCCCATCCCCAACGTCGACTCAGGCCTCGTCGCCTTCACCCGCCACGAACCCCCCACCGGCGACCGCGACGCCACCTTCAAAGTCATCGACGCAGCCTTCGCCCAACGCCGCAAAACCCTCCGCTCCGCACTCGCCACCTGGGCCGGCAACCCCAACAACGCCGCCGACATCCTCACCACCGCAGGCGTCGACCCCACCGCCCGCGGCGAAGCCCTCACCATCGAACAATTCGCCGCCATCGCCGCCGCCAAGCCCACAGGGGACCGACCATGACCGAAGCACTCGCCCACACCGACACCACCGTGCGCGTGCGCGTCCCCGCCAAAATCAACCTCCACCTCGGCATCGGCCCCCTCCGCGAAGACGGCTACCACGACCTCACCACCGTCTTCGAATCCATCTCCCTCTACGACGAACTCACCGCCACCCCCGCCGACACCATCACCCTCACCATCGAAGGCGAAGGCCAAGACACCCTCCCCACCGACCGCCGCAACCTCGCCCACCTCGCCGCCGCCGAACTCGCCGCCTACACCGGCACCCGGACCGGCGCCCACCTCCACCTCAAAAAACGCATCCCCATCGCCGGCGGACTCGCCGGCGGCAGCGCCGACGCAGCCGCCGCCCTCATCGCCTGCAACACCCTGTGGAACACCGGCCTCACGCCCGCCGAACTCGACAAACTCGCCGCCGCCCTCGGCAGCGACGTCCCCTTCTGCCTCCACGGCGGCACCGCCCTGGGCACCGGACGCGGCGAACAACTCCACCCCGTCCTGTCCACCGGCACCCGCCACTGGGTCATCGCCACCGCCCACGGCGAACTGGCCACCCCCGCCGTCTACCGCGAAGTCGACCGCCTCCGCGAAAACGGCCACGGCACCTACCACGACAACGTCGACGCGCTCCTCGCCGCCATCCGCAACAGCGACCCCGACACCGTCGCCAAAGCCCTCCACAACGACATGCAGCAAGCCGCCACCACCCTCATGCCGAGCCTGGCCGACACACTCCAAGCCGGCCTCGACGAAGGCGCCCTCACCGCACTCGTCTCCGGCTCCGGCCCCTCCTGCCTCTTCCTCGCCCGCGACGAACGCCACGCCGGAAGCCTCGCCAAACGACTCACCCTCCGCCGCGTCGCCCGCGAGATCCACACCGCCGAAAGCCCCGTACCCGGCGCCACCCTCACCGAAGCCTGAAACCAGCCCGCCACCGGCCCTCCTACAGTTACACCGTGGCCAACACCGGAAACCTCATCAACCTCGACACCGTCGGCAAGTCCTACGGCACCACCACCCTGTTCAACGACCTGTCCACCGGCGTCAACACCGGCGACCGCATCGGCATCGTCGGGCTCAACGGCACCGGCAAGACCACGCTGCTGCGCCTGATCGCCAAAACCGAGGAACCCGACACCGGCCGCATCACCCACCGCCGCGACCTGCGCGTCGGCATGCTCCCGCAGACCATCGAGTACCCCACCGGCGCCACCATCGCCGACATCGTCCTCGGCGACGCATGGCTGCCCACCGAGCACACCGCCGAACACCACTGGGCCGGCGACGCCGCCATCCGCAACATCCTCGACGGCCTCGGCATGCACAACCTCGGCCTCGACAGCCCCACCGACACCATGTCCGGCGGAGAACGCCGCCGCGTCGCCCTGGCAGCCCTGCTCACCCGCCCCGTCGACGTCCTCATCCTCGACGAACCCACCAACCACCTCGACATCACCGGCATCAACTGGCTCGCCAGCTGGCTCACCGCCAACGCCCGCACCCTCATCGCCGTCACCCACGACCGCTGGTTCCTCGACGCCGTCTGCGAAACGACCTGGGAAGTCACCGACCAGACCATCAACACCTACGAAGGCGGCTACTCCGCCTGGATCCTCGCCCGCGCCGAACGAGACCGCCAAGCCGCCGCCACCGAAGAACGCCGCCAGAACCTCGTCCGCAAAGAACTCGCCTGGCTACGCCGCGGCGCCCCCGCCCGCACCAGCAAACCCAAATTCCGCATCAACGCCGCCGACGCCCTCATCGCCGACGTCCCCGAACCCCGCGACACCCTCACCCTCGCCCGCCTGGCCATGACTCGCCTCGGCAAACGCGGCTACGAACTCGACAACGTCACCGTCGAATTCAACGACCGCAAAATCTTCGACCACGTCGACTGGCACGCCGGCCCCGGCGACCGCATCGGCCTCGTCGGCGCCAACGGCGCCGGCAAATCCACCCTCTTCCGCCTGCTCACCGGCACCCAGAAACCCACCGACGGCACCGTCGACACCGGCACCACCGTCAAACCCGCCATGCTCACCCAGGAACTCCACGACCTCCCCGGCGGCCTGCGCCTCCTCGAAGCCATCCAGGAAAAAGGCAACCGCTTCACCCTCGGAGACCGCGAGGTCACCGCCGGACAACTCGCCGAGATCTTCGGCTTCACCGACAAACACCTCTGGACCCACGTCCGCGACCTCTCCGGCGGACAACGCCGGCGCCTCCAACTACTCCGCCTCCTCGCCGAGCAACCCAACACGCTCCTGCTCGACGAACCCACCAACGACCTCGACATCGACACCCTCCAAGCCCTCGAAGACCTCCTCGACAGCTGGACCGGCATCCTCATCGTCGCCAGCCACGACCGCTACCTCCTGGAACGCGTCACCGACAAGACCATCGCCCTCCTCGGCGACGGCACCATCAAAGAACTCCCCGGCGGCGTCGACCAATACCTCGAACTCGCCGAGGCCAAACTCGCCGCCGACGGCGGCTCACCCCTTGCCACCCGCACCGGCACCGGCGTCCCCAGCAAGCACACCGTCAACCGCGAAGCCCAGAAGGAACTCAAGCGGCTCGAACGCCAGCTCGACAAACTCACCAAGAAGGAGGCCGTGCTGCACCAGAAACTCGCCGACGCGGCCACCGACCACCAGCGCCTCACCGAACTCAACGGCGAACTCAACGCACTGGTCGCCGAGAAGGAGGACATCGAGACCCGCTGGCTCGAACTGGCCGATGCAGAGGGTTAACGCCACACCCCGACGGCCGTACGGGACAATCACCGGTGTGGATCACCTACCTATCAACCACCGGCTACGCCCCTTGTGGCGCGGACTCGCCTTCCTGACCGGCGTCTACATCCTCGTCTTCGGGATCCTCGGCTTCATCAAGACCCGCGACCTGGACCTCGCCTGGACCGCTCAGGAGGGCCTGCCCTGGGTCCTCGGCCTGCGCGCCAACCCGGCCTTCAGCACCCTGTCCATCGCCGTCGGCGCCGTCGTGATCATCGGCGCGCTGATCGGCCGCAACATCGACCGCTGGATCAACCTCATCGCCGGCGCGGTGTTCATGCTGGCCAGCATGCTGATGCTCCTGCTGCTGCGCACCGACCTCAACTACCTCGGCTTCGGCGTCAGCACCTGCGTGGTGTCGGCGATCCTCGGTCTCATCATGTTCACCGCCGGCCTCTACGGCCGCGTCGGGAGCGTCCAGATGGAGACCGCCGAGGAAGCCCGGCGCCACCGCACCGTCGGCCGCGAGACCGGAGTCGTCGGCAGCGAGGACGGCAACGAGCCCGTCGACATCACCGAGGTCGTCGCCGACAAGGAGGACAGCACTCCCGGCGACAGCGACGGTGCCGAGAAACTCAGCGCGGGAGAGAAAGAGAAACACTGACCCGCACGACTTCCAGCGAAGCCGTCGCGAGCCCCTTAATCGTCCCGGTCGTCCGAGGACGCCGGGCTCAGCGACGGCTTCGCGTCAAGATGACTCAAACCGTTCCACGCCAGGTTCACCAGGTGCGCCGCGACGACCTCCTTGCGAGGCTTGCGTGCGTCCAGCCACCAGCGACCCGTCAGCGCGACCATCCCCACCAGCGCCTGCGAGTACAACTCCGCCAGCTTGGTGTCATAGCCGCGCGACTTGAACTCGCGGTCCAGGATGTGCTCGGCCTGGTGGGCCACCTCGTTGAGGACGCTGGAGAAACTCCCGCCCGCGCCCACCGGTGAATCGCGCACCAGCACCCGGAACCCGTCGGTGTCGCCCTCGATGTAGTCCAGCAGCGCCAGCGCCGCCTGCTCCACCAGGACCCGAGGATGCTCACCGGTCAGCGCACGCGCGATCCGGTCCAGCAGCGAGGTCACCTCACGGTCCACGACGACCGCGTACAGCCCTTCCTTGCCCCCGAAGTGCTCGTACACGACCGGCTTCGACACCTTCGCCCGAGCCGCGATCTCCTCGACGCTCGTACCGTCGTAACCGCGCTCCGCGAAGGTCTTGCGCGCCACCGCGATCAGCTGCTCACGACGCTTGGGCGCAGACATGCGAACCCGGCCCGATGAACGGGCCGGGTTCGCACGAGAAGCTTTTTCTTCGCTCACACCGAGGCTTTCGAACGTTTTTCACGCTGTTCGGCCATCTTAGCCTCAAGCCGGTCCTGCTTGGGCCAGCGCACATTCGAGACCCAGCCGAACTTCTCGAAGGCCCAGATCACCCGCGCCGAGGGATCGATCTGCCCCTTCAGCACACCGTGCCGGGCGCAGGTCGGGTCCGCGTGGTGCAGGTTGTGCCAGGACTCGCCCATCGAGATGATCGCCAGCGGCCAGAAGTTCGAGGCCTTGTCGCCGTCGCGGGTGGCGAACGGGCGCTCACCGTAGACGTGACAGACGGAGTTGATCGACCAGGTGATGTGGTGCAGCAGGCCGATGCGGATCAGGGTGCCCCAGAAGAACGCGGTCACCGCGCCCTGCCACGACCACGTGATCAGACCACCGGCGACGGCCGGCGCGAAAGCGGTCGTGATCGTCAGCCACAGGAACATGTCGTCGACACGACGGATGTCCTTGTCGGCCATCAGGTCGGGGGTGAAGCGGTCCTTGTTGGACAGGTCGCGGCTGAACATCCAGCCGACGTGCGCGTGCCACAGGCCCTTGACCAGGCCGCGCTTGGTCTCACCGAAACGCCACGGCGAGTGCGGGTCGCCCTCGACGTCGCTGAACATGTGGTGACGACGGTGGTCGGCGACCCACTGGATCACCGAACCCTCCACGGCCATCGAACCGGCGACGGCGAGCGTTACGCGCAGCCACCGCTTGGCCTTGAACGAACCGTGGGTGAAGTAACGGTGGAAGCCGACCGTCACGCCGAACCCGGAGATGCAGTACATGACCACCGCGATGGCGACGTCCACCCAGGACAGGCCCCAGCCCCATGCGAACGGCACGGCGACGATCAGCGCCAGGAACGGCAGGACGACGAAGGCCCACAGTCCGGCGAGCGTGGTTCGGCTCTGCTTGCCGCTGGTGAGCGGCTTGGGCGCGTTTGCGGCGGTTTCCTTCGGGGTTACCTGGGACGCGCCAGACGCGTCGATCGCGGGTGTGGTCATGGATCCTCGCAGGTGGAGAGCGGGAAGGCGGACTTACCTACGAAACCGTAGCCTACGGGTGCGTAGGTTTCTAGGGGGTCTAGGTCCCCTATTTGCTGGGAGATCCCTGGGGAGAGGTCGCCGGAGAGGTCGCGGAAGGCGTCTCGGCGGGGGATCCGGCGGACGACTCCGAGCTTGCCCAGAGAAGGTACCCAGTAACGCTCGCATGTATGCGAGGGACTACTCCCGGAGGGGCCGAGTCGCTTTGTGTGATGCCCCTGACCTGCGGAAACAATTCCTCCCCGAACGCGTGTCCTATCGAACGGCAGTTCGTTTGACCTCGTGAGAGACCTTTCTCGAACGAAGGGACAAGGGCGTGCGAACGGCGGACACAGAGGGAACGGAAGACGCCGAAGAGGGCGGTCGCGCGGAAGGCGCCGAAGGTTCGGAAGGCACCCGTCGCCAAGGAGCCGGCGAGAGGCGAAACACAGACGAAGACCGCGGCCCCAAGATCCCCCGCGCCCGGCGGGGATCCGGGGGCGCGCGGGAGTCCGCCGACCCGCGAAAGGCGGAGGCACGACGGATGCGGGAGGAAGAGGGGTTGTCCACGACCCAGATCCGGGCCCTGCTCGGTGTGGGCAACGAACGGCTCACCCAATGGCTCAAGGGCACCACCCCGCCGGAGTGGACGAAACGTCCCAACGCCAAGGACGACCAGCGGGAGGCCGCGCGCGAGCTGCGGCGGCAAGGCAAGACCTACGACGAGATCGTCGGGGAGCTGGGCTGCTCGAAGAGTTCGGTGTCGCTGTGGGTGCGCGACATCGAGGTGGTGCGACCGATTCATCCCAGCTGGACGCCGCAAGCACGGGCGAAGCGCGAACTTCGAAGGCAGGAGCGCCGGCGCAAGAAGCTCGACGCCCGCATCGCCGATCGGGCCGACTTGGTGTCGGGCCTGTTCCCCTTCGGCGTGCGGGACACACTGATCGCGGGCGCGATCGCGTACTGGTGCGAGGGCCGCAAGTGGAAGGACTGGATGCCCACAGCCCCGGGCGTCACCTTTATCAACAGCGATCCGGGGCTCGTTCGCCTCTTCCTGCGCTTCCTGCGTGCCGCGCCGGTGGAGTTCGGCAAAATCCGGTACCGCCTGCACATTCACGAGACGGCCTCGGAAGCCGAGGCGCACGCGTACTGGGCGCGTGAACTGGGCATCGGCATGGGCGACTTCAGCAAGACGACCTGGAAGCGGCACAACCCGAAGACCGTCCGCAAGAACGTCGGGGAGACCTATCACGGTTGCCTGAGCGTGGCGGTGCTTGAGTCGGGAGGGCTGTACCGATATCTCGATCGCGTGGTGGCGACTTCGCTCGGCGCCTTGGCCGCGGGGCCGCGGAAGCACTGGTCGGTCTGCGGGAACATCCTGAGTGCGCCCGAATAGGTCAGGACGGTAATCTGTCCGCTGGGGTTCGAGGCGGCTAGATTCGAACCCCATTTTCCCGGGTCGTATAACGGCAATACCGGCGGTTTTGGTCCGTCTGATGGGGGTTCGATTCCTCCCCCGGGAGCTCTACCTGCGAAAACGCCCCTCCGGGGGCGTTTTTCGTTCCCGCGCTCCTGCCGTTCGGATCCTGCCCGCGCTATCTCGATCCGGGCCTGATCCCCGCCCCACCCCCCGCGCCCGCGCCCCCGTCATACGATGACTGCAAGCGCGTCCCCAGCCACGGCCGTCGTGCCGCAGTGCGGGCCGCGTCGCCAGCCGAACCACCGGACGGGAGTCCCAGTGACCCAGCCCCAGCGCACCGTGATCCTCCTCGCCGCGGGCGAGGGCAAGCGGATGAGGTCCGCGGTGCCGAAGATGCTCCACGAGGTGCTCGGCAGGTCGCTGATGGGCCATGTCCTCGCCGCCGCCGAGGCTCTCGATCCGGCCGAGACGATGGTCGTCGTCGGTCACGGCGCCGAGCAGGTGTCCGCGCACCTGGCGGACATCGCCCCGACGGCGCGCACGGTCGTGCAGGAGAAGCAGCTCGGGACGGGCCATGCCACGCGGGTCGCCCTCGACGCGCTTCCCGATGTCGACGGCACGGTGGTCGTCCTCTACGGCGACACGCCTCTCCTTCAGGCCTCGACGCTCGCCGAGCTCTGCGCGGCGCACGAGGCCGGCGGCCACGCCGCCACCGTCCTGACCGCCTCGGTCGACGACCCGACGGGCCTCGGCCGGATCCTGCGCGACGGCGACGGCGGGTTCGCCGCGATCGTCGAGCAGAAGGACGCCACGGCCGGGCAGCTGGCGATCACCGAGATCAACTCGGGCATGTACGCCTTCGACGCCTCCCGCCTGCGCGTGGCCCTGAAGGGCCTGACGACCGACAACTCGCAGGGCGAGGAGTACCTGACGCAGGCGCTCACGCTCATGCTCGACGCCGGGCACTCCGTGGGCACGCACACCGCCGCCGACTTCGCCGACACGCTCGGCTGCAACGACCGCGAGCAGCTGGCGTGGCTGCGGGGGCTCATGCAGAAGCGGGTGAACTCCGCGCTGATGCGTTCGGGCGTGACGATGGACGACCCCGCGACGACGTGGGTCGACGTGACCGCCGAGGTGGCCGCCGATGTGACGATCCGGCCGAACGTGCAGCTCAAGGGCCGCACGGTGATCGCGGCGGGCTCGGAGATCGGCCCGGACTCGACGCTGACCGACACGATCGTGGGCGAGGGAGCGTCCGTCGTTCGCGCGCACACGCTGGGAGCGTCGGTGGGGGCGAAGGCATCGGTGGGGCCGTTCGCGTACCTGCGGCCCGACGCGGAGCTGGCCGAGCGGGCGAAGGTGGGGACCTTCGTCGAGGTGAAGAACTCGCGCGTGGGCGAAGGCAGCAAGGTGCCGCACCTGTCGTACGTGGGGGACGCGACGATCGGCGTCGAGGCCAACATCGGCGCGGGCACGATCGTGGCCAACTACGACGGTATGGCCAAGCACCGCACGCGGATCGGTGACGCGGTCTTCGTCGGCAGCGACTCCGTGCTGATCGCGCCGGTGTCGATCGCCGACGGTTCGTACGTGGCGGCCGGCAGCGCGGTGGACAAGGACGTGCCGTCGGGTTCGCTGGGGGTGGCGAGGGGCCGGCAGCGCAACATCGAGGGCTGGGTGGCGCGCAGTCGTCCCGGCACGAAGACGGCGAAGGCCGCCGAGCGGGCGGCCGGTGAGCACGAGGAATAGTCCGGTTGGGTCTGGTTGTGAGCGGGTGTCGCCCGGCCCACAGCGACCAATGCCACATCGTTCGGGGGAACCCCTGCTCGATCAACGGGCTAGGGGCGAAACTTAGCGTGAATTCAGCAGCGCTACCAGGGAGCGGGTGGACCGTGGGCAGCATCGTGGCGGAGAACCGGAAGAGCATGATGCTCTTCTCCGGGCGGGCGTTTCCGGAGTTGGCCGATGAGATCGGCCGTCATCTCGGGGTGGCGCCGACCCCGACCGACGCTTATGGCTTCGCCAACGGTGAGTTGTTCGTGCGCTACCGGGAGTCCGTCCGGGGCAGCGACGCCTTCGTGGTGCAGTCGATGTCGGCGCCGATCAACCGGTGGATGATGGAGACCTTGATCATGGTCGACGCGCTCAAGCGCGGCTCGGCCAAGCGGATCACGGTGGTCCTGCCGTTCTATCCGTACGCGCGTCAGGACAAGAAGCACCGCGGGCGCGAGCCGATCTCGGCGCGTCTGGTCGCCGACCTGCTCAAGACGGCCGGGGCCAACCGGATCCTGACCGTCGACCTGCACACCGCGCAGATCCAGGGCTTCTTCGACGGCCCGGTCGACCATCTGTTCGCGATGGACGTGCTGGCGAAGTACATCGAGGAGAAGTACGCCGGCCGCAAGATGGCCGTCGTCGCCCCCGACTCCGGCCGGGTGCGGGTGGCCGAGCGGTGGACCGATCGGTTGGGCGGCTACCCGCCGCTGGCGTTCATCCACAAGACGCGCGATCCGATGAAGCCCAACGAGGTCGTGGCCAACAAGGTCGTCGGCGACATCAAGGACCGCGTCTGCCTGATCGTCGACGACATGATCGACACCGGCGGGACGATCTGCTCGGCGGCCGACCTGCTCGCCGACGGCGGTGCCGCCGACGTGATCGTCGCGGCCACGCACCCGATCATGTCGGACCCGGCGACCGAGCGGCTGGCGAAGTCCCCGATCAGCGAGGTCGTGGTGACCAACACGCTTCCGCTCGACGAGTACAAGCGAATCGACAAGATGACGGTTCTGTCGATAGCGCCGCTGGTCGCGAGGGCGATCCGAGAGGTCTTCGACGACGGCTCGGTGACCACCCTCTTCGGTGGCCTGTCCTAGGGACCTGTAAACTATTCCGGTTGCCACGGCGAGGGCGCTATCTGGCGTGTCCGCAGGATTCACCATCCACAGGACGCGAGCTGAAAGCGCCGTCATCGACGCGGTGAGGGCTCCTCTTCTGGCGCCGCGCCGTGCGTTGAGCGCCGACTTAATCTGTGTAATCAGGATGGAGTACTTTCCGTGTCCGAGGTCCGTATCAGCGCCGAGCCCCGCACCGAGTTCGGCAAGGGCGGCGCCCGTCGCACCCGGCGCGCCGGCAAGATTCCCGCCGTTCTCTACGGCCACGGCGAGAAGCCGAAGCACGTCGCGCTTCCCGCGCTCGAGTTCGCCGCCGCGCTTCGCCGCGGTGGAATGAACCAGCTTTTCAGCATCGAGGTCACCGACGGCACCAAGGAGCTCGCGCTTCCCAAGGCCCTCCAGCGTGATCCGATCAAGGACACCATCGACCACGTCGACCTGCTGCTGGTCCGCAAGGGCGAGCTGGTCACCGTCGAGCTGCGCATCAACCTGGTGGGCGAGCACGAGAAGGGCGGCCTTCTGGTGCACGACAATGACACGCTGACCGTTCAGGCGGACGCGACGGCGCTGCCCGAGGCGATCGAGTACTCGATCGAGGGTCTGGCGATCGGTGAGAGCGTTACGGCTGCGGATGTGACGTTCCCCGAGGGTACCGAGCTGATCTCCGACCCGTCGACGGTTCTTGCGACTGTGACGCAGGCTCCGTCGGCGGAGCAGATGGAGGGTGAGGACTCGTCTGCTGAGGCCACCGAGGCCGCCGAGGGTGACGAGGAGTCGCCGGAGGCTGCGGAGTCGGCCGCCGAGTAGCGATGTCGTCGGCCGGCGGTCCTTTTCTGGTCGTCGGCCTGGGGAATCCCGGGCCGAAGTATGCGCGTAACCGGCATAACGTCGGTTTCATGGTCGCCGACCTGCTCGCTGAGCGGGTCGGCGCCCAGTGGAAGTCAGCGGCGCGGGTCAAGGCGGCGGTGGCTCAGGGGCGGTTGCCTCTTGTGTCGGGTGCTCCGGGGGGTCCCGGGGTGGTGCTGGCGAAGCCGTTGACGTACATGAATCTGTCTGGTGGGCCGGTTTCCGGCTTGGCGGGTTTCTTCAAGCTCGAGGTGGGGCAGGTCATCGTCGTGCATGACGAGTTGGACCTGCCTTTCGGCACTCTGCGGTTGAAGCAGGGTGGCGGTGAGGGTGGGCATAACGGTTTGCGGTCGATGTCGCAGTCGTTGGGTTCGAAGGATTATCTGCGGGTTCGTTTCGGTGTCGGGCGTCCTCCGGGTCGGATGGACGCGGCCGATTACGTGTTGCGTGATTTTTCCTCCACGGAACGTGAGGAATTGCCGGTTCTTCTTGAGCGTGCGGCTGACGCGTTGGTGGACACGCTGGTGGAGGGTCTTGAGGCGGCGCAGAATCGTTGGCATGTGTCTTCGGCGTGAGTCGGGTCATAGTTCCGGGGTTTGATGTGTTAGAAAAAGCCACACCACTGTCCGTTTCGAGAGGATGCCGGTGTTGGTTTCTGACGTGATCGTTGATGATCATCGTTCTGGCGGCGCTTTGGCGGTGCCTCGGCATATCCCGCGTTTCGGGCGTCCGCAATGGCAGGCGGCTTATCTGCGGCGGCTTGTGCTGTTCGATTTCCTGGTGGCCTTGGTGGCGACCGTTTCGGCGTTCGTGATGCGTTTTCGGGTGGTGAACGCGGTCAGTGAGGGCTATGTCCCGCTGTTCGTGATTCTGCCGGTGGCGTGGTTGGTGTTCCTGTCGCTGAATCATGCCTATGAGTCGCGGTATCTGTATGTGGGTACCAGTGAGTATCAGCGGGTTCTGCGTTCGGGTATCGCGTTGATGGCGACTGTCGCGCTGGTGTCGTACGCGTTGAACGTGCCGACGTCGCGGGCGTTCGTGTTGATCGCGGTGCCGTGTACGGCGGTGTTGACGTTGTTGTCGCGGTTCTTGGTGCGGCAGTGGTTGCACGCGGCGCGGTCGAAGGGGCGTTGTCTGCGGCGGGTGGTGTTGGTGGGGCATCACACGGGTGTGTCGGATCTGGCGCGGCAGTTGCAGCGTGAGCGGTTTCATGGGCTGGAGGTCGTGGGCGTGTGTTCGCCCGACGGCCGGGAGAGCGGTGGGCTGCTGGATCTCGACATCCAGGTGCTGGGGTCTTTCGACGAGGTGGCCGACGCGGTGGCGATCGCGATGGCGGACACGGTGATCGTGTTGTCGTGTCCGGAGATCGACGGTGTGGCGTTGCGGCGGCTGGCGTGGCAGTTGGAGCGCGGGGACATCGATTTGATCGTGGCGTCGGCGATGGTCGATGTGGGGGGTTCGCGTACGTCGGTGCGTCCGGTGGACGGTTTGCCGATGCTGCATTTGGAGCACGCGCGGCTGTCGGGGACGAAGCGTTTGATCAAGGAGGTCTTCGACCGGGTCGGGGCGCTGGTGTTGCTGGTGTTGTTGTCGCCGGTGTTGCTGGGGGTGATGGTCGCGGTGCGCCGGTCCTCGGAGGGGCCGGCGATGTTCGAGCAGGAGCGGATCGGGCGGGACGGGAAGCCGTTCACGATTTTGAAGTTCCGGACGATGTATCCCGACGCGGAGCGGCGGCTGGCGGCGTTGCGGGCGAGCAACGACTACGACTCGGTGTTGTTCAAGATGCGCGATGATCCGCGGGTGACGCCCGCCGGGCGTGTGTTGCGGCGGTTCTCGCTGGACGAGTTGCCGCAGTTGTGGAACGTGGTGCGGGGTGACATGTCGCTGGTGGGTCCGCGTCCGCCGTTGGCGAGTGAGGTCGCGTTGTATCCCGATGATGTGCGGCGGCGGCTGGCGGTGAAGCCGGGGTTGACGGGTCTGTGGCAGATCTCGGGTCGTTCGGATCTGCCGTGGGAGGAGGCGGTGCGCCTCGATCTGCGGTATGTGGAGCACTGGTCGCTGTCGCTGGATCTGGTGATCCTGATTCGCACGGCGAGTGCGGTGCTGAGGTCTTCGGGCGCGTATTGAGGGGTGGTGGCCGGCCGGGTGGCCGGCCACCGGTGTGTCACGCCTTGACGACGGGGGACAGGACGCAGTCGAAGAGTCGTCCGGTTCCGCCTTCGCGGTCGCAGACCTGGAGGAAGACGTTGGTCTCGTCGGTGGCGAAGTTGCCCGAGGTGGTGATGCAGTCGCCGTTGTTCTGGGTGTCGATGACCTCGGCGACGATGCCCCTGGGCGCGCTGGGGGTGCCCTTGTAGAGGGCGACCCAGATGGAGTTGCCGTCGGTCTTGACGTCGCAGGCGGAGATGGCCTCGACGCCCGCGCGGCCGGAGACGTCGGCGTCGAAGTTGCCGCGGCCGTTGCCTCCCTCGCTGTAGATCCAGCCGATGTTCTGGCTGGCCTGCGCGGTCGGGGCGATACCGACCACGGCTGCGGTGGTGACGGCGGCGGCGAGGGTGATGCGGCGGGCCCAGTTCATGTGTTGCTCCCATGTGGAGGGATGTGGGGACTGGTAGATCTTGGCAGTCCGCTCGCATGGTCCGCGCATGGACGGTGCATGCGTGGGGGCGGGTTTTCGGTGTTCAGGGTGTGGTCGTGTCGTGGGCGTTGAGGGTGTTGAGCGCGTGGGTGATGGTGCGTCGGGTGTCGGCTTCGGCGGTGCGTTGTCCTGCGCGGATTTGGGTGTCGAGTGCGGTTCGGGCGTCGGTGAGTGCGCCTTCGGGGTCGCCGAGGTGCAGGCGGGCGGTGGCGCGGACGGCGAGTGCGGCGGCGTGGTCGGTGGGGCGGTCGCCGGCCAGGTGTAGGGCTCGGGTGGCGTGGGTGGTTGCTGTGGTGGGGTCGTGGGGGAGGGCGGTGCGGGCGCGGGCGAGGGCGATGAGGTGGCGGCCGCGTTCGTAGGGGTGTTCGGTGATGAGGTGGTCGGCGTCGTCGAGGTGGGCGGTGGCGGTGGTCGTGTCGCCGGTGGTGCGGGCGAGGTCGGCGAGGCCGCAGAGGGCGTAGAGGGTGATGCGGTGGTCGCGGGTGCGGCGGGCTTCGTCGTGGGCGGCGTTGAGGTAGGCGCGTGCTTTGCGGTGGTCGCCGGCGTCGGTGTGGGTGTATCCGAGGCCGCACCAGGCGTTGATCTCGCCGTGGATGTGGCCGGTGTCGTGGTGGAGGCGGGCGGCTTCGGTGAGTGCGGTGACGGCGGCGGTCAGTTCGCCGCGGTCGCGGTGGAAGTAGCCGATGTTGGCGTGGACGGTGGCCTGGATGTCGGTGTCGTGTTCGCGTTGGGCGATGGTGAGGACTTCGTGGAGTGCGGTGAGGGCGGCGGTGGTGTGGCCGTCGCGTCCGTTGATGGCGGCGATGTTGTTCAGGACGCGCAGTTCGGTTGCGGTGTCGCCGATGTCGCGGGCGTGTCGCAGGGCGGTGCGCCAGAGGCCGAGGGCGCGGGTGTCGTGTCCTTTGTGGAATGCGACGGAGCCGAGGGCGTGGAGGGCGGTGGTCTCGCCGGGGCGGTCGCCGGTGGCGCGGGAGTGGGTGAGCGCGTGGGTGTGGGATTTCTCGGCGTTGTCGAGGTCGCCGGCGCGCCATTGGAGTCGTCCGAGGGTGTGGTGCATGGCGGCTTGGCCAAGGGTGCTGTTGTCGTGTTCGGCGGCGGTCAGGCCTGCGGTGGCCAGGGCGGTCCAGTGCTCGGTGGGTGCTTCTTTTTCGAGGGTGGGCGCGAGTGCGTGTGCGAGTTTCCAGGCGCGGTCGTGGGGGCCGTGCCTGGCGGCGTGGTGGACGGCGGCGGTGAGGTTGGGGAGTTCTTCGGTGGTGGGTGTGGTGGTGAGGTGGTGGTCGAGGAGGCGGGTGAGGGCTTCGGTGTGTTCGGGGTCGGCGGCGGCGAGTTCGGCGCCGAGTTCGCGGAGGAGGTCGTGGTAGGTGTGGCGGTCGTCGGCGATGGGGGTGAGGAGGTGGCGGGCGGTGAGTTCGTCGAGTAGGGGGCGGGGGTTTTCGCCGGTGATGGCTTGGGCGTGGGGGGTGGTGAGTCCGGCGGGGGTGGGGATGATCGCGGCGAGGCGGAAGAGGCGTTGGGCGGCGGGGGAGAGGGTGTCGTAGGAGAGGGTGAGGGCGCGGCGGATGTCGGCGCGGGTGTCGCCGGGGATGCGGAGGGTGTCGAGGGGTGCGGCGGCGGTGTTGGCGGTGAAGCGGGCGAGGGTTTGGTGGGGGTTGTCGGCGAGGCGGGCGGCGGCGATGCGCAGGGCGAGGGGGAGTCGTCCGCACAGTTCGGTGAGGGTGGCCGCGGCGGTGGGTTCGGTGGCCAGTCGGGCGGGTCCGATGACGTGGGCGAGGACGTCGAGGGCGGCGGTGGGGTCGAGGGGTTCGAGGGTGATGCGGTGGGCGTTGTCGATGGCGACGAGTCCGGCGAGGCGGTCGCGGCTGGTGGCGATGAGGAGGCAGCCGGGTGCGCCGGGGATGAGGGGGCGGACCTGGTCGGGGGTGGCGGCGTTGTCGCAGATGATGAGGACGCGGCGGCCGGTGAGGGTGGAGCGCAGGAGTGTGCGGCGTTCGTCGGGGTCGGTGGGGACGCGGGTGGCGGGGACGCCGAGGTCGGTGAGGATGGCGGGGATGTGGTCGTCGGCGCTGCGGGTGGGGCCGGGGTCGAAGCCGCGCATGTCGAGGTGGATCTGGCCGTCGGGGTAGCGGTGGGCGGTGTGGTGGGCCCAGTGGACGGCGAGGGTGGATTTTCCGGTGCCGGCGGGGCCGGTGATGACGATGAGGCGGCTTTCGGCGTCGGCGGCGGTGGTGAGGGCGTCGAGTTCGGTGGTGCGGCCGGCGAAGACGGTGGCGCCGGCGGGGAGTTGGTGGGGGACGGGCCGGGGTGGGGGTGTGGTGAGGCCGGGGTCGGCGCCGAGGATGCGCTGGTGGAGTGAGCGCAGTTCGGCCGAGGGTTCGAGGCCGAGTTCGCCGGCGAGGTGGGCGCGCAGGGCGCGGTAGACGGTGAGCGCGTCCTCGGTGCGGCCGCTGCGGAAGAGGGCGAGCATGAGTTGGGCGTGGGTGCGTTCGCGGCCGGGGTGGGCGTTGGTGTGGGCGGTGAGGTCGGCGACGAGTTCGCGGTGGCGGCCGAGGTCGAGCATGGCGTCGGCGCGGGCTTCCATGGTGGACAGTCGTAGTTCGTCGAGGCGGGCGGCCTGGGTTCGGGCGGGTGGGGTGTCGAGTCCGGTGAGGGCGGGGCCGCGCCAGAGGGCGAGGGCGCGGTCGAGGTGGTGGAGGGTGCGTTGGGGGTCGTGGTCGTCGGCGGCGCGGGTGGTGTGGTGGTGGAAGAGGTCGACGTCGAGGGTGTGGTGTGCGAGGTCGATGGCGTAGCCGGGGGCGCGGGTGATGACGAGGTGGTCGCCGAGGGGTGCGAGGGCGCGGCGGAGTTCGGTGACGAGGGTGCGTACGCGGGCGCCGGTGCTGGCGGGCTGGTCGTGGCCCCAGATGTAGCTGGCGAGTGCTTGTGGGGTGACGGTTTCGCCGCCGAGGAGGAGTCCGGCGAGCAGGTGGGTCTGCTGGGGGCTGAGGGGGGCCGCGCCGTCGACGGTGGGTGGGCCGAGGAGCCGGAAGGCCGGGGTCGGGTCGGGCGGCATGGCGTCGATGATGGCAGAGCGGGGGTGCGCGCCCGGCTCGCCGGATCAAGGGGTGGGACGGCGGAGGTGAGCTTGGCCACGTGGCGGATACTCTGTGTTCCATGTCTGCGACCGATGGTGTTTTCGCGCGGCGTCTGGCCGAGCTCGCCGGTGCCGAGTTGCTCTCTCTTCGCGAGTCGATGGGTTTCGACGATCCGGCGAAGTTGCGCGCCGAGGGGGACCGCCGCGCGCACGAGCTGATCATGGCGGAGTTGGCGCGCGCTCATCCCGGTGACGCGGTGCTGTCCGAGGAGGGCAGCGGCGAGCAGGGGCGTACGGGCACGTCACGGCGGTCGGCCGAGCGGGTGTGGATCGTCGATCCGCTCGACGGGACGCGTGAGTTCGGCGAGGAGGGGAACAGTGATTGGGCGGTGCACATCGCCCTGTGGGAGCGTGGCGCGGGCTTGAGCGAGGGTGCGGTTGCGTTGCCCGCGAAGGGTTACACGCTCGCTACCGACGAGCCGCCGCCGCATCCTGAGCAGGGCGGCGACGTGGCGGAGCTGGGCCCGCGGGTCGCGGTGAGCCGTTCGCGGCCGCCGGCGTTCATGACGGAGCTGGCGGCTTCGACGGGGTCGCGTCTGGTGCCGATGGGGTCGGCGGGTGCGAAGGTCGCCGCCGTGGTCACCGGTACAGTTGACGCTTACGTGCATGCCGGTGGCCAGCATGAATGGGATTCGGCGGCGCCGGTCGCGGTCGCCCTGTCGGCCGGTCTGCACGCCTCGCGCATCAATGGTGTTGCGCTGGAGTACAACGCGGCGGATCCGAAGTTGCCGGATCTGATGGTGTGCCGCCCTGAGTTGGCGCCGGTGCTGCTGGCGGAGTTGGCGAGGCTGCTCTAGTGGGCGGCGGTGTTTCGCGGAAGGGGCCCGACGTGGGCGATTACCGGGTCAGTCACCTCGACGCCCTTGAGGCCGAGAGCGTGTTCGTGTTCCGTGAGGTGATGGCGGAGTTCGAGCGGCCGGTGCTGCTGTTCTCCGGCGGCAAGGACTCGATTCTGATGCTGCACCTGGCGATCAAGGCGTTCGCGCCGGCGCCGGTGCCGTTCCCGGTGATGCACGTCGACACCGGGCACAACTTCGCCGAGGTCATCGAGTACCGCGACCGCCGGGTCAAGGAGCTGGGTCTTTCGCTGGTGGTCGCCAGTGTGGAGGAGGGCCTGACCTCGGGGCTGGTGACCGAGCAGCCCGATGGTGTGCGCAACCGGATCCAGACGCCGGTGCTGCTCGACGCCGTCGAGAAGCACCGTTTCGACGCCCTGTTCGGCGGGGCGCGGCGCGATGAGGAGAAGGCGCGCGCGAAGGAGCGGATGTTCTCCTTCCGTGACGAGTTCGGGCAGTGGGATCCGAAGAACCAGCGGCCGGAGCTGTGGTCGCTGTACAACGCGCGGGTGCATCCGGGCGAGTCGATCCGGGTGTTCCCGCTGTCGAACTGGACCGAGCTGGACGTGTGGCACTACATCGCGCGGGAGAACATCGACCTGCCGTCGATCTACTTCGCCCACGACCGTGAGGTCGTCGAGCGCGACGGGATGCTCTACGGCGTCGGTGAGCACATCTTCGCCCGTGAGGGTGAGACGGTCCGCACCGAGCGGGTGCGCTACCGGACGGTGGGGGACGCGACGTGCACGGCGGCGGTGCCGTCGGACGCGGTGACGGTCGAGGCCGTCATCGCCGACGTGTCGTCGACGAGGATCACCGAGCGCGGCGCGACGCGTGGAGACGACCGGGTCGGCGAGGCCGCGATGGAAGACCGCAAGCGGGAAGGGTACTTCTAATGGGAGATGTCGCGGTTTCGGCCGAGCCGATGGAGCTGTTGCGGTTCGCGACCGCCGGCAGTGTCGACGACGGTAAGAGCACGCTCATCGGGCGGCTGCTGTACGACACGAAGACGCTGTTCGACGACCAGCTCGCGGCGGTGGAGGCGGTCTCGTCGGCGCGGGGTGACGACTACACCGACCTGGCGCTGCTGACCGACGGTCTGCGCGCCGAGCGGGAGCAGGGCATCACCATCGATGTCGCCTACCGGTACTTCGCCACGCCCCGGCGCAAGTTCATCATCGCCGACACGCCCGGGCACATCCAGTACACGCGCAACATGGTCACCGGCGCTTCGACGGCCGACCTGGCGCTGATCCTGGTCGACGCGCGCAAGGGCCTGGTGGAGCAGTCGCGGCGGCACGCGTTCCTGTGCTCGCTGCTGCGGGTGCCGCACATGGTGTTGTGCGTCAACAAGATGGACCTGGTCGACTACTCGCAGGAGGTGTTCGAGCGGATCGCCGCGGAGTTCACCGCCTTCGCGACGAAACTCGACGTGCCCGACCTGACGATCATCCCGGTGTCGGCGCTGCGCGGCGACAACGTGGTGGACCGCTCGGAGAACATGCCCTGGTACGCCGGGTCGTCGCTGCTGCACCACCTGGAGCGCGTGCACATCGCCTCCGACCGCAACCTCGTCGACGTGCGTTTCCCGGTGCAGTACGTGATCCGGCCGCAGTCGAACCAGCACCGCGACTACCGCGGCTACGCCGGGCAGGTCGCCTCGGGCGTGCTCAAGCCCGGCGACGAGGTGATGGTCCTGCCCAGCGGGTTCACCACGAGGATCGCCTCGATCTCCACCGCCGACGGGGAGGTCGCCGAGGCGTACCCGCCGATGTCGGTGACGGTCCGGCTGGCCGACGAGCTCGACGTGTCGCGCGGGGACCTGATCTGCCGCCCGAACAACCGGCCGGAGACCGCGCAGGACATCGAGGCGATGATCTGCTGGATGGACGAGAAGGCGCCGCTTCAGCGGGGCCGCAAGTACGCCATCAAGCACACCACGCGCACCGCGCGCACGATCGTGAAGGACCTGCACTACCGGCTCGACATCAACACCCTGCACCGCGATGAGGCCGCCGACGGGCTGGCCCTCAACGAGATCGGCCGCGTCCGGCTGCGCACGACCGTGCCGCTGCTGTGCGACGAGTACCGGCGCAACCGCGAGACCGGCGGGTTCATCGTCATCGACGAGGGCACCAACCGGACCGTCGGCGCCGGCATCATCGTCGGCGCCGCCTGAGGTTTCGCGAAGGCGCCTCACCGTCAGATAGGTGGGGCGCCTTTCTCGTGCCCTTCACGTCACGTCGATCGCGACGGTGAGGTCCCGGCCGAGGAGCGCGGCCAGGCGGGCCGCCTCCGACTCGATCGCGCCGCGGGGCGGACCGCCGGCCTCGGCGAACCAGGAGACGGCCAGTGTCTCGGCGCCGGCCTTCCAGGTGCCGCTGACCACACCGGTCGCCAGGACGAGGTTGGCGCCACGGGTCACCGCCTTGCGGCGCTGCGCGGGCACGATCCGCTCGTCGGCCGTGCCGGGACCCAGCACCCACTGGTCGTGACCGGGAAGCAGCGTGACGGCGGTCGTCTCGGCCTGCGCGTCGAGGCCGTCGAGATGTTCCCGGGAGACCAGCATCGGCTCACCGGCGACGGTGACCTCGGCGAGCTTGCCTGCCAGATCGCCCACCCAGGCGGTGATCCGGCGGCGCCCGGCGCCCAGTCCGCTGCCGAGCCAGTGGGCCGCGTGGTCGAGCGTCGCGGGGCCGTAGGCGTCGAAGTAGGCGGCGACGGCCGCCGGCCCGGCGTCCTCCAGGCCGGGGATTGCGCTCCACGTCGGGCTCGCGGCGGGGGACTGGAAGGTCCGCACCCCCTCGCGGCCGGGTCCGAAGCACAGGTCGCCCTGCCAGGCGAAGGGCTTGAGCAGCGTTTCGCCGGTGTGGGCGAGTCCGGGTCCGAGGTGGGCGAAGCGGGCGTGCGCGGTCACTCCGGCGATGAGCTGTTCGCGGGTGATGGGGCCGTCGGCGACAAGGCCGCGGACGATCTCGCGCAGTGGTGGCCAGTCCTCGGGTTCGAGGCGGTAGTGGCCGATCCAGCTCGACCGCTCCCACATCCGCCCGGCCGCGCGCAGGGCCAGGTAGCGACCGGCACGGGCCGGATCCATGAGGTAGGTGGCGCCGCCGAAGGCGTAGGTCTTCATCAGGCGCCCCGACTCCAGCGCCCGGGCGACCTCGCCCGGCGCGGAGTCCGTCATCCGTCGGCGGACGGCGAGGTCGGCGTCTCCGGAGACGGCCGGCACCGCCCCGAGGCGGGCGACGACGTCCTCGGCGGTGTCGGCGCCGCCGGTGAGGAAATGGCGCCCCATCCGCCACGACAGGGCCTGCGCACGGCTGATTCGCATGCGGTCACCTTAGGCGTTTCGGCCGGCGGTGCCCGGGGGCTAGTCGAACTCCAGGCTGCCGAGCAGTGCGTCCATCGCCGCCGGGAAGACGCCGGGGTCGTACACATAGGACGGATCGGGCGGGATCATCGTGAAGGTGATCACCGACCGTTCGTGGTAGGCGGTGTAGGTCAGCATGCCGGGCCTCATGAGCGGCCATTCGGCGACCACGACGCGGAAACCGTTGAGTTCGAAGGTCTCCAGCACACCGCGGTCGGCCGGAAGGCTGTCACCGGGCGGATTGGCCTCCGCCGAGGCCGCCAGCTCCTCGTCGCCGAGGCCGTCGGTGTCCACAGGGGACTCGGTGTTCTCCCGGGTGATGCGCGCGAAGGCGGGCAGCCACGACTCCGGCAGCAGGTCGCCGCTTTCGGGGTGCACGGCGAACCCGGCCGGGACGGTGAAGGTGTAGTCGAGACCGGTGTCGTGGACCAGATGCGTGCCCGGGCCGGTGGCGATCGGGGGCAGATGCCGCCCGGCGTTCGGGTCGACTCGCGCCTGTTCGGCGGGGAAGGACAGCTTGAACGCCGCCGCCCATACCGCGAGGGTGATGACGATGAGGATGGCGGTGCGGATCGGCCGGCGCTTCACGACAGCACCGTCAGGTGGTTGAGGGCCGTCGCGCAACCGCTGAGGACCTCGGCGCGGTCGGCCGAGTCGGGCAGGAAGCAGTCGACGGCGATGATCAGGCCGGTGCCGAAGAGGTAGGTGGCCACGCCCTTCCACTTCTCGCCGTCGCCGTAGGCCAGTTCGATGGCGGGCAGGCCGCCGATGGTGCGGTGGACAAAGGCGCCGACGCGGGCGGCGTCGTCGCGGGTGAGCAGCGCGGCGGCCTTCTCGCGGGAGGCGACGTCGCCGCTGGACACCCCGGCGGCGGGCGTGAACTGCCGGATTCGCAGCGGCGACAGCTCGGCGAGGGCGTTCTCCGGGGTCGGCCAGTCCTGCGGCCGTAGGGTCGCCACGTCGGGGACGTTCTCGTCGGCGTTGGGATAGACGCTCTCGACCAGCGGTCCCTCGGTGTCGGCGACACCCACGAGGGTCGGAGGGACGTCGGCGGGCGGGGGGTCGAGGAAGGGCATGACGAGCGCGACGAGTCCCAGGACGATCAGCACGGCCAGGAGCCACCGCACGTTGACGCGTTCGGGCATAGGCGACAGCGTAGCCGCGTTCAGAGCGGGAAGACGGCGCGAATGTCGTCCCCGTCGACGCTCAGTTCGGCGCCGTTGCGGGCGAGGGCGGCGCGCGATCCGTGGTTGCCGGTGGTGGTCTCGGCGGTGACCGTGGTCGCTCCCAGGGCTTTCGCCTCGATCAGCACCAGTCGCACGGCTTCGGTGGCGAGGCCTTTGCGGCGGTGGGAGCGGGCCACCCAGTAGCCGATCTGGCGGCCGGTCTCGCCGTCGCGGTCGAGGCGGACGACGCCGGCGGGGGCACCGTCCACTGTGATCACGTAGGAGAGGTGGTCGGGTTCGGCGAGGCGGGCGTGCTGGAAGTCGGTGAACGCCGCGATCCGTTCGGCGGTCCAGTCCTCGCCGGGGCCGTCGACGGGCGGCATGACCTCGTTGGGCACGGCCTGGGCGATGGCGAGGTCGCGAAGGGCGGGCACGGTGTCGGCGTCGAGGGGTCGCAGTTCGGCCTTCGTCACCGCGCGAAATCTACCCCTCCTCCGAAAGTACCGTCGGCTTCACCGCCGAAGGTGAGGCGTTGCTGTGCGTTTGGCGAATCCTGTGTAAGGGTTGCGGAGTGATCGTCGCGGTAGGAATCGACGTGGTTCTCGTCGAGAGGTTCGCGCGGGCCATCGCCCGCACCCCTCTGTTGGCCGACCGTTTGTTCACCGAGGGTGAGCAGACCACCGCAAGCGGGAATCCGCGTTCGGCGGAGTCCCTGGCGGCTCGTTTCGCCGCCAAGGAGGCGGTGGCCAAGGCTCTCGGCGCGCCCGGTGGACTGCATTGGCACGACTGCGAAGTGGTGTCGGATCCCGATGGCCGGCCGTGGCTGACGGTGGCCGGGACGGTCGCGGCGGTCGCGGCCGATCGTGGTGTGGCGCGCTGGCATCTGTCCTTGTCGCACGACGGCGGGATCGCTTCGGCGATAGTCGTCGCGGAGGCTTGAGCCGGTGCGCGCCGGGGTATGCGGCGTTGCGGGTGCGGTTCGCCGAATCGCGCAAAGGCGGGCCGTGCGCGGTCCGATCGCGCGAAGGTGGATCGCATGATGGTTCGAGTCGAGGTCGGGGTCTGATGCGCGCGGCGTTTCGTGCCGAGCAGGTCCGTGCCGCCGAGGCGGCGCTGATGGCGAAGCTTCCCGAGGGCACTCTCATGCAGCGCGCCGCGGCGGGTCTGGCCCGTCGTGCGGTGTTGATGCTGCCCAAGGTGTACGGCTCGTCGGTGCTGCTGCTCGTCGGGTCGGGCGACAACGGCGGTGACGCGCTGTACGCGGGGGCGATCTTGGCCCGGCGGGGTGCGCGGGTGTTGGCGCTGCGGCTTTCCGAGCGGGTCCACGCCGATGGGCTGGCCGCGTTGCGCGCGGCCGGTGGCCGTGTCGTCGACGCGCCCCCTGCGGCCGTCGACCTCGTCGTCGACGGGATGCTCGGCATCGGCGCCCGTGGCGGGCTGCGCCTCGACGCGGTCGCCGTGCTGTCGGCGCTGCCGCCCGCGCCCGTTCTCGCCGTCGACCTGCCCAGCGGCGTCGACGTCGACACCGGTGCCCTCCCCGGCCCTTCGGTGGCCGCCGACGTCACCGTCACCTTCGGGTGCCTCAAACCCGCGCTCGTCGCCGGGCCCGCCGCCGCGCGCGCCGGGCTCGTCGAACTCGTCGACATCGGACTGGGCCCCTACCTCCCCGACGACCCGCGCGTCCTGATCCCCGACGCCGCCGACATCGCCGCCGCCTGGCGCCACCCGCGCCCCGGCGACGACAAGTACACCCGCGGCGTCCTCGGCCTGGCCGCCGGCTCCAAGCGCTACCCGGGCGCGGCGCAGCTGTCGGTGTCGGGCGCGCTCGCCGGGCCCGCGGGCTACATCCGCTACGCCGGACCGGCGGCCGCCGACATCCGCGGCCGCTTCCCCGAGGTCGTCACCTACGACCGCGCCGCCGACACCGGCCGCGTCCAGGCGTGGACGATCGGGCCGGGGCTCGGCACGGACTCCACGGCCACCTCCGAGTTGCGCTCCATGCTCGACGACCCGGTCCCCGCCTGCCTCGACGCCGACGCGCTGACCATCCTCGCCAGGGAACCGGCGCTGCTGGCCTCCCGCGGCGCGCCGACGGTCCTCACCCCGCATGACCGGGAGTTCGCGCGCCTCAACGACGACGAGCCGCCCGGCGCCGACCGCATCGCCGCCGCCGAGGAACTCGCGCGACGCTACGGCGCCGTCGTCCTGCTCAAAGGCCCCCGCACGATCGTGGCGACCCCCGACGGCCGCACCTACGCCAACCCCACCGGGCACGCCGCGCTGTCGACGGCCGGTTCCGGCGACGTCCTCGCCGGGCTCCTGGGCTCCATGCTCGCCGCCGGAGTCGAACCGGGAATGGCGGCGGTGTCGGCGGCCTACCTGCACGGCCTGGCGGGTGCCCGCGCCGCCGAGGACGGGCCCGTGTCGGCCACCCGTGTGGCCGCCGCGCTGCGTCCGGTCGTCCGCGACCTCACCGGCCCGGCGTGACGCCCGGGTGGACGGCCACGGACGAACAGTGACCGGACGTACGCTGTGACCATGCTTTTTCAGACCGAGGCGCTCGTCGACCTGGCCGCCGTCGGCGCGAACACCGCGCTGATGGCGGCGATGACGCGCGCCGAGGTCATGGCCGTGGTCAAGGCCGACGCCTACGGCCACGGCCTCGTCCCCTCCGCCCGCGCCGCCCTCGAAGGCGGCGCGACCTGGATCGGCGTGGCCACCCTCGACGAGGCCCGCGCGATCCGCCGGGCCGGGATCACCGCCCCGACGCTGGCCTGGCTGCACACCACCGGCCAGGACTTCGCCGAGGCCGTCACCGCCGAGGTCGACCTGTCGGTCTCCTCCCTCGCGCAGCTCGAAGAGGTCACCGAGGCCGCACGCGGCACCGGCCACCTCGCGCGCCTGCACCTCAAGGTCGACACCGGCCTGTCGCGCGCGGGAGCCCTGCCAGAGGACTGGCCGCGCCTGCTCGACGCCGCCGCGAAGGTCCAGGCCAACGGCCACGCCGAGATCATCGGCGTGTGGAGCCACCTCGCCCGCGCCGACGAGCCCGACGCCGACTCCAACGCCGCCCAGCTGCTGGCCTTCCTCGAAGCCCTCGACGCCGCCGACGCAGCCGGAGTCCACCCGCCGCTGCGGCACCTGGCCAACACGCCCGGCCTGCTCGCCGCGCCCGAGACGCACTTCGACCTGGTCCGCCCCGGCCTCGGCCTGTTCGGACTGTCGCCCTTCGCCGGCCGCGACCACGGCCTGCGCCCGGCGATGACGCTGCGCGCGAAGGTCGCCCTCGTCAAACGCGTCCCCGCCGGGACCAGCGTCTCCTACGGCCACACGTACACCACGAGCGAGACGACGACCCTCGCGCTGGTGCCCCTCGGCTACGGCGACGGCGTGCCCCGCGCGGCCTCGGGCCTGGGTCCCGTCGACATCAACGGCCGACGCTTCACCGTCGCCGGGCGCATCTGCATGGACCAGTTCGTCGTCGACGTCGGCGACCACCCCGTCGCCGAAGGAGACGTCGCCACCCTCTTCGGCCCCGAAGGCCCCTCGGCCGACGACTGGGCCGAGGTCACCGGAACCATCAACTACGAGATCGTCAGCCGCATAGCCCCGCGCGTCCCGCGCCGCCACATAGGGGGCACGACGTGACCGAACCCAAACCGCCCGCCAGCAAGGCTAAGAAGGCCGGCATCATCGGCGCGATCGTCGGCCTCGCGGCCGCCGGGATCGCCGCCGGCGTCGGCACGCAGAGGTACCTGGTGCGCAAAGCACGCAACACCGACGACGATCCCTACACCGACGAGCCCTTCGGCCTGCTGCCCTACGACCGCTCCGAGACCGTGACCAGCACCGACGGTGTCGAGCTGTACGCCGAGGTCGAAGGCGCCGACGACGCTCCCGTCACGGCCGTGTTCGTGCACGGATTCTGCCTCGACATGGGCACCTTCCACTTCCAGCGGCGCGCGCTGACGGAGGCGAGACTCCCCGTCCGGGCCGTCTACTACGACCAGCCCGGCCACGGCCGATCCGGCGGGCTGCCGGTCACCGAGTACGGCATCGAGAACCTCGGCGACGGGCTCGGCGACATCATCGACGCCATCGCCCCCGAAGGACCCCTCGTCCTCATCGGCCACTCCATGGGCGCGATGACGATCATGGCCCTGGCCGAGAAGCGCCCCGAACTGTTCGCCGAGCGCGTCAAGGGCGTCTCCCTGCTGTCGACCAGCTCCGGCGGCCTGTCCGAGGTCTCCTTCGGTCTTCCGAAGATGATCTCCCAGCTGCGCCGGCCCCTCCTGCCGCTGGTCACCCGCGCGGCGACGATGACGCCGACCATGATCGACCGCGCCCGCCGCGCCGCCGGCGACGTCGCCTGGCTCCTGACCCGCCGCTACGGCTTCGGCACCGCCCGGCCCAGCCCCAGCGTGGTCTCCTACGTCGAGCTGATGAACACCGCGACGCCCATGGGGACCGTCGCCGGATACCTCAAGACCCTCATGGAGCACTCCCGCGCCGACAGCCTCATGGCCTTCACCGGCGGCGACGTCCTCATCATCGGCGGCTCCAAGGACCTGTTCACCCCGGTGGCGCACACCCGCCTGCTCGCCGAGGCCATGCCCGCCGCGCGTCTGGTCGTGCTGCCCGAGGCCGGGCACGTGGCGCCCCTCGAATTCCCCGACGAGGTCTCCGGCCCGATCATCGCCCAGTTGCACCGCATCTGCGAAGCTGTCACGGCCACACCCCTCAAGAAGCTGTTCAGCCGCCGTCGCAAGAAGGAGACCGGCAAGTGACCACCGGGAGTTCGGTGCGCGTGGAAGCCGCGCGTGTCGACGACACCAAGGCCATCGGCGAGCGCCTGGCGAAGATCCTGCGCCCCGGAGACCTGATCGTGCTGATCGGTCCGCTCGGCGCGGGCAAGACGGCGTTCACGCAGGGCCTGGGCGCGGGCCTGGGCGTGCGGGGGAACGTGACGAGCCCGACCTTCGTGATCTCGCGCGTCCACCGGGGGCCGCTGCCGCTGGTGCACGTCGACGCCTACCGGCTCGGCGGGACGCTGGAGGTCGACGATCTCGACCTCGACGCCGACGTCGCCGACTCGGTGACGGTCGTCGAGTGGGGTGAGGGCCTGGTCGAGCAGCTGACCGACGGGCATCTGGAGGTGCGCATCGAGCGTCGCCCCGACGATGTGCGGGAGCTGACCTTCACCGGTGTGGGCGCCGACTGGTCGCGGCGGCTCGAAGGCTTCCGGGCGGGCTGAACGCGTCTCCCGGCGTGCCGTCGGCGCATGCGGGCGGCGCGGCCGGTCGCGGCCCGCATAGGATGCCCAGCGTGCATGTACTCGCCGTCGACACCTCGACTCCCGCGACCACCGCGGCGGTCCTCGACGTGTCGGACACCGCCGTCACGGCCCTGTCGGAGCATCGCGTCGTCGACGCCCGCGCGCATGGCGAGACCCTGTCGCCGCTGATCGCCGAGGTGCTCGCCGAGGCCGGGATCGCCGCCGGTGACCTCACCGCGATCGTGGCCGGGGTCGGGCCGGGCCCGTTCACGGGCCTGCGCGTCGGCCTGGTGACCGCCGCGGCCATGGGGCACGCGCTGGTCGTCCCGACCTATGGGGTCTGCTCCCTCGACGCTTTGGGCGCCGGTACGACCGGTTGTGTGCTGGTCGCCACCGACGCCCGCCGTCGCGAGGTCTACTGGGCGGTCTACAAGGACGGGCAGCGTGTCGAGGGGCCGTCGGTGGACAAGCCGGCCGAGTTGTCCCTCGAAGGCGTGGACGCCGCCGTCGGCGACGGTGCGCGTCTGTATGCGGAGGTGCTGGGCGTCGAGATCCGCGACGAGCCGCGCTATCCGCCGTTGCGCGCGTTGACGGAGGCCGCCGTCGAGCGGATCCGCGGGTCGGCGCCCAGCGAGGTGCTGACGCCGCTCTACCTGCGCCGTCCCGACGCGACGCCGCCGCCGGGTGTGCCGGTCACTTCACCTTGAGGGAGCGCAGGACCGTCTCGCAGGCGTCGCCGAGTTCGGCGGGCATCTCGTCCCACTGGCAGACGACCTGGACGAGGTTGGGGCCGAAGAACAGGTAGGTCGACTCGAAGGTGATGACCTTGCCGTCGGTGTTCTTCTCCAGGGATTGGACGAAGCCCCGGTGGCGGTTGGCGATGGCCAGGATGGGGTCGCCCTTGGCGGTGACGCCGGCGGCGGTGTTGTACTCGGCGATCTTGGCGATGAGTTCTTCGTCGGTGGCGCCGGTGAAGTCCTGGGGGAGCGCGTAGGAGACGACCATGATCGCCTCGACGCTGGTGACGTCTTTGAGGGCGATGATGCGGGGTGTGCGGTAGCTCTCGGAGACGAGCATGGGGAGGGGGACCGCGGAGGTTTCGCCGAAGTCGGCGGGCATGCGGAAGCTCACGGCGAGTCGGCCTTCGGCGTCGACTTCCTGTGTGCTGGAGGGTTCGGGGCCCGGGTCGGCGTTGTCCTCGGGTGTGCACGCGGTCAGCGCGACGGCCGCCAGCGTGAGCGCGGCGATCAGGCGGTTCCAGCGCGGCAAGGCGCACCTCCGGGGTCGTGTCGGGGGCTGTCTGCGGTCTGGGTCGGACCGGTCGCTCCAGCGTACGGCCTGACGACCACCCCGCCACCCCGCCCACCGGGCCCAACTCCACCCCCAACCCACCCGGCACCGAGCGCAACCCACCCGGCTCTGACCCCGACCACGTCGAGCCGGTGCGTACGCCGGGCCGCTCGCAGGAGCCGTCTTCGGCCGAGCCCCACCACGCGCAGCCCCAGACGGCGGAAGCGACCGGCCCGGCCAGGACCGGATCCGCGCCGAAGGCGCAAGATAACCCCGTGAGACTTGAGCGGTTGCGTTGGTGGCATATCGAGGATCTTCTGCCGATCGAGCGGGAGGTCTTCGGTGCCGAGGCGTGGAGTCCGGCGATGTTCTGGTCGGAGTTGGCGGCGGGGCATCACTATCTGGTCGTCCTCGACGGCGGCGCCGCTGTCGGCTCCTCCGGTGATGAGGGTGCCTCCGGTGAGTCGGTCGCCGCGTACGGGGGCCTGTCCTCCAGCGGTGAGGACGCGTGGATCAACAACATCGCGGTCGTCCCGGGGTACCGCAGGCGTGGTCTGGGGCGTCTTCTGGTCGAGGCGTTGTTGGCCGAGGCGGCTCGTCGGGAGGCCCGGAGGGTGGCACTTGAGGTGGCCGTCGACAACGGTCCCGCGCAGCGCCTTTACGATGCCTACGGGTTCAAGCAGATCGGGTTGCGGCGCGGCTACTACCAGTCGACGGGCACCGACGCGCTGGTGATGATCAAGGAGCTTTCGTGAGCAACGAGCCGCTGGTCCTCGGTATCGAGACCTCGTGCGACGAGACGGGTGTGGGCATCGTGCGGGGGCACACGCTGCTCGCCGACGCGGTGGCGACCAGTGTCGACCAGCACGTCCGTTTCGGCGGGGTGGTGCCGGAGGTGGCGAGCCGGGCGCATTTGGAGGCGATGGTGCCGACGGTGCAGCGGGCTCTCGATGACGCGGGTGTGGCGCTGTCGGACGTCGACGCGATCGCGGTGACGGCCGGTCCGGGTCTGGCGGGTGCGCTGCTGGTGGGTGTGGCGGCGGCGAAGGCGTACGCGTTGGCGGCGGGCAAGCCCTTGTACGGCGTGAATCACCTGTCGGCGCACATCGCGGTCGACACGCTGGAGAACGGCCCCATTCCGGCGCCGGCGTTGGGACTGCTGGTGTCGGGCGGTCACTCGTCGCTGCTGCTCGTGGAGGATCTCGCCGGGCGGGTGGAGCCGCTGGGCTCGACGATCGACGACGCGGCCGGTGAGGCCTACGACAAGGTCGCGCGGCTGCTCGGGATGCCCTTCCCCGGCGGCCCGCCGATCGACCGCGCCGCTCGTGAGGGCGACCCGGGGGCGATCGCTTTCCCGCGCGGCCTTACCGCCCACCGCGACATGGAGAAGCACCGCTACGACTTCTCCTTCTCGGGCCTCAAGACGGCCGTGGCGCGCTGGATCGAGGCGAAGAAGCGCGCGGGCGAGGCCGTTGCGGTCAACGACGTCGCGGCGTCCTTCCAGGAGGCCGTGTGCGACGTGCTGACCAGGAAGGCCGTCGCCGCCGCGAAGGACCACGGCATCGACACGCTCCTGCTCGGCGGTGGCGTCGCGGCGAACTCGCGCCTGCGGTCGATGGCCGTCGAGCGCTGCGAGAAGGCGGGGATCCGGGTGCGCGTGCCCCGGCCGGGTCTGTGCACCGACAACGGCGCGATGGTCGCGGCCCTGGGGTCGCATCTGGTCGCCGCGAACGTGGAGCCCTCGGATCTCGGTATCCCCACCGACTCGGCGCTGCCGGTAGAGCTGGTGAGCATCGTCCGGCGCGAAGTCGCTGCCCGTTGAGGCAGACTTGCCTCGCGCACCTGTCCCTACCAGTGAAAACGTGCCACGCTCGGATGTGACGGACACCTTTCTCCCGTCCGGAGAGTCCCATGCGCGAGCACGCCGGAACCGCCACGGCGTCGCGGCCCGACCGCGACGACCGCAGAGCCGCGCAGCGCCCGCCGCATCCCTTGCTGGCATTGCAGGCGAAAGCGGGCAACCGCGCCGTCGCCGGACTCGTCGCGGTCCAGCGCTGTGGCCCCATCCCGCACGACCAGTGCCCCTGCAACACCGATGAGGACACCAAGGTCCAGCGCCTCGCCGACGGCGCGGGCCTGGTCGCCGGTTTCGCCGCGCCGCCCGGGTCCTTCGGTGCCGGCCTGCCCGAACTGAGCGGATCCCTCGCCGAGCTGCGCGCCGGCGACGGACCCGACAGCGCCGGGAAGATCCCCGTCGTCGACCAGCGCCCCGGCAAACCCGCCGCGAGGGCGCCCGCCGCCTCCAAACCCGTCAGCGATCCCAAGCTGGGCCCACCGCGCACACCCGCGCCGGTCAGCCCGCCGGTCACCGCCCTCGACAGCGGACCGCGGCCCGTCCTGGAACTCACCGGCGAGGCCGACCCGGCCCTCGCCCACCGGGCGGGCGACGCGGCCCTCGGCGAGCTGGGCGCGGTCGCCACCGAGTCCGGGCAGGAGGCCGCCGCCGACCACGGGGAGAACGCCGTCGGTGAGGCCGCGCCCCCGGTGCGCGTGGCGCCCCCGCAGGGAGTGCAGGTGCCGCCGGTGTCGCTGAACGTGCCCGCGATCGCCGCTTCGGGCGGCGACTCGCCGGCGATGGCGCAGGCCGAGTCCAGCGTCGGCGGATGGCTCACCGAGCGGACGGGAGCCGTGGCGGCGAGCCTGCGCGCGGAGGAGTCGGCCGGGCGCGACCGCGTCGACAAGGCCGTCGGCGAGGGAGAGGTCCAGGTCGCCAAGGCCACCGCCGACACCACGGCCCGCCAGCAGGCCCTCGGCGGCGGTGTTCAGCAGGACGTCGCGGGTGAGCGGAGCCGCTGGACCACGGCGGCGACGTCGATGCACACCGAGCACGCCGCCTCGACCAAGGCGAAGCTGTCGGCGCTCGACGCGGGAGTCGGCGGAGTCGTCGGCGAGGCCGACCGGGGCGCCAAGCGCGAGTACGCCTCCGCCGAGCAGGCCGCCAAGGCACAGCAGGCGAAGGACCCCTCGCTCCTCGACCGCGCCGCCGGGGCGCTCAACAGCCTCAAGCAGGCCGTCGGCGGCCTCTTCGACCGCGCCAAGCAGGCCGCCAAGGGCCTCTACGACGCGGCGAGGGCGAAGGTCGCGGGGCTGGTCGGCGCCTTCGCCGACGCCGTGCGCGCCGGCGCGGCCGCCGTCGCCGGGAAGATCCGCGCGATCGCCGCGCAGGCGAAGGCCGCGATCGCCGCGAAGATCCGCGCCGCCGTGGACGCGGTCACCAAGGCCGCGACGGACCTGGCCGCCTTCGGCCGCAGGATCCTCGACGGGGTCGGCGCGGCGATCCGCGCCGGGCTCGCCGCCATCGGCCGCGCCACCCGCGCGGCCGTCGACGCGCTGGGCAAGGCCGCCGAGGCCATCCGCAAGGCGCTGGCGGTCGTCGGGCAGCTCATGGCGAAGGTCGAGGCCTACGGGCCGTTCCCGCAGGGCATGTACGCCTGGGCGGAGCGCTGGGGAAAGCTCGCCGACGATCTGCCCGCCGGCGCGACGACCGCGCAGCTGGCCGCCAAGCCGCCCACACCGAGCGCGCCGTCCGGCGGCGGCGGCGACCCCCTCGGCGCGGGCGACGCCGGCGGCTGCGGCGTCTGCAAGGGCTCGCCCGGCGTGGCGGGCACGGCGGCGCACGGGATCATCTCGGGCGTCTTCACCGGGCTGTACCCGAACTCCTTCGCGCCGTACCCCGTGCGTGGAGCGCCCGGCCAGGCCGGAAGCCTGGCCGCCGACCTCGCGATCGACAACCCCGGCGGGCCCCTGGAACTGGGCGAGATCAAGCCCGGCCACGCCAAGGGCTTCGGGGACGGGGTCGGATCGATCGCCAAGTACCTGCCGGCGCTGATGGCGCGGTTCCCCGGCCGACAGATCGTGCCCCTCACCAAGCCGATCCCGCCGGCGTTCTACCCCAACCCCGAAGGCGGGCCCACCTGCCCGACGCAGAAGTTGTTCGTGTTCCCGCCGGTCGGCGGCATCTACGGCTACTTCTGCATCCCGGAGTTCAAGGAACTCATCGCCTCGGGCAAGTGCAAGTGCAAGAAGGAAGAGCCGCCCGACCCGCCGCCGGTCCCCGTCGACGTGAAGGAAAAGGACAAGGCGAAGGACAAGGACACCGAGAAGGACAAGGAGAAAGAGAAGGAGAAGGGCAAGGACGACGTCCCCGACGGGCCCCTGCCCGACCCCGCCTACGCCAAGGCCATCCAGCTCGCGATCATCGTCCTGTGCGCCGCCATCGCCGCCCTCCTCCTGTGGCCCGAACCGATCGGCAAGGCCGTCAGCGCGGTCGTCGGCATCGCATCGTTCGCCGCGCTGATGCTGATGATCAGCAAGGCCGAGGATGAGGGAAGACCCACGGCTTGATCGGGCCCGAACTCATCCGCATGTCCGCCCCACGCGAGGTGTTCCTCCGGCTCGTCAACGGCGTCTGCGACGGCGATCCGGACCTGGCCGGCCCGTACACCGAGCGCACACACGTGACGCACCCCTTCCACCCCGCCGACGCGCCCGCCTTGACGAGCCGCGAAGCGCTGCGCGAGCACTTCAACGGCCCGCCCCGCGCGGTCTTCCCTCCGACCTGGCGAGCAGAGTGCTCAGAACCTCCGGTACGCGCCGAACTGCCGGTCCCCGGCGTCTCCCAGCCCTGGCACGATGAACGCCTCGTCGTTGAGCCCCTCGTCGATCGAGGCCGTCGTCAGCCTCGGCACCAGCCCCGACTCGCGCAGCCGTTCGACGCCCTCCGGTGCCGCCAGCACGCAGATCACGTCGATGTCGGTGCAGCCGCGGCTGACGATCATCTCGCAGCACGCGACGAGCGAGCCGCCGGTGGCCAGCATCGGGTCGAGCACGATGACGTGCCGGCCGCTGAGGTCGTCGGGGAGGGACTCCATGTACGCGCGGGGCTCGTGGGTCTTCTCGTCGCGCGCGAGGCCGACGAATCCCATCGACGCCTCGGGCAGGATCGCGTGGGCGGCGTCGGCCATGCCGAGCCCGGCGCGCAGGACGGGCACCAGCAGCGGCGGGTTGGCCAGGCGGGTGCCGGTCGTGGGGGCCACCGGGGTGGTGATCGGGTACCGCTCGGCGGCGATGCCGCGGCTCGCCTCGTACACGAGGAGGGTCGTCAGCTCGTGCAGAGACGCCCGGAAGGTGCCCGAGTCGGTCTCGGCAGCGCGCATCGTGGTGAGCCGCAGGGCGGCGAGGGGATGATCGACAACGTGTACGTCCACAGGCTCAGACCCTAGCGGCTACTCCCCGGTAGCCCGCACGCCCGGCCCGTACACTCACCTGCATGACCGAGCTGTCCACCCTTCTGTCGGGACTGCCCGGCGTGGACCGGGTCGGCGCCGACCAGCGCGCCGCGACCCTGGCCACCCGGTCGATCAAGACCACCGCGAAAGCGTGGGCGATCGACCTGGCCATCCGGATGGTCGACCTGACCACTCTCGAAGGCGCCGATACCCCCGGCAAGGTCCGCACCCTGTGCGCCAAGGCCCGCAGACCCGAGCCGTCCGACCCGACGTGCCCGAGCGTCGCCGCGATCTGCGTGTACCCGTCGATGGTGCCGGTGGCGGCCGAGGCCCTCAAGGGCTCGGGCGTGCACCTGGCGAGCGTCGCGACGGCGTTTCCGTCGGGCCAGGCGCCCCTCGACATCCGACTCGACGACACGCGCGCGGCCGTCGCCGCCGGTGCCGACGAGATCGACATGGTGATCAACCGGGGCGCGTTCCTGTCGGGTGACGTCGACCGCGTCTTCGACGAGATCGTCGCGGTCAAGGAGGCCTGCGGCAAGGCCCACCTCAAGGTCATCCTGGAGACCGGCGAGCTGGTGACCTACGACAACGTCCGCCGCGCGTCGTGGCTGGCGATGAAGGCCGGCGCCGACTTCATCAAGACCTCGACCGGCAAGATCTCCCCGGCGGCGACCCTGCCGGTGACGATGCTGATGCTGGAGGCCGTGCGCGACTACCGCGAGGCCACCGGCCGCAAGGTCGGCGTGAAGCCCGCCGGCGGCATCCGCACCACGAAGGACGCGATGAAGTACCTCGTCGTCGTCAACGAGACCGCCGGGCCGGACTGGCTCGACCCCGACTGGTTCCGCTTCGGCGCCTCCAGTCTCCTCAACGACCTGCTGATGCAGCGCCAGAAGCTCACCACCGGCCACTACTCCGGCCCCGACTACGTCACGGTGGACTAGACCATGTCGATCTTCGAGTACGCACCCGCGCCCGAGTCGCGCGACATCGTCGACATCAAGCCGTCCTACGGCCTGTTCGTCAACGGCGAGTGGGTCGACGGCAAGGGCGAGGCCTTCAAGACGGTCAACCCGGCGACGGAGGAGACGCTCGCCGAGGTGTCCTGCGCCTCCGACTCCGACGTCGACGCCGCCGTGGCCGCCGCCCGCGCGGCCTTCGACAAGGTGTGGGGTCCGATGCCGGGCCGCGAGCGCGCGAAGTACCTCTTCCGCATCGCCCGCATCATCCAGGAGCGCGGCCGGGAGCTGGCGGTCCTGGAGTCGCTGGACAACGGCAAGCCGATCCGTGAGTCCCGCGACGTCGACATCCCGCTGGTCGCCGCGCACTTCTTCTACTACGCCGGGTGGGCCGACAAGCTCGGTCACGCCGGGCTGGGCCCCGACCCGCGCCCGCTGGGCGTCGCCGGTCAGGTCATCCCGTGGAACTTCCCGCTGCTGATGCTGGCCTGGAAGATCGCGCCGGCGCTGGCCTGCGGCAACACCGTGGTGCTCAAGCCGGCCGAGACGACGCCGCTGACCGCGCTGCTGTTCGCCGAGATCTGCCGTGAGGCCGACCTGCCGCCGGGCGTGGTCAACATCGTCACCGGCGCGGGCGAGACCGGCGCTGCCCTGGTGAACCACGGGGGCGTGAACAAGGTCGCCTTCACCGGTTCGACCGAGGTCGGCCGCCGCATCGCCGAGTCGGTCGCCGGGACGTCCAAGAAGCTCACCCTCGAACTGGGCGGCAAGGCCGCCAACATCGTCTTCGACGACGCGGCCGTCGACCAGGCCGTCGAGGGCGTGGTCAACGGGATCTTCTTCAACCAGGGGCACGTGTGCTGCGCCGGTTCGCGGCTGCTGCTCCAGGAGTCGGTCGCCGAGGACTTCCTGTCCCGTCTGCGCCGCCGGATGGCCACGCTGCGCGTCGGCGACCCGCTCGACAAGAACACCGACGTCGGCGCGATCAACTCCGCCGAGCAGCTGGCGCGCATCCGCGAGCTGTCCGAGATCGGCGAGGCCGAGGGCGCCGAGCGCTTCACCGCGCCCTGCGAGCTGCCCGATCGCGGCTTCTGGTTCGCGCCGACGATCTTCACCGGCGTCTCGCAGTCGCACCGCATCGCCCGCGAGGAGATCTTCGGGCCGGTGCTGTCCGTGCTGACCTTCCGCACGCCCGACGAGGCCGTCGCGAAGGCCAACAACACCCCGTACGGCCTGTCGGCCGGGGTGTGGACGGAGAAGGGCTCGCGGATCCTGTGGATGGCCGAGCGCCTGCGCGCGGGCGTGGTGTGGGCCAACACCTTCAACAAGTTCGACCCGACCTCGCCCTTCGGCGGCTACAAGGAATCCGGGTACGGCCGCGAGGGCGGCCGTCACGGGCTGGAGGCGTACCTCGATGTCTGAACGGTCCAACGCGAGCGAGACGCGCCTGTCCGTCCGTAAGACCTACAAGCTCTACGTCGGCGGGAAGTTCCCGCGCAGCGAGTCCGGGAGGTCGTACCAGGTGACCGGCACCGACGGGTCGACGCTCGCCAATGCCGCCCGCGCGTCCCGCAAGGACGTCCGCGACGCGGTCGTCGCCGCCCGCAAGGCCCAGCCCGGCTGGGCCGGGTCGACGGCCTACCTGCGCGGCCAGATCCTCTACCGGGTCGCCGAGATGCTCGAAGGCCGCCGGGCCCAGTTCGTCGAGGAGGTCCGCGCCGCCGACGGTGCCACGAAGAAGGTCGCCGAGGCCTTCCTCGACGCCGCCGTCGACCGCTGGGTCTGGTACGCCGGCTGGGCCGACAAGGTCCCGCAGGTCCTCGGGGGCGCCAACCCCGTAGCCGGTCCCTACTTCAACCTGTCGAGCCCCGAGCCGACCGGTGTGGTCGGTGTCGTCGCGCCGCAGAAAGGGCCGCTGCTCGGCCTGATCAGCGTCATCGCCCCGGCCATCGTCACCGGCAACACCGTGGTCGTGCTGGCCAGCGAGGACAAGCCGCTGCCGGCGATCACGCTCGGGGAGGTCCTGGCCACCTCCGACCTGCCCGGCGGTGTGGTCAACATCCTCACCGGGCACGTCGCCGAGATGGCCCCGCACCTCGCCTCGCACGCCGACGTCAACGGCGTCGACCTGACGGGCGTCGACGACGCCGAGCTGGCGCGTTCGCTGGAGGTCTCGGCCGCAGGGAACCTCAAGCGCGTGTTCCGCGCGGGCAACGAGGACTGGCTGGCCGAGCCGGGGATCAAGCGCCTGCGGGCCTGGACCGAGATCAAGACCGTCTGGCATCCCGCAGCGGGCTAGAGGATATTCACCCGGATGCGTGGAGGTCGATGCTCGGCACGCATCCGGGGATACCCCTTGAGTGTGCGGGTAGACGTGTACACGTCGACGGACTGTTTGTGCGCCTTTAGCGCAGGTCGCGGGTTATGTCGGCGATGCGACAGGCGTCGGCCGACGGCCCCGCCGAGACAGTGGCGACGGTCGAGGCGCCCGCCCTCGGGGAGGGCACCCGGGTTTCGAGGGTCGTCCACAGGCCCGCGAAGTAGTCGCGCAGCAGCAGGTGCGGGAACAGGTAGTCGTCGCCCAGCCGCTGGAGGAGCAGGGAGTCGGCGGCGTGGTCGAGGACGCCGCGGGCGGGGGAGTCGAGCAGTCCGCGCCGGGCGAGATCGCGCCGCATGAACCACTGCTCGACCACCGCGGCCGCACCGAGCCCGGAGACGATGTAGCAGCCGGTCGCGACCCCGGCGAAGGTCGCGAAGGGCACGCTCCCGGCCGGCCCGGTCCACCACACGGTCGTCAGCAGCGCCACGCCGAACACGGTCACCGAGCAGAAGGCGGCCCGCAGCGCCGCCAGGCGCAGGAACGCGCCGAGCACGGGTGAGGGGACCTCCGAGCGGGTGCGGCCGGGCGCGGGTTCGTCGTACCACTCCCCGGCCACCGTGCCCCGGGCGAGCAGGCACGCGAAGACCGCCGCCAGGCCGTGCAGTATCCCGGTCCAGGCGTGCGAGTGGTACCAGCTGGCGAAGGTGCCGACGGTCATGCCGAGCAGGACGACCGAGGCCAGCTGCGGCTTCTCGGTCATGACGTCCTCGATGCCGCTCGCCAAAGAGATTCCCGGCCCGTTGCGCTCCGGGATCACCTGGCGGCGGCCGTCCTCGTCGAGGCCGATCCCGAGGGAGGTCAGCGACACGTGGTAGGTCTCGGGCAGGAAGTAGAGCCCGGCGAGCGCGCCGATCGCCGCGCCGCCGGGACCGGCCCACCACCAGCCGGCGGCGGCCAGCACGGGGATGTAGGCCAGCGTCAGCCACTTCGGCAGCCGGGAGTAGGGCGGCAGGCCCGCGACGCCGTCGAAGGTGAAGATGGTCCGGCTGCTCAGTTTCAGCTGGACGGCGATGAAGGCCAGTTGCTCGACGACCCGGCGCGGCGGGTGCGCGGGGTCGGAGCGCTGGACGAGCATCCGCCGCACGTAGGCGGTGAGGAGGCGGCGGACCGGGTCACCGCCACCGTCGTCGGCGGACGCGGGCGCTTCGCGGTAGGCGAGCATGAGCACGCTGAGCAGCAGGGGCGTGGTGACGAGCGCGCGCAGGTCGGGCGCCTCGTCGAGTACCCTGCGGGCGATGGCCAGGCGGTGTTTGCGCAGGAAGCGGTCGACATCGGCGGTCGCCAGCGGCTGGATCTCGACGCGCCCGCGCAGGGTGAGGGTCTCGCCGAGGGCGCGATACTCGCGGCTGCGACAGCACACGACGATCGGGACGGTCGGGTGCTTCTCGCGCAGACGGTTGATCGCCCGCAGGCATTCGGTGCGGAAGATCTCGGCGACCTCGTCGAGGCCGTCGAGGAGCAGGACGAGCTCGGCGTCGCGCAGCCAGGCCGCCAGGTGCTCGGCGGGGACGCGGTAGCGGCGGGCGGCCTCCTTGACCAGCCACGACTCGAAGTCGGTGATCCCGTCCCACGACGCGAGGTTGACCAGCAGCGGGACCGCGCGGCCCGGGTGCTCGGCGCGGTCGAGGAGGTCGCGGAGCAGTTCGAGCATCGTGGTCGTCTTGCCCGCCCCCGGCTCGCCCAGGACGAGCATCCAGCCGCGCATCTCACCGTCGAAGATCTCGGTGATCGACTGGCCCCCGCGCAGTCGGCGGGGCTCGGTGCCGGGCGCGATGACCCGCACGCCCCACGGGTGGGGCTCGTCGACGGTGGTGGCGAACTCCAGCCGCAGCCGCGCCTTGGCGTAGAGGGACTGTTCGAGCACGCCCGCGATCCAGGAGTCGTGTTGCGCGGCCAGCAGCACCTCGCGCGTCCGCGCCGGATTGCCCCTCGCCGACACCGGGCCGTCGCGCCGCTCGGTTCGGACCGTCACCACGATCACCGCCCCGGCCAGCACGAGCAACAGCGGCCAGGCCAGCCACCGGTAGGGCAGGAGCGCCCCGGGCAGCTCGGCGCTGGCCACGTTGACGACCAGGCTCAGCGCGACGGTGCTCAGCAGGACCAGGGCGATGGTGCCGCCGACGGGCGTTCGACGCATGAGTCCTTTGTAGCCGATGCGCGCCGCAGAGTGCTCGCCCGATGTGTGCAAAGGGGGTTCGCGAACCCCCTTTGCATCTGTTGTTCAGCCGCCCAGCGACACCATTCCGTCGCCGCTGCGTTCCGAGGCCTCGACCTCGACGAGCGAGTCCTCGGGGTGCTGGTCGGGGTCGGTGGCGATGATCAGCCCGTCGACCACGTCCGTGAGCTGACCGTGCCTGGCGTAGTCGGCGCGCTGACGGGCCGCACCGCTCCCGCGTGTGCGGAGCATGTCCCACAACCGTGTCACGGTGTCGAACTCGCCCCACGACTCGAGGATCGGGCGGACGTGCGCCAGGAGCGCGTCGACGAGCATCGTCGCCGGCCGCAGCCGGCCGCTGCGCACGTCGATGCCGTGGCCTTCGATGCCGTCGCGAGCCGCGCGCCAGTGCGCCGCCCGAAGGATCTCGGCCGGTACGCGCGGGCCCTTGTCGCCGTCGGCGACCGCCTGGACGCCCAGTACCACCAGCGCCCGCACGAGGGCGGCGAAGAGCACCGTCTCCTTGTAGCCGGCCGCCACGTCGGCGACGCGGATCTCCAGGGTCGGCAGGTGCGCCGAGGGGCGCACGTCCCAGAAGATCGAGCGCCGGTCCTTGAGCGCGCCGCCTTCCAGCAGCGTGCCGACGACGTCCTCGTAGTGTCCGAGGGAGCCGAAGAACGGCGGGGGACCGGCCACCGGCCACCCGCTCCACGACAGGGTCCGCCAGCTGGAGTAGCCGGTGTCGCGGCCGGCCAGGTACGGCGAGTTGGCGTTCATGGAGAGCAGGACCGACAGCCACGGCCGAACGTGGTTGCCGGCCAGGATCGCCGTCGTCTTGTCCGGAACGTGCACGTGGACGTGGCAGGCGCAGATGTTCTGCCCGTCCTGGAGCGCGCGGAACATCGCGGTCGTCTCGCGGTAGCGCGGCAGGTCGGCGATCGGCGGGGGCGTGACGTCCCCGAGGATCGGCGTGCCCGTCGCGGTGACCCGCAGGCCTTCCTCGCGCGCGGCGGCCACCGCGATCCGCCGCATGCGGCGGATCTGCCCGGCGAGTTCGCCGAGCGCCGTGTAGGGGGCGGTGCGTGCCTCTATCTGCTGTTGGGTGAACTCGGTGCTCACCGACCCGCCGGGCCAGGTTTCAGCGCGGGCGACCACGGCCGCCGCGTCGGGTACCGCCTCGCGGGTGATCGGGTCGACAATGAAGTACTCCTCCTCGACGCCCATGGTCGGCGCGGGAGGGAAAGAAAATGCATTACCGGGGATGCCGCCCATGGGCCGCCAATCGGGATTGCTGAACGCGAGTCCCTGGCTTCCACCGCAGCCAAAGATCGGCGTGCGTATGAAGCGCACGGCCCCCGGAGGGGGCGATCCGATACCACGAGACTACCGCCCGTGGCGGGTCCGGCGCATCGGCCGAATACCGGACAAGCTTCCGGGGGCCCCGGCGGGCCCCCGAGCCCGTCCGCCTACTCGAACTCGTGCTGCATCAACTGCCGCGCGGCCTCCGCGATCGACCCCGACAGTGACGGGTAGATCGTGATCGTCTGCGCCAGCTCGGCGACGGTCAGGTGGTTCTCCACGGCCATCGCGATCGGCAGGATCAGCTCGCTGGCACGCGGTGCCACGACAACGCCGCCGACGACCAGACCCGAGGCGGGCCGGCAGAACAGCTTCACGAAACCGTCGGTGTCGCCGTTCATCTTCGCCCGCGCGTTGCCCTCCAGCGGCAGCATCACCGCGCGGGCGGGCACCCGCCCGGAGTCCACGTCGGCCTGCGTCGCCCCGACGGTGGCCAGCTCGGGGTCGGTGAACACGTTCGCCGCGACCTTCTTCAACCGCAGCGGCTGGACGGCCTCGCCCAGCGCGTGCCACATCGCGATCCGCCCCTGCATCGCCGCCACCGACGCCAGCATCAGCACGCCCGTCACGTCCCCGGCCGCGTAGATCCCCGGCACGTTCGTGCGCGAGACACGGTCGACGGTGATGAACCCGCCCGGCCCGCGCACCACACCGGCCTCGGTGAGCCCGAGGTCGGCGGTGTTGGGCACCGACCCGACCGTCATCAGCGCGTGCGAACCCTCCACGACACGCCCGTCGGTCAACTCGACCCGAACTCCCTCGCCGTCGCGTTTCACACTCGCCGCGCGCGCCTTCGGCAGGATCTCCATGCCGCGCTCGCGGAACACGTTCTCGATCGCCATCGCCGCGTCGGCGTCCTCGTGCGGCATGACCCGCTCGCGGCTCGACAGCAGCGTCACCTCGACGCCCATCGCCTGGTACGCCCCGGCGAACTCCGCCCCCGTGACACCCGAACCCACGACCACGAGCTTCGTCGGCAGCTCGTCGAGGTCGTAGACCTGCCGCCAGGTGAGGATCCGCTCGCCGTCGGGCTGCGCGTCGCGCAGCACCCGGGGGGTCGCCCCTGTGGCGAGGAGCACGACGTCGGCCTCGATGTCGTGCGGATCACCTTCCGCGGGCGTGACCAGCACCTTGTGCTGGTGCGCCTCGGCCGATCCGGTCAGCGCCGCGCGTCCCGCGATGAACGTGACACCGGCCTTGACGAGCTTGGCGTGCACGTCCTCCGACTGCGCCACCGCGAGCTGCTTGACCCGCGAATGCACCGACGAGGCGTCGACGGTGATGTCCCCTGTCGACACGCCGAGCCGCGCCGAATTGCGCGCCGCGGTCACCACGCCGGACGACGCGATGAAGGTCTTGCTGGGAATACAGTCCGACAGGACGCACTCGCCGCCGGCGCCCGCCTCCTCGACCACGGTCACGTCCGCGCCGAGTTGTGCGGCGACGAGGGCCGCCTCGTACCCGGCCGGACCTCCGCCGATGATCGCTATCCGGGTCACTTCGCTACCTTCCCGCCGGTGTTGTGCGCGTACAAATGCTTCCACGGCATTGTCTCTCAAGCTATCGTCGTACAGTGCCGCTGTATGCCGCGTACGGATCAAACCTCGACCCCGGACGGATGAGGGCCACGTGCCCGCACTCGCCGCTGGTCGGCACTGGATGGCTTGAGGGCTGGCGATTGACCTTCGCCGGCTCCGAACTGGGCTGGGAGGGCTCCCTGGCGACGGTCGTCGAATCGGCCGGTGACCGCGTCTTCTGCGCCCTCTACGACGTCGACACCGTCGACGCGGCCACCCTCGACGAGCTGGAGGGCGCCACCGGCGGCGTCTACCGCAGGCTGCACGCCCACGTCGCGACGCTCAACGGCGATGTGGCCACGTGGATGTACGTCTTCGACGGCTACGAGGGCGGGCTCCCGTCGAGCTGGTACCTGGCCGAGCTGGCCGCCGCCGCCGAGAAGGCCGGCGCGCCGGAGGACTACGTCGACGCCATCCGGAAGCGCCCGACCGGCTAGCCCCCAACTGATACCTTTCCGCGACCGGCCGCGTCCGCACCGCGACCCGGCCGAGACCCGACGCGAGGAACGTCACATCCGAGCCCTTAGCCCGGAGGTGCCACATGCGTCGTCTCGCCCGCGGTCTCGTTCCCGCCGCCCTCGCCGTCCTTCTCCTCGCCGGTTGCTCGGCGGGGCCCGACGACGCCGACGCGGATTCCGGGGGTGATCCCGCCCCCGCCTCCACAGAGGACCCCGCGGCCGGGGAGGACGGCGCCGAACGGCAGGTCGTCTACACCGGCGAGCTGTCGCTGAGCGCTCCCGACGTGACCTCCGCCGCGCGCCAGGCGATCGAGCTGGTCACCGCCGCCGGCGGCTTCGTCGCCGGCGACCGCCGCGAACTGGGCGACGGCGCCCGCACGACGCTGACCCTGCGCATCCCGGCCGAGTCCTTCACCGCCACGGTCGAACTCCTGGCCGCGCTGGGCACCGAGGAGTCGCGGACCCTGTCCACGACCGACGTGACCGAGACCTCCGCCGACCTCGACACCCGCATCGCGACCAAGCGCGCGAGCGTCGAGCGGGTCCGCGAACTCATGGAGGACGCCTCCTCGCTGTCCGAAGTGGTCGAACTCGAGGCCGAGCTGACCACGCGCGAGACCGAACTGGCCGAACTCCAGGCCGACAAGCGCGACCTCACCGACGCCGTCGCCTTCGGCTCGCTGACCCTGCGACTGGACGCGCCGGCCGAGACGAGCGCGGAGTCCCCGACCGCTCCGCCGGGCTTCGGCTCGGGCCTGGAGTCGGGCTGGGACGGCCTGGTGCTGTTCGGCGCGGTGGCGCTGACGATCCTCGGCTTCATGCTGCCGTTCCTGGCCGTCGTGGGCGTGCCGCTCGCGGCGGTGTGGACGTGGTCCCGCCGCCGTCGAGGGCTGCCCGTGCTCAGGCGCAAGGTCGGGCGCCCGGTCCAGCCGCCCCCGCCGGACGCGCCGGCGGAGGCGCCGGCGGGCAAGGCCGGCGAGGCGAAGCCGCCGTGGGGGACCGGGCGCTTCTAGAATGCGTAGGGCCCGAAGCGACCCCACGCCACGAAGAGGTTCAGGGCGAGGTAGATCAGGTCGACGACCATCAGCTTGTACTCGCCGCGCCGGACGCGCACGATCGTCGCGCCGATCATGATCACGGCCAGCCCGGAGGCGGCCAGCGGGACCAGGATCGGGGCGATGTCGAGCAGCGCGGGCAGGATCAGGCCGATCGCGCCGAGCACCTCCAGCGCGCCGATGGCCTTCACGCCGGCCGAACTGAACTGCTCGGTCCAGGCGGCGCTGGCGCCCGCGGCGGCCAGCCTCCGCTTCGAGACGATCACCTTGCCCGCGCCCCCGGCCAGGTAGGCGGCGGCGAGCACTCCGGCGACGATCCACAGGGCGATGTTCATGGCGGTTCTCCTAGAGCGTGTCGTTCACGGCTGTTCGGAGATGAGACGGGGCCCGCGCGACATTCGTGACACGGCCCGGCCGCGCACATGACAGTGGCCGGTGGGCCACTCCGGCACCACCGGCCACCGATCCTTGCGGCGTTCGAGCGCGAGCCCTAGAACGCCGCCGAACTCACCGCCGCCATCGCGGTGTGCGTCATGACCCGCACGCCCGTCGCGATGGCCGACTCGTCGACGTCGAAGTCGCCCTGGTGCAGGTCGAGCGCCTGTCCGGCGCGTCCCACGCCCAGCCGCGCCATCGCGCCGGGCACCTGCTCCAGGTACCAGGCGAAGTCCTCGCCGCCCATGCTGATCGGCGACTCGGTGACCCGGTCCTCGCCTAGCGCGGCCGCGGCGGCACCGGCGAAGATCGCGGTGGCCACCCGGTCGTTGACGACCGGCGGGACGCCTTGCGTGTACTCGATCTCGGCGGTCGCGCCGGTGGCGGCGACCACGTCGCGGATGAGCTGCTCGACCATGCCCGGCACGGTCTTCCACGCGTTGCGGTCGAGCATCCGCACGGTTCCGCGCACGACGCCTTCCTGCGGGATGGCGTTGGCGGCCTGTCCGGCCTGGATCGCGCCGAACACCAGCGCCACGCCGATCCGCGGGTCGAGGCGGCGGTTGAGCAGCGCCGGCACGTCGACGACCACACGCGACAGGGCGTGCACCAGGTCGGTGGTCAGGTGGGGCCGGGACGTGTGCCCGCCGCGACCCGACAGCCGCACCTCCAGCATGTCGGAGGCCGCCGTCAGCGGCCCCGAGCGCATGCCGATCATCCCCGCGGGCAGCCGCGGGTCGCAGTGCAGCGCGTAGATGGCCGCGACGTCGTCGAGTGCTCCCGCGCGCATCATCACCGGCGCGCCCGAGGGGAACTTCTCCTCGCTGGGCTGGAACACCAGCCGCACCCGGCCGGGGAGCTCACCGCGCGCGGCGAGGTCGGCCAGCATCAGGCCGGTCCCCAGGATGACCGTGGTGTGCACGTCGTGTCCACACGCGTGACAGGCCCCGTCGACGGTCGAGCGGTAGGGCACGTCCTTCGGGTCGACGATCGGCAGCGCGTCCATGTCGCCCCGCAGGGCGATCGCGCGGTCGCCCTCACCGATGTCGCAGAGCACGCCGTTGCCGCCGGGAATGAGCCGTGGCGTGAGTCCGGCGGCCGAAAGCCGCTCGGCCACATAGGCCGCGGTGCCGTGTTCCTCGCCCGAGAGTTCGGGGTGCATGTGGAAGTGGCGGCGGATCCGGACGAGTTCCTCGGCGTGAGCGGCCAGCCAGGCGTCGAGGCGACCCGGCAACGGGTCACCGTCGGCGACCGGCCCGAATGGGGCGGGCATCGGCTCTGCGGAGAGTGTCGACGTGATAGTCACGGTGTGGGTACCTTCGTACTGGATTGAATGGACTTGAGGTCGGACTCCATGGCTCTTTGCGGCATGGCTCGAAACGTTGTCGCAATGTTGAGTGCCGTGCGGGTCTTCGGTCATGTGTGCGTCTACAAAAGACTCGACCAGCCTAGACCGCCGCTGATTACTGTCCGCATTGGGCAGTCGATTGGCGTCCGCGCTGTCCGAGGGTCTCTCGGGACGCTTGGCCGCCCGCGGCCCGCGGTCGGATACGTCGCGGGCCTGTTTTCGCTTGTGGTGCGGTTGCACTGAGCTTGCCACCTGTCCCACACCTCCAATAACGGTTCACAAGCCGATCAAGTTACGGCTTGAACGGTCAACCGTTGGTGGGACGACGGTGTCGGCGGATCGTGACGGTGCTTCGCAATCAAACTACGTTGAGTAATCTCCACTTATGAATTCTTACTCATCACAACGTAGAGCCGTCGCACAACGGGTCCGTGCATTAAGGCACTGAGTGCAATTATCTTCGCACCGAGTGGCAATTGATCTTTGCTATTCGCTGATACGGCGGCGCCAGTAGGGGCTCTCCTGTGGCCGCTCCCGTTGGAGCCTCTCCCAGAGGCGGCCCAGTTCGAACGCTACCGCGAACCTCGACCTGGCTCCCAACATCACCGCCAGACCCGCCACATCCCGTTGAACCGTCCGTCGCCCGCACCCCACCTCCCGGGCGACCCGCTCGTCGTCGTGGCCCGACCACAGCAGGTACGCCACCTTCACGTGCCGGGGAGAAACCCGCACGCCCAGCAGGACGCTCGCGCGCTCGGACAGCTCCCGGTAGAACGCTTCGTCCTCCCTCGTCATCCTGTCTGTCTAACACGCTCATACCCAGGTGTCCCGTTCGTTACTCCGCGTACGCCGTTCGGCGACTTCGCGCCAGGCCTCTTCCGTCCGCATGTGAGCCGATCTAGCGTTTGCCACCCGTGCCCCGAAAGGACCGCCCCGGTGACCGACGCCCTCGCCGAGCGCTCACGCGCCCCGCTGAACATCGTGCTGGCCTCCACGGCGGTGAACGTCTTCGGCAGCGCGGTGACGGTCGTCGCGGTCCCGCTGCTGGTCTTGCACCTGACCGGCTCGGCGTTCCACCTCGGCCTCGTCGGCGCCTTCGAGGCCGTCGGCCTCGTCGCCGGGAACACCTTCGGCGGCGCCCTCGCCGACCGCTTCGGCGCCCGCCGGACCGCCGTCGCCGGAAGCCTGTCGGCAGCGCTGGTGCTCACGCTCATCCCGCTGCTCGACCGGCTCGGCCCGCTCAACGTCGGCGTGCTCTGCGCGATCGGGATGGTCGCCAACGCCTGCGGGAGCACCGGCGGCATGGCCCGCCGGGGCCTGGTCAACCAGGTCGCCGAGGACGCCGGCGTCAACGTCGACCGCGCCGAGAGCGCCTACCAGTTCCTGCTCAACGCCGGCTACGTCGGCGGCCTCGCCCTGGCCGGCCTGCTCGCCGCGGCGGTGGACCTGGCGACGCTCATCTGGATCGACGCCGGCAGCTTCGCGCTGACCGCGCTCGTCGTGGCATGCGTCCGCTACGCGCCCAAGCCCGGCGTGGCCGCCGCCGGCGGCAGCCTCCTGCGCGACTGGCTCGACGGCCTGCGCACCGCCTGGCGGGAACCACCGGTGCGCCTGGCCCTGCTGGCCGGCTGCGCCATCTCGGGCATCGCCGCGGCCATGGGGACGGTCGTGCTGCCGCTGTACGGCGTCCGGACCGGCGCGCCCGAAGGCGGTCTCGGCTGGCTGCTCGGCGCCAGCACGCTCGGCTCACTGCTCGGGCTCGGCCTCTACACGCTCATGGTCGACCGCGTCGCGCGCTGGAAGGCGCTGCTGGCCTGCCTCGCCGCCGAAGGCGTCGCGATGCTCGCCTTCGTGGCCGTCCCCGTCTTCGGCGCGCGACTGGCCTTCCTCGCCCTCGCCGGGCTCGGCAGCGGCCCGGTCGTCCCGCTCGTCATGTCGCTGATCCGGCGCTTCACGCCGGCGACCATGCACGGGCGCGTGCTCGGGCTGTTCTTCGCCGCCGCCACCGGACTGTCGCCGCTGGCCAACCTCGCCGTCGGCGGCGTGCTGGAGTTCGCGCCACTGTGGACGGTCCCGGCCTTCCAGGGCGTGGTCCTGCTCGCCCTGGCGGTGCCGCTGGGGCTGCGCATGCGCAGCGCCATGACGGACCTGGAGTCGCGTCAGAACGAGTCCGGCGGCACGTAGCGCCCCCAGGCCTCGCGCAGGGTGTTGCAGACCTCCCCGACGGTCGCCTTCGCCCGCAGAGCCTCCCGCAGCGGGTAGAGGACGTTGTCCTCGCCGTCGGCGGCCTCCCGCAGCGCGGCGAGCCTCGCCTCGACCTCGGTGTTGTCGCGTTCGGCGCGCAGCCTCGCCAGCCGGCCCGTCTGGGCGGCCTCGATGGCGGGGTCGACGCGCAGCGGTTCGTAGGGCTCCTCGGTGTCGAGGGTGAAGCGGTTGACGCCCACCACGACCCGCTCGCCGGAGTCGATCGACAGTGCCGTGGCGTAGGCGCTCTGCTCGATCTCCTGCTTCTGGAAACCGGCCTCGATCGCCTCGACCGACGAGCCGTGCGCGAAGACGCGCTCGATCAGCCCGACCGCCTCGGCCTCGATCTCGTCGGTCATCGCCTCGACCACATAGGACCCGGCGAAGGGGTCGACGGTCGCCGTCACGTCGGTCTCGTAGGCGAGGACCTGCTGCGTGCGCAGCGCCAGGCGCGCGGCTTTCTCCGTCGGCAGCGCGATCGCCTCGTCGAAGGAGTTCGTGTGCAGCGACTGGGTCCCGCCGAGGACGGCGCCCAGGCCCTGCACGGCGACCCGGACGAGGTTGACCTCCGGCTGCTGGGCGGTCAGCTGCACGCCCGCGGTCTGCGTGTGGAAGCGCAGCATCAGCGACTTCGGGTTCTTCGCGCCGAACTCCTCGCGCATCACCCGCGACCAGATCCGCCGCGCGGCCCGGAACTTCGCGACCTCCTCCAGCAGCGTCGTGCGCGCCACGAAGAAGAAGGACAGCCGGGGCGCGAACTCGTCGACGTCCATCCCGGCCGCGATCGCCGCCCGCACGTACTCGATCCCGTTGGCGATCGTGAACGCGATCTCCTGCGTGGGAGTCGCCCCGGCCTCGGCCATGTGGTAGCCGGAGATCGAGATGGTGTTCCACTGTGGAATCTCGGAGCGGCAGTAGGCGAAGGTGTCGGATACCAGACGCAGTGACGGTTTCGGGGGGTAGATGTAGGTTCCCCGCGCGATGTACTCCTTGAGGATGTCGTTCTGGATCGTCCCCAGGAGCGCCGAACCGGGGATGCCCTTCTCCTCGGCGACGAGCTGGTAGAGCACCAGCAGGACCGCCGCCGGGGCGTTGATCGTCATCGAGACCGAGACCTTGTCCTGCGGGATGCCCTCGAACAGCACCCGCATGTCCTCGATCGAGTCGATCGCCACACCGACCTTGCCGACCTCGCCGCGCGCGATCGGGTCGTCGGAGTCGAAGCCCATCTGCGTGGGCAGGTCGAACGCCACCGAAAGTCCCATCGTCCCGGCGTCCAGGAGTTGGTGGTAGCGGCGGTTGGATTCGGCGGCGGTGCCGAAACCGGCGTACTGTCGCATGGTCCACGGCCGCGTGGTGTACATGGTGGGGTAAACGCCCCTTGTGTACGGGAAACCACCGGGTTCCCCGAGGCGCTCGTCTAGCCCGGGTGCCACATCAGCGGCCTTATATACCGGTTTGATGGGGAAGCCAGACTCACCACGTCGTACGTCCGTCATGGCGCTGATAGTAGGGGCGGCCTCGGGCGGCTGGCGGCCGGTGGGCACAATGGCGCGGTTCCGCCACAATGGGACCCTCGCCCCTCGGAGGAAGCATCGTGACTCAGCACACCCCCGTGCCCGAAGACGGACGGGCTGTCGTCGGCGCGACGATCGCCGGACGTTACGAGCTGCGCGCCCCCATCGGCGACGGCGGCATGGGAGCCGTCTGGCGGGCCCACGACGGCCTGCTCCAGCGTGACGTCGCCGTCAAGGAGGTCCTGCTCCCGCCCGAGCTGCCGGCCGCCGAGCGCGACACGCTCGTCGAGCGCACGCTGCGCGAAGCGCGCGCGGCCGCGGCTCTCTCGCACGCGTCGGTGATCCGCGTCTTCGACGTCATCACCGAAGGCGGGCGCCCCTGGATCATCATGGAGCTGCTCCAGGCCCGCAGCCTCGCCGACATCCTCAAGGAGGACGGCCCGATGCCGCCCCGCGTGGTGGCCAAGATCGGCCTTTCCATGCTCGGCGCTCTGGAAGCAGCGCACGCCGCAGGGATTCTGCACCGCGACGTCAAGCCCGGCAACGTGCTCATCAGCTCCGACGGCCGCTGTGTCCTGTCGGACTTCGGCGTCGCCCGCACCAACCAGCCCTCGAACCTGACCACGCCCGGCATGGTCCTCGGCTCGGCCCACTACATCGCCCCCGAACGCGCCACCGGCGGCCAGATCGGCCCCGCCAGCGACCTCTTCTCCCTCGGTGTGACCCTCTACGCCGCCGTGGAGGGCCGGCCGCCCTTCGACCGCGCCAACGCGCTGGCGACGATGCAGGCCGTCGTGCACGACCCGCCGGAGTCCCCGCGCCGCGCGGGGCCGCTGATGGCGATCCTCGGCGGGCTGCTCGACAAGGACCCGCACCGCCGCTGGACCGTCGAGCAGACCCGCGCGGCGATCCAGCAGCTTCTCGGCGGCGCCGGGCCGCTGGCGTCGCAGGCCGTCGACGGTCTCACCGACCTGCACCGCGTCATCCCGCAGCAGCCTTCCCGGCCGGTGTCCTCGCCGCCGGTGTCGGGCGCGCCCGTCTCGGCCGTCCCGGTGTCGGGCATGCCGACCTCCGCGCCGCCTATGTTCCAGCAGCCGCGCCCCGAGGCCGCCTTCGAGTCGACGGCCGCCCATCCGGCCCCCTCGCCGAACAGCGGCGCTTACGAGCAGGCCCACCCGTTCAGCCCGCCCGCGCCGCCGCAGGGCGGCTACGGGGAGCAGACCCGTCCCTTCACCCCGCCGCAGCCCTCGCACGGCGGCTACGGCGAGGAGACGCGGCCGTTCATGCCTCCGCAGCCGGCCTATGCCCCGTCGCAGCACCAGTCGTCCCCGTACGGACCTCCGCAGGGCCAGTTCCCGCCGCAGACCCCGAACTACCCGCCGATGCCCGGTCAGGGCGGCGGCGGAGAGAAGCCGGGCGGCGTCGGCGGCCTTCTGGAGACCGCGAAGAAGCACACGAAGCCGTGGATGCTGGCCGTCGCGGCCGGCGTCGTGGTCGTCGCGCTGATCATCGGCGTGACGAGCATGCTCGGCGGCGGGGACGAGGACAACCCCGGCGGCGCGACCCCGACGGGCAACGACGGTTCGAACACCGCCGCCGAGGCCGATCTCTACACCAGCCCGGACGGCGACTACACGGTCAACGTGCCCAAGGGCTGGACGATCGTGCCGAACGGCGGCAACGTCATCGATTGCAAGGATCCCGCCAACGCGGACCGCTGGATCCGCTTCAACGTCACCAAGGAGAAGTCCGCTCCGGACAAGCTGCTCACCAGCGCCGCCGCGGGGCTCGACGGCGGCGAGTTCAAGAAGGACAGCCTCAAGCAGCTCAAGCTGGAGCCCATCACCTTCGGCGGGCACGAGGGCACGGTCATCGAGTACACCGGCATCCGCGACAAGGACGACGTGGTCCGGCACGCGCTGTGGGCGATCATCAAGGTCGACGGCGTGAACTACCACATCTACCTCTCGGTTCCCGACGACACCTTCGCCGACAGTCAGGCCGTGTTCGACCAGGCGGTGGCCTCCTACGAGCTCGTCGAGTAACGGCCTTTACGCGTGGTGCCACCCAGGCACCACTCGTGTGTCCGTTATGCGAACATGCACGCATGAACCAGTCACCACCTGACCGCAGGCTCGCGCGGTTGAGCGCGGCCGCGCAGTCCTGGATCGCCGACGATCCGGACCCCGCGACCGCCAAGGAGCTGCGCCGCGTCCTCGACGAGCTGCCCGACAGTGCCGCCGACCTCGCCGACCGCTTCGCCGGGCGGCTCGCCTTCGGCACCGCGGGTCTGCGCGGGCCGGTGCGCGCCGGGCCCAACGGCATGAACCGCGCGGTCGTTCGCGCCGCGGCGGCCGGACTGTGCGCCTGGCTGGACAAGTCGGGCGCGCAGGGTCCGGTGGTGATCGGCTACGACGCCCGCTACGGGTCGCTGGACTTCGCCGAGGAGACCGCGCGGGTCGTGACCGGCACCGGCCGGCGGGCGCTGATCTTGCCCGAGGCGCTGCCTACGCCGGTGCTGGCCTATGCCGTCCGCGCGCTGAACGCCGTCGCCGGGGTCATGGTCACCGCCAGCCACAACCCGCCGCGCGACAACGGGTACAAGGTGTACCTGGGCGCCGAACTCGGCGGCGTGCTCGGCGCGGGCGCGCAGATCGTGTCCCCTGTGGACAGTGAGATCGAGGCGGCCATCGCGGCCGTCGGACGCCTCGCCGACGTGCCCCTGGGCGACGCCGCCGAGCTCCTCGACGGTCCCATCGTGCAGGGCTACCTGGCCGGCGTCGCCGCCATTACCGACCGCGACGACCCGCGCGACCTCGACATCGTCGCCACGCCCATGCACGGCGTCGGCGGCAAGACCCTCACCGAGGCCCTCACCCTCGCGGGCTTCTCGGCGCCCACCATCGTCGCCGAGCAGAACCGCCCCGACCCGGCCTTCCCGACCGTCGCCTTTCCCAACCCCGAGGAGCCCGGCGCCACCGACCGGCTGCTCAACCTCGCGCGCCAGCGCAAGGCCGACATCGCCATCGCCCTCGACCCCGACGCCGACCGCTGCGCCGTGGCGATCCCCGACGGCGAGGACTGGCGCCTCCTGCGCGGCGACGAGCTCGGCATCCTGCTCGCCGACCACCTCATGCGGCGCGGCCGCGAGGGCACCTACGCGACCACCATCGTCTCCTCGTCGATGCTGCGCGCCCTGTGCCTGGCCCGCGACGTCCACTACGAGGAGACCCTCACCGGCTTCAAGTGGATCGTGCGCGCCTCCCGGGATCTCGCCTTCGGTTACGAGGAGGCCATCGGCTACTGCGTCGCCCCCGACCACGTCCGCGACAAGGACGGTGTCAGCGCGGCCGTCCTCGCCTGCGAACTGGCCGCCGGGCTCAAGGCCCGCCTGAGCAACCTCGGCGAGCGTCTCGACGAGCTGGCCGAGGAGTTCGGCGTGCACGCCACCGACCAGCTGTCGGTGCGCGTGGAGGACCTTCGCGAGATCGCCGACGCCATGGCCCGGTTGCGCGAGCGCCCGCCGGCGACGCTGCTGGACGAGCCGGTCGCCTCGATCGAGGACCTGCTGCCGGAGACCGACGCGATGCGGCTGCGGACACCGCAGGCGCGCGTGGTGGTGCGGCCGTCGGGCACGGAGCCGAAGCTGAAGGCGTACCTGGAGGTCATCGAGCCGGTCCGCGACGGTGAGGTCGGCGAGGCCCGCGAGCGGGCCACGGCGTGCCTCCAGGCGCTGCGGACCGAGGTCGCGCACGCGCTGGGCTTGTTAGAACGGGCGTGAGGCGGGCGGGGGGCGAGGGCTTCCCGCCTGGCCGAAAACCCCTCGCCCCGGGCTGCCTGCGGGCGTAACGTCCACCGGCTGTGCGCACCCTCCCCTCCGCCGACCCCGGCACCCCTGACGCGAAGTCGCCCGCCCGCTACCTCTGGTGGCTGCTGCGCGGGCAGGCTTCCCGTGTCCTGGCCGGAATGTTCTACGGCATCGTCTGGATGGTCTGCATGGCCGTCTCGCCCGCGCTGCTCGGCCGGGCGATCGACGAGGGCGTGGCGACGAAGCACTGGCCGTCACTGCTGGCCTGGTCGGGAGGCATCCTGGTGCTGGCCGCGGTGGGTGCGGCGGCGGGGATCATGCGGCACCGGACGGTCGTCATGGTGTCGATGTTCGGTGCGTTCCGGACCGTGCAGGTGACCACCAAGCGGGCCGTGCTGCTCGGTGCGGCCCTGCCCAAGCAGGTCTCCACCGGTGAGGTCGTGTCGGTCGGCGCGGCCGACATCAGCAACATCGGCATGGCCCTCGACATCAGCGCGCGGCTCAGCGGAGCGGTCGTCACGCTTGTGGTCATCGTCACCATCCTGCTGGCGATCTCGCCGCCGCTCGGAGCGGTGGTGCTCATCGGGGTGCCGATCCTGATGTTCCTCGTCGGTCCGCTGATCAAGCCGCTCCAGCGGCGCGAGGCGCACTACCGCGAGCAACAGGGCGGGTTGTCGGCGCAGGCCAACGACATCGTGTCGGGTCTGCGGGTGCTGCGCGGCATCGGGGGCGAGGAGCTGTTCTCCCGCCGGTATGCCGAGCGCTCGCAGGAGTTGCGGCGGGCGGGCTACCGGATCGGCGCGGTGCAGACGTGGGTGGAGGCCCTGCAGATCCTGCTGCCGGGACTGTTCCTGGCGCTGGTGACGTGGCTGTCGGCGCGGATGGCGAACTCGGGCGCGATCAGCGTCGGCGACGTGGTGGCGATCTACGGTTACGCGGCCCTGCTGACGATCCCGCTGCGCACCTTCGCCGAGGCCGCCTACAAGGTCACGCGCGGCCTTGTCGCGGCGCGCCGGGTGGTGAACATCCTCAATCTCCAGCCGGACGTGGCCGACGAGTCGTCCACTGTGGACAGCAAGGGCGGTGAGCTGGTCGACCCCGCGTCGGGTCTGGCGGTGCCGGCCGGTCGCCTGTACGCGATCGCGGCCGCCGAACCGGCCGACGCCACGGCCATCGCCGACCGCCTCGGGCGCTACGAGGACTCCGGCGCGACCTTCGGTGACGTGCCGCTGTCGGCGATGCCGGTCGCCGAGGTGCGGCGCCGGATCCTGGTCGCCGACAACGAGTCGCGGCTGTTCGCGGGGACGCTGCGCGAGGAGCTCGACGTGCGCGGCGGCAACGGCGACGACGTCCTGGAACGCGCCCTGCGGGTCGCGGCCGCCGAGGACATCGTCGAGGCGCTGCCCGGCGGGCTCGACGGCGAGGTCGCCGAGGCCGGGCGGTCCCTGTCGGGCGGTCAGCGGCAGCGGTTGCGGCTGGCCCGCGCGCTGGTCGTCGATCCCGAGGTGCTGATCCTCGTCGAGCCGACCTCGGCCGTCGACGCGCACACCGAGGCCGCGATCGCCGAGCGCATCGGGGAAGCGCGCGCCGGGCGCACCACGATCGTGGCGACCACGAGCCCGCTGCTGCTGTCGAAGGTCGACGAAGTGGCCTATGTGGACAGAGGGAAGGTGCTGGCCACCGGACCGCACCACGAGCTGCTGCGAACCGAGCCGCGTTACCGGGCGACCGTGACGCGCGGGGAATCCGAGGACTGAGGACGGCAACCTCCGGCCCGCCATCGGCATCTTTCGGGGTGAAGACAGATGGAGGGACCATGAGGTCACGTGTGTACCGGCTGCTGCCGGCCGTTCTGATCGCAGCGCTGGCGCTCAGCGCCTGCGGAGGCGACGGTGATGACGGAAAACCCAGCGGCGCCAAGGAAGCGTGGCTTGAGGGCAACAAGGCCGACGCCGAACTGGACCAGGTGATCCAGCGGCTGACCCGGCAGTGCATGGAGGCCAAGGGCTTCAGCGTGCACCCCGACAACGGGATGGGCGGCGAGGTCTGGGTCTTCAACCCCGACGAGATCATCCAGAACGAGCAGGCGCTCACCCTGGAAGGGGCCCAGAAGAACGGCTACGGCATGGACCCCCGTGGCTCCTCGCCCGACGACGCGCCCAGCGACGACTCCAGCGGCGACGCCATGCCGGGCGAGGAGGAGTGGGACGACAGCTTCTACACGGAGCTGTCCGACGACGAGCGCGAGGCGTACTACATCGCCCTCGAAGGCGTCGACAAGGAGAAGATCTACCAGGAGTTCTACGAGAACCTGGAGGAGAAGAGCGACGGCGACCCGGTGAAGTCGCACGAGGAGCCCGACTTCCCCAACCACGAGAAGATCACGCTCCCCGACGGCACGACCCGCCAGTTCCCCACGCAGGGCTGCACGGCCGAGGTCAACGCCCAGATCTTCCCCGACGGCATCGCCGTCTACCTGGAGAAGGAGTACTACGCGCTCGACAAGTTCTCCAGCCTCATCTGGGAGGAACTGCGCGAGGGCGCCGACATGCAGGCCCTCGACGTGTCCTGGTCGACGTGCATGTCCGGCCGGGGCTACGAGGGGCTCGAAAGCCCCGACGAGGCCTGGGAGAAGGCCAACGAGCTCTACTACGGGCCGATGACGGTCGAGGAGGACGGCGAGGGCAACAGCACCGCCATCGCGGTCGGCGAGGACGAGTTCGAGATGCCGACCGACGAGGAGATGGACGTCGCCAGGGAGAAGGAGATCAAGCTGGCCGTCGCCCACGTCGAGTGCGACCAGGAGAGCGGCCACTCGACCGGCGCGACGGAACTGATGAAGGGCGCCCTGGACACCTACCTCGTCGACTACGAGACCGAACTGTTCGGCTGGTACGAGTACGTGAAGGCCGCGCTGGTCACCGCTCAAGGTCAGCTGAAGGAGTAACCGGTGGCCATCACCATCACCCGCTCGCGGGTCGTCATCTCGCTGCTCAGCCTCGGCCTGGTGGTCTCCTCCGGCGTCGCGGTGTGGGCCGGATCCCAGGCGCGCACGCCCGCGCAGGTGTCGGCCGAGGCCGACTCGCCCGAACCTTCAACGGTCACCGCGACCGTCCAGGAGGGCCCGCTCGCCTCGAAGCGCACCTACGACGGCGAACTCAGCCGCGAGGTCGCCCTCGCGGTCAAGGCGCCGGCGACCGGCGGTGCCGAGGGCGGCGGCGCCGAGCAGATCGTGACCTACCTGCCGCGCAAGTCGGGCGACGAGGTCGCCAACGGCCAGTGCCTCATCGAGATCTCCGGGCGCCCGATGATCGCGCTCAAGGGCAAGTTCCCGGCCTTTCGCGACATCAAGGAAGGCGACAAGGGCCGCGACGTCTCGCAGCTCCAGTCGGCCCTGGCGCCCATGTACGGCACGCCCGTCACCGGCACCTTCGACGCCCGCACGACCGCCGACGTCCGGCGCCTCTACGGCGCGCTCGGCTACCAGGTGCCCACTGTGGACGGTGAGTCGACGGTCGGCGAGGACGGCGAGTCGAAGCCGGCGCCGAAACTGGTCGCCGTGCCCGCCGCCGAGCTGCTGATCGCCGCCTCGCTGCCCGCGACGGTCGGCAAGATCAGCGCCCAGGTCGGGCTCCCCGCCAAGGACACCCTGCTGACCCTGGTCGGCGGTGCCTGGCAGGTGACCGTCCCGCTTCCCGACGGCCACAAGGGCCTCGACGACATCGGCGACGACGCACGTTTGACCTTCGGCGAGGGCCCCCTTGAGGAGAAGGGGACCAGCCTCCTCGGCATCGGCGTGCCCGCCGGTCAGGAAGAGGAGGAGAAGAACGAGGAGGAGGACGCCTGGGGCGGCGACGGCGGCGGCCCGACGGAGGTCGCGACCTTCAAGGTCGCCCCCGGCGACCTGCCCAAGAAGCCCAAGGCCGGATCCGCGCAGAGCGTCGTCGTGGAGTTCGAGCACTCACCGCTCGAAGCCGTCGTGGTACCCGTCTCCGCCTTGTGGCGTAAGGCGAGCACCGACGTCGTGACCACTGTGGACGCCGCCGGCAACCGCGTCGACGTGCCGGTCACCGTTCACCTCAACCACGAGGGACTCGTCGCGGTCACCCCGAAGGAGGGCGAACTGGCGGTCGGCGCGAAGGTCGTCGTCGCCGAACGGAGCACCAAGAAATGATCGAGCTGACCGAGGTGGGCCGCACCTTCCCCGGCCCGCCCGAGGTCGCCGCGCTGCGCGACGCGACCTTCACCGTCGAGACCGGTGAGATCGTCGCCATCGTCGGGCCCTCGGGGTCGGGGAAGTCGACCCTCCTCAACGTCCTCGGCCTGCTCGACGAGCCGACCTCGGGCACCTACCGGCTCGCCGGCGTCGACACCGGGACCCTCAAGGAGAGGCAGCGCACCGCGCTGCGCGCCACGACCCTCGGCTTCGTGTTCCAGTCCGCCTACGTCATCGCCCACCTCGACTGCCTCGCCAACGTCGCCATGCCGCTGGCGCACCTCGGCGTGCCGCGCAAGGAACGCTCCGGGCTCGCCGAGGCCGCGCTGCGGTCCGTCGGGCTCGGCCACCGCCTGCACGCCCAGCCCGCGACCCTCTCCGGAGGCGAGCGGCAGCGCGTCGCGATCGCCCGCGCGATCGTCCACGAACCCCGCGTCCTGCTGTGCGACGAACCCACCGGGAACCTCGACAGCGAGAACACCCAGGCTGTGCTCGACCTGCTGGAGGAACTGGTGACCGGCGACCGCGCCGTCGTGATCGTGACCCACGAGACCGAGGTCGCCGACCGCGCCGACCGCACCGTGAGGGTGGTGGACGGCCATGCGGCTCCCCTGGCGGCGTAAGGCAAGGAGCGCCGAACCCGAGTTCGGGCGCAAGCTCGCCACCTCGCCCCGCGACGCGCTCGTGCAGGCCGCCCTCGCTGTCAAAGGACGGCGGCTGCGGTCGAGCCTCACCATCGCCGGCGTGGCGCTGGGCATCGCCACCGCCATCGGCACCCTCGGCATCACCGCCTCGGCCGCCGGGGCCGTCTCGGACCGCTTCGACGCCGTCAAGTCCACCCAGGTCACCGCCCGCTACCCCGAAGGGATCGCCGCGCCGCCGGGCACCGCGTCGGACAACGTCCGCACCCTCAACGGCGTCGACCAGGCCGGGCTGTCCTGCAAGGCCGACGACATCGACGTCGGCCGCAACGCCTACGGCAAGACCGTCAACCTGTCGGCGATGGCCGCCCAGCCCGAGGCGATGCTCGCCTACCAGGCCGGCCTGGAGATGGGCCGCTGGTTCGACGCCGGGCACGGCGAACGCGGCGACCCCGTCGTCATGCTCGACACCGCCGCCGCCGACCAGCTCGGCATCAAGACCCTCGCCGACGGGCCCATGGTCTTCATCGGCGGGCAGCCCTACCTCGTCGTCGGGATCTTCAACGCGCCCGAAGCCGAGACGCGCTTCACCCGCGCCCTGGTGTTCCCCTACGAACGCTGCCTCGGCGGCGGGTTCAGCGCGGCCGAGGCCGTCGTGCGCACCCAGCCCGGCGCCGCGCAGCAGGTCGCCACCGAAGTCGCGCTGGCCCTGCATCCGCAAGCCCCCGACCGGCTCACCGTGACCACCCCGCCCGACCTGGAGACCTTCCAGCAGGGCGTGCAGTCGGAGACGCAGGCGCTGTTCCTGGGGCTCGCGGCGATCTCGCTGCTCATCGCGGCCATCGGGATCTCCAACACGACCTACGTGGCCGTGCTGGAGCGCAAACCCGAGATCGGGCTGCGCCGAGCCACCGGTGCCACCAGGTCGGCCATCACCGTTCAGTTCCTCTTCGAGTCGGGGATCCTGGGGCTGGTCGGAGGGACCATCGGCACCGTCCTCGGCGTCGACGCCACCGCCGCCGCCGCACTCGGCAAGGACTGGCTGGTGATCCTCGACCCCGTCCTGCTGGCCGGCGGGCCCCTCCTCGGACTCGTCGTCGGCACCCTCGCCGGCATCTACCCCGCACTGGCCGCCGCCCGACTCCACCCCGTCGAAGCCCTACGAACAACCTGACCGAACACACGGCCGCCGCCACCGCCACCCACCACCACACGGCCCGGCGGCGGCCCCATACCGGGCGGAACGCCGACAGGGAACCGGCGCGACCCCGCCCAGCCGCGACGCGGTCCAGTGGAGACGACCGCCCGCGGCACGACCCGGGAACCGGGGTGGTGATCGGTTCCCGGGTCTCTGCTCGTTGCGCCGCTGGGCGCGGTCCGCCGCTGGGCGCGGCGGCGGACTCGCCGTCGGGGGAGGTGGGCGGTGGGGTGGGGGGCGTCGGGTGGGCGGCTTCGGGGATTCGTGGCCGCCTGCCTCAGTAGTGCGCGACCAGCCCTGCCCGCGGTGTGGGGATGTCTGGCCCTCGCTGGGCCTGATCCAGTCCGGGCGTGAGCTGGAGGCGCCAGCCCCGGCTCCGAGCCGCCGGCCAGCCGCCAGCCGCCGGCCAGCTGCCAACGGGCGTCTGCCAGCCACGAGCCACCGGCGCCGAGTTGCGAGCTGCCAACGGGCGTCTGCCAGCCGCGTGCCACCGGCGCCGAGTTGCGAGCTGCCAACGGGCGTCTGCCAGCCACGAGCCACCAGTTCCGAGCTGCGAGCCGTTGTCCGCGCGCAAGGGCCGAGTTGCCGCACGCCGCCAGCGCGTTCATTCCCAGCCACCCGCGTCACTCCAGCCGTTGCCGTTGCTGCTGCTGCTGCCGCCGCTCGTGAGTCAAGTCACCGCTGACCGCTGACCGCTGACCGCTGACCCGTCGGCCGTCGGCCGTGGTCCATCGGCTCTCACCGGACTTCGCCGCGTTTTCGGCAAGCTCCCGCGTACCGTGACCGCGCTTCTCCTATGGTCGCTCGTCGAGTCCGCTTCACTCCAACGGCCGCTCCTCGCGGCATTTTGAGGCGTTGCTGTGGTTTGCTTCGCCACCGCCACCGCCACCGCCACCGCCACCGCCACCGCCACCGCCACCGCCACCGCTCGGCTTGTTCGCGGCCTGCGGCAGTCGGCGTCCGGGCTTCTTCAGTGCCGCCGCTTCTCGCCGGTTCCGAAGCTGTCGGGGGAGGTGGTCCGGCGGATAGGCGGCCGCCAAGCATGGTCTCCGCTGCCGCTGCCACCGCCACCGCGATCACCACCTCACCGCTGGGTTTGTTCGCGGCCTGCGGCAGTCGGCGTCCGGGCTTCTTCAGTGCCGCCGCTTCTCGCCGGTTCCGAAGCTGTCGGGGGAGTTGCTCCGGCGGATAGGCGGCCGCCAGGCATGGCCGCGTCGTTCTGGGCCACCGCTGGCCGCCACTCCACCCCTCCCTTCTCTGGCATTGCTCCACCCCTCGCCACGCAGCCCTGCACCGCCTTACCCCGTGTATCGCCTTGCGGGCGAGCCCCGAGGTTGGTGGGGCAGCGTTGCCGTGCGGCCGCCCGGCCGCCACCATCCCCGCCGGTTCGCCGCCTTGCCCTCCCCGCGCCCGTCCGCCGGTGCCCACGCTGCGGCACCCCATCCGTACTGCGCTCGCTTCCCGCCCCGTCCAGTCCACCGTCCTGCCCGATGCCTCACCCCGCCTTCCCGCACAGGGCCGCCGTCCGCACGCCGGCTCGGCCCAGTACCTCCCCCGGCCACACCGCCTCGGCCCTCCCACCCACGCCCCGCTCCCACCCGCCCGGCACCCGCACCCGCTTCGGTCCTCACCCCCTGCCGCCCCCACCCCCTCCCGCCCCCCGGAAAACCCCTGGCCGCCCACCCCCGCCGCGCGTACTGTCGCTCGCGCCTACCCCGAGGAGCCCTCCCCCATGAGCACCGCCGCCACCGACCTCCCCATCGCCGACCCGCCCGAGGTCCGGCGGGCGGCCTGGCGGCTGCTCAAGTCCCGCCCCGCCGTCCTCACCGCGGTGGTCGTCCTCCACGTCCTCGCGGCGGTGACGGGGTTGGCGGGACCGTGGCTGCTGGGCCGGCTGATCGACGACGTGCGAGTCGGCACGACGGAGGCGGGCATCGACCGGATCGCGCTGCTGATCGCCGGCTTCGTGGTCGTCAACGCCGTCGTCACGCGCTTCGCCCGCTACGTGTCCTTCCGCTTCGGTGAGACGCTGCTGGCCGAACTGCGCGAGAACTTCATCGCCCGTTCCCTGTCCCTTCCCCTGTCCACCGTCGAGAAGGCCGGCACCGGCGACCTCATGACGCGCAGCTCCCAGGACGTCGACGCGCTCGGCTCCTCGATCCGTTTCGCGGTCCCGGAGATGCTCGTCGGGGTGGTGACACTCGCCCTCACCCTCGTCGCGATGGTCACGATCAACCCGCTGCTCGCACTGACCTCCCTTGTCGGGGGACCGGTCCTGTTCGTCGTGACCCGCTGGTACCTGCGGCGGGCCCGGCTGGTCTACCTGCGCGACGGGCGGGCGCGGTCGGCGATCAGCGAGGGCCTGGCGACCACGGTCGAGGGTGCGCGCACGATCGAGGCCCTCGGCCTCCAGGACCGCCGCGTCGAACGCGGCTACGAGACCCTCCGCGGCTTCCACGACGTGCGGATGTCGGCCCTGCGCCTGCGGACGGTGTGGTTCCCCATCACCGAGTTCACCTACATGGTCCCGCTCGCGGCGATCCTCCTTGTCGGCGGCGTCCTGTTCGCCAACGACTTGGCGACGATCGGCGCGGTCACCGCCACGGCCCTCTACGTCAACCAGACCATCGAGCCCCTCGACCGCCTGCTCGCCTGGACCGAGCAGCTCCAGATCGGCTCGACGTCCTTCGCTCGCGTCCTCGGCGTCGGCAAGGTCCCCGCCGACCGCACCGAGCACGGCCTCGAACCCGCCGACGACAAGCTCGCCGCCACCGACGTCCGCTACGCCTACGCCGAGGGCCACGACGTGCTCCACGGCGTCGACCTCACCATCCGGCCGGGGGAGCGCCTGGCGATGGTGGGCCCCTCGGGCGCCGGGAAGTCGACGCTGGGGCGGCTGCTCGCCGGCGTCGACGGGCCGCGCACGGGCGGGATCACCGTCGGCGGCGTCGACGTGACCGGCCTCCCGCTCGGTGAGCTGCGCCGCCGGATCGCGCTGGTCACCCAGGAGCACCACGTGTTCCTCGGGACCCTTCGCGACAACCTCGCGCTCGCCCGCCCCGACGCCACCGACGAGGAGATCCACCAGGCGCTGTCCTCGGTGGACGCCGACTGGGTCGCCGATCTGCCCGGCGGGCTCCAGGCCGAGTTGGGCTCCGGCGGCTACGAGCCCTCGCCGGCGCAGGCGCAGCAGATCGCCCTGGCTCGGCTGGTGCTCGCCGACCCGCACACGCTCGTCCTCGACGAGGCGACCTCGCTGCTCGACCCGCGCGCGGCCCGCCACCTGGAGCGCTCGCTCGCGGCGGTCCTGTCCGGGCGGACGGTGATCGCCATCGCCCACCGGCTGCACACCGCCCACGACGCCGACCGGGTCGCCGTCGTCAGCGGCGGCCGGATCGCCGAGCTGGGCAGTCACGACGAGCTGATCGCCGCCGACGGGGACTACGCGGCGCTGTGGAAGTCCTGGCGTTCTTAGGTCCGGGTCCTAGAACGCGTAGGGACCGAAGCGTCCCCACGCCACGAACACGGCGACGGCGAAGAGCACCACGTTGACGGGGACCGACTTGGCCTCCTTGTGGCGCAGGTGCACGATCGCCGCGCCGACCATCATCAGCGCCAGGCCGGTGGCGGCCAGCGGGGTGAGGATCGTGGCCACGTCGAGCAGCGGCGGCAGGATCAGCGCGAACATCGCCGCGACCTCCGACCAGCCGATGAGCCGGACGCCGATGGGCGGGAAGTCGTCGACCCAGGCGCCGAGCTTCTCGCGCAGGGTGGGGATGGGCGCGGTGGCCTTGAACAGGCCCGACAGGCCGAGGGCGGCGAGGAGGATCTGGCCGATCCACAGTGCGGTTTCCATGGTGTGCTCTCCGGGAGGGGGAAGTGGAGGGAGGTCTCCACAAAACTTCGGCGAGCCTAACACAAGTGGAGCATGATCTCCGCTTGTTAGGCTGGGGCCATGGCGACCCGTGAAACCCCGGCGGGCCTGCGCGCCGACGCCGCCCAGAACCGCGAACGCATCCTCACCGTCGCCCGCGAACTGTTCGCCGAACGCGGCGGCGACGTCCCCATGGACGAGATCGCCCGCCGCGCCGGCGTCGGCATCGCCACCCTCTACCGCCGCTTCCCCACCCGCGAGGCCCTGATCCAGGCCGGCGTCGAGCACACCGTCGACACCTTCGCCGCCCTGGTCGCGCGGGCCAAAAAGGTCCCCGATCCCGCGCTCGCCTTCGCCGAGGTGCTCGAACGCGCCCGCGTCCTCCAGCTGGAGCATCGCGGCTTCTCCGAGGCCATGTGCCCCACGGGCGGTTTCGAGGAGCAGAAGCGCTGCATGCGTGCCGACATGGCGGTGGTCATCGAGCGTGCGAAGGACGCGGGCCTGCTGTGCGCCGACTTCACCGCCGAGGACTTCCTGACGATCGTGCTCGCCCACGCCGGAGTCGTGGCCGCCGTCGGTCGCAGCGAAGGGCGCGAGGCGATGTCGCGCCGGTTCATGGCCGCGGCCCTGGCCGGCTACGGCGGCTCCGGCGGCGCGGTGCTCCCGCCGCCGGTGGATCCGGTGTCCGTCTACGGGCACTGACGCGCCCGAGGTGCCGGTGTTCCGCCTCACCTCCACCTCATTAAGTTGTGCACAACTTAATCGTGCACTACCGTTAGGTGCATGGACGAGACCCTCCGACTGCGCAACCAGGTCTGCTTCGCACTGCACTCGGCCTCCCGCGCCGTCACCGGCGTGTACCGCCCGATCCTCGACGAGCTTGGCCTGACCTACCCGCAGTTCCTGGTCCTCCTCGCACTCTGGGAGCGCGACGGCCGGACCGTCTCCGAACTCGGCGCGGCCCTGCGTCTCGACTCGGGCACGCTCTCGCCGCTGCTCAAGCGCCTGGAGTCGGCCGGAATGGTCGACCGCCGCCGCGACACCGCCGACGAACGCCAGGTCACCGTCCACCTCACCGACGACGGGGAGGCCCTGCGCGAACGCGCGCGGGCCGTCCCCGGGCAGGTCGCCGCCGCCTCCGGCCTCACCCGCGAGGAACTGGTCGAACTGCGCGACGTGCTCACCACCCTCACCGACAACCTGAAGGGCGAATCATGAAGGTCCTCTACACCGCCGAGGCCACCGCGACGGGCGAAGGCCGCAACGGCCACGTCACCTCCAGCGACTCCCTCCTCGACCTCGACCTGCGCGTCCCCGCCGACCTCGGCGGCCCCGGCGGCGGCAGCAACCCCGAGCAGCTCTTCGCGGCCGGCTTCTCCGCCTGCTTCCACAGCGCCCTCCAGACCGTCGCCCGCCGCGAGAAGACCCGGCTGGGCGCCTCGACGGTCACCGCGAAGGTCGGCATCGGCGCCAGCGGCGGCGGCTACGGCCTGACCGTCGAACTGGACGTCGCCATCCCCGGCCTCGACCACGCCACCGCCGAGGAACTGGTCGCCAAGGCTCACCAGGTCTGCCCCTACTCGAACGCCACCCGTGGCAATGTCGAGGTCACGCTGACCGTCAACAAGGGGGAGTGACCATGTCCTACGAGTCCCGTGAGTGGCATCTCGCCCGCCGGCCGCACGGCTGGCCGGTACCCGAGGACTTCTCCCTGGAGACCGTCGACCTGCCCGAGCCCGGCGCCGGCCAGGTCGTCGTCCGCAACACCTTCATCTCCGTCGACCCCTACATGCGCGGCCGCATGAACGACGTCCCGTCCTACGTGCCGCCCTACCGGCTGGGTGAGCCCATGGAAGGCGGGGCCGTCGGCGAGGTCGTCGCCTCCGGGGACGACTCGGTCGCCGTCGGCACGCACGTCGTGCACGGCAACGGCTGGCGCGACCACGCCCTCATCGAGGCCGCCAAGGTCCGCGCGATCGACCCCGCCGCCGTCCCGAGCGAGTCGGCCTACCTCGGCCCGCTCGGCATGACCGGACTGACCGCCTACGCCGGCCTGCTGGAGATCGCCGCGATGAAGCCCGGCGAGACCGTGTTCGTCTCCGGCGCCGCCGGTGCCGTCGGCCAGATGGTCGGCCAGATCGCCCGCCTCAAAGGCGCCGCCCGCGTGGTCGGCAGCGCCGGCTCGGCCGCCAAGATCGAGCACCTCACCGGCCGCCTCGGCTTCGACGCCGCCTTCGACTACCACGACGGCCGCATCCGCGACCAGCTCAAGAAGGCCGCCCCCGACGGCATCGACGTCTACTTCGACAACGTCGGCGGCGAGCACCTCGAAGCCGCGATCGGCTCGATGAAGCTCTACGGCCGGGCCGCGATCTGCGGCGCGATCTCGATGTACAACGAGACCGAACCGCCCACCGCCCCGCGCAACCTCGGCCTGCTCATCGGCAGGCGCGCGACACTGCGCGGCTTCCTCGTCGGCGACCACGGCAAGCTCATGCCGCAGTTCCTGTCCGAGGCCGTGCCCTGGCTCGCCAACGGCGACATCATCGCCGACGAGACCGTCGTCGACGGTGTCGACCACGCCGTCGAGGCGTTCCTCGGCATGCTGCGCGGCGAGAACCTCGGCAAGATGGTCGTGCGCGTCTAGCGACGCCTCCCGGCGCTGGGGCCTCAGCCGATCGTGGTCGGCACGAGGTTCCAGCGCCGGATCACCTTCCGGCCGTGCTCGAAGCCCAGCGCCGACACCGTCGCGGTGTCCAGCCACAGCAGCGCGCCGCCCTCGGTGCCCAGCCCGATCCACCGTGCCGCCGCCGCGCGCAGCGCGTGCCCGTGCCCGACCAGCCCCACGTTGCCCATCGCCAGCGCCGTCTCGGCCCGCGCGAGCACCCGGTCGAGGCGCTCGCCGACCTGTTCGGGCGACTCGCCGCCCGGTGCGCCGTCGCGCCAGATCGTCCAGTCCGGATCGGTCTGGTGGATCTCGTCGCTGGTGATCCCCTCGTAGTCGCCGTAGGCCCACTCGGCGAGGTCCTCGTCGATGGTCACCGGCGGCAGCCCGGCGAGTTCGGCCGTGCGCAGCGCGCGCCTGCGCGGCGAGGACAGCACCTTCGTGAACTCCAGCGGGGCCAGCAGGGGCCGCAAACGTTCCGCCTGCTCGACCCCCACGGTCGTCAGGTCCAGGTCGGTCACCGACGTGTGCTGCCCCGAGAGGCTCCACTCGGTCTGGCCGTGCCGTATGAGAAGGATCTCCGCCATACCCGCCATCGTATGGGCCCGCCCGATCCTCCGCTTAGGATCGAGCCCGCCGAAAACCGTGGAGGTACACCGTGGCACGTCCCCTGACCGTCGTCACCGGAGGCAGCCGCGGCATCGGTGCGGCCACCGTCGCCCGACTCGCCGCCGACGGCCACGACCTGGTCATCGGCTACTCCAGCGACGCCGAGGCGGCCGCCGCGACCGCCGCCTCGGCCGAGGCGTCCGGCGCGCGCTGCGCGGTCGTGCACTGCGACGTGTCCGTCCCCGCCGACGTCGACCGCCTCTTCGACACCGCCGCCGAACTGGGCACCCTCACCGGCCTGGTCAACAACGCCGGCATCACCGGAGGCTTCGGCCGCCTCGCCGACGCCGAACCCGCCACGATCCAGCGCGTCATCGACGTCAACGTCGTCGGCGTCCTGCTGTGCTGCCGGCGCGCCGCCCGCGACCTGGGCCGGGGCGGCGCCATCGTCAACGTCTCCTCCGGCGCGGCCACCCTCGGCAGCCCCGGCGACTACGTCCACTACGCCGCCTCCAAGGCCGCCGTCGACACCGCCACGATCGGCCTGTCCAAGGAACTCGGCCCCGACGGCATCCGCGTCAACGCCGTCGCCCCCGGCATCATCGACACCGAGATGCACGCCACCGGCGGCGACCCCGGCCGCGCCGCCCGCGTCGGCCCCCAGATCCCCCTCGGCCGCGCCGGCACGGCCGCCGAGATCGCCGCCGCCATCGCCTGGCTGCTGTCGGAGGAGTCCTCCTACACGACCGGGGCCGTGCTCAGGGTCGCCGGCGGACGCTGACCCAGGACGTTCTCCCGGCCCCAGGCGCCCAGCGGCTTCAACGCCTGATTGAGCGCCAGTCCACGCTCGGTCAGCGAGTACTCCACCCGCGGCGGCACCTCGTCGAAGTCCTGCCGGTGCACGATCCCGTCGTCCTCCAGCGCCCGCAGATGCGACGCGAGGACCTTCTCTGTCAGCCCCGGCATCGTCCGCCGCAGCTCACCGAAACGAAACGGGCGCAACGCGAGCGTCCACAGGATCGACACCTTCCACTTGCCCTCGATCACGGTCATCGCCGCCTCGATCGGGCACTCTTGCGCACTCGGCCGCACCACGTCCACCTCCACGCTTACCTCCGGGACACCACCCACTCCAAAGTGCGTACTTGATCGACCCGGAACCCGCGACAAGGCTAGTCCTCATGACCACCCACAAGACCCCGATCACCCTCCTCGGCCTCGGCTCCATGGGACGCGCGCTCGCCGGCGCCTGGCTCGCCGCCGGGCACCCCGTCACCGTCTGGAACCGCTCTGCGGGCAAGGCCCCCGAAGGCGCGACGCTCGCCGCGAGCGCCGCCGAGGCCGTCGCGGCGAATCGGCTGGTCGTCGCCTGCCTCCTCGACGACGCCAGCGTCGAGGCGGTCCTCGACCGCACCGACCTGAGCGGCCGGGACCTGATCAACCTCACCACCAACACCCCTGCCGAAGGCCGCAAGCGGGCCGAGTGGGCCGCCGGGAGGGGCGCCCGCTTCCTCGACGGCGGCGTGATGGCCACGCCCGCCATGATCGCCACGCCCGCCGCGTTCATCCTCTACAGCGGCGTCGCCGAGGTCTTCGACGAACACCGTGACGCGCTCGCCGCCGTCGCCGATCCGCAGTTCGCCGGTACCGACCCCGGCCACGCGGCCCTTCTCGACGTCGCCCTGCTCAGCGCCATGTCCGGACTGTTCGGCGGCTTGGTGCACGCCTTCGCCCTGACCGAGGGCGAGGTGCCGCCCCGCGAGTTCGCGCCGATGCTCGCCGGGCTCATGGCGGCACTGGCGCAGGCCACCACGCACGGCATCGCCGAGCGTCTGGCCACCGGGGACCACACGACGAACGTCGAGTCCTCCCTCGCCATGCAGGACGTGGCGAGCGGGACGCTGTTGCGCACGGCCGCCGAGCGGGGTGTCAGCACCGAGTTGATCGAGCCCTACCTGGCGCTGATGGCCCGCCGGGTCGCCGAAGGGCACGGGGCCGAGGAGAGCAGCGGGCTGGTCGGCGGCCTCACACCGGCGAGCAGATGAAGGCCGTGCGCTGACCTTCGATGCGGGTGACGACGACGGTCGCCTCCGCCGCGCCCTTCGCCTTGCCCTTGCCCAGCAGCTCCCGGCGCAGCGCGTCGGGGTCGATGTCGACACCGCGCTTCTTGACCGTCAGCCGCCCGACCCCGCGCTCCCGCAGCGCCGAGCGCAGCCGTTTCACCGAGAAGGGCATGGTCTCCTCGACCTCGAAGGTCCGCGCGAAAGGCGTGGCGACCAGGTCGTCGGCGTGCAGGTAGGCGATCGTGGGGTCGGCGAGGCGGGCGCCGAGCAGGTCGGCGAGTTCGCTGACGAGGTAGGTGCGCAGCACGGCGCCGTCGGGTTCGTAGAGGTAGCGGCCGGTCTCGCCGAGGGGCGCGGGGCGGTCGCCGGCTCCGGTGAGCTCATGGACCTCGCCGCGCCGGATGACGGTGGCGCGGCGGGGGACCTCGACGGTCCGGCCGAGCCAGAGCGCGGCCTCGACGACGTCGCCGTCGACGGAGACCCATTCGGCCTCGGCGCCGGCGGGGACGGCTTCGTGGGGGATGCCGGGGCCGACCTTGATCACGCCGTAGGGCACGCCCTCGGCGCGGGCGAGGAGCGCGTTGAGGGGCGGGGCGTAGGCGGCGGGGTCGAAGACGCGGCGGCCCGCGGCGTCGCGGCGGGCGGGGTCGGCGAAGACGGCGTCGCAGCCGGTGAGGTCGGTGTCGAGGGCGTCGGCGTTGCGGACCTCGATGAGGTCGGCGAGGCCGAGCGCCTCGGCGTTGGCGGTGGCCAGGGCGGCGGTGGCGGCGTCGGCGTCGACGGCCACCACGCGAAGGCCCGCGCGGGCGAGGGCGACGGCCTCGGTGCCGATGCCGCAGCACAGGTCGGCGACCCGGGTCGCGCCGGCCGCCTTCAGTCGCGCGGCGCGGCGCGCGGCGACCTCGGGGCGGGTGGCCTGTTCGAGGCCGTCGCGGGTGAAGAACATGGCGTGCGCGTCCTCGCCGAACTTCGCCGCCGCCGACAGTCGCAGCGTCGCCTGTGTCAGGGCCGCCGAGGCCAGCTCAGGGTCGGACGTGTGGGCGCGCAGGGCCAGGGCCGCGCGGGCGGGGTCGGTGGCGGCCAGCTCGCCGGCGACGGCGAGCAGTTCGGCGCCTTCGGGGGAGCGGAGGGCGTCGAGCTTGGTGTCGGCGCTTGGGGACATGGGCCAATCCTGCGCGACGGCGTGGCGCGCGACGTTGGCGGGGAGGCTCGTCGTGGGGCGCCGGGGGTGTCTTACGCCACGCCGTAAACCGCCCTCTAGCAGCCCCGCTTGCTGTGATGTTGGCACTCTCCTTGACGGAGTGCCAGCCTTCGGCATAGTCTCTGCGTTAGCACTCTCCCTAGGAGTGTGCCAGCTCATCTGAGCGGACCGGGGGTCTCGCCACCCGCGACGACGGGACTCCGGTACATGTCAAGTTCGTTCCCATGTACCCACGGAGGGTATCAGTGACCACCGCGACCAAGGTTGCGATCAAGCCGTTGGAGGACCGCATCGTGGTCCAGGCCAACGAGGCCGAGACCACGACCGCCTCCGGCATCGTCATCCCCGACACCGCCAAGGAGAAGCCCCAGGAGGGCACCGTCCTCGCCACCGGCCCCGGCCGGATCGACGACAAGGGCAACCGCGTCCCGCTCGACGTCAATGTCGGCGACACGGTGATCTACTCCAAGTACGGCGGCACCGAGGTCAAGTACGCCGGTGAGGACTACCTGATCCTCTCGGCTCGTGACGTTCTCGCCGTCGTCGAGAAGTAGTAAGGCCGAGTCACGACCGTGACGATCTAGACGGTTGATCGCCCCGGAGTCTCGACGAGGCTCCGGGGCGGTGCCGTACGAAGGGAAACCGGAAACACCATGTCGAAGATCATCAGCTTCTCCGACGACGCCCGTAAGAGCCTGGAGGCCGGCGTCAACCGCCTGGCCAACGCGGTGAAGGTGACGCTCGGCCCGCGCGGCCGCAACGTCGTCCTGGACAAGTCGTTCGGTCCCCCCACGATCACCAACGACGGCGTGACCATCGCCAAGGAGATCGAACTCGACGACCCGTACGAGAACCTCGGCGCTCAGCTGGCCAAGGAAGTCGCCACCAAGACCAACGACGTCGCCGGTGACGGCACCACCACCGCCACCGTCCTGGCCCAGGCCATGGTCACCGAAGGCCTGCGCAACGTCGCCGCCGGTGCCGGCCCGATCGCCCTCAAGCGGGGCATCGACGCCGCGGCCCAGGCTGTCAGCGAGGCGCTGCTGGCCAAGGCCGCCGAGGTCGCCGACAACGCCGACATCGCCAAGGTCGGGGCCATCTCGGCCCAGGACGCCACCATCGGCGCGCTCATCGCGCAGGCGATGGACACCGTCGGCAACGACGGCGTCATCACCGTCGAAGAGGGCTCGACGCTCGAGACCGAGCTCGAGGTCACCGAGGGCATGCAGTTCGACAAGGGCTACATCTCCCCGTACTTCGCCACCGACGCCGAGGCCGGCGAGGCCGTCCTCGACGAGCCCTACATCCTGGTCGCCAACCAGAAGATCTCGGCGATCGAGGAGCTGCTGCCGCTGCTGGAGAAGATCGCCCAGTCCGGCAAGCCGCTGCTGATCATCGCCGAGGACGTCGAGGGCCAGGCGCAGTCGACGCTGGTCGTCAACGCGATCCGCAAGACCTTCAAGGCGTGCGCGGTCAAGGCGCCCGGCTTCGGCGACCGCCGCAAGGCCATGCTGGAGGACATCGCGGCCCTCACCGGTGCCGAGTTCGTCTCTCCCGAGATCGGTGGGAAGGTCGACTCGCTCACCCTTGAGCAGCTCGGCAGCGCCCGTCGCGTCGTCATCACCAAGGACACCACCACCATCATCGATGGCGCCGGTGACAAGGCCGCCGTCCAGGCCCGCGTCGGGCAGATCCGCAACGAGATCGCCGACACCGACTCCGACTGGGACCGCGAGAAGCTCTCCGAGCGCCTCGCGAAGCTCTCCGGCGGCGTCGCGGTGATCAAGGTCGGCGCCGCCACCGAGGTGGAGATGAAGGAGAAGAAGCACCGCATCGAGGACGCCATCTCGGCGACCCGTGCGGCCGTCGAGGAGGGCATCGTCCCCGGGGGCGGCACCGCCCTCGTCTCGATCGCCGACGCTCTCGACAAGCTCGACTTCGAAGGCGACGAGGCCACCGGTGTTCGCATCGTCCGCAAGGCGCTGCGCGAGCCGCTGCGCTGGATCGCGATCAACGCCGGCCTCGACGGCAGCGTCGTGGCCGAGAAGGTCGCGGCGATGGACTGGGGCCACGGCCTCAACGCCGCCACCGGTGAGTACGGCGACCTGATCGCCGCGGGCATTCTCGACCCGGTGAAGGTGACGCGCAACGCCGTCATCAACGCCGCGAGCATCGCCGGTCTTCTCCTGACGACCGAGTCGCTGATCGTCGAGAAGCCCGAGGTCAGCGAGCCGGCCGGCCACTCGCACTCGCACGGCGGGCACTCGCACTCGCACTAGAACCACGCAAGGACGAAACGGGACGCCTCCGCACGGAGGCGTCCCGTTCGCTTTCTGCGTCAGTAGGCCGAGATCGTTCCGGGGGCCCGCTCGCTGCGCGACAACGCGCGCAGGACGGCGACCCGGCCGTGCTTGCGGACCGCGTGGCCGGTCAGCGCGCCGATCACCACGTCGACGGCCTCCTCGGGCAGCACCGGCGGCTCGGCGAACACGCTGAACGCGAGGTCGTCGGTGTGCACGACCAGCTCGGTGAGGCGGGTGAGCAGGAAGGTGTCGAGCGTCAGCGCGTGATGGCCGAACACGTTCACCCAGCGGTTCGGGTCCTCGCCCGGCAACCGCGTCGCCAGCCGCGCCAGCGCCGCGTCCACTTTGGCCGCCAGCCGCGCCGGCCCGCCCTCGGCGTCCTGCTCGGCGCGCTCGCGGATCGCGCGGTGCGAGGGGGAGTCGAGAGGCTCGTCGCTCTTGCCCTTGGAGCCCTTGGCGAACCACTCGCCCAGGTCCATGCGGGGCACGTCGGACGACAGCGGGACGTCGAGGAAGCGATCGGCGTTGAGGATCTGGCGCGCCAGGTGGCCCGACAGTCCGCGGACCTGGAACTCGGCGAGGGCGCTCGGCCGGTTCCAGCGCTCGGCGACCTCCGGGGAGGCCAGCAGGTCCCGGGCGACGGCCCCGGTTTTGCAGAACAACTGCCACATGGGGGTCATGACGGTGAGTATGCCGAACATGTGCCTTCGGTGGGAGTCCCGACGGCGGGCGGCATGCTGTCGATGCCGCCCGCCGCGACGCTCCGCCAGGTCAGGCCACAGTGGACGAACGGCTCGGCGTTCGGCCGGTGCCGACCCGGCGGTCGCTCACGTGGCCACCGAGTAGATCGGGAACGGTGCGTTGGCCGTGTCGTAGCCCGGTTCGAGCGTGAAGCTCTGGCCGGTGCAGTCGCTGAACTCGTAGGCGTGCACGGCGTGGCCCATCTGGTTGGCCATCGACCAACCGCCCGGGATGCCCCAGTAGCAGGTGCCGCCCTGGTTGCCGCCGTACTGGTCGCCGGTGAAGTTCTGGCCGGTCCAGACGCAGAAGTAGCCGTCCGGGCAGCCGGGATGATCGAGCTGGTCGACGGTGTCGGCTCCGGCGGGCGTGGCCACGGCGGCCAGCCCGAGCAGTCCCATGGCCGCGACGGCCCCGACCCGTGTCTTCCATCCGAGAGACATCGGTGAGTTCTCCTCCCCTTTGAAGCGCGAGTCCCCACTCGCTGCACGTCACCTGTAGTACTACAGGTGGTGTACAACTAAGATAGACGGCATTTGAGTCGTTAGGAAGTGATATGCCGGAAAATCCGGAGAGACGCGCGAAACTCGGCGACGCCGCCGTCCGGGTCATCGCCCGTGAAGGCTGCCGCGGCCTCACTCACAGGGCCGTCGACCGCGAGGCCGGCGTGCCCATCGGCACCGCCGTCAACTACCACCGCACCCGCGAGGACCTCCTCATCGCCGCCGCCGGCCGCCTCATCGGCCCCGACGTCATCGACTACGCCCACGCCCACGCACCCGCCGAGCCCACCGCGGCCTGCGTCGAGGACATGCGCACACTGCTGCGCGCCATCGTCGACGACGCCGTCGGCCCCGCCCGTGGCCCCATGTACCGCGTCACCTTCGAACTCCTCCTCGAAGGCGTGCGCCGCCCGCGCCTGCGCGAAGTCCTCGCCGAACTCAACCGCGCCGAACTCGCCGCCATCACCGCCGCCTTCGCCGCCGCCGGACACCACCTGGAGGCCGAGGACCTGTCCCGGGCGACGGCCGGCCTCTACGGCGTGATCTTCGGACTCCTCACCGGCGTCCCCACCCTCGACGAGGCCTCCGCTCGCGTCGCCGTCGACGAGCTCGCCGACCGCCTCTGGCACTCCATGACGCCGATTCGCGCTACGCCCCAGTAGGAAACTTCTGTCACGCGGGTCACAAAGCAGGGGACTTTGCAGGACGAAAACCCGCTAACCTAGGCAAAATGCACCTGCAAAACCGCGTCAGGATCGCGTGGCTCCCGTGTCTCACGAGTAAGACGAGAGAGGTGGGACAGATGAGATCGGTCCTGGTTTGTGTAAGAACTCCGGCAGCGGCGCAGAAAATCTCCGCCTGCGCCAGCCGCACCGGGGTGGCACAGGCGGTCCGCACCGCTTTGTCATCCGCTGATGTCCACATGAGATTGCGGGAACGGCGGGCCGACGTGGTCCTCGCCGACGTGGCGCTCACCCGCCCCGACCCCGTCTCCTTCACCCGACAGGTGCTCGCGCTCGCCCCGGGCACCGGCGTCGTGCTGGTCGGCAACGCCGATCCGCGCATCGCCGCCCTCGCCGTCGCCGCCGGAGCGCGAGGGGTCATCCGCGCGGGGAAGGAAGAGGAGGACCTGGTCGTCGCGCTCACCCAGGCGATCATGATGGTGTGTCCCCGTGTGAACGGGATGGTGCCGAGGCAGCCGGCGATGGGCGAGGGCACGTCCCTCCCGGCGGGCAGCGGACCGAGGCGCGGGAGCGCGCTGACCGAACGCGAGATGCAGGTGCTGCGCGGGATGAGCGAGGGCAAGAGCAACGGCGAGATCGGCCGGGACCTCTTCGTCTCGGAGGACACCGTCAAGACGCACGCGCGGCGGTTGTTCCGGAAGCTGGGCGCGCGCGACCGCGCGCACGCGGTGGCGGAGGCGTTCCGGTCGGGTCTGGTGAGTTAGCGGCTCGCGGCGCGCGGTGCCTGTGCTCGGCGGTGGCGGCTGCCGGGTGGTGGTGTTCGGTCCGGTCGCGGGTTCGGTCCGGTGGGTTCGGCAGTCTCGACCGGTCCGGCAGTTCGGTGGGCCGACGGCCTCGGTTCCGGTGGATCCGACAGCGTCGGCAGGCCCGGTGGTGAAGGTCCGGCCGCGGAAGCGGGCGGGCGGCGGAGTGCGGGGAACGGCCCTTGGGCATGCGGGCACGTCGGCGGCGGTGGACGTCGCTGAGTGGTGGTGACGGCGCCGGACCGCGTGGTGGCGGAGCCGGTGGGACGGGAAGGTCGCAGGCGGAGTGCCGTGGCCGGCCCGGAGAGTGGTGGCGAGTGCGCGCCACGGGTCACTGGGGAGGATGACTCGCGGACGACTCGGGTGCGGAGCCCGCCTCGCCCACGGCGGGCATGTCGTGGGCGGGGCGGGGAGAGTCCTGGGGTCGTGCGTACACGTGCGGCGGGCGCGCTTGGCGGTGCGGCGAGAAAGCCACCGTCGCAGGCAGCCCGCGTCGGCCCCTACTCGTCCAAACTGCTGTGCGCGTCCTGTACCCCGTCCGTGTACCCCCGCGCGTAATCCCACGAGACGTACTGACTCGGGTCGGGGTCGTACGCCGGTTCGTGCAGTCGCGGCCGGTTCGACTCCAGCAGGTGCCGCAGGTTACTGCGCAACAGCCCCCACTCGAAGTAGTGCGGCTCGCGGCAGTCCGGGCACTCGATGACCAGCCCCCGCACACCGGTCGGTTCCAGCAGGGACTGGTACACCTCCAGGCTGGTCAGGTCCTCGATGATCTCGGCGCGCTCGGTCTCGCTGAGCGGCTCGGCCGACAGCTCGTCGTCGCCGAGTTCGTGGTCCGGCTCGTCGGAGAACGGATCGCGTGGCTCATCCTGCACTCGTCCACCGTATCCCGGGGGCGGGACAGTGTGTGTGCTCGTACGATTTGCGTCGACCGTAGGATTACCGGATGGAACACCTTGGGGAACCGGGCGGGACCCCCGCCGCGGGAAATATGAGTGCCGGTTTCGTACCCAACACACCCTTGGGGGCCGAATTCGCGCTCCCGCTGGGGCTGACTTTCGACGACGTCCTCCTGCTGCCGGGGGAGTCCGACGTCCTCCCGCAGGAGGCGGACACCCAGACGAGGCTGACCCGCAATGTGACCTTGCGCATGCCTCTGGCCTCGGCGGCCATGGACACCGTCACCGAGGCGCGGATGGCGATCGCCATGGCCCGCCTCGGCGGCATCGGCGTCCTGCACCGCAACCTGTCGCCGCAGGACCAGGCCATGCACGTCGACCTCGTGAAGCGCTCCGAGGCCGGCATGGTCACCCATCCGGTCACCTGCGGTCCGGACAACACCCTCGAAGAGGTCGACCGCATGTGCGGCCGTTACCGCATCTCGGGCCTGCCGGTCGTCGACTCCGCGGGCACCCTCGTCGGCATCGTCACCAACCGCGACATGCGCTTCGAGACCGACCAGAGCCGCCCCGTGCGCGAGATCATGACCCCGGCTCCCCTGGTCACCGCGCCGGTCGGCGTGTCGGCGGAGGACGCGATCGGCATCCTGCGCCAGCACAAGATCGAGAAGCTCCCGATCGTCGACGGCGCCGGCAAGCTGCGCGGCCTGATCACGGTCAAGGACTTCGCCAAGAGCGAGAAGTACCCCAACGCCACCAAGGACGACAGCGGCCGCCTGCGCGCGGCCGGCGCCATCGGCGTCGGCGACGAGGCCTATGAGCGCGCGGGCCTGCTCGTCGACGCCGGCGTGGACGTTCTCGTCGTCGACTCCTCGCACGGCCACCACCGCGGCGTGCTGGAGATGGTGGCGCGCATCGCCAAGGACTTCGGCGACCGCGTCGACGTCATCGGCGGCAACATCGCCACCTACGACGGCGCCAAGGCCCTCGTCGACGCCGGCGCCGACGGCGTCAAGGTCGGCATCGGGCCGGGCGCGATCTGCACGACGCGGGTCGTCGCCGGTGTCGGCGCGCCCCAGATCAGCGCGATCATGGACGCCGCCCGGGCCGCGCGCCCGCACGGCGTCCCGGTCATCGGCGACGGCGGCATCCAGTACTCCGGCGACATCGCCAAGGCGATCGTGGCCGGCGCCGACACCATCATGCTCGGCCAGCTCTTCGCCGGCTGCGAGGAGAGCCCGGGCGAACTGGTCTTCGTCAACGGCAAGCAGTTCAAGTCCTACCGGGGCATGGGCTCGCTGGGCGCCATGCAGGCGCGCGGCCAGGGCCAGTCGTACTCCAAGGACCGCTACTTCCAGGCCGACGTGTCCTCCGCGGACAAACTCGTCCCCGAAGGCGTCGAGGGCCAGGTACCGTACCGGGGCACCCTCGCCCAGGTCGCGCACCAGCTGGTGGGCGGCCTGCGCCAGGCGATGGGGTACAGCGGTGCCGGTACGATCGCAGCGCTGCACGAGCGGGGACGCCTGGTCCGGATCACCGCGGCGGGTCTCAAGGAGAGCCACCCGCACGACATCCAGATGACCGTCGAGGCTCCCAACTATCACTCGCGTTAGGGAAGGACAGTCCTGTGCCGGATGTCGTGGAGATCGGAGTGGGCAAGGTCGCGCGCCGCGGCTACCACTTCTACGACGTGTCGATCGTGCCCAGCCGCCGCACCCGGGACGTCGACGACGTGTCCACGGCCTGGCAGCTCGACGCCTACCGCTTCGGGATCCCGTGCGTGGCGCACCCGTCCGACGCGACGATGAGCCCCGCCACGGCGATCCGCCTCGGTCAGCTCGGGGGCCTCGGCACGCTCAACGCCGAGGGCCTGTGGTGCCGCTATGACGACCCCGAGCCGATCCTGGCCGAGCTGGCCGACCTGGAGGACGACTCGGTGGCCGCCACCCGGCGGCTGCAGGAGGTCTACGCCGAGCCGATCAAGCCCGAGCTGATCGCCGAGCGCGTCAAGCAGCTCCGCGAGGCGGAGGTGACCGTCGCGGTGCGCGTGTCGCCGCAGCACACCCTCGCCCTGGCGCCGGTGATCCTCGACGCGGGCATCGACATCCTGATCATCCAGGGCACCGTCGTGTCGGCCGAGCACGTCTCGGCCCACGACGAGCCGCTCAACCTCAAGGAGTTCATCGCCGACCTCGACCTGCCGGTCATCGTCGGCGGCTGCACGAACTACCAGACGGCCCTGCACCTGATGCGCACCGGCGCCGCCGGCGTCATCATCGGTGTCGGGCAGGACGTCTGGTCGACGAGTTCCGAGCAGCTGGGCATCAAGGTGCCGATGGCCTCGGCCGTCGCCGACGCCGCCGCGGCCCGCCGTGACTACCTCGACGAGACCGGTGGCCGCTACGTGCACCTGATCGCCGACGGCGACATCGAGACCTCCGCCGACATCGCCAAGGCGATCGCCTGCGGTGCCGACTCGGTGATGCTCGGCCAGCCCCTCTCCATGTGCGAGGAGGCCCCGGCCGGCGGTGCCTGGTGGCAGTCGGTGGCCAGCCACCCGAAGCTCCCGCGCGGCCGCTACGCCTCGCCGGACGAGGACCGCCACGGCGACATGGAGCAGCTGCTGCACGGCCCGTCGGTCGATCCGTCGGGAACGATGAACCTCTTCGGCGGACTGCGCCGGGCCATGGCCAAGTGCGGTTACTCCGACGTCAAGGAGTTCCAGAAGGTCGAACTCACCGTGTCCTTATAGGACTCGAACGTAACGCACAAAAAGGAGAAGGCCGGAAACCCTTGAGGTTTCCGGCCTTTTCACTGAATATGCCTCCACAGGGGATTGACGACGATCATGACCCCTGGCATGCTTTCGCCTCGTGCCCCCATCGACTTCGGCCAAACGGGACCGCGCGCAAAGACTGTCCATAAAGGAGAGTCCGCCGGGGGTGCGGCATCTCCGGCGCTTCCCATCCGGCCTCGCACGCCGCCGCGCTCACCGCCGCGTCAGCCGCCACCGCACCGCCTATCTCATCGCCTACCTCGTGCTCCTGGTCGCACCGACCGTCCACGCCCTCGACCTCGTCGTCCGCACCGACCCCGCCTGGGGCGGACCCGCCGTCATCCTCGGCCTCGGCGCCTGCGCCCTGGGCGCGGCCGCCTTCTACCTCTTCACCGGCGCCGCCCGGATGAAACTCGACGCCGACCTCGCCGTCGACGGCTCCCTCCTCGTCGCCGCCAACGACGGCGAACGCCACCCCACCGTCGTCGACCTGCACACCCCAGACGTCACCGTCATCAAGAAGAACACCCGCGCCGGAACCCGCTGGCTCCTGCGCATCCGCGCCGAAGGCGGCCGACGCCGAGCCGTCGTCCCCCTCAACGACCCCCGCGTCGGACAGGTCCGCTGCGCCGAAGACCTCGACGCGCTCGCCGACGTGCTGGCCGCCTCGCCCGAACCCGAGGGCAAGGGCGCCGCCCGCGAGATCCGCGCCCTGGTCCCGCGCGCCGACCCCCGCCCCGGCGACGCCCAGGCCCTCGACGACTGCGTCCCCCACCTCGCCCCGCGCACCACGTGGGACCGCGTCGCCGCCGCGATCTGGGCCCTGATCTTCCTTGCCGCCGGAGCCCTTCTCCTCGACGTCGCCCTCGACGGCTACCGCTTCCAGAACGCGCTCATCGCCGAGGGCCGCCCCACCTCGGCCACCGCCTCCAACGTCGTCGACATCCTCATGTTCGCCTCGGTCTGCCTCCTGGCCGTCGGCGGCTACCGGCTGCTCGTCAAACCCTTCCGGCGCTCCGCGAGCTCCTACACCCTCCCGCGACTGTCCGGGCCCGGCGGCTCCCTGATCGTCCGCTCCGTCGAGAACCACAACCCCTCCCCGCCCCGGCCGCCCGAGGCCGGGCCCCGCAGCCTCCGCTTCGCCGAGTACCCCGACCGTGAGTTCGGCCGTGCTCCGCGCCGGATCGCCGCGGCCGTCGCCGGTCCCGTCCTCGGCCTCGCCGCGCTCGCCGGGCCGCTCCTGGCGGGCCTGGCGATGCTCAGGGGAGCGCAGGCGATCTCGGTTCCGTCCTGGTTCTGGGCGGCGGTGAGCGTGCTGGCCTTCGGCCTGCCGGGCACGCTGTACTGGGCGCACGGCAGCGTCGTGCGGCACTTCCAGGCGGTCAACCGCACGACCCTGTGGCTCGACGGGTACCGGCTCATCTGCGACGGGCCCCGGGGTGTGCATCGCGGCGACCTGCACAGCCCGCGCGTGCGCATCAAGACCGTCTACGGCAACGCCGTGCTCTACGTCCCCGTCGACGGCTGGTGGCACCGCTACCCCATCCTGCTCACCCAGGGCAAGACCGACAGCTGGCGGCCCGCCGTCGACCTGCACCGCCTCGTCGCGGCCCTGCGAACCTCGCCGCACCAGTCGGGACGCGTGTGCGCCACCCAGATCCTGTCGATCGCGCCGCTCGAACCCGGGCAGCGGCTGCCGAAGCTTCCGCAGCCCTCGGGCCGGCGGATCGCGCCGGCGGTTCCGGCCATGCCCGCGACCGTCGCCGGGCGCGGTGTGCGCGCCACGGCCCTGATCGCCACGGCCGCCTTCGTCGTGCTGGTCGGCCTCACCGCGGCCTCGCAGGCCGGGGGACGGCCCCTCGACCGGGCGGACGGCGAGATGCCGGTGCTGGTCACCGCGTGCCGCGAGGGTGCCCCCGTCGGTCCGCACGGTTTCGGCCGCCTCCCCGAGTGCCAGGTCCAGCGGCCCGACGGTTCGGCCGTCTGGATCCCCGGCGGCGAGTTCGGCCCCGACGACCTCGGCCGCCACGTCACCGCCGCCTACGCCGACGGCGAACGGCAGGAGTGGTGGTACGAGAAGCTGCTGACCACGCCGGGGCCGACCCTCGTGCGCGCCGACCGGCCGCGCGACTGGTCGGCGGTGCCGATGATGGTCTTCGCGCTCTGCGGGGCGGCGCTGCTGTTCGTGCAGGCCTGCCGCCTGGCGTTTCGTCGTACGGTCGGGGCGGGGTGAGGCGCGCGACTACCTGGTCAGCGCCTTGCCGACCCGCTTGACGGCCTTGCGGGGGTTCTTGCGCAGCTCCTTGAGCGTCGCCCGCAGGGCCACGCGCGGGCCGATCGAGCGCAGGCGCACCCGCAGCGCCAGCGAGGGCGAGCGCAGTGTCGAGGGGTCGAAGCCGAGCGTGCCCCAGGTGTCGATGCGGCGGACGCGGGCGGTGACGTGGCTGAGGACGGCCTCGACCTCGCCGGCCTCGATGAGGGCGAACTGGCGTCGCATTTCGGCGGGCATGCCGAGGGCGATGCGGGACTTCGACCAGGCGACGACGGTCGGGGCGACGGCGTCGAAGGCTTCTTGGCGGACCTTCGGGTCGGGCTCCTTGGTCATGTGCCACAGCAGGCCCTGGAGGCCCTTCTCCATGTGGCGGCGCAGGAGCAGGTCGCGCTTGTTGCCGGGCGGGAGTTCGGCCTTGAGCAGCGTGAACATCCGCAGCAGCGATTCGAGGCGGCTGGACACGCCGGACTCGCGGGCTGTCCTGTGCGTGACGCCGTTGAGGTCGGGGCGGCGGGTGGCGTAGTAGCAGTCGTAGTCGCCGACGACGGAGATGACGCGCGCGTTGATGTAGGCCTTGGCCACGAAGGGCTGGTCCTCGCCGAAGGCGGCGCCGACGGGGAAGCGCAGGCCGAGGTTCTCGATCAGTTCGCGGCGGAAGAGCTTCAGCGGGGAGAGGGTCCAGTAGACCCTGGAGGTATAGAGGTTCACCTTCGCGCGGGTCTTCTTGAACATGATCTTCGGGACGCGGCGGCCGTCGACGCCGACCATCCTGCCCAGCACGACGTCGGAGGAGTTCTCCTCGGCCATGCGCACCATCCGCTCGACGGCCTCGGGGCCGAGGTAGTCGTCGGCGTCGAGGAACAGCACGTACCTGCCGGTGGCCACGTCGAGGGCGGCGTTGCGCGGCGCCCCCGGTCCGCCGCTGTTGGGCTGGCGCAGGGCGCGCACGACCTTCGGGTGCGCGGCGGCGAAACGCTCGGCCTCCTCGCCGGTCCCGTCGTTCGACCCGTCGTCCACCACGATGATCTCGAGCTCATCCAGGCCGATCGTCTGCCCGAGGGCGGACTCGATAGATCGGGTCAAATAGGGCATAGCGTCGTACGCAGGCACGACGATGCTCACGAGAGGCGTTGACATGAATCCCCGTTGCTGTCCGTTAGCCGTACATGGCTCTAGTCTGTGGAACTTTCGATGTGCTCGCAGGTGGATTCGAGGGCACCGACGAGAACATCCCCTTCCCACTTGTATAGAGCGCGGCGACGCGCGGTCGGTTGAGCAATTGTGACCGGGGTCACTCGTTCTGAGGTGTCCGTCACGAGAAGTTCGTAAGCCGCCCGCAACGCCTCCACCGGCGCCGGATCGGGCTCCGACCCGCGCAAACGCGCCGCGATCTCCCGGTACACCGCCGCCACCGCCGCCCGGAAGTCGTCAACGGCCGGAACATCCGGCGCATCCGCCGGCGGAAGGTGCGCCTCCAGCACCATCATCGGCCGCGCCGCCCACCCCAGGTCGTAGGAGATGCGCCGCGCGTCGGCGCTCATCGGCCCCGGCGCCGTCACCGGCTCGGCCGCCGCCTTCACGATCGCCGCGTCCATCTCCGCCCGCGCCAGGCGCAGCTCGTCGAGCGTCTTGCGCAGACTGCCCTCCTTGCGCCGCGACGGCTTCGCGTGCCGCGCCAAGACCAGGTCGGCGTAGGCGGCGTACCGCCCCGTCAGGTCCGCGAGGCGCTCACCCAGCAGCGGCGTCTCCCACTTCGGCCACGCCAGGAAGAACACCAGCGCGAAGGCGCCCCCGACGATCGTGGCCAGGACCCGCTGCGTGGCCGCGTACAGCGGCGAGTCCCCGCCCAGCTCCATGTTGAACACCACGAAGGCCGCGACGCTGGCGCTGTAGGCGACGTAGGAGGCCTGGAAGAGCAGGTAGGAGACGAAGGCGAAGACGATCACCACCGGCGCGATGTAGAGCGGATCGACCGGCAGCAGCGACGACAGCAGCCCTGCGACCAGCGCCCCCGCCGTCGTCCCGATCGTGCGGCCCACGCCCTTGCCGATCGTCCCCGCGAAGTCCGCCTTCAAGACCAGCCACGCCGTCAGCGGCAGCCAGTAGCCGTGCCCGCCGGGCCAGAACAGCGCGCCCACCGAGGCGATCCCGACCGCGAAGGTCGTGCGCAGCGCCTCCCGCAGCGCCGTCGACCGCGGCGACAGGTTCGCCCGCAAGGTCACCAGCGAGCTCTTGAGCATCTCCCGCAGCGGCGGGATTTCGGGCACCAGCCGCCAGCGCGAGGGATCCATCCGGTCCCCGCCGTCGTCGTCGACCGTCGGGGTGGCCGCCGTGGTCGCCGCCGCCCGCACCAGGCTCAGCAACCGCGTCGCCTCGTACTCCGGGATCGGCAGGTACGTCGACTTGTTGTCCTCGGCGACCTGCTCGACCGCCGCGCTCAGCCGCTTGTGCCAGGCCGGCTTGGGCACCTCCCGCTCGGCGAGCGCGTCGCCGATCGTGTCCAGCGCCTCGGCCGCCTCCCGCAGCACCGCCGCCAGGTGCCGCGCGGCCGTCGGCTCGGCGTCGGTCAGGCGACTGCGCGCCGACCCCACCGCCGCGATCACCGCCCGCAGCCTGCGCGCGTGCGTCAACGCGGTGAGGAACACCTCCGGCGTCTCACGATGGGTCTCCAGGACCGACTCGGCCAGCTCCAGCGGCGCCGTCGACGGCGGGCCGTGCGTCTCGTCGGCCGTCTCCCGCGCCTCGGCCGCCAGCCAGTGGTAGACCCCCGCCAGCGCCATGCGCTCACTGCGGTGCCGGTGACGGGGGAGCAGGACCACGATCGCCGCCTGCGTCAGCCCGCCGACGCACGCCGCCAGCGCCGCCATCTCCGGCCTGTTGTGCAGCGTCAGACCGTGCGCGAGAAAGATCGCCGTACCGCAGGTCGTGGCCACCGAACTCGCCATGTCGCTCAGCGAACCGATGAGCCCGCACACCAGGCACCAGGTCATCACCACCGCGATCGACACCACCGGGATGTCGTCGGTGTACCCGCCGATCAGGACGCCGAGGCCCATCACCGCGCCCGCCAGGACGGCGAGCATCGGACGCGGGCGCGCGTCGCGGTGGAAGGTCGTCAGGCCCGCCGACCACGCGCCGATCGCCGCCGCGCCGCCCAGCGTCGGGTAGCCCAGGAACATCCCGCCCAGCAGCGGAATCGCGATCCCCAGGGCACAGCGGAACGCCGAGTGCGGATCGATGCGGTCGGGCGTCCAGCCCAGCAGCGAACGCCGCACCTCCTGAACAGGAGCCCGCACCACCATGCCGGGAGAATAGTTGGTCGGAGGGTGCATATGGCGCCTTCGGCGCGGACAGCGCTGTGCTTATGGCGCCTTCGGTGCGGTCCGCCGCTCTGCGCGGCGGTGGCCGCCGCCGTCCGGGGTCGGTGTGGGTGGTGGGTCGCGGTGGGCGGCTTTGGCCACCACCACGCCGTACGCGTCGCCCGGCGGATTTCTGCCGGGTGCGCAGGGGTCGTGGCTGGTACTCCGCGGGACCCATCGACGCCCGTCACACCCGTCACACCACCCGTCGGCGCGGCGCGGTCCCCCAATTAAGCTGCACACATGACCCTGCCTGCACCGGTCCTCGTCGTCGACTACGGAGCCCAGTACGCACAGCTCATCGCGCGCCGCGTGCGCGACGCCCGCGTGTACTCCGAGATCGTTCCGCACTCGATGCCGGTGGCCGAGATGCTGGCCAAGAACCCCGCCGCGATCATCCTGTCGGGCGGCCCCTCCAGCGTCTACGCCGACGGCGCCCCGAAGACCGACCCCGCCCTGTTCGAGGCGGGCGTCCCGGTCTTCGGCATCTGCTACGGCTTCCAGGCGATGACCGTCGCCCTCGGCGGCACCGTCGAGGCGACCAACCGCCGCGAGTTCGGCGGCACCCCGCTGGAGGTCTCCACCGCCGGTGCCCTGTTCGCCGGCCTCCCCGCCGCGCAGTCGGTGTGGATGAGCCACAACGACTCGGTCACCGAGGCCCCCGCCGGCTTCACCGCCACCGCGAGCTCCGCCGGCGCGGCCGTCGCCGCCTTCGAGGACCTCGACCGGCGCCTGGCCGGCGTCCAGTTCCACCCCGAGGTCGCCCACACTCCCCACGGGCAGGCGGTCCTGCGCCACTTCCTCTACGAGATCGCCGGCATCGAGCCCACCTGGACCATGAGCAACGTCATCGACGAGCAGGTCGCCGCGATCCGCGAGACCGTCGGCGACAAGCAGGTCCTGTGCGCCCTGTCCGGCGGCGTCGACTCCTCTGTCGCCGCCGCGCTGGTCCACCGCGCCGTCGGCGACCAGCTCACCTGCGTCTTCGTCGACCACGGCCTCCTGCGCGCCGGCGAGGCCGAGCAGGTCGAGAAGGACTACGTCGCCGTCACCGGCATCAACGTCAAGGTCGTCGACGCCTCCGAGCGCTTCCTCGCCGAACTCGCCGGCGTCACCGACCCCGAGACCAAGCGCAAGATCATCGGCCGCGAGTTCATTCGCGTCTTCGAGCGGTCCGCGCGCGAACTCGAAGCCGAGAACCACATCGACTTCCTCGTGCAGGGCACCCTCTACCCCGACGTCGTCGAGTCCGGCGGCGGCACCGGCACCGCCAACATCAAGTCGCACCACAATGTCGGCGGCCTCCCCGACGACCTCCAGTTCACCCTCATCGAGCCCCTGCGCACCCTCTTCAAGGACGAGGTCCGCCGCATCGGCCTCGAACTGGGCCTGCCCGAGTCGCTCGTGTGGCGCCAGCCCTTCCCCGGCCCCGGTCTGGGCATCCGCATCATCGGCGAGGTCACCGAGGAGCGCCTGGAGATCCTGCGCGCCGCCGACGCCATCGCCCGCGCCGAACTCACCGCCGCCGGCCTCGACCGCTCCGTGTGGCAGTTCCCCGTCGTCCTGCTCGCCGACGTGCGCTCGGTGGGCGTACAGGGCGACGGCCGGACCTACGGGCACCCGATCGTGCTGCGCCCGGTGTCCAGCGAGGACGCCATGACCGCCGACTGGTCGCGCCTGCCCTACGACCTGCTGGCCAAGATCTCGACGCGGATCACCAACGAGGTTGCCGAGGTCAACCGCGTGACCCTCGACATCACCAGTAAGCCCCCGGGCACCATCGAATGGGAGTAGTGGGGCGGGAGCCGCGGTTCCCAGTCGACTCCTACGATCGGTAGTACGCTCTGTCACTCGTTGCGTTTGCCCAGGTCGCCGAGCCTGTACGGTTGTGTGATGCGGCAAAAGAACAGCTTTCGGCTAGCGGCCTACGGGGTGGTGTACGACGAAGACGGACGCATCCTTCTCGCGAAGGGATCCCCGCGCGCCATATATCCCGGCGCGTGGTTCCTTCCCGGCGGAGGCGTCGAGCACGGCGAGCACCCGCGTGACGCGGTGGTTCGGGAGTTCTCCGAGGAGACCGGACTGAGCGTGGCCGTCGGCGGCCTGCGCGACGTCGTGTCGACGGTGCTGGACGGCCCCAACGGCCAGGTCCACACCAACGCGGTCCTCTACGACGTGCGCGTCACCGGCGGCACGCTGCGCCCGGAGGTCGACGGCACCTCGGAGCTGGCGACGTGGAAGCGGCCCGAGGAGGTCGCCGGGCAGTCGATGACGCCTTTCGTCTCCCGTGTCCTCGAAGTCCCGGGAGGTCCGGTGGCCCTGCGCCCCGACTTCACCGCGCCCGAGACCGACCAGAAGACCCCGCCCCGGCGGGGCCAGCGCTTCGGCGCCTACGGCGTCACCACCGACGCCGACGACCGCGTCCTGCTGGCGCGCATCTCCGAGGGGTACCCCGGGGCCGGGAACTGGCACCTGCCCGGCGGGGGCGTCGACTTCGGCGAGCAGCCCCGCGAGGCGGTGTCCCGTGAGCTCTACGAGGAGACCGGCCAGCACGGCGAGATCGGCGACCTGCTCGACGTGACGTCGTTTCGCACGCGCCGCGCGATCGGCCCGGAGGGCTATCCCCTCGACTGGCACGGCGTTCGCGCGATCTTCCGCGTCTTCGTGGCCAAGCCGACCGCCGCGCGTGTCGTGGAGGTCGCCGGCGGGTCCACGGCGGAGTCGAAATGGTGGCCGCGCAAGGCCCTCGACGACCTGCCGATCACGCCCGCGGTGATGGACGGACTTCGGCTGATCTGAATTCGTCTATTAGGGCTTGGCCGTTTTGCACGCTACGGTTGACGGTGCAGGCTACCGAAGGTAGCTCCCACTTCGGTGATTTTCGCGGGATTTCACCCGTTTTGGTAGATCCTTTACCTTCGGGAGGGATCGCCAAACGTGGCACGGATGTGCCATGGTGTACAGCGCAATGCTGGGAGACCATCGGAAGGGGAACGACCGCGGTGGTCGTGCGAAAAGGAGATCACGTGCGAAGGACCTTGTGGCGACGTCGTACCAACGACAGCCCGCGGCCCGCTGGGCGTGGCATCGCCCGTGGGCTGCGCCAGAGCGGCACCATCGCACGTCGGCTGGTCCTCCAGCCGCTTCCGCCGATCCGGCTGCGCAGGCGCAACACCCTGAGCGCCGAGACCATGGCCGAGCTCACCGAGGTCGCCGAAGCCGCCGCGATCGTCGAGCCCGCCGGCGACGAACTCGCGCCCCCCGCCCCGATCCGGCTGCTGCCGGGCGAGGCGACCATGGGCCGCCGGGTCAAGTTCGCCATCGTCAACGGCTGCACCGTCACCTCCATCGCCTTCGGCATGACCGCGATGATCCTGGCCTCCAAGGGCCCGGACATGGTCAAGTGGGCCGCGCTCTGCCTGCTCGGCAGCGTCCTCATGGACGCCCTCGACGGACCGCTCGCCCGCCGCTTCGGCGTGGCCAGCCCCTTCGGCCTCCAGATGGACTCGCTGGCCGACATGTGCTCCTTCGGCATCGCCACGCCGATCGTGGTCTACCAGTGGCTGCACGGCGACGCGCCGGTCGCGGTCGTGGCGGCCGCGTGCGGCCTGGTCGCGGTGTGCGCGGCCATCCGCCTGGCGCGCTTCAACGTGTCGCCGAAGGACGGGCGCTTCTTCTCCGGCGTGCCGACCACGATGGCCGCGGCCGTCCTGGTCATCGCCACCGTCTTGATCCCGCAGCCGACCGACGCGGTCGTCCCGACGCTGGCCCTCGCGCTGGTCGTGGGCGCCCTGGCGCTGCTGATGGTGTCGAGCTTCCCGTACGTCAAGCTCGGCCAGCTGCGCAAGCTCCCGCCGGTGCTGTGGGTCCTGCCCGCGTGCGGCGCGCTCCTCGACCTCCAGACGACCTTCGTGATCGTGGTCGCCCTGTACCTCGTCTCCGGCCCGCTCCTGTGGGTCAAGAACCGTCGTGCCGACGCCGCCAGCGCAGGTACTGCGGCCTGAGGCCGGCGCAGGCCTCGTAGGCCTCGACAGCCAACTCGCCGAGCCGGTCGCCGTACGCGGCGATCGGCGAGGCCCGGTGCCACAGCAGGCGGTGCCGCAACCACATCGGTGACCCCGCCAGGGGACGGACCACGACGCCCTCGGGTGCCGGGAAGGTCGCCTGGCAGGGCACGAGCCCCTTTCCCGCGCTGAGCAGCTCGTGGAGCAGCCGCGTCTCGGCGACGTGGTGGCCGACGACCGGCGTGAAGCCCAGGGCTCGGCAGGTGTTGGTGAAGTACTCCGGCCAGCCCGCGCCGTCCGAGCGCGGCAGCACCCACGCCTCGTCGGCGAGTTCCGCCAGCTCGATCTCCTCCCGCGCGGCGAGCCGGTGCCCGGCACCCAGCGCGACGAAAACCGGGTCGGCCACCACCCGGCAACCATCCACATGGGACGGTGTCGCCAGCTCGCGGCCCGGGTAGTCGACGACCACGGCCGCGTCGAGCCGTCCGGTGGCGACCAGGTCCAGCAGCAGCCGGGGCGAGTACTCGGCGCGCATGTCGACCCGCCACTGCGGGAAGGCCTCGGCCAGGCGGTCGGCGAGTCCCACGATGATGGGCCCGGATATCCCGCCCAGCCGCAGTTCGTGCGCGTAACCGCCGCCCGCGCGCCGTCGCAGACCGCCCGCCAGGTCCTCCAGGTCGGCGAGAATGGCGCGGGACCGGGCGATCAGGTACTCGCCGAGAGCGGTCGGCTCCACACCCCGCTGGTGCCGGGCGAATAACGGGGCCCCGGCGGCGTCCTCGATGCGGCGCAGCTTCGCCGTCAGCGCGGGCTGCGAGACGCCGAGGGCGCTGGCCGCCCGCGTGATGCTGCCCTCGTCGGCGATCGCGCAGACGATGCGCAGGTGACGCGGCTCCAGCTCCATCCGCTGGATGTTATGGCGGCATGGGATGTGCTGGCAATGCCGGAATCGTCCATAGTCGACCCATGACGACCACCGGCAGATCATTACGTCCCGGCCTGGCGCTGGCGACGATGGCCGCCCTCGGCCTCACCCTCCTACCCGCACCCGCCGCCTCGGCGGCCGAGCCGGTCCCCGCCGGCTCCCACGCCGTGAAGACCGAGCTGCGCGAGGTCTTCTCTCCCGACGGGACCATCACCCGGGCCCCGATCTCGGTTCCGGCGACCGAGTCGCAGGCCCCGGCCTCGGAAGTGGCGGCCGCGGCCGTCACGCCCATCATCAACAACGGCGACCCGGCGACGCATCTCGACCTGGTGATCGTCGGCGACGGCTACACCAGCACGCAGCTGGGGACCTACGACAGCCACGTGCGCTCGAAGGTCGACGAGCTGTTCGCCGTCGAGCCCTTCGCGAGCTACAAGAGCCTTTTCAACGTCTGGAAGGTCGACGTCGTCTCGCAGCAGTCGGGGGTCGACCATGACCCCTACGGCACGTACCGGACCACCGCGCTCGACATGTACTTCCACTGCGGCGGGACCGCGCGGCTGTTGTGCGTCAACGAGACCAAGGCCAACCAGTACGCCCGGCAGGCCCCCGACGTCGACCAGGTCGTCGCGCTGGCCAACACCACCACCTACGGTGGCGCCGGCGGCGGCGTGGCGACCGCCTCGGGCGGCAACGCCTCGGCGGGGCAGATCGTCGTGCACGAACTCGGCCACTCCATCGGCGGACTCGCCGACGAGTACGACTATGGCGGGGGCACCAACTACACCGGCGCGGAGCTGCGGGAGGCCAACGCCTCGATCCACCAGCGGTCGACGATGGTGAGCCGGCAGACGAAGTGGTGGCGGTGGATGGGACAGTCCACACCGGACGGTGGCGTGATCGACACCTTCAACGGCTGCCGCTACTACACCAACGGCATCTACCGGCCGAGTTCGAACTCGATCATGCGAACCCTCGGCAGGCAGTTCAACCTGCCGGGCCGCGAGCAGATGATCGCCTCGTTCTACGCGAAGGCGACGATCGCCGTGAGCGAGAAGCCCTTGTCGGTGGTCGTGCCGGAAGGTGTGGGGACTCTCGTCGTCACCTGGCGGGTGGACGGCGAGGTGGTCGCGTCGATGACCGGCAGGAGCGACTTCGACCGGGGACTCCTCGGCGCACGTGGCGCCGGGAGCCACCGGGTGACGGTGACGGTCACCGACGGGACCGACTGGGTCCGCGATCCGGCTCTTCGTAAAGGGCTGTCGGCGACTTTCGCCTGGACCGTGTGACCCGCCGCGCGCCCCCGCCGACCCGGCGGGGGCGCGCACGCGTCAGTGGGGGCGGTCCCTTGGCCGTCAGGCGATTCCCAGCGCCGACCGGACGATCCGCACCCGGTTGCGCCCCGGCACCACGCCGTATCGGGTCCGGACGTGGACGTCGAACGTGTGCTCCCCTGCGGGCCCGGCCGGGACCCACAGGTCGCCGGTCTCGGTTCCGTCGACGACGAAGCCGTGCGTGTCGGGATGCTCGGCACGGAAGCGGAGTGCGGCCCGTCCGTCCACATCGCCCGGTCCGGCCGAGACCCGCGAAAGGTCGGGGTGGGCCGAGGTCATGTCGGTGCCGAGGACCCAGTCGGCGTGCAACGTCAGGGTGTCCTCGAAGGCCGGCGCGACCGGCCCTTCGAACAGCAGCGTCCTGCCGGTCGCCCCGTTGGCGAAGTACGACCACCACAGGGCCACATCGCTGTGCTCCAAAGGCACGCGCAGTGTCACGTGCTCGGCGGTGCGGAACCCGCGCGGTGCATGGTGAGCAGTTCCGCGAGGCCGAGCGGCCGGCCGCCGTCGTGCCAGTACAGGCCGTTCTGCCCGTCGAGGACGACCCCGGCGGCGATGTCGTCGATCCACGCCTCGGTGAAGCGGTGTCCGCGGCCGATGCCGAAGTGGTGGTCTCGGGTGTAGCCGTTGGCTCCGAGTGCGGGGATGCCGACGGCGTTGAGGGCTTGCGTGAGGACGGTGGAGTATTCGACGCAGCGGAAGCGCCGTCCGTCGTCGACGGCTTCGAGGAGTTTCACCGCGTCCATGCCGATGCCGGTCTGGTCGTTGGCGTGCTTCCACCGGGTGGTGGTCCATTCCATGAGCAGCAGGGCGGTGTCCCATGCCGTCGGCAGGCGCTCGGGGAGCCGTTCGAGGAGCAGGGCCTCACGGTCGGGCGGGAGCCGGTCGGTTCGCAGCGGTAGGGAAGGCGCCGCCGTCGGCCAGTCCAGGAGGCGGAGCGGTGGCGGCGGGATGTCGGCGCGCATGCGGTCGCACAGCTGGGGCCAGTCGGGCAGGGTTTCCCCGTGTCATGGTCACGCCGCGGCTGTCGTCGGGTGCTCCATGCACCGTCTCATGTGGAGTGCGGGGGCGGGGGTGGGGCACTTTCGGAGCTCCGGGCGGTACGGCCGCCGCACGGCCCCGCGCTGGTCTCGACCCCGGCGCCGGTCTCAACCTCAGCCCTCAAGGTCAAGCCCCGGCTGAGGGCTTCGCCCCCAGACCCCCACCAGGAACTCCGTCCCTGGACCCGGACCTCTCGCCTCGGCTGCGGGCCGTTCGGCTGGTCCTTGTGCGCGGCCCGGTTCGCCTTGGCCCGTGACCAATCTTGCCCTGCCCCTCGTGCTTCCTTTAGGGCCCGGCTTCGCCTTTCGCCGTGGTTCCCGCGTTGTCCATGCGAGCTTGGGGGAGTGATGGTCTTCCGCATCTTGGGGCCGGTGTCTGCGGTGGTGGGTGGGCGTGAGTTGCACTTTCCGGGTCGCAAACGTGCGACCCTGCTCGCCGCTCTCCTCCTCGACAACCGGCGTGTGGTCCCGACGGAGCGGCTCATCTCCGCGTTGTGGGATGAGGAGCCGCCGGCGACGGCGTGGCAGCAGGCGCAGAATCTCGCGTCGGGGCTTCGCCGGGATTTCGCCACCTTCGGCGAGCCGGATCTGCTCGATGGGGTCGCCGGGGGGTACCGCATCGTCGCCGAGCCCGGCCGCCTGGACGCCGACTCCGCTGACTCCTGCGCCGCGCGGGCTCGCGCGGACGCCGTCGCCGGGCGTCATTCGCAGGCTGTCGCGGGTTTCGAGCGGGCGCTCTCAGCGTGGCGGGGTCCGGTGTTGGCGGGGCTTCGGGGGCGGGTGATCGAGGCGGCGGCGCTGCGTCTGGAGGAGTCGCGGCTGTCGCTGATGGAGGAGTGCGAGGAGTCGCGGCTGGCGGTCGGCCATCACGACGAGGTCATCGCCACGACCAGGTCGCTGCTGGTCGAGCAGCCTTTCCGGCAGCGGACGCTCGCCTCGCTCATGCGCGCCCTCGACCACGCCGGCCGCACCGCCGAGGCACTGGAGGTCTACGCCGGCTTCCGTGCGCGACTCTCCGCCGAGCTCGGCATCGAGCCGGGCGCCGACCTCAAGGCCGTCCACCTCGCGATCCTGCGGCCCGACCCGGCACCGGCCGCCGCCTCCCCGTCGGCGGCCCGCTCATCGGCGCCTCACCCGCCCGCCACCTCGAGAACCCCCGCCGAACTCCCCGCCACCGTCAGCGGCTTCGTCGGCCGCACAAGGGAACTCGCCGCCCTCACCGCCCTCGACGGCCGCCTCGCGACGATCTCCGGCCAACCCGGCGTCGGCAAGACCGCCCTCGCCGTGCACTGGGGCAACGCCAACCGCCACCGCTTCCCCGACGGCCAGCTCTACGTCGACCTCCGCGGCCACGGCCCCCGAACCCCGGCCACCCCCATCGAGGTCCTCCGGCGCTTCCTGCGCACCCTCGGCGTCACCGGGAACCTGCCCGAGGACCCCGAGGAGGCCGCCGCGGCCTACCGCTCCCAAGTCGCCGACCGCGCCCTCCTCGTCGTCCTCGACAACGTCGCCACCGCCCACCAGGTGCGCCCGCTGCTGCCCGGCGGCCAGCGCGGCTTCGCGCTGGTCACCAGCCGCGACAACCTCTGCGGCCTCATCGCCCGCGACGGCGCCCGCCCCGTCCGCCTGCGACAGCTCGACGAGCACGACTCCCGCGCCCTGCTCACCTCGGCGCTCGGCACCGGCCTCGCCACCGGCGAACCCGCCGCCCTCGACCGCCTCGCCGCCCTCTGCGGCCACCTCCCCCTGGCCCTGCGCATCGCCGCCGCCAACGTCCTGGCCGACGACCACCCGTCGGTCGCCGCCTACGTCGAACGCCTCGACACCGACCGCCTGTCCGCCCTGACCGTCGCCGGCGAACCGGCCACCGCCGTCTCCGAGGCGCTGCGCATGTCCTACGACGCGCTCGGCGATACCGAACGAACCCTCCTGCGCCGCCTGGGCAACGTCGCCGGCCCCGCCTTCGGCACCGCCCTCGCCGACGCGCTCCTGGGCGCCGACGCCGGCCCCGCCCTGCGCCGCCTGGTCGGCCAGAACCTCGTCGAACAGCCCACCGCCGGCTGCTACCGGCTCCACGACCTCGTCCGCGACTACGCCGAGCAACGCGCAAGCTTCGACGAATCCCCGTCGGAGCACGAGGCGGCCGCCGCACTCGCCGCCTTCCGCGCCCGTCGCGGTCAGCTCACCGCAACCCGACCCGCCGAGACCGTCACCCTCGCCTGAGAAGCGAAAAGCGCCGCCGCGGAAAAGACCGCGACGGCGCTTTCGAGAACCCGGACCCTAGTCGGTCCAGCGGGCGACGACGGTCTCCCCGCCGACGACCCGCTCACCGGGCGCGACCAGCGCCTCGGCGCGGTCGGCGGGCAGGTAGATGTCGGTACGCGAACCGAAACGGATCAGGCCGTAGCGCTCGCCCTTGGCGACCAGCGCGCCGACCTTGGCGCGGTTGATGATGCGGCGGGCCAGCAGACCGGTCCGCTGCGCGACGACCGCGCGACCGCGCGGGGTGTCCACGACGGTGTAGCAGGCGACGTTGTGCTCGGCGGCGGCCTTCATGGCCGGGGCGTAGCCGCCCGACTCGCGGAAGACGTCGACGACGCGTCCGGCCACCGGCGAGCGGTTGACGTGCACGTCGAGGACCGAGAGGAACACCGCGACCCGCAGCCACTCCGTGCCGGCCTCGCCGGTGAGCGCACCGAAGCGGTCGTCGGTGATGTGCTCGACGGACAGGACCTTGCCGTCGCTGGCGGCGACGACGGCCTCGTTCTCGTCGGGGACCGAGCGCTCGGGGTCGCGGAAGAAGGCCGCGACGGGAGCGGCGGCCAGCGCCGGGACGAGCCACAGCTTCGACTTGGGCCGGACCCGCTTGAGCAGCACTGCCGCGCCGAGGGCGATGGCACCGGCCGCGACGCCGTTGGAGTCGATGTGCATGCGTCCGGTGACCGGGACGCTCGACGGCCGGTAGGCCGGGGCGAGCTTCTCGGCGTCGGCGGGCTTGGCCAGCCCGAAGCGCAGGCGGTGCACGCGCAGCGGCGGGCGGTTGCGCAGGACGAGGTCCTCGGCGACGCCGTGCTCGGCGATCAGGTCGGTCAGCTCGAAGGCGACCGGGCCGCGCGCCGGGACGGCCAGGACGAGCATGCCGCTCTCCTTGACGACCGCGCGCAGCGATTCGAGGTACTTGGCGGTCTCGCCGTCGAGGGTGGACACCGGTGCGGCGACCATGACGACGTCGGCGGGGCGGGCGTCGGCGAGTGCCGTGACGACCTTGGTGCGTCCGGCGACCCAGGTGCCCTGGGCGTCGAGGTGCTCGGACATGGCCGTGGCCGACTCGGGGTCGGACACGATGGTGAGTTCGTCACCGGGTGCGAGGGCGTCGAGCGCGGCCGCCAGTACGGGCGAACCGGGTTCGGCGCCCACCAGAAGACCGGTCTGGGGCGCACCGTGGCGGGCGAACTCGTCGGCGATGGCGCGGGCGGCACGATCACCGACACGCGAGGATGGGGACAGACTCATCAAAAGCTCCACAGGTGGCAGAAGACCCCATCCAGCATAGGCGGCGTCTCAGCCGCCGCTCTTCGGGTCGCCGGTCTCCTCAGGCGTGTCGCCCTCGGTCAGGCGCTTGGTGGGTGTGACGGGACTCTCCGGGAGAGGCATCTCGACGGTGGGCCGCGTCTCCAGTCGGCTCTCCTCGATCTTGCGGATGAGCTCGTCGGCGCGGTCCCGCTCCTCGCGGCTGAGCCTGCGGTGCAGGTCGAGGCCGCTGAGGCCGGTGAGGGGCTCGGCGTCCTCGACGGTCGGTTCGGACGCGATGTGCTCGGCGGTCGTCGCGGTCGGCGCCGACTCGAACAGGCCGGGCGTCGCCACCGGCGCCACGGGGGTCTTCTTGCGCGGGCGCAGGGCGCTGACCAGGCCGATCAGGCCGGCCGCGATGAGCGTCCCGGCGACCATGAGGCCGAAGCCCGGTGCCGAGATCTCGGTGAAGCGCGAGGTCAGCCACCAGCAGACGACGCCGAGGAAGATGACGGCGAAGACCAGGGAGACGGTGTCGGTCTGGTGCTTTTTCATCGGGTGATCTCCAGGCTGCCGAGGTCGACGTAGGCGTTGACGGTGATCTCGCCACCGCCGGGGCCGTCGGCGCCCTCGTCGGTGTTGACGCTGTCGGCGGAGCCGCCGTGCTCCCAGCCGAAGAGGTTCATGTAGCCGAGGTCGACGTGGCCGTTGGCGGTGACGTCGACGTCCGGCGGGAGGATCACGTGGAAGGAGCCGCTGTCGACCCGGATGTCGATGGTGAGGACGTCGGTGTCGGTGAACTCGACCTTGCGCAGGTCGAGGGTGCCGTCGACCTGGTCGTAGACGTAGCTGGACTGGATCGCCGCGACCGTCTCGGGCGCCCAGAGCTTGCGGGGGCCGGAGTCGACGTTGTCGACGACCCAGGTCACGGCCGTGTAGGCCATGAGCGTCAGCGACAGGACGATGCCGATGGCGATCATGCTGCGGGCCCGCCCGATCCAGGTGCCGATGAGCAGGCCGACGGCGCTGACGGTCAGGGCGGTCGCCAGGTACCAGCCGAAGGGGATGGACGCGCCGGCGAGGTCGACGATGCCGAGGACGCCGAGGATCACGGCCATGGCCGACAGGATCGCCAGGGGCAGCTTCGAGCGCGGGCGGCGCGGTTTCGGTGGCCGGGGCTGCTGGGGCGGCGGGTACACGGGCCGCTGCGGGGGCGGGGGAGGCGTGCCGTAGCGGGGCGGGGTCGCCAGTGGCGGCAGGAAGGGCTTGGGGCCCGCCTCAGTGCCCTCTGCGGGCTTGGCGCCGTGGACGGTGCTTTGGGTCGTGTAAGCCGCGTAGGGCCCGTAGGGGGCGAATGGGGCGCGGTAGCCGGCGGGTGGAGTGTGGGGTGAGGACGGCGGGGTCGTGAACTCGGGCGGGATCGGCGGCGTGTACCCCTGCGGGTACGTCATCCGCGCCTGGCGCTGCGGTTCGGTGCGGACCAGGTAGACGACCGCCAGGATCAGCGCGGCGCCCATGCCCACGGCGATGGGGAAGTTGTCCCAGAACACCACGAAGGCGGCCAGGGCGACGCCGACGCCGAGCGCGAGGGTCAGCGGGGCACTGGTGCTCGACCGGCCGCGCCCGAACAGCGCTTCGAGCGGCGAGGCCGTGTCGCCCTCGGCGGGCGTGAAGAGCCACAGGAGCGCGTAGACGATGAGGCCCGTCCCCGCGAAGAGGATGAGCACGGCGAACAGCACCCGCCACAACAGCGGGTCGCTGCGCGTCGCGCGGCCGATGGCGGAGCAGACGCCGGCGACCTTGGCGTCCTCCTTGGGCCGGACCAGGCCCAGCGGCGGCCGGGGAAGGCCTCGCGGGGCGGGTCCTTGCGGGCCGCTGGTGGGGGCGTAGTCGGTCATTCCTCGATCGTGCCGAAAAGCGCCGCCGAAATCCTCGGGGACGCCCCTGAACTGACCCTGAGATCTGCATTTCGGGGTCGTAAGACATGGTCACGGCCACGCACGCGTGTGACGATCGAGGAGCACCGCCCCGCACCCACGAAGGAGTTCCGCCATCAGCGTCACGCAGGCACCGCGACGTCCACGGGGACGGCTGTGACCACCGCCATGCCGGTCGCGCCGACGGCCGCCGAGCCGAGGCGGCTGCGTCGCGCGGTGAGCGGGCGCATGTTCACCGGCGTCTGCCGCGGGCTGTCGAACCACCTGGGCGTGAGCGTCGTCGCCCTGCGCATCGGTTTCATGGTCGCCTCCCTGCTCTTCGGGCTGGGCGCCATGCTCTACGTCGCCTACTGGGCGGTCCTTCCCCGTGACGCCGACCCGGCCGGCACCCGCCGGGGTCGCGCCGACGTCCGCCAGCTCCCCGCCTTCGTCGCCTTGGGCGCCGGAGTGCTCATCGTGCAGATCAGCACCGGCTGGGGCGGCACGAACATGCTCCTCGGCTGGCTGATCGTCCTCGTCGTGGGCGGCGCCGGGCTGATCTGGCAGCAGGCCGACCCGGCGCAGCGCAGGCGCTGGGCCGAGGAGTCGAACGGCGCTCCCTGGCTGGGGGCACTGTTCGGCCGTTCCGGCGGGCGGATGCTGCTGCTGCGCATCGCAGGGGGAGCCACGCTCATCCTCGTCGGCGTGGTGGGCGTCGTCGCGCTCGTCGACCCGGGTGAGAACAGCGGCGGCGCGCTGCTGAACTCGCTGCTGTTCACCGCCGTCGGCATCGTCGGGGTCGGCATCGTGCTGGGCCCGATGGTGTGGCGCGCGCTGACCGAGCTGGGCGCCGAGCGCGAGGCCCGTGTTCGCGAGCAGGAGCGCGCCGAGGTCGCCGGGATGATCCACGACCAGGTGCTGCACACCCTCGCGCTGATCCAGCGGCGCGCCGAGGACCCGCGCGAGGTCGCGCGGCTGGCGCGCGGGCAGGAGCGGACGCTGCGCAACTGGCTGTACAAGCCGACCGCCGAGCCGACCGAGAAGCTGTCGGCGGCCATCGACCAGGTCGCCGCCGAGGTCGACGAGGCCTACGGCCTGACCGTCGACGTCGTGTGCGTCGGCGACTGCGATGTCGACGGGCCCACGGTCGCGCTGGTCGCCGCCACCCGCGAGGCGCTCGTCAACGTCGCCAGGCACGCGGGCGTCGACAACGTGTCGGTGTACGCCGAGGTCGAGGACGAGCAGGTGTCGGTGTTCGTGCGCGACCGGGGGGTGGGGTTCAGCCTGGATGCCGTGCTGGACAACGAGGAGAGCGATCGGCACGGTGTGCGCGGGTCGATCCTGGGCAGGATGAAGAGGCACGGCGGGGACGCCCGCATCATCAGCGAGCCCGGGGCGGGCACCGAAGTGCGGCTGTTTATGCCGCGCTCGGACGCCTAGGGTTCTGGCGGGGGCCGTGTCGCGGTGCCCGGGAAGAGGAGGACTTGAGATGACCGAGCGACTGCGGGTGTTCCTGGTCGACGACCATGCCATGTTCCGCGCCGGCGTGCGCGCGGAACTGGGGGACCGCGTCGACGTCGTCGGTGAGGCCAGCAACGTCGCCGACGCCGTCCGCGACATCACCTCGGTGCTCCCCGAGGTCGTACTCCTCGACGTGCACATGCCCGACGGCGGTGGCCGCGCCGTTCTGGAGCGCGTTCGGGCGGCCCACCCCGAGGTGAAGTTCCTGGCGCTGTCGGTGTCCGACGCCGCCGAGGACGTCATCGGCCTCATCCGGGCCGGCGCCCGCGGTTACGTCACGAAGACCATCTCGTCGGACGACCTCGTCGACGCCATCCGCCGCGTCGCCGACGGGGACGCGGTGTTCTCGCCGCGGCTGGCCGGTTTCGTGCTGGACGCCTTCGCCTCGAAGACGGTCGGGACGGGCACCGACCCCGAGCTGGATCAGCTGACGAACCGCGAGCGCGAGGTTTTGCGGTTGCTCGCCCGTGGGTATGCGTACAAGGAGATCGCCAAGGAGCTCTACATCTCCATTAAGACCGTGGAGACCCATGTGTCCAATGTGCTCCGTAAGTTGCAGATGTCGAATAGGTACGAGTTGTCCCGATGGGCGGCAGATCGTCATATTGTTTAGCCCCAAGGGATGTGCCAATCTGAGATCCACTTTGCACCCAAGTTGAGAAGGGGCTGTGAAGTGTGCAACCGTGTCCCGTCGCGTGTCGTGTGAAGACACGTAAACACCACCCCACTCAACGTTCCCGGGGAGGGACACTCTTCATGAAAACCCGCTTGATCAAGACGGCTCTGGTCGCAGCCGTCGCGGGGATCACCCTCATTGGCACTGCCACGGCAGTCAATGCTGATCCGTCGACTCTCGACACCAAGGACGCCAAGGGCAGGGTCACGGCGCCCAAGGCCTACCCGAACGTCAAGGTGCAGAGCGCTTCGGACCAGAAGCACAGTGCCCACGTGCTGAGGCTCACTTCGAACGGCGAGAAGCAGTTCGTATACTGCATCGACCTCCACACCGAGCTCAACTTCGGCCACGAATACGGCGAGGGTGACTGGGACAACTCGGGTGTAGCCAACCTCGGCAAGATTAAATGGGTTCTGCACAACGGCTTCAACAACGTTGACACCGTTGACGCGCTCCTCGCCACCGCGGGCGTGACGCTCCCGGCCGGTCTCAGCAAGAACGAGAAGGTCGCCGTTGCCTACGCCGGTACCCAGGCGAGCGTGTGGAACTTCAGCGACGGTTTCGCGCTGCACGGCACTGACACGACCGACTGGGACAGCGGCGACGCTGCCGAGGACGCCGCCGTGGACCTGGCCGTCTCGAAGCTGTACACCCACCTCACCAGCAAGGCCGTCGACATGCCCGACCCGGGCGAGCCGAACGTGGCCTTCGATGGTCCCACGACTGGCAAGGTCGGCGAGAAAATCGGCCCGTACACGGTCGACACCAACCTCGGCAACATCACGCTGACCGTCGAGGGCGGCAAGGCCGTCGACAAGGACGGCAAGGAGATCACCGAGGTCAAGGGCGGTGACGAGTTCTACCTCATCACCGACAAGCCCGGTGAGATCACCGTGAAGGGCGTCGGCGAGGTCAACGTGCCTCTCGGTCGCATCTTCCTGTCGACCCAGGGCAAGTCCCAGAAGCTGATCCTGGCCGGCGCCATGAACAAGCCCGGCGAGGCGCAGCTCAAGGTCACCGCCGAGCTGGTTCCGACCAACTCGCCGACCCCGTCGCCCAGCGACACCCCGACGTCCAGCCCGACCGTTCCGCCGACCACGACCACCACCCCCGGTGGCGGTCTCCCGGTGACCGGTAGCAGCCTGACGATCATCGGTGTCACCGGTGCCGCGCTCCTGGCGGGTGGCGCTGCGCTGGTCCTGTTCATGCGCCGTCGCCGCGCCGCGGCTTCGACGTGGGGCAGCGACGAGGACGGCCTGGCGTAACCGACGCCCGAGGTCAGACTCGAAGCAAAACCGTGAGTTGAAGGCGGGGCATGGTCCTTTGAGGACTGTGCCCCGCCTTTTCGTGTGCCGACAGGATTACCATTCGGCGCGGAGTTCCGATTCGCATCGGCGGTCCGCGACCGATCGCGGACGATCCGTCTCGGCCGGTCGGCGAATTCGCCGCCGAGAAGTGGTTCAGTCCTTTCGTCGAGCTGCCCCGCGCCGAACCGCTGCATCAGATATGTCCCGCCGTGACATGCGTCGAGCCGGCCGGCGGGCCGAGGTATTCCTCCCCGTCGTCGGCCACTGGCTCATCCGCTTTCGTGGCGTTTCCGCAACCGAACTCGCCCGCAACCTCACGGTCCTGCTCCACCCCCGTCCAATACCCGACACCCCACGCGTCACAACTTCCCCCGAGTCGGATCGTTGACCGTCCCGAGCGGGGCAAGCTGGCACAGTGACCCCGTCCTCGACGCAACGTGAGGGGGAACCGTGCTCGACAACGGACCGGCCACCGCTACACCCGCCGAAGCGCTCGCCCGCCGCCTGGGCCTCGCCCACGCCGGTGAGCGCCTACCGACCGCCCGCGTGCGCGTCCACGGCCACGAGGCCCGCCTCGTGTGCCGCCTCGACGCCCACGAGCACGGCCGCCGCTTCCGCACGGCGGGCCGCCGCCTCGCGCTGGCCGACTGGGGCCCGCTGAACCTGCTCATGGCCCTGCCCTACGAGGAGCCGGTCCCGCTCGCGACCCTCTCCACCCGCGAGCGCGGCATGCTCCCGCGCCTGCCGTACTGGACCCACGAACTGCACGCCGGCCACATCCGCCGGATCGTCCGCCCTCCGCTGCGCCCGGTCCTCGCCGTCGTCGCCGCGACCCGCTGGTCGCGCGGGCTCGACGCGGCGGCGACCTACGCGTCGTTCTGCGCCCCCGTGGTGGAGATCAACGTCGACCTGGACGACCCTTTCGCGCCCATGGAGGCGGCCGACCGCGGGGTGGGCCTGGTCGTCGACGGGGCGGAGCTGGTGGCCCCGGCGCCCTCGGCGGTGCGGCAGAGCGCGACGAGCTGGTGGCTGGCCGAGCACGCGTACTGGCGGCTCGAAGGCTGATCCGCCTGTCGTCGTCGCAAAACGTCCGAAACGCAATAAAATCCGCGAGTGAACTCTCAAGGCAGTACGGCGTTCGTCCTGGGTGGCGGCGGCCTGCGCGGCGGCTACGAAGTCGGCATGATCCAGGCGCTCCTGGAGGCCGGCATCGTGCCCGACCTCGTCGTGGGCACCTCGATCGGCTCGGTCCACGGCGCTCTGCTGGCAGCCCGCCCCGACGTGGCCTGCGTGAAGACGATGACGAACCTGTGGATCGACATCATGACCCGCAAGATCTTCCGCCAGCCGCTCATCGGCCGCCTGTTCACCCTCGCGGCCACCGGCTCGCACATGAACTCCAACGTGGCCGTCGGCGACCTGCTCGCCGAGCACCTCGGCCGCATCCGCTTCGAGGACCTCAAGGTGCACTTCGAGTGCGTCGCGGCGACCATCGAACGCGCCTCGGCTCACTGGTTCCACAGTGGACCGCTCATCCCGGCGGTGCTGGCCTCCTGCGCGGTCCCCGGCATGTGGCCGCCGGTCCGCATCGACGGTGAGCACTACCTCGACGGCGGCCTGGTCGAGAGCATCCCGATCCACCGCGCCTTCGAGCTCGGCGCCACGACCGTCTACGTCCTGCACGCCGGCCGCGTCAACAAGGGCCTGCGCCCGCCACGGCGGCCGTGGGAGATCGCCAGCGTCTCCTTCGAGATCGCCCGACGCCACCGCTTCTCCAGCGGGATGGCCAACATCCCCGACGGCGTCACCGTGCACCTGATGCCCACCGGCGACACCGCCCCCGACGAGGACTTCGACCTCTTCGACACCACCGCCGACCAGATCGAGGAGGTCCGCACCCGCATCCGCAACTCCCACGAGGCCTCCCTCGCCTACCTGCAGGGCCTCGGCTGAAGGCGGCGCCGATGGGCGTGCCTGCCCGCAGGGTCTGGCGGGATCCGCTGGCGCTCGCGCTGGCGGCGACCGGCTGCCTCGTGCTGCTCCCGGTCGCGGCGGCCTGCTCGCTGGCCTTCCCGTTCGTCCCCGGCCGCTGCCGCGCGTTCCTGCGGCTGCCGGTCGCGGCCTTCGCGTGGCTGGCGACCTACGAGTGCGGCGGCCTGGTCGGCGCCTTCGCGCTGTGGGCGCGGCGGGCCGCTCCGCCGGCCTTCCATCGACTGCACCGGCGGCTGTTCACGTCGTGGTTCGCCCTGGTGTTCCGCCTGTCCCGGGAGCGCCCGCACGTCACCGGCGAGGGCCGGCCGGCCGGCGAGCGCCCGGTCCTCGTCTTGAGTCAGCACGTCGGCGCCTTCAACGGCCCCTTCGTCGCCGGGCTGCTGTCCGACGCGCTCGACCTGGCCGTCGTCCCGATCGTGAAGTCCGCGCTGGCGTACGACCCGGCCCTCGATGTGCTGCTGCGCCGCATCGGCACGCCCTTCATCGCCCCCGACCGGGCCGGGCGCGTCCGTGCCCTGCACGACATCACCCGCCTGTGCGCGCGGGCGCCCGCCGTCCTGCTCTTCCCCGAGGGGACCAGCTTCACCGAGGGCCGCCGGTGCCGGGGCGTCGCCGCGCTGCGCCACGCGGGCCGCGAGGAGTTCGCCGGGCTCGCCGAGGAGCTGCGGCACAGCCTCGTCCCGCAGCTCGGCGGCGTCCAGGTGGCCTTGCGCGAGGCCGCGCCCGACGTGGTCTTCCTCGCCCACAGCGGCATCGCGCCGGTCCTGTCGACAGAGGCTCGCGCGGGAGGCGACGGCGCGGTCCGCGCGCGCTACTGGGTGGTGCCCGCCGACGAGGTCCCGCGCGGCCGGGACGCCCAGGCGCGGTGGCTGTTCGAATGGTGGTCGCGGATGGACGACTGGTCTGCCGGAGCCGGACGCGACCGTCGCGAGGAGCTGGCGGGAGACCGGGGCAAAGGGTGAGGGGCCCCCGCCGAAGCGGGGGCCCCTTGGGAAGGGACGGCAGGTCCGTCACGGGGGGCTTCACACCCTTTCGGGTGGATCCTCACCCCGTACCCTGACTAACTGCCGTCGGCCGGAAAAGTTACGACCTCTCCGCCCAAATTGTGACAACTCGTTCAGGCGAGCTTCTTGGCCAGGTTGTCGGCGAGGGCCGCCATGAACTCGTCGGTGGACAGCCACGCGGCGTCGCCGCCGACCAGCAGCGCGAGGTCCTTGGTCATCTGGCCGCCTTCGACGGTCTCGACGCAGACCTGCTCCAGGGTGTTGGCGAAGGCCGTGACCTCGGGGGTGTTGTCCAGCTTGCCGCGGTGCGCGAGGCCCCGCGTCCAGGCGTAGATCGAGGCCAGCGGGTTCGTCGAGGTCTTCTCTCCGCGCTGGTAGGCGCGGTAGTGGCGGGTGACGGTGCCGTGGGCGGCCTCGGCCTCGACGGTCTTGCCGTCGGGGGTCATCAGCACCGAGGTCATCAGGCCCAGGGAGCCGAAGCCCTGCGCGACGGTGTCGGACTGGACGTCGCCGTCGTAGTTCTTGCAGGCCCAGACGTAGCCGCCCTCCCACTTCATGGCCGCGGCGACCATGTCGTCGATGAGGCGGTGCTCGTAGGTGAGCCCGGCGGCCTTGAACTGGTCTGCGTACTCGGCGTCGAAGATCTCCTGGAAGACATCCTTGAACATGCCGTCGTAGGCCTTGAGGATGGTGTTCTTCGTCGACATGTACACCGGGAAGTTGCGCTGCAGGCCGTAGGCGAAGGAAGCGCGCGCGAAGTCCTCGATCGACTTGCGGTAGTTGTACATCGCCATGGCCACGCCGCCGCCCTCGGGGTACTCGGCGACCTGGAACTCGATCGGCTCGGAGCCGTCGGCGGGCTTGAACGTCACGGTGAGCGTGCCGGGACGGTCCACCTTGAAGTCGGTGGCCTTGTACTGGTCGCCGTGCGCGTGACGGCCGATGACGATCGGCTTGGTCCAGCCGGGGACCAGGCGCGGGACGTTGCCCATGATGATGGGCTCGCGGAAGACGACGCCGCCGAGGATGTTGCGGATCGTCCCGTTCGGGGAGCGCCACATCTTCTTGAGGCCGAACTCCTCGACGCGGTCCTCGTCGGGGGTGATGGTGGCGCACTTGACGCCGACGCCGTGGCGCTTGATGGCCTCCGCGGCGTCGATCGTCACCTGGTCGTCGGTGGCGTCACGGTGCTCGATGCCCAGGTCGTAGTAGTCCAGCTCCACATCCAGGTAGGGCAGGATGAGTTCGTCTTTGATCTTCTTCCAGATGATCCGGGTCATCTCGTCGCCGTCGATCTCGACGACGGGGTTGGCTACCTTGATTTTCGCCATGCGACCTGGTGCTCCTCTCGGATCTGCCGTGTAACAGTACGAGCGTACGGCACGCGACGGGGGTGGCTGCAATGACGGTGGGCACCGACCCGACGTGACTCCGGCCTCACTTTATGTTGTCGAAGTAGGCCGTCCGGCCCTCTCCCTTGGCGTTGATCGCCTGGACGGTCATGCAGGTGATCGACGAGTGGTAGACGTCGACCCGGAAGGTCCCCGCCCCCACCCGCGCCAGCTCCGCCCCACCGCACTTGCGCAGCACATACCCCGTGATGGCCAGCCCGCCGTTGTTCGACGGCCGCTCCCACTTCGCGGTGTACTTGCCCGGCGAGGCCCACCACGCGCCGAAGGCCTCGGGACGGCTGGGCGTCGAGGTCGACTCCGCGGGCGGCTTCGTCGTCGACTTCGGCTCGGGTGCCGGATCACCGGAGTCGCCGCCGGAATCCCCACCCGAGTCGTTCCCGGAGTCGTCGTCGGCCGCCTCCCCGGCCTGACCGGGCTTCGGCGACGAGGACTTCGACGGCTTCGCCGACGGCGATGTCGACGAAACCTCCGGCGGAGGCGACGCGGAGGTCTCCGACGGAAGCAGCGGCGCCTCCACCACCGGCGGCGGCGGATAGTCGGCCGCCGCGGCCTGCCCCGGCGTCGTCGCCCGCGTCATCGAGATGACGATCGCCGACACGAGGACCACCGCCACGAGACCGATCACGGCCAAGACCGCCCCCGGACTGCGCGTCCGCGAGGCCACCCGGCCCGCCATGAGCCGCACCCGCTGCGGCATGTCCGGCCGGTCGCGATTCCAGCGTCCGTCCACGAAGAGCTCCGATCTCACCGGTCGTGACCGGGCGTCAGGGGTTGTTGGGCACCCAGGTCGTCGACTTCTCGCCCTCGCCGGCGGCGTTGACCGCCTGGACGGTGACACAGTCGAGGAACGGGTAGTTGAACTCGATGGCGTAGGTGGCGTCGTTGAGGTCCAGCAGCACCGTGCCATCGCACTTCTTCAGGATGTAACCGCTGATCCGCAGGCCCCCGTCGGATACGGGCCACTCCCAGTTCGCCGCGTACTTGCCCGCACCGGTCCGCCACGCGTCGAAACTCGTCGGGCCGGTCGAGACCGTCCCCTTCGGCTTCTTCTCCGTCGGCGCCGGCTCCGCCTCGTCCTCCTCGCCGCCCTGCCCGTCGTCGGCCGGCGGCGCCTCGGTCTTCTTCTCCTTCGACTTGCTCGGCGAAGGACCCGGGCTGCTCGGCGCGGCCGTCGAAGGGGCCTGTGAGGGCAGCACGGCCGTCTCCGACGACTCACCCGCCGCGCCGGACGCCGGCTGCTGCTCACCGCCCCCGGAACTGACGGCCGAGACCGTGATCGCGACCGTCAGGATCAACGCCACCGCGCCGCCGGTCAGGCCCACCACCCGCGTGCTCCGGCCCCGCTCGCCGACCAGGCCCGCCAGGCGGTTGAGCCGCTGCGGCATGTCCGGCCGCCTGCCGTTCCAGCTTCCATCCATGTCCCGATCTCCGATCTCTCGCGTCGACGACGGCCGGCTGCCGCCGCGGTCGTCAGCTGAAGGCGAACCGCTGCGAAGAGGAGCCCGAGGAGCAGGACGCCCCGCCGACCTGGGCGCCCTCGGTGCCGCGATACCAGGGAAAGTCCATGCACGTGCCGTTGGCGGCCGACTTGATCAGGTACCGGCCGCTCCCGGCGGGCACGAGCTTGAAGGTCTGCAGGGAACCGCCGTTGCAGTCCTGCGCGGCGTACAGCTCACCGGGGGAGTCGGCGCCGATGCACGCGGACCAGTCCTCGGCGGCGAAGTAGAGGGTGAAGCGCACCAGGTCCTCGCCGGCCTTCACCACCGTCAGCGACGGCTTGGCCTGCGAGCACGAGTCCTGGACGAGGACGGTGCGGCCCTCGTTGCCGATCTCCGGCCCGATTCCCAGACACAGGCCGGTGTGGGCCGGCTTGATGTCATAGGTCCCGCCGGCGGGGAACTTCGGGCTCGACACGGTCGTGTCGCCCGGTTTCCCGTCGTCTCCCGACCCGCTCCCGCCGGTCGACTTCGTCGGCTTCGGTGAGGGCTTCTCGGCCGGCTTCTTCGACGGAGACTTCGACGGCGAAGGACTTTCCGCGCTCGGTGACGGCGATACCGTCTCCGGCACCGGGAACGGCACGTCCAGTGCCGCCCCGCCGCCCGCAGGCACGGCTGAATCCTCGCCTGAGGCAAGTAACGTCGAGCTCGCCACCGCCACGATCAGCACCGCGACCACGACCCCGACGCCCACGCCGACCGTCCGGCCGCTTGCGGTCCGTTGACGTGTACCGCGAAGGGCCGCGCGGATCCGTTCGGGCATCTGCGGTTCGCCGCCGCGCCACCGTCCGTCCACTGTGTGCTCCCGAGTCGTCGTGCGGCGGTGTCACGGACCGCCGCAGAGGTGGGGGATCGCGCCCGCCCGCGGTGCGGGCGGGTCAGAGCTTCTCGAAGCGGAACTGCTGGGAGGCCGCCGAAGGGCTGCACTCGGCCGCCGCGAAGAGGGTCTTGGCCGCGGCCAGTCCCTCCCAGGCGTCCATGCACAGACCGCTCGGCGACTTGATCCGGTAGACGTCGTCGGCGACCGGTTCCAGGACGAAGTCGTGGAGGAGCTTCTCCTCGCAGGGCTTGGGGCCGTAGAGGAAGCCGGGCTCGTCGCCGTCGAGGGTCAGGCAGGCGATCCAGTCGTCCTCGGGGTAGTGCAGCTTGACCCGGTAGACGCCCTTCTCTGGCAGTTGCTCAAGAGTCATCTTCGGTTTGGTGCCGGTGCACGCCATCTGCATCAGCGCGTGGCGGTCCTGGCCGGCCTGCTCGTCGACGCCCCAGCAGTAGCCGGAGTGCAGGACCTGGACCCGGTAGGAGCCCTCGGCGGGGAAGGTCGTGGGCGGCGGCTCCTGCTCGGCCGACGAGCCGTCCGGGGCCGGCCCGCTCGCCGCGCCGGAAGAGTCCTGGGGGCCGGGCCGCGCGCCCTCGTCGCCGGAACCGGAGTTGGCCACCGCGATGACTATGGTGACGATGAGGACGAGCACCACGACCGCCGCGGCGATCGCCACCGTGCGAGCGCTCCCCGCGCCGGAGCGCGTCTTCGTCAGCATGCGGTTGACGTGGGCCGGGGCGTCCTCGCCGCCCGGCTTCCACTGTCCTGTCATCTGGCCACCACCACGAGGTCTCGTCGCTATCCGGAAATGAACTGGAAGTGCTGGGAGGGCACGGCGAGCCTGAGCCGGAACCGTCCCTTGTCGACCTTCTCCGGCAGCAGGTTCGCCTTCCCGGCGCAGGCCCCCTGCACCAGCCGTGTGGTCCCCATCAGGCCGCGATGATCTCGAAGAGCTGGGAGCCCTGGCCTTTGGCGCACTTGGTCGTCTCCAGGGCGGCGCCGCGCTCGGCGCTGCGTTCCTTGACGCCCATGCACAGGTCGCCGACAGGTACGCGGATCTGGTAGAGGCCGCCCGCCTGCGGCTTGAGCTGGAAGACGAGTCGCTCGTCGGTGTCGCAGTCGTAGCCGGAGAAGTTCGCGCCGGCCTCGGTGCCGGGCGTCTCGACGCCGAGGCACATCTCCCAGCCGTCGGCGAACTTCCAGGTCATGGTGAAGCGGCCGTCCTCGATCTCGACCAGTTCGAGGTCGGGCCAGGCCGCCTCGCAGGGCTGCTGCACGAGGATGGAGCGCTGCTCGTGGCCGCGCTCGGGGCCGGTGCCGAGGCACATGCCGCTGTGCTCCACCTGGATCTGGTAGACGCCGTCGACCGGATAGGTGGGCTCCTTCACGGCCTTGTCGTCGGTGGACGGCGCCGACGAGGCGGGAGCCGACGGCGGAGGCCCGGCGTCGGTGCTCTCCGCCGAGAACATGTCGGTGGCGTAGGCGACGACCCCGGCGGCGAGCACCGCGGTCAGCGCCGCGGCGATCACGATGGTGAGCCGTCGTGCGCCGTTTCCCTTGCGTACGTGGGCTTTTGGTTCACTTCGCCGGGTCGCGTCGCCGCGCCTGGTGTCCCAGTCGCCGCTCATCGCCGGGCCCCCGGCCGAGGGAGCCGGAACCGTCGCGCTGTCATGTGCTTTCCACCACCGCTGGCTGCTGTCTCTGCTGTTCTTCTTGGGTTATCTGCTGTTGCCGTTTGAAGGCACCGGTCACCGCGACGGCGGCCACGATGACCGCCACGAGGATGATCCCGGCGAGGGCGGCGGGCCACAGGGCCTGCCGCTGCCGCCAACTCCGCGAGGATCCGTACAGCACGGCCGCGCGCAGTTGCCTGCGCCGCAGGGCCGCGGCCTGGAGGATGTAGCGCTCCGAGTTGCCGGTGCGCCGCATGGTGAGCGACACGTCCCCGTGTTCGAGCCGCCCGTCCTGAGGGACGGGCGGCTCGGGTGGCGAGGAGGTCGGCAGGGTCATGCCGAGAAGGTGCGTACCAGGTTGGCGCCGAGGGTGCTGATCTCGTTTCCGGCGTCGTCGGTCGCGGCCTTCATGCGGTTGAGGGCGTCCTGCATCATGGTGAACTCGGTGCCGTACTTGTCCATCAGCGCCTTGTGGTCCACCTGGCCGGCGCCGTCCCACGCCCCGATCACGGTCGCGACGTTCGTCTTGATCTGCTCGACGATGCCGGTGAACTTGCCGTGGTGGGTCGCCTGGTCGGTCGCCAGCGAGGCGATCTTGGTCGCGTCGCCACCGATCTCGAACATTCCGGGCATGATCGCAACCTCTCTCAGGCGTTGATGTTGACGGGGATGGACTTGCCGACGGCGGCGAGGCCGGTCTCGATGTTGGTGTCGGTCTGCACGGTGAAGTTGTTCCCCTCACCGAGCGCGACTGCCTTGAGACCGAGCTTGCGGCGCAGTTCGGAGTACCCGAGGATGAACTGGTTCACCGCGCCGGTGAACTGGACCTGCGCGTTGCCCCACAGGGAGTCCTTGACCTTCTCCATGTCCGCGAGGAAGGTCTGCACCTGCGTGTGGATGTTCTCGGTCTCGATGCTCTGGGCGTTGCTCGATTCGCTGAAGGCTGTCGCCTTGGTCAGACCGAGCATCTGGTCGCCTGGCATGGCGTCCTCCTGGGTCGAGATGTCTAGGGCCGTGGTCGGTCCATCGTAGGGGCTGACAAGGACACATGGGAGTGTCCAATGTGAACAAGTTTTGTCCTCCGGACGCGCATCGGGACGAAGTCGATCATCGTGATGGGCGCGCTCCCACGGATTCGGATTCCGTTAACCGTGAGGAAACCCGCCGGACGCTGCGCGACCTTCCTGCCGTGGGGTCATGAGCGATAAAGCCCGGTGTCCTTCCGGGACTGTCCACTCTGGATGGAGGGGTCATGACGATCGTCGGAGTGAATCCGAATCAGGCCGCGGTTGCCGGGGGGCAGGCGTCCGGCGTGGCCGAGGGCTTCAAGGGATTGGCCGAGGGCTTCCGGGGCGCCGTCGGCGGGGCCGAGGCGGCGGCGGGCAAGGATCCCGGGGTCGCCGGCTGGCAGTCCGACTTCGGCAGCAAGTGGGTCGACGCGCTCACCGAGGTCGAGAAGCACGGTGTCGCCGTCGGGAACAACGAGAAGTCGGGCGCCGGCCAGGGGAGCACCACCGACACCGGCATCGGCCGGGACTTCGGGGGCATCGATGTGCCCTGGCGTCCCCTCATCATCAACCGCTGAGAGCGAGGGAGCCGACATGGTTGTTCCGGCACTGAACCTGAAGGACACCGACGCCGAGCCCGGCAGGCTGTCCACCGCCGCCCTCGACTTCGAGGACCTCGGCGGCCGCATCACCGGGACCGGCGGGAGTCTGCACACCCAGATCCGTTCGGGCGCCAAGGAGTTCTCCGATCTCATCGCCGAGCCGATCCGCGACCTCGCCGAGAAGAACCGGAACTCCTGGCAGAGCGCCGTGCAGGGCGCGACCTGGGGGGCCGCGGTCACCTCGGCCTGGAGCGGCAACGTCACCGAGTTCCGCGAGCGCCGCAAGGAACTGCTCACCCGCTGGTCGGCCGGGCAGGTCGGCGACTTCGGCGTGACCATGGACCAGGCGCAGCCCGGCATGGCCGAGGTCAAGGCCGCCGAGCGCTTCCACAAGGAAGTCGACGCGGCGGCCGAGGCCGAGCACACCGCCATCATGGGCGAGTTCCGCAAGATCTGGCAGAAGCTGGAGACCGACGCCGGGGAGCGCACCGCCGAGCTGAAGTCGGGGCCGAACAAGACGACGCTGGCCACGCTCATGGACACCGGTGCCCTCGGATGGGCCGGCTTCAACCTCTGGGGCGCGCAGTCGCCGACGCCGCTCGACGGCGGGGACGGCACGGCGCTGGCGAAGAAGTTCCTCCGGTACCTCAAAGACGGCGAGCTTCCGCCCGGGAGCACGTGGGCGGACTTCAACGCGCTGATGGCGCACGCGGCCTTCCTGCAGAAGAACGGCGGGAAGCTGACCGCGGGGGAGCGGGAGTTCCTCTCGGAGTTCTACGAGTACCTCAACCGTGAGGGGCGCGAGGACCGCACGTCGCAGCTCTTCCGGCACGAGTTCTGGAACGGCGAGGAGGGCGGTGAGCTGCGCGCCCTGATGGGCAACGGCCTGCTCGCGCTGTCCGACGAGAAGATCGGCGGGGGCATCGAGTACCTGCCCGGCGAGGTGCGCCAGACCCTGGAGAACGGCGAGTTCGAGCACGATCCGCTGCACAAGGACGGTCCGTGGCTCGGGCTGGTCCCGCTGGCGGGCCTGGTCGCCGCGGCCGGTGGCGTGCATGCGAAGGTGAGACTCAAGGGCGGCAAGGACTTCTCGGCCCTGATGACGCTGCGCCTGACCGAGTCGGTCGACGGTCTCGGCAGGGGTGAGGATCTCGAACTGGCGCGGCAGGCGCTGTCGGTGGTGTTCCGCAACGACGAGGCGAAGGGCGCCCTCCTCACCGGTGAGTACGACGATGCCGCGCGTTTCGGTGAGCACACGCCCGAAGCGGTGATGCGCAACCTGTTCGGTGCGGACTGGGGCGACGACGGCAAGACCGCGGCGGGGCTGATCGACTGGATCCCCGACGGGATGGACAGCAAGGACGACAAGTTCCGCGACCTGGCCACGCGCTCGGCCTTCTCGGTCTACACGACCATCACCAATCCCGAGCCGACGATCTGGAAGACCTCGGCGCTGGAGTGGGCCACCGACGGCTTCGGCAAGGTCGGCTCGGATCCGGCGGCGCCGATGGCCTCGCGGAACCCGGCGGTCGCGGGCGCTCTCGGCGACATGATCGGGCACGACCTCGACGAGGTGTTCGCCGCTTCTGCCGAAGGGGCGAAGAACGGCCTGAAGGGCGGCGAGATCACGCTCGACTGGGACACCCGGGAGCGGCTGTTCCAGATCGCGATGGCCGACAAGAGCACCGCCGACACCCTCGGCAAGACCATCTACGCCCAGGTCATCAACGAGGCGGGCGGCGTCGAGAAGTGGTCGCCGGGTGAGGCGGGCGGCTATGGCGAGAAGAACGGGACCCTGACCCGGCTGCTGGACGAGGGGCTGGCGCGGCTCAAGGCCGACACCGGCGAGGGTCTCAACGAGGCGGCCGACGCCGCGAAGGGCGCCAAGGACGATCAGCGCATCGTCCGCTGGGGCAACATGGGAGCGGCGGTGCTCAAGGAGGCCGTGCTGGCGGTTCCGGGCGTGGACAGGGGTTCCGACGCGCTGAAGCTCGGTACGAAGATCCTCTTCGAGCTGGCCAAGACCGCGCCGGGCGCGGCGAACACCGAGGGCTGGTGGATGCAGCACGAGTCGGGCACCGGGATCTCCGGTGAGGCCTCGGCTCCGGGCTTCTCCAGCTTCAACGGCCAGGTCACCAGGGCGGCCGTCGACGGTGGCGGCGTCACCGTGGCCGGACTGGGCAAGAGCCTCGACGCGCTCGACGACAAGGTGCGCGGGGGCTTGGAGATCGGTGGCCTGGTCGGCGACGACGGCAAGCTGCGCGAGTGGAAGGACATCGCGCCCGACCAGCGCCGGGCGGCCACGGCGGTGTTCACCGACGTGCTCACCGAGGCCGAGCGCGAGGCGCTGAACAAGTACGTCTTCAACATCACCGGCGAACGTCTCTGGAAGTGACCGGTGGGATCACGAGGGCCCGGCCGCTTCGGCGGCCGGGCCCTCGTCTCGCGTGCGGGTCAGTTCGACATGCTCGCGACCATGTCGTAGAGGCCGATGACCTTGCCGGTGATCGCGACGAGCGCGCTGACCAGCACGATCTCGGCGACGCCGACGATGCGGCGGGCACGCGCGCTGCCCACTGTGGACCGGGGGACGGTCGTCGTGCCGGCGTAGCCGAGGGCGACGAGGACGGCCACGGCCGGCAGCCAGGGGTCCATCGCCGAGACGTCGTTGATCCAGATCCAGACGGCGTACCCGACCGCGGCGGTGCCGGCGATGCGCAGTGGCGCGACGTGCCGGATCTGGTCGAAGACGCGCGATCGCGTGAGCACGGCGACGGCCGCGCCGAACCCGAGCCAGCCCTCGAAGACACCGCCGTCGCGGGTCAGCACGACCGAGGTGAGCGCCACCGAGAAGGACAGCGCGACCAGTCCGCCGCAGAGCATCGCGTCGATGCGTTCGAGCCGCAGCCGCAGGTCCTCGGTGGTCGCCGAACGGCCCGACTGGATGCGGCGGTCCATGCCGAACAGGCCGCCGGTGGTCATCGAGACCCTCGGCATGATGCCGAGGGTGAACAGCGCGGCGAGGAGCAGGCACGCGGCGGTCGGCGTGACAGGCGCGCCCATCGCCAGGGCCGCCGCGCCGACCGAGCCCAGCAGCGTCACGCCGCCGAGAGCGGTGACGAAGGGCAGCGCCAGGGGAGTGCCGATGAGGCACAGGACGGTCACCAGGAGGGCGGCCGAGGCGCCGTAGGTGTGCCGGGTCGGTTCGGCCGCGACGCCGTCGCCGACGAGCCCTCCCGTCGCCAGATGCGCCACCCGCCACGCCCACAGCGCTCCGCCGATGATGGCCAGGCGGGCGAGGGCGTGGTTCTCGGCGGCCGACCACCAGGTGACCACGACCGACAGCAGGCAGATCAGCACGCCGGTGAGCATCACCGCGGTGAAACTGCCGCCGAGGAACGCCGCCCCGCCGACCACGAGCGCGGCCAGCGCGGTCGCGTAGACCCTTCCGGTACCGGCCTTCCAGGGCCGCCCGTTGCCGTCGACGTGGTCCTCGATGGCGTCGCGGATGTCCTCGACGGGCGTGGGGATGATCTGGTCGGTGGCGTCGTGGAGGTGCAGGACCTCTCCGTCGCCGACCTCGGCCTCGGCGAGGGTGCGCCCGGCGCCGATCCGGTAGCCCTCCATGGTGGTCAGCGTCCACCCGGCCGGGTCGGCGTCGACGCCTTCGGCGCGCAGCAGACCGGGGCGCAGAAGTTGCGGCAGCAGCTCGGCCAGCGGGACGTTGGTGGGCAAGGCGATGTCCCTTGTGGACTGTGGCCCCACCACGGTCACCGCACTGTACTGACCTGGCAAGGAAATCTCCCTGTTGTTCAAGATTCGGCCATTGCAGCTTGCCAGGATCGCGTCGGCTGCACAACGATACGCTTGGCCCCCGTTAACCGGGGATGTCCATTGAGGAGCATCTGCATGGGAGGAAACCGGTGAGCACGACGCTGGTGCGCAGACCCGCCAGGCAGCCGGTTCCGGAGGTCTCCACCACTCCGATCAAACTGGCCGCGCCGCCGCAGCTCCCCGAACCGGGCAGCGCCGCGATGAACATGGCCATGGTCATCATGCCGATGATGTCGGGCTCGGGCGCGCTGATGATGGCGCTCACCAACGCCAACCGGCCCCTCTACGCCGCCGCCGGCCTGCTGATGCTGGTCGCCAGCGTCGCCCTCGGCATCGTCATGTGGATCTCGATGCGCAGCGGGCCCAAGCGGAAACTGCGCGAGCAGCGCGAGCGCTACCTCGACTACCTGGAGGACATGCGCGTCACCGTCCGCAAAGCCGCGCGCGGGCAGCGCAAGGCGCAGGCACTGCGCCACCCGCACCCCGAACTGCTCGCCGACATCGTCAGCGGCCCGTCCCGCCGCTGGGAACGGCGCAGCGGCGACGATGAGCTGCTCACCGTCCGCTGTGGACTCGCGCGCGTCCCGCTCGCCCGCACGCTCACCCTCAACGTCGATCCCAACCCCCTCAACACATACGACCCGGTCTGCCAGAGCAGCGCCGAAGAGCTCGTCGAGCACTACGCGACCATCGGCGGGCAGCCGCTGACCGTCCCGCTCGGCCGCTACGGCAACGTCTCGGTCGTCGGCGACTACGAGACCGGCCGGACCGTGGCCCGCTCGATGCTCACCCAGCTGACCGCCCTGGTCTCACCCGACGACGTGCGCGTCGCCATCGTGCGCCACCGCACCCTCGTCGACCGCTGGCACTGGACCCTTTTCCTGCCGCACGTCCTCGCCGAAGGCTCCGGCAGCGGCCCGCTTCCGCGTCCCCTCCTGTGCGACAGCACCGGCGAACTCGCCGAACTGCTCGCCGAGGACGTCCACCGGCGTGCCCAGGACTGGCGCCGCCGCCGGGGCGGCCCGCCCGGACCGGGCACGCAGCACCTCCTGATCGTCGTCGACGGCGAGCAGCAGGTCTCCATGGCCGGGCTGTGGGACGAGGACGTCTCCCCGGCCGACATGGGCATCCACATCGTGAGCATCGTCGCCGAGCAGCGCCAGGAGCCTGAGCGCGTCGAGGCCCGCCTTGAGGTCGGCGCCGACGGCGAGATCACCGCCCACCTGGACCTGCGTGTCCCGGTGGAGACCCCGGCGGGGGAGGAGCCGGTGGAGCGCGTGCCGCTCGTCGGCGCCATGGACGGCGTCGGCATCGCCGAGGCGGCCGGGATGGCGCGGGCGCTGAGCCCTTACCGGCTGGCCGAGACCGAGAGCGGCGAGGCCTTGCACAGCGTCCACGGCCTCGCCGAGATCCTCGGGCTGACCGACCCGGGAACCGTTGACGTGGAGTACATGTGGCGGTCACGGCGAGACGAGGACGCGCTGCGCGTGCCGATCGGCGTCGGCCCGGACGGCGAGATCGTCGACCTGGACCTCAAGGAGTCGGCGCTGGGCGGGATGGGCCCGCACGGGCTCATCGTCGGTGCGACCGGTTCGGGCAAGTCGGAGGCGCTGCGGACGCTGGTCGCCGCCCTCGCGGTGCGGCACAACCCCGAGCAGCTGGCGCTGCTGACCGTCGACTTCAAGGGCGGCGCGACCTTCGCCGACCTCGATCCCCTGCCGCACAACGCCGGTAGCATCACCAACCTCGCCGACGACCTCGCGCTCGTCGACCGCTTCCGGGAGGCCCTGTACGGCGAGATGCTGCGTCGGCAGCAGCTTCTCAAGGACGTCGGGAACCTGCCGAACGTGCACGCCTACACACGGGTGCGCAAGAACCGTCCCGAGCTCGATCCCCTGCCGCACCTGCTGGTCATCATCGACGAGTTCTCCGAGCTGCTCACCGCCAAGCCCGACTTCGCCGAGCTTTTCGTCGCCGTCGGCCGTATCGGCCGGTCGATCGGCGTGCACCTGCTGCTGGCCACGCAGCGGCTCGAAGGCGGCGCGATCCGCGGCCTGGAGTCGCATCTGTCCTACCGGATCGGCCTGCGCACCTTCTCCGAGGGCGAGAGCCGCGACGCGATCGGCGTTCCCGACGCCTACCGTCTGCCGCCCGAGCCCGGGTCGGGCTACCTCAAGGTCGACACCTCGGTGTTCACCCGCTTCAAGGCCGCGATGGTCTCCGGCGCCTACCAGCCCCCGCGCGAGGACAGCGAGGAGCAGCTGCCGATCCTGCCGTGGCCGCCGCCGGCCGTGCCGCTGATGGGCGTTTCCCAGGCCCTCGCGGCGATCGCGCCCGACGGTGCCGCCGCTCACGGCGGACACGCCGCCCCCGAGGAGCGCACGGTCCTCCAGGTCCTCGTCGAACGGCTCGCCTCGGCGGGAGCCGAGCCGGTCCGCCCGGTGTGGCTGCCGCCGCTGCCGGCGATGATGACACTGGACACTGTGGAGGGTGCGCTCGATCCGGTGACCGACCCCGCGAAGGTCACCGCGATCCTCGGCCTGCACGACGCTCCCCGCGAGCAGACGCAGAAACCCCTCGAATGGGACCTGACCGGCTCCGACGCCAACCTCGCCGTCTACGGCGCGCCCGTCTCGGGCAAGTCGACGCTGATCCGCACCCTCGTGGCCGGACTCGCGCTGCGTTACGAGCCGGGCCAGATCGCCTGCTACATCGTCGACTACGGCGGCGGTGCCCTCGCCCCGCTCGCCTCACTGCCGCACGTCGCCGCCGTCGCCGGGCGTTCCGAGCCGGAGCTGATGCGCCGCGTCATCGCCGACGTCAGGGCGCAGCTGGACATCCGCGAGGCGGCGATGCAGAAGTACGGTCTCGACTCGCCCGCCCGCCTGCGCAAGGCAAGGGCCGCCGGCGAGATCCCGCCCGAGATCGCCGGTGACGTCGTGTTCGTCGTCGACGGCTGGGGAGCGCTGCGCGAGGTCGACTTCGAGCTGGAGGATCCGCTGATGGAGATCGTCGGGCGCGGTCCCGCGCTCGGTGTGCACACCGTGCTGACCGCGGTCAACTCCACCCAGATCCGCACCCGGCTGTCGTCGTCGATCGGCGGCCGCGTCGAACTGCGGCTGTCGGACCCCTTCGATTCCGGGATCGACCGCAAGGCCGCCGAAGCGCTCCCGAAGGAGACGCCGGGCCGTCTACTGTGGGCCGACGAGCAGTACGGGCACGTCGCCCTGCCGCGCATCGACGGCGTCGCGGAGACCGAGGACCTGCCCGCCGCCATCGCCCAGCTCGCCAGGGAAGTGAGCGGCCGCTGGCCCCAGCCGCCCGTCCCGCAGGTGCGCGTTCTCCCGTCGCACATCGACATCGGCGAACTCGTTCCCGCCTGGGACACCGGATCCGCCGACGACCCCTACGCCATGCTGCCCGTCGTCGGACTGTCCGAAAGGGACCTCGGCCCCGCGCGCGTCGACTTCGACACCGACCCGCACCTGGTCGTGTACGGCGATCCGCAGACCGGCAAGTCGACGCTCCTGCGCACCATCATCGGGCAGGTGCTGCGCCGGCCCGTCGGCGACGTCGGCGTCATGATGGTCGACTTCCGGCGCAGTCACCTCGAAGAAGTCCCGCCCGACTACGAGCTGACGTACTGCACCTCGGCGGCCCACGCCGCGCAGAACGCGAAGGAGCTGGCCGAAGGGCTGCGCGCCAGACTCCCCGGCCCCGACGTGACACCGAGGCAGCTGCGCGACCGTTCGTGGTGGAAGGGGTACGAGGTGTTCCTGTTCGTGGACGACTACGACCTCGTGGCCTCGGCGAACGGAAACCCGCTCGCCCCGCTGATCGAGTTCATCCCGCAGGGGCGCGATCTGGGGTTCCACGTGATCGTCGCCCGAAGGACCGGCGGCGCGTCGAGGGCGCTGTACGAGCCCTTCCTGCAGACGCTGTCCGACATGTCGCCGCCGACGATGATGTTCTCCGGCGACCGCATGGAGGGGCGTCTGGCCAACGGCGTCGCGCCGCAGCGGCTGCCCGTGGGCCGTGCGCTGATGACGCGCCGCGGCGAGCCGCCGGAGCCGGTGCAGGTGGCGACGGCGGGGTAGGGGAGCGGACTGAGGCGGGGTGTGCGGCGGTCGGGTACGGCCGCGCTCCGTTGCGCCACGAGCGTGCCCCAGCACGATGGAAGAGCCTGCCTGCATCCCTCGGAAAACCCCGCCCGACCAGCACCGACATCGACGTGCTTCGACTTACGCGGATTTAACATCCTGTCTGCAATGATCCGTATATGCGAGATAAGATTTGGTTTCAGATCATGTGCCCTATTTGGAACCCGCGTGGCTGGAGGGTATGGATCCGCGGCCCGCCCGTGCTCTCCGCGGGCACCCCTCACCCCCGTTCCTCGTCCGTCCGCACCCCATCGCCATCTGCGACACCCGAGCTCGTCGCAGTCCCGCCCCCGATCCCCGCCGCCCCGGCCGCACCCGCCACCGCGAACCTCACCAAGAAGTCCCGCAGCGCCTCCTGCCCCTCCGCCCCGTCGGTGTCCCCGTCGGTCATCAGGTGCGCAAGGTTCGGCATCACCGCCGGCCACCCCGCCATGCCCACCAGCGTCAGGAACAACCGCCGCGCGTTCCCGAGGTCGGCGATCCCCAACTGCGCCGCCATGTCCTCGATGCGCTCGCGGTAGAACGCGCGCCGCTCGGCGTCGGCGATCAGGTCGCGGCTGCCCATCTCCAGCGACTCCCACATGAAGATGCGCATCAGGCTCGGGTCGCGCCGGTGGAACTCGAACACGCGCCGAACGAAGTCCCCGACGTCCTCCCCGTCGGTGATCTCCAGCGGCGTCGCGAGGCGGATCTGCTGTAGCGCCAGCTCGATCACGGTGTCGTAGAGCAACTCCTTGCTGCCGAAGTAGGCGTAGATCCGCTCCTTGTTCACCCCGGCCTCGCGCGCGATGCGGTCCACGCGGGCACCGGCGAGGCCGTACAGGGAGAACTCCCGGCGGGCCGCGCTGAGCAGTCGGCCGCGGGTCACTTCGGGATTGCGTGACATGCATGACAGCTTAGCCGGTTGCCAACCAACTAGTTGGTTGGCTAGCTTCGGCGCATGACCACCGCCACCCGCCCGGCGCCGGCCCCACCCCGGACCCGCCTCCTTCCGACGGTCCTCGTCCTCGCCCCGCCCGCCCTCCTGGCCACCGGTCAGCTCTACCTCGGCATCCCCCTCGTCCCCGCCGTCGGCGCCGACTGGCAGGTCCCCGCGACCACCGCGACCGCCGTCCTCACCGTCTTCGGTTTCGGCTACGCCGCCGGAGTCCTCACCTTCGGCGTGCTCGTCGACCGCCTCGGCCCCCGCCGCGTCATGACCCGCGGCCTCCTCGCGGCCTCCTTCGCGACCCTCGCCGTCGTCCTGGCCGTCGACCCGGCCTCCGGCTACGCCCTGCGCGCCTTGCAGGGCTTCGCCGTCGGCGCCTTCCCGCCCGCCGCCTTCGCCTACGTCGGCGCCGCGGTCCCCGCCCACCGCAGGGGAGTGGTCCTGTCCTGCCTCACCGGCGGCTTCCTCGCCGCGGGCGGCCTCGCCCAGCTCGCCGGACAGGGCGTCGTCGCGCTCGGCTCCTGGCGCCTCGCCTTCGCCGGGGGTGCCGTGCTTCTCGCCGCGTCGGCGCTGGCGGTCCGGCTCGTCCTGCTGCCCGACCCCCGCCGCGCGAGCGGCACCACCGTCGCCCGGCTGCACGTCGGCCGGGAGCTGCGCGGCCTCTACGCCGCGGCCTTCACGCTCCTCATCGCCTTCGTGACCGTCTACACCGGACTCCAGCTGGCCGGCCGGGAATCGCTGCCCCTGCTGCGACTGTGCGCCGTCCCGGCCGTGCTGGTCGCCCCGTTCCTCATTGGACGGCTGCCCGTCCGGCCCGCTCTCCGGGCGGCCGGCGGACTCGGCACGGTCGCCGTGATCGCCGCGGTCATCGCCGTCACCGGCGAGCGGACGTCCCTCGCCGGTCTCGCCTTCCTTCTCTTCGCCCTGACGCTCGGAGTCGCCGTCGCGGCACCGTCTCTGGCCGAGGCCGTGGGGCTGGCGTCCGGCTCGGCCCGGGCCTTCGGCGCCGGGGTCTTCAACGCCGCACTTCTCATCGGCGCCAGCGTCGCCGGACCGATCGCGACCGCCCTCAACGGACTGTCCACATCAGTCTTCCTCGCCGCCGCCGTGACCTTCCTCGGTGCCGGCGCCGCGTTCTGCGTATCCCGTGACAACTTCCGAAAGGACCGCCCGTGAGCAACACCCGTGAGACCGTCGAGAACTTCCTCGCCCGACTCGGAAAATGGGACATCGACGGGGTGCTGAACCTCGTCGCCGACCCCGTCGACATGGCCGTCCACGGCTCGCCGCTGGTGCCCTGGCTCGGCCGGCGACGCAGCCACATCCAGGTCGCCGAGTTCTTCAACCTCATCCACAACCTGTGCACCCCCGAGCGCTTCGAGGTCGAGAAGGTCCTCGTCGACGGCGACGAGGCCGTCGTACTCGGCGAGTTCGCCCACCTGGTCAACGAGACCGGCAAGACCTTCGCCTCGACCTTCGCGCTGCGGCTGACCGTCATCGGCGGCCGGATCACCAGGTACCACATGCACGAGGACTCCTACGCGGTCCACCTCGCCTTCGGCGGGGACGGCGAACCGGGCGTCTGAGCCGAAACGAGCGCGGCGCCCCGGCCGGGTGTCACCGGGGCGCCGCGCTTCCCAACGAGGAAACGCCCCCGCCGACAGGTCGGCGGGGGCGTCGAAAGTGCGTGAACTACATGCTGGCGACGTCGGCCTGCTTGGCGCGGACGGCCTCGGCGGCCTCCTTGAGCCCGGCGAGCTCGGTCTCGGTCAGCGAGGTCTCGACGACCCGGCGGACGCCCTCGGCGCCCAGCTCGGCCTCGACGCCCAGGTACACGCCGTCGATGCCGTACTCACCGTCGACCCACGCGCACACCGGCATGACCGCGCCGGAGTCCTCGGCGACGGCCTTGGCCATGCGGGCCGCGGCGGCCGAGGGGGCGTAGTAGGCCGAACCGGTCTTGAGCAGGCCCACGACCTCGGCGCCGCCGTTGCGGGTGCGCACGACGAGTTCCTCGATCTTCTCGGCGGGCAGGACCTCCGAGAGGGGCTTGCCGTTCACCGAGCAGGCGGAGGGCACGGGCACCATGGTGTCGCCGTGCGAGCCGAGGGTGAGGGTCTTGACGGCGGCGATCGGGACGCCGGCGGCCTCGGCCACGAAGTGGCTGAAGCGGGCGGTGTCGAGCATGCCGGCCTGGCCGAGGACGCGCTGCTTGGGCAGCCGGGAGGCGATCTGCGCCAGCGCGGTCATCTCGTCGAGCGGGTTGGTGACCACGATGATCACGGCGTTGGGGGCGTACTTCGCCACGTTCTCCGACACCGGGCGCACGATCCCGGCGTTCTTCTCCAGGAGGTCCATCCGGCTCATGCCCGGCTTGCGGGGGAAACCGGCGGTGATGATGACGACGTCGGAGCCTTCGATGACCTCGTAGCCCGACCCGTCGGTGCCGACGGTCTTGCCGATCACCTGGGTCTCGTAGCCTTCGATGGGGCGCGACTGGTTCAGGTCCAGCGCCAGACCCTCCGGCTTGCCGTCGACTACGTCGACCAGGACGACGGTCTCGAAGACGTCGTACTCCGCCAGCCGCTGCGCCGTGGTGGAGCCGTAGAAACCGGCGCCGACGACGGTGACCTTCTTGCCCATTCTGGCTGCTCCTTTGAGTCCTTGACAGGTCGTTAAGGCGAACCTACGCGCACGCCGGACATGAGAGCCTGTCGGGTAGGCGTAGGAGGTAGTGCGTCTCACGCGAGCTGTTCGGCCCGCTCCACGACGTTGGTGAGCAGCATCGCGCGCGTCATCGGCCCGACCCCGCCCGGCATGGGCGCGAGGTACCCGGCGACCTCGGCGACCTCGGGCGCGACGTCGCCGAGGATCTTGGCCTTCCCGTCCGCCTTCACCTCGCGGGTCACGCCGACGTCGAGGACCGCCGCGCCCGGACGGACCATGTCGGCGGTGAGCAGACCGGCCTTCCCAGCCGCGACCACGACGATGTCGGCGCGCCGGGTGTGCGCGGCGAGGTCACGGGTGCCGGTGTGGCACAACACGACCGTGGCGTTCTCGCTGCGACGGGTCAGCAGCAGCCCGAGGGGCCGGCCGACGGTGATCCCGCGCCCGACCACGACGACCTCGGCGCCGTCGAGGGGCACGTCGTAGCGGCGCAGCAGCTCCACGATCCCGCGCGGCGTGCACGGCAGCGCGCCCTTCTCACCGAGCACGAGCCGCCCGAGACTGACGGGGTGGAGCCCGTCGGCGTCCTTGTCGGGGTCGATGCGCTCCAGCACCGCCTGCTGGCTGATCCCGGCCGGCAGCGGCAACTGCACGATGTACCCGTGGACGGCGTCGTCGGCGTTGAGCTCGTCGATGACCTCGGCGACCTCGGTGAACGAAGCCGACGCGGGAAGCTGCTTTTGCACCGAGTGGATGCCGACCGCCGCGCAGTCGCGGTGCTTGCTGGCCACGTAGACCTTCGACGCGGGATCGTCGCCGACCAGGACCGTCGCCAGACCCGGCGTCACCCCCTTCGACGCGAGGGCTTTGACCCGGATGCTCAGTTCCTCTTTGATGGCCGCGGCCGTGGCCTTACCGTCAAGCAGCTGCATGGCCGCATCTTCCCACAGCGCCGGTCCGACGCCGAAGAGTGACGAGCCTAGACTGATCGGACATGACCTACTCCGATGATCTCGCGCTCGCCCATCGTCTCGCCGACCTCGCCGACCCGGTCTCCATGCGCTACTACGACGGGGCCGATCTCGGCATCGTCATCAAGCCCGACGGTTCACCGGTGACGCTCGCCGACCGCGAGGTCGAGCAGGTCCTTCGCGTGGAGCTGGCGACGGTGCGGCCCGACGATCTGGTGATCGGCGAGGAGTTCGGCGCCGACGACGGCGAGCCGGACGGCCGGTTCTGGATCATCGACCCGATCGACGGGACCTCCCACTTCATCGGCAAGAACGACGCCTGGAGCACCCTCATCGGCCTTCAGGAGGGCGGGCGGGTGACCGTCGGCATGGCCTCGGCGCCGGCGCTGAGCCGCCGTTGGTGGGCCGCGACGGGCGAGGGCGCCTGGTCGGCGACCGAAGGGGCCGAGCCGGCCCGTCTCACGGTGTCGTCGACGGCGACGCTGGACAAGTCCGTCCTCGCGATGTGGCCGGTCGCCCACCGCGCCTCGGCGAAGCTGCGCCCGGTCGTGACCGCCCTGAGCGAGGCCAGCGCGCTCCTGCGCCCGACCGCCGACGAGGGCGGTTCGCTGCGCGAGGCGACCGGCAACGTGCACGGCGGGCTCATGGTCGCCGAGGGCCTTCTCGACGGCTACGTGCTGCTCGGCGGCGGGCCGTGGGACCACGCCGCCGTCGTCCCGATCGTCGAGGCGGCCGGCGGCCGCTACAGCGACCTGTCCGGCGGCTCGCGCGTCGACGCGGGCGCCGGCGTATACAGCAACGGGCACATCCACGACGAGCTGCTGCGCGTCGTCAACGAGGCGCTGGGCTGATCTAGGACCGCTAGGGCCAGAACACTCCCTAGCCCAGGACCTCGTCCACGAAGCACCAGCGCCACTCCTCGCCCGGCTCCACCGAGCGCATCACCGGGTGGCCGGTCTCCTTGTAGTGGGCGGAGGCGTGCTGCCCCGGTGAGGAGTCGCAGCACGCCACATTCCCGCAGTCCAGGCACATCCGCAGATGCACCCAGTCGTGATGGCCCTCCTCGATGCAGCGGGCGCAGGACAGTTGCGACGGGACCGGCAGGTCGCCGGCGCGGTCGAGATGTGTGCAGTTCATCGGTGCTCCTCGGGTCCGTGAACACGTGGCGGCCGGGCCACATGATCACGTTAGCGCCGAGTGGGCTACCCGTGTTCCCGCCCGAGCAGGGACTCCTCCAGATCCATGTCCCGCTGGACGCGCGTCATGACCTCGTCGGGGATGCGCCCCTCGTCGCGGGCCGAGATGAACACGCCCCGCTCGGTGTCGAGCATCGCGTGACGCAGGCGCCGGTAGCTGTCGGACGGCGTCTCGATCTCCTCCGGCCCGAGCCTCTCCCAGGCGTGGTTGGCGCGGATGGTCGCACCCTGCCGGAGACGTTCGACGACCTCCTGCGGCGCCGGCTGCTCGGTGATCTCCTGTTCGAGCCGGACCAGCGCCGCCCGCGTCGCCTCGTGCTGGACGGCTGCCTCGGCGAGCGCGTCGACCTTCGGGTCGTCCTGGTGGACCTTGAGCTTGCGCACGAGCGTGGGCAGGGTGGTGCCCTGCAGCAGGAGCGTCGCCATGATCGTGACGAAGGCCAGCCAGATGAGCAGGGTGCGGTGCGGGAAGGGCGTGACCCCGTCGGCCAGGTACAGCGGGAGGGTGAGAGCGGCGGCGAGGGTGATCGCCCCGCGCATGCCCGCCCAGCTGAGCACGATCGGATAGGTCAGTGAATCCCGGTCGCGTTCCCGGTTGGGGAAGAGTCTGCCCAGGTATGTGGCGGGGATGATCCACACGAAGCGCGCGACGAGCACGATGCCCACGACCAGCGCCGACAGTCCGACGATGACGTGCAGGGGCTCGGTGAGGTCGTGCACGATCAGGTTGATGTGCAGTCCGACGAGCACGAAGACCGCGCCCTCCAGCATGAACACGACCATCTTCCAGAAGGCCGCCATCTGGAGCCGCGAGGCCGCCGACATCATCGTCGGCAGGCGGTGCCCGACGTACAGACCGGTCACGACGACCGCGACGACACCGGAACCGTGGATGAGCTCGGCGGCGTAGTAGGCGGCGAAGGGCGTGATCAGGCTGATCGCGTTGTCGAGCAGCGGGTAGAGGGTCCGCCGGTGCAGGAAGGAGATGACGACGCCGGCGATCAGCCCGACGAGCAGGCCGCCGCCGGCCGACTGGACCGCCGTCAGCGCGATCCCGCCGATGCCGACGGCCTCCCCGACCGCCGCGGCGACGGCCACGCGCAGCATGACCAGCGCGGTCGCGTCGTTGAGCAGGCTCTCGCCTTCGAGGATGGTGACGAGCTTGCGCGGCAGCCCCAGGCGACGGGCCACGGCGATCGCCGACACCGCGTCGGGCGGGCCGACCACGGCCCCCAGCGCCAGCGCGGCCGGCAGCGGGATCTGCGGCATCACCGCGTGCAGCACGAACCCGACCGACAGCGAAGTGAAGATCACCAGGCCGACGGCCAGCAGCAGGATGGGCCGCATGTGCAGCCGGAACGCCGGTACGGAGAACTCCTGCGCGGCCACGAACAGCAGCGGCGGCAGGAAACCGAACAAGATCAGCTCCGGGTCGAGCCCGGGCGTCTCGATCCACGGGGTCAGGCCCAGGATCACACCGGCGATCATCAGCGGGATGGGCGCCAGGATCCCCATACGGCGGGACGCGGCGTACACGGCGACGACGACGATGACGACACCGAGAACGGTCAGGTACTGGGTCATGTCTTGACTTTCTCTCCACCTAGTGGAGGGTTCTCACCCTCACGGGTGGGGTTTCCTGCTTCGCCGCCGAACGCGGGAGGGGTGTCCCTCGCCGTCTTATATCGGCTCCACAGGCCGCAACCGAACGTCCTTCGGCCAGGATGTTCTTCGCCGCGTTGACATCCCTGTCGTGCAGGGTGCGGCAGGTCGGGCACGTCCAGTGCCTGGTCTTGTCGGCCAGGCGGGCCAGGAGGTGCCCGCAACCAGAGCAGGTTCGCGACGAGGGGAAGAACCGGTCGATGGTCACCAGCTGGCGGCCCCACTTGGCGGCCTTGTACACCAGCATCGACCGAAACGCCGGCCACCCGGTATCGGGAGGGCGTTTGGCGTAGCGGCGGTTGGGCCGCGGGCCGGTCACCGCGAGGTCCTCGACCACGAGCAGGTCATAGCGGCGCACCAGGTCGGTGGAGGTGCGCTGCAGGAAGTCGGTACGGGCCCGGCGCAGCTTGCCGCGCGCGCGGTCGGCCTTCAGCCTGGCCTTCGCCCGGTTGTTCGAGCCGGCCCGGCACCGGGCCATCCGCCGCTGGTAGCGCGCCAGGTTGCGCTCACGCCTGGTCAGGCCGCGCGGGCAGGCGAAGCGCTCGCCGTCGGAGGTGACGGCGAAGGCGCCCGCGGCGAGGTCGAGGCCCGCCTGCCGTCCGGTCTCGGGCAGCGGCGCCGGCCCGGCGGTGTCGAGCTGGAACGTGACGAACCACAGGCCGTCGGGGTCACGGCTGACGGTGACCGTGGCCGGGTCGATGTCGGCGGGGTCGATCTCCGGCCAGGACCACACGAAGGGCAGCGGGCTGCTCATCTTCGCCAGGTGCAAGACGCCCTCGCGCATGCGGAAGGCCGAGCGGATGTAGGAGGCGGCCTGGCGCCCGTTGCGCGACTTGAAGCGCGGGTAGCGCGAGCGGCCGGTGAAGAAGGCGATGTAGGCGCGGTACTGGTGCCGCAGCGTCTGCTGGAGCGGGACCGAGGAGACCTCGTTGAGGTAGGCCAGCTCGCTGGTCTTCTTCAGCGAGGTGAGGTACCGGTCGGACTCGGCGTAGCTGGTCTTGACCTGGTCGGCCCGGTAGCGGCGGGTGCGCCACTCCAGGACCTCGTTCCAGACCTTGCGCACACAGCCGAACGTGCGGACGAGGATCGCCGCCTGCTCGGGGTCGGGGTACGCCCGACACTTGTACGCGCCTCTCATGTGGACGAACTTACCACCCGGTAGTGCTTGGTGGTAAGGCGGCGTTAAGGGCCGGACCGGTCCGGAACCGCAGGTCCGGGCACGGTCGGGCCGAACGACGACGCGGTAGACCGTCTAGCGGACGAAACACCTATTTCTCGAAAATCTGGGCGTATGGTGGCCAATGTGACACGAGCCGACCGGTCGCCAGTGCGTCAAGGCGGCTTTGGCCGGTCTGACTTCGAGGCATAGGGAGACGCAATGGGGAAGCGCGCGCTTTGCGCCTTCGTGAGCCTGCCGCTCGCCGCGGGCGTGCTCGTGGCTTGCGGCGGCGGTGACGACGGCGGCGGCAGTTCCGAGGGTGTCATCAGCGTCGGCATCGGTGAGCCGAAGAGCCTGTTCGTGACCTCCGTCGGCGAGACCGAGGGCCACCAGGTCATCTCGGCGCTCTACTCGCCGCTGGTCCGCTACAACGACCAGCTGGAGACCGAGCTGGAGACCGCCGAGTCGATCGAGGCCAGCGAGGGCAACAAGGTCTGGACGATCAAGCTCAAGGACGGCTACACCTTCCACAACGGCGAGAAGGTCACCGCCGACAGCTACATCAACACCTGGAACTACGGCGCCTACGGCCCCAACGCCCAGGACCTGAACTCGTACTACAACAAGATCGACGGGTACGCCGCGCTCAACCCGACCAACGGCTCCACCCCGACGACCGACCGCATGTCGGGCCTGGAGAAGGTCGACGACCTGACCATCAAGGTCACCCTCGCCTCGCCCTACTCTGCCTTCGACACCACGCTCGGCTACACGAACTTCCTCCCGCTGCCGTCGGTAGCCTTCGCCGACCCGGCCAACTTCCAGAACGCGCCGATCGGCAACGGCCCCTTCAAGATGAACGGCACCTGGGAGCACGACCAGAAGATCTCCGTCGAGGCATGGGACGGCTACATCGGCACCAAGCCGAAGATCAAGGGCGTCGACTTCAAGATCTACCAGGACGCCGGCGCGCAGTACAACGACGTCGTCGGCGGCAACCTCGACATCGTCAAGACCATCCCCACCGCGCAGATCGGCAACGCCAAGGCCGACCTCGGCGACCGCTTCGGGCAGACCCCGTCGGGCTCCTTCCAGGGCCTGGCCTTCCCGGTCTACCAGGAGGAGTTCCAAGACGTCCGCATCCGCCAGGCCATCTCGATGGCCATCGACCGCCCCGCCATCACCGAGACCATCTTCGCCGGCTCGGCGACCCCGGCGACCTCCTGGGTCTCGCCGCAGTTCCCCGGCGCGCGCGAGAACTCCTGCGGTGAGTGGTGCCAGTTCAACCCCACCGAGGCCAAGGCGCTCTACACCGCCGCCGACGGCAGCGACACCATCCAGCTCAGCTACAACGCCGACGGCGGCCACAAGGAGTGGATCGACGCCACCTGCAACCAGCTCGCCACCAACCTCGGCGTGACCTGCACCGGCAACCCCGTCCCGAAGTTCGCCGACCTGCTGACCTCCCTGTCCAAAAAGGAGGCCGTCGGCATCTTCCGCCAGGGCTGGATCCCCGACTACCCGACCATGGACAACTACCTCGAACCGCTCTACAGCTGCAACGCCATCCCGCAGCCCAACTACTCCGGCTTCTGCGACGAGTCCTTCGACGACCTGCTCGCCAAAGGCTTCGGCGCCGCCGACGCGCAGGCCTCGATCCCGGACTTCCAGGCCGCCGAGGACATCCTCGCCGAGAAGCTCCCGGTCCTGCCGATGCGCTTCGGCCGCAACAACTTCGGCTACTCAGACCAGGTCAAGAACGTGACCATCGACCTGTTCTACGAGCTGGACCTGCTCTCGATCGAGAACGCCTGAGGCACCCGGGGCCGGGGCGCGTCCAGCGCGTCCCGGCCACCGTCCTCGGAGGACACCGTGAGGGCCGCCCCGCCGGCCCATGAGGGGCTGCGATGTTCCGCTACATCATCCGCCGACTACTCCAGATGGTGCTCGCCTTCTTCGGCACCACGCTTCTGGTGTACTGGCTCATGTTCGCCGCCAGCGGCGACCCGATCGCCGCGCTGGCCGGTGAGAAACCGCTGAGCCCGTCGGTCCGCCAGGCGCTCATCGAGGAGTTCCACCTCGATCAGCCGTTCTTCGTTCAATACCTCTACTACATGAAGGACCTGCTGACCTTCAACCTCGGCGTGAACACCTCCGGCCGCGACATCGGCGAGATCGTCGCGTCGGCCTGGCCCTACACGCTCAAGCTGGCGTTCATCGCCTTCGTCTTCGTCGTGGTCGTGGGCATCACCCTCGGCGTGATCGTGGCGATGAAGCGCGGCGGGATCTTCGACACCGTCGTCCTGCTGCTCACGCTGATCGTCATCTCGATCCCGGTCTTCGTCATCGGTTCGACGCTGGCACTCTTCGGCGCCAAGTGGGGGCTGTGGACGACCAACGTCGGCGGCTCCGGTGACCTGTCGGCCTACGTGGTCCCCGCGCTGGTGCTGGGTTCGCTGTCGCTGGCCACGGCCGTGCGGCTGACCCGCAGCTCGGTCGGCGAGAATCTGCGCGCCGACTACGTGCGCACCGCCAAGTCGAAGGGGCTCAAGCGTTCCCAGGTCGTGGGAGTGCACGTCCTTCGCAACTCCCTCATCCCGGTCATCACCTTCCTCGGCATCGAACTCGGCGGCCTCATGGGCGGCGCCATCGTCACCGAGAAGATCTTCAACATCCCCGGCATCGGCTTCGAACTGGCCAAGGCCATCAGCCTGGAGGACGGGCCGACGGTGGTCACCATCGTCAGCCTCCTCGTCATCGTCTACCTGCTCATGAACCTGCTCGTCGACGTCCTGTACGCCGTCCTCGACCCTCGGATCCGCTATGAGTGATCAGAACGCACTGCCGCCCGACGCCACGGTCGTCCTCGCCGAGGGCGAAGCGGGCATGGGCCAGACCCGGTCCCTCGCCTCCGACGCCTGGCGCGACCTTCGGCGAAACCCGATCGCGATCATCTCCGCGGTCATCATCGTGCTCCTGGTGCTGATGGCCCTCTGGCCGTCGTTGTTCACCGACGCCGACCCCTACGCCTGCGACTTGAGCCGCTCGCTCCAGCCGCCGAGCTCGGAGGCCTGGTTCGGGTACAACCTGCAGGGCTGCAACATCTACGCCCGCACCATCTACGGCGCGAAGGCATCACTCCAGGTCGGCCTCTACTCGGTCATCATGGTCGCGGTCATCGCCGCGGTGCTGGGGATGCTGGCCGGCTACTACGGCGGCTGGGCCGACGCGGTCATCGCCCGGGTCACCGACATCGTCCTGGGAATCCCGCTGCTGCTCGGTGCGATCGTGATCCTGTCGTCGGTCACGCTGACCGGTGTCTGGCCGGTCGTGCTGGCGCTGGGCCTGCTCGGCTGGACCAGTCCGGCGCGGATCGTGCGCTCGTCGGTGATCTCGGCCAAGGGCCAGGACTACGTGCAGGCCGCGCGGATGCTCGGCGCCGACAACAGGCGGATCATGATCCGGCACATCACCCCGAACGCGATGGCCCCGGTCATCGTCGTACTCACCATCGCCCTCGGCTCGTTCATCTCCGTCGAGGCGACGCTGTCCTTCCTGGGAATCGGCCTCAAGGGGGGCGAGATCTCCTGGGGCGCCGACATCGCCGACGCCACCGGCCGGGTCCGCAACGCGCTCGGGCCGGTGCTGTTCCCGTCGACGTTCCTTGCCCTGACCGTGCTGGCCTTCATCATGCTCGGCGACGCCGTGCGCGAGGCCTTCGACCCGAAGTTGCGGTGACTGAGATGGGTAGACACTCGCACTCCATTGTGGAGCAGGACAGCGCGCCGGGGCCCGACGACGGCGGCGGCCACCTGCTGGAGGTCGACGACCTCTACGTCGAGTTCCGAACCGGCGAGGGCACCGCCAAGGTCATCAACGGCGTGTCCTACCACCTCGACCCCGGCGAGACCCTCGCCGTGCTCGGCGAGTCCGGGTCGGGCAAGTCGGTGACGGCGCAGGCCATCATGGGCATCCTCGACACCCCGCCGGGCTTCGTCACCGGCGGCCGGATCCTCTACCAGGGCAAGGATCTGCTCACCGCGAGCGAGAGCGACCGGCGCGCGGTGCGCGGCCGGGAGATCTCGATCATCTTCCAGGACGCCCTCTCGGCGCTCAACCCGGTGTTCACCGTCGGGTGGCAGATCTCCGAGGCGCTGCGCAAGCGCGAGGGTCTGTCCAAGAAGGACGGCCTGGAGCGCGCGGTCGAGCTGATGGAGCTGGTGAACATCCCGGGGGCCCGCGAGCGTCTGAAGGCCTATCCCCACCAGTTCTCCGGGGGCATGCGCCAGCGCGTCATGATCGCCATGGCGCTGGCCCAGAAGCCGAACGTGGTCATCGCCGACGAGCCGACGACGGCCCTCGACGTGACCGTGCAGGCCCAGATCATGGACCTGCTGGGGGATCTGCGCCGCGAGCTGAACACGGCGATGATCCTGATCACCCACGACCTGGGCGTGGTCGCCGACGTCGCCGACCGCATCGCCGTCATGTACGCCGGGCGGATCATCGAGCACGCCGACGTGCACGCGCTCTACCGCAGTCCGGCGCACCCGTACACGCTCGGCCTGCTCAACTCGATCCCGCGGCTGGACGACAAGGGCAAGACCCTGCGCACGATCCCCGGCCTGCCGCCGAACCTGACGAACATCCCCTCGGGCTGCCCGTTCCATCCGCGCTGCCGGTTCGTGCGCGACGTCTGCCGGTCGGAGGTGCCGCCCTCGCTCGACCTCGGCGGGCGCCACTCGGCCTGCCACTTCGCACGCGAACTGCTGGCGGGCGAACTGGAGCCCACGCGGAAGGAGCCGGAGCTGTGAGCAATCGGACCGGGGCGGCGGCCGTCGCCAAACCCACGCTCGGCCAGCCCATCCTGACCGTGGAGGGGATGGTCAAGTACTTCCCGATCACGCGCGGCATCCTCTTCCGCAGGAAGATCGGGGATGTGAAGGCCGTCGACGGCGTCGACTTCACCCTCCACAAGGGGGAGACGCTCGGCGTCGTCGGCGAGTCCGGTTGCGGGAAGTCGACCCTGGCGAAGCTGCTGATGCGGCTGGAGGACGCGACCGCGGGCACCGCCGTCTACGACGGGCGCGACATCGTCGCGGCCAAGGGCGGGGAGCTGCGCCGGCTGCGGCGGCAGGTGCAGATGGTCATGCAGGATCCGTACACGTCGCTGAACCCGCGCATGACGGTCGGTGACATCATCGCCGAGCCGCTGATCATCCACGGGGTCGGCGGGAAGGACAAGGCGCGCGAGACGCGGGTGCGCGAACTGCTCGACCTCGTGGGGCTCAATCCCGAGCACATCAACCGCTATCCGCACCAGTTCTCCGGCGGGCAGCGGCAGCGTGTCGGGATCGCCCGAGCGCTGGCGCTCAACCCCGAGATCATCATCTGCGACGAGCCGGTGTCGGCGCTGGACGTGTCGATCCAGGCGCAGGTCATCAACCTGCTGGAGAAGTTGCAGGCCGAGCTGGGGCTGTCCTACATCTTCATCGCGCACGACCTGTCGGTGGTGCGGCACATCTGCGACCGCGTCGCCGTGATGTACCTCGGCAGGATCGTCGAGATCGGGTCCGAGGACGAGATCTACAACCGCGCGACCCATCCCTACACGCAGGCCCTGCTGTCGGCCGTGCCCGTGCCCGACCCCGACGCCCGCGAGCACCGGCGGATCATCCGCCTTTCCGGCGACGTCCCGTCACCGGCCAACCCGCCCTCGGGCTGCCGCTTTCGCACCAGGTGCTGGAAGGCGACCGACCTGTGCGCCGAGAAGACGCCGGCGCTGATCGAGCGCGAGGCCGACCCGCACCCGAGCGCCTGCCACTACGCCGAGAGGGCGGACCACATTCTGGGGTGAGGGGGCCGCGGCCGGGCTCCTCACCCTGTACGTTTCGCGCCCGCGCTCGCGGGGCGGGCGCGGTGACCTCGCTGCCTCGGCGGCTCCGGTGGTGGGCGGGTTGATTCCCTTACCCCCCAACCAAACCCCCGCCCCACCCGCCGACCGCGCCCGATAACGGAATGAATCGACCCGGTGCCGATGTCACGGCTCGTGCGAGGTTGTCTACACTCGGTATCGGCGCGCGACCACCTCGCGGGGTCGAACGCCCAGCGGAACGCATTGTCTCCCGTTTCCGCCACCGGGTGGGGGGTCGCCGTGAGGCGGCCACCCACCGGCTTGGTTTCAGCGGGCTGGGGCATCCGGCCGTCGCTAAGCGATCCCCTGCCTCTGCGCCAGCTGGGTCAGCTGCGTGCGCAGGGCCTCGACCAGGTCGCCGGGCGTCTCGTTCTGCACGGTGAAGCGCTGGTAGGCGTCGTGCGCCGGGCTGAGCAGCCCGCCCTTGTCGTTGGCCTGCAACAGCACGTCGGTGGTGGCCTTGCCGGCGACGAAGGTCAGCTCCACCTCGCGGAACTTCTCCTTGAACTCACCGCCGGGCCAGTACTCGATCTCCTGGTAGAACGGCATGTGCGAGCCGGGAATCGTGCCGGCTTCCAGGTCGGCGACCTGGAGCACGAAGCCCAGCTCCTCCATCGCCGTCATCACCGCGGCCTGCACGGGAAGCGGCTCGACGACCAGCGGGTCGAGGTCGCCCTTGTCGAAGGCGTTGTCCAAGGCCAGTTCGGTCGAGACGCCGAGCTTCATCGTCGGCAGCGGCCTGCCGTTGACGGCGCTCAGCGGCGTCTCCAGCGGAACGGGAATGGCGAACGCGACGGTGTGGGTCGACCCCTTGGCGAGCTGGAAGGGACCGGAGACCTGGGCGCGGTGGAAGTCGAAGGTGGACTGCTTGTCCTCGCCCTTGTCGTCGAGTTCGACGATGGCGGTGAACTCGACGGTGATGCCCTCGACCTTCTGGTCGTTCTCCCCGCCGGTGAAGGTGACCTCCCCGTTGAGCGTGGCGCCAGGTGTGACGTTGGGGTCGGTCAGGACACTGTCCACGGTGACCCCCGCACCGAAGACCGCCTTGAGCTGACGCAAGACCACGGGGTGGTTCCTTTCATTGAGCCTGAAGAGTGGCCACCAGCGTAACCGCGCCTGTGACGGGTGAATAGTGGACCGACCGGCTCACAACTCCACACGCGCCCCGTACGCCGAGGCGAACAGCGCCGCCTGCGCCAGATCGATGCGCGTGTCGGTGATGTCGAGGTTGCGCAGGGCGATGCCGGTGAGGTCGGCGCCGCGCAGGTCGGCTCCGCGCAGCTTCACGTTGTGGATCCGCGCGTAGGACAGGTCCGCCTCGCGCAGGTCGGCGCCCGACAGGTCGGCCTCGGTCAGATCGGCCTCGCGAAGCCGAAGCCGCGCGAAGCGCGCCTTCGACAGGTCCTGCTTGCGCAGGTTCACATAGGACCAGTCGCCGCCGACGATGCGCGCCGGCCGCAGCTCCGTCTCCACAAAGGACGTTCCGGTGAGCTTGCAGTCGTCGAAGAGCGTCCCGAACAGCACGCAGCGACGGAAGGTGCAGCCCAGGAACGCGCACCGGGTCAGCGTCGCGGAGTTCAGCCGCAGCCCGGTGAACTCGCACCGCTCGAACACGCACGAGGTGAACACCGCCTCGGAGGCGTCGACCTCGACGAACTCGCAGCCCTCGAAGCGCTCCTTCGTCCGCTCCTCGAGAGCCCAGTCCTGGTAGGCGATGCGTTCGTCGGTGATGGTCACCCCGACAGTCAACACGACCGCCCCGGGGCCCGCGCGAAGCGCCGCCGTCCCCGTCTCGTCCTCGCGCCGTCCTCGCCGCACTCCCGCGCCCGGCGGGCGGTCCCGGCCGCCGCCCGGAGGCATCTCTGGCTGACCTGCGACGACGTCGCCGGATTCGTTACACGATGGCATATCCGGGGCCACTCAGGGTGAGCCCACGACCGGTTCGGTTGATTTACATCACTCGATCGGCTGGCCTACGCTCCGCACACGCCCCTCGCCCAGGGGCTTCTGCCCGAAGGGCATCCGTCCGCGCGGGCAGCCCACCACAGTGGAGGTCAGCGTTTCGTGTCCTCGAAAACTCTCTTCGGCCGTAAACCGGTCTATTTAACGTTGGTGACGGTCGCGGTCACCGCCGGGGCCCTGCTGAGCAGTGGCACGGCGGCGGTGGCCGAGGAAGGCGCTCCGACCCAGTACAGCGCCGGCCGTTTCATCGTCGAACTCGACGCCGAACCCGTCGCGACCTATGACGGCGGTGTCAGCGGCCTCGCCTCGACCCGCGCCGACGAAGGCGAACGCCTCGACACCGGTGAGTCCAAGGTCGCCCGCTACCGCAACTACCTGGCCGGCCTGCGCGGCGACGCCATCGCCGAGGTCCCCGGCGCCGAGGTGCTGCGCACCTACGACACCGTGTTCAACGGCTTCACCGCCGAACTGACCGCCGAGGAGGCCCTCGCGCTGTCGAAGGCGCCCGGCGTCAAGAACCTCTACCCGGACGAGCAGCTCAAGGCCGACACCGTCACCACCCCCGACTTCCTGGGCCTCACCGGCGCCAGTGGTGTGTGGGAGCAGCAGTACGGCGGCGACGAGCACGCCGGTGAGGGCGTCATCGTCGGCATCCTCGACTCCGGCGTGTGGCCCGAGAACCCGTCCTTCGGCGCGCTTCCCGAGCCGCGGCCCGACCAGGACGTCATCGACGCGAAGTGGAACGGGACCTGCCAGAACGGTGAGACCGGCGACCCCGCCCGCGACATCGAGTGCAACAACAAGGTGATCGGGGCGCGCTACTACAAGCCCGCCGTGGTCGTCCCCGGCGACTTCGCCTCGCCGCGCGACCACAACGGCCACGGTTCGCACGTCGGCTCAACGGCCGCCGGCAACCACGGCGTCGACGCCGGCGTCTTCGGCAAGCCCCTCGGCAAGATCTCCGGCATGGCCCCGGCCGCGCGCCTGGCCTTCTACAAGATCTGCTGGACCACCGCCGACGGCGGCTGCACGGTGTCCTCGGCCAACGCGGTCGCGGCCATCGAGGACGCCGTCAACGACGGTGTCGACGTCATCAACTACTCCATCTCCGGTTCGACGAACGTGGCGTTCACCCCCCAGCAGCTGGCGTACTTCAACGCCGCCGCGGCGGGCGTGTTCGTCGCCAACTCGGCCGGCAACAGCGGTCCGGGCGCCAGCACGGTCGCGCACAACACGCCGTGGGTCACCACCGTCGCGGCCAGCACCCACGGGCGCATCTCCGAGGCGACCGTGACGCTCGGCAACGGCCAGACCTTCAAGGGCGCCAGCCTCAGCAACGGCCTGCCCAGCGCGCCGGTCGTGCTGTCGGGCGAAAGCGGCCTGCCAGGTGGCGGCGACGCCAACCTCTGCGCGATCGGATCGCTCGATCCCGCCAAGGTGACGGGCAAGATCGTCGCCTGCGCCCGCGGGACCGTCGGCCGTGTCGACAAGGGCAAGGCCGTCTTGCAGGCCGGCGGTGTCGGGATGATCCTGTACAACCCGTCGCCCGCCTCCGACGACGTCGTCCTCGACGCGCACGTCCTGCCGGCCGTGCACGTCAACGCCGCCGCCGGCAGCACCCTGCTGGCCTACCTGAGCAGCACCTCGACGCCGACCGCGGCCATCGGGTCGGCCGTGGCCTCCACCAAGCCCGCGCCCGAGATCGCCGGGTTCTCCTCGGCCGGTCCCGCGCTGGCCGCCGGCGGCGACCTGCTCAAGCCCGACATCACCGCCCCCGGCGTGGACGTCTACGCCGCGGTCGCGCCGCCCAACAACAACGGCCAGAACTTCGGGCCGAACAGCGGCACCTCGATGTCGAGCCCGCACATCGCGGGCCTGGCCGCGCTGGTCATCGGCAAGCACCCGGACTGGTCGCCGATGGCGGTCAAGTCGGCGCTGATGACCACCGCGTCCCAGACCGACACCGCCGGACGCCCGATCCAGCGGGCCGGGCGCGACGCCACGGCCTTCGACTACGGCGCCGGGCACGTGACGGTCGGCAAGGCCTTCGATCCGGGTCTGGTCTACGACTCCGACGCGGTCGACTGGCTGCGCTGGGGTTGCGGTGTCGGCGAACTCGTGCCGCGCTACCCGGACCTGTGCGCGGAGTTCGGCGCGCTCGACCCGACGCAGCTGAACTACCCGTCGATCGCGATCGGCAACTTCGTGCGGGCCGAGACGGTCACCCGGACCGTGACGAACGTGTCGGACAAGACCAGCACGTACTTCGCGACCACCGACGCCCCCGAGGGCACCAAGCTGACCGTCTCGCCGCAGTCGCTGACGCTGCGCCCGGGCCAGTCGGCGTCCTTCAAGGTGACGGTGACCCGGACGACCGCGGCGCTCGGTGCCTACACCGAGGGTTCGTACACCTGGCGTGACCTGCGCGGTCACTCGGTGCGCAGCCCGGTCGTCGTGAAGCCCGGCGCGCTGGCCGCCCCCAAGGCCGTCGAGGGCACCGGGACGAGCGGTTCGGTGAACCTGGCGGGAACCAGCGGCTACACCGGCACGCTCAACGCGACCGTGAGCGGTCTCGCGCCGGTCGTGACCAGCTCGCTCGACCTGCGCAACCCCGACGGGAGCAACTTCCCGACGGGCGCGCCGGCGGAGAACGACCACGTCAAGAAGGTCGAGACCACCGTCCCGGCCGGCGCGACGGCGTCGTTCAACACCTACGACAGCGACTACGCCGAACAGACCGACCTCGACCTGTTCTTCTACCGCAAGAACGCCAACGGGTCGCTGACCTACCTCGGCGCTTCGGCCGGTACGACGGCACAGGAGGGCGCGACGCTGCCGGGCGGTGCGACCTACGTGGTCTACGTCGACCTGTTCGCCTCGCCGGCGAACCTGCCGGTGACCGGGAAGCTGCACGTGCTGGCGCTCGGCGGCGACGCCGGGAACTTCGTGCTGAACAAGCCTTCCCAGCCGGTCAATGCCGACCAGCCCTACACCCTCACCGGAACCTGGAGCGGCCTGACGGCCGGGCTGGAGTACCGGGGCGTGGTGACCTACCGGGACGCCACCGGCACGGTGCTGAGCACGACGACCGTGGTGATCAGGGCCTGACACCTGGTCGAGAGTGGACAGTGCACTGAGGACCGGGCCGTTCCATGGGGGCGGCCCGGTTTTCCTCCCGTGGCACTGAAACGGTTAAGTGACTTTTCCCGCTCGGCTCCGGACCGCGCCGGTGCTGCCGCGGGTGGTGAGTTGCGCGGGCAGATCGCGGTAGTCGCCGACGTCTTCGCCGGCGATCGCGGCCAGGAGCCGCTTGGCGGCGATCACGCCGTAGGCGGGGATGTCGCGGCCGAGGGCGGTGAGCGCCGGGTGGGTCAGCTGGCACAGGGGGGAGTCGTCCCAGGCCACGATCGACAGGTCGCCGGGCACGTCGAGCCGCATCTCCTGCGCCACGCCGAGTCCGGCGATGGCCATGACGTCGTTGTCGTAGAGGATCGCCGTCGGCCGCCGCGCCGAACTCAGCAGCCGCCGGGTGATCCGGGCGCCGGCCTCCCCGGTGTAGTCGGAGGAGACCGTCTCGGCCTCGGGCAGTTCGAGGCGCGCGGCGACCTCGTGGAAGGCGTCGGTGCGCACCCGTGTGTGCAGCAGTTCCGGGAGGCCCGCGACGTGGGCGATCCTGCGGTGTCCCAGGGCGGACAGGTACTCCACGGTCTCGGCGAGCGGCCGGGCGTCGTCGTGCCAGACGCTGGGCAGTGCGCCGGTGTTGGTCGGGCCGCCTATCACCACGGCGGGCAGGCCGAGGGCCTCCAGCGCGGGCACGCGCGGGTCGTCGACGCGCAGGTCGCACACCAGCACGCCGTCGACGCGACGCTCGGCCCACCATCGGCGGTGCACGGCCAGCTCGGCCTCGGCGTCGGCGACGACCTGGAGCGTCAGGCCGTAGTCGCGGGCCGAGAGCTCGGCTTCGAGACCGCTGATCAGCTCCATGAAGAAGGGCTCGATGCCGAGCACCCGGGCCGGGCGGCACAGCGCCAGACCGACCACATTGGACATCGACCCGGACAGGGCGCGCGCGGCGCTGTTGGGCTGCCAGCCGACCTCCTCGGCGATGGCCAGGATCCGCTGCCGGGTCTCGGCGGAGACGCCGGGCCGGCCGTTGAGCGCGTAGGAGACCGCGCCCTTGGAGACGCCTGCGCGCTTGGCGATGTCGGCGATGGTGGGCCGCTTCATGTCGTGCGATCCCCCGCGGGATGAAGGGTGGTTGACCGGTTGACCTCGGCCTGCGCCGAGCCCGCCCAACGCTACCTCCATCGGCGCACGCTTCTGATCTCCCGCGACGTCACGAAACGGTCACCGTCTCGACCACTGCTTGACATCGTTGTCCGAGGGTCCTACGGTCGGTTCACTTACCCGGTTCAGTAGCTGTTTCTCCTGCTCGGACGAAAGGCGCGATGACCATGAACCCCGCAAGGAAAGCCTTAAGGACCCTGCTCGCGGCCGCGTTGGCGGCCGCCGTGCTGGCCGCCTCGGCCTGCACCACCTCGACCCCGCAGACCGAGACCGCCGATTCCTCTGAACCGGCTCACCTGGTCTTCTGGAACACCGGCGGCGACGAGGAGGTGGCGGTCCTTCGGGCCGTCGCCGATCTCTACATCGCCGCGCATCCCGGGACCACCATCGACATCCAGGCCGTCGCCTGGGCCGACTCGCACGCCAAGATCCTGTCGGCGGCGACCGCCCAGCAGGGCCCCGACGTCATCTCCGGCGGCCTGTCCTGGGGCAACGAGTTCGGCCAACTCGGCGGCATGCTCGACCTGCGCGAGTTCGGGATCGTCGACGAGGTGAAACCCCTCGTGGCGCCCGGCTCCTGGAAGTCGGTGGAATCCACCGACGGCGCCGTCTACGGCGTCCCCATGGACATGACGCTGTACCTGTTCTACTACCGCAGCGACCTGCTCGCCGCCGAGGGCATCGCCCCGCCGGCCACCTGGGCCGACCTCACCGCCGCCACCGAGCACTTCAAGGGCAAAGGCGTCGACAACCCCTTCGTCATGACCTGGTCGACGCTGAGCTGGCTCCAGTACACCAACTTCCTCAAGCAGGCCGGCGGCGACTGGTACACCGACGACTGCTCGGCGGTCACCGTCAACACCCCCGAAGGCGTCAGCGCCCTCAACTACTGGGCCGACCTGCACCGCAAGCACGGCGCCCCCAACGAGGAACCCGACCTCGCCAGCGGCCTCGAGTCCGGCGACATCGTGATGGCCAACGGCGGCAACTGGAACCTCAGCGGACTCGACGTCTCCCACCCCGACCTCGTCGGCAAATGGGACGTCAGCGTCCTGCCCGAAGGCCCCGCCGGCGCCGGCAGCTTCATCGGCGGCCGCGTCCTGGGCGCCATGTCCTACACGAAGTTCCCCGCTCAGGCCGCCGACTTCATCAAGTTCTTCTACAGCGACGAGGCCGTCGCCGCCCTCCAGCAGGCCGCCAAGGCCAACGGCTTCCTGTGGATCTCACCGCGGGCCGAACTCGTCGACAAGCTCGACACCACCGACACCGCCAAGACCGCGCTCAAGACGACACTCCAGACCGCCGAGGGCCCGCCGAACTGCAACGGCTGGGACAAGAGCAGCCCCGACATCGACAAACTCCTCCAGGAAGTCGTGCTCAACGACGCCGACCCCGCCGAGAAGCTCGGCGAGATCGCCGCACTGCTCACCGAGAACCTCACCGGCTGACCGCACACCCGAGGGCCCGGCACCCCCGCCGGGCCCCCGCCGCCATCTGGAGAGTCCAATGTCGACGACCAAGGCCCCCGAGGCCGCCCCACCCGAAACCCCGCCGGAAACCCCCGCCCGCAAGAAGAACCACCAGCCGCACCTGCGCCGCAACCTCCCGGGCTACCTGATGCTGCTGCCGTTCCTGGCGCTGTTCGCCGCGTTCCTCGTCTGGCCGCTGCTGAACTCCCTCTACCTCGCCTTCACCGACTTCAACGGCATCAAACCGCCCGGCTTCGTCGGCTTCGACAACTTCGAACGCCTCTGGACCGACGACGCCCGCTTCCGCAAAGCCCTCGGCAACACTGTCATGTACGTGATCGCCTCCGTCACCCTCACCACCCTCCTGGCACTGGCCCTCGCCCTGGCGTTTCGCACCACCAGCCTGCGCGACAAGACCATGCGCACCATCTTCTTCCTGCCCTCGGTCACCTCGTCGATGGCGCTGTTCCTGATCTGGGGCTGGATCTTCGACGTCGAGGACTTCGGCCTGGCCAACACCGTCCTCGGCTGGTTCGGCGGCGACTCGGTCGCCTGGCTGAGCACACCCGAACTGGCCGTCCCCATCCTCGTGTTCATATCCGTGTGGGGCGGCGCCGGCTACGGCATGATCATCTTCGTCGCCGGCCTCAACGCGATCCCCGAAGAGCTCTATGAACAGGCCGAGATCGACGGCGCCTCCACCTTCCGGCAGTTCTGGCACATCACCCTGCCCCTGCTGCGCCCGGTCACCACCTACGTCCTGGTCACCAGCCTCATCGGCGCCTTCCAGGTCTTCGAGGCCGTCTACATCGTCTTCCGCACCACCGCCAGCAACGTCGGCGGCATCCTCGACAGCGCCCTGATGATCGTGCCCTACCTCTACGACATGGGCTTCGGGAAGTTCGAACTCGGCTTCGCCTCGGCCGTCGCCTGGACCCTGTTCATCATCATCTTCATCGTCAGCACCGTCCAGCTGCGCCTGACCCGCACCCTCAAGGACCTGTGATGGCCACACGACAGCGCCGCGCGCCCTGGGGAGGCCTCGCCCGCGTCCCCCTCTACCTGCTCGCCGTGACCATGCTCGCGCCCTTCTGGTGGATGGTCATCGGCGCCTTCAAACCCGTCCCCGAACTCAGCAAGAACCCACCGAGCTTCCTGCCCGCCGACCCCTCCGTCGACAACTTCCACGACTCCGTGTGGGAACCCGGCAAGCAGATCGCCGGACACGTCGCCGGCGTCTTCCAGCGCTGGCCCGAACTGCCCGGCGGCTACTTCCGCTTCATGGCCAACTCGCTGGTCGTCACCACCGCCGTGACCGTCGGCTCGCTCCTGCTGGCCTCCATGGCCGCCTACGCGCTGACCAAGATGGAGATCAAGGGCCGCCGGATCATCTTCCTGGTCGTGCTGGCCTCGATGATGGTCCCCTGGCAGGTCAGCCTCATCCCCAACTACCTCATCGTGCGCAACCTCGGCTGGCTCGACAGCTACCAGGGGTACATCGTTCCCGCGCTGGCCAAGGCCTTCGTGCTGTTCTTCCTCGTCCAGTACATGCGCTCCATCCCCGACGAACTCGTGCACGCCGGCCGCGTCGACGGCGCCGGCGAGTTCCGCATCTGGTGGCGCATCGTCCTTCCGCTCCTGCGGCCCGCGCTGGCCGCCATGGCGATCTTCATCGCGCTGGCCGAGTGGAACAACTTCCTGTGGCCGCTGATCATCATCAACGACGACTCCTTCGCCAACCTCCCCGTCGCCCTGTCCCGGCTGAGCACCTCGGTGGCACAGAACCCGCAGGGCATGGGCGTGGTGATGGCGGCCTCACTGCTCACCTCACTGCCGACTGTGATCTTCTTCTTCGTGTTCCAGAAGCACTTCACCAAGGGCATCACGCTGTCGGGTATCAAAGGTTGACCAACGCACAAGATCCATTGAGTCAAGGAGATCCATTGAGCCAGCACACCCCGTTGCACGCCGGCTGGCGGCTCACCGCAGCCGTCGGCTCGCCGGTGCCCGACAACGTGGCCACCGCGACGGTGCCCGCGACCGTCCCCGGCTGCGTCCACACCGACCTGCTCGCCGCCGGGCTCATCGAGGACCCCTACCTCGACGACAACGAGACGCGTCTGTCCTGGATCGGCCGCGCCGGCTGGGTCTACGAGACGACCTTCGACTGGACGCCGGGCGACCAGACGGGCACCGACCTGGTGTGCGAAGGGCTCGACACCGTCGCCACGATCACCGTCAACGACGTCGAGGCCGGCCGCACCTCCAACATGCACGTCGGCCACCGCTTCCCCGTCCGGCACCTCCTGCGCGAAGGCGAGAACCGCATCGCCGTGCGCTTCGGATCGGCCTACGGATACGCCGAGCGCACCCGCGACTTCCTCGGCGACCGGCCCAACGCCTACCCCGAGCCCTTCGGCTTCATCCGCAAGAACGCCTGCAACTTCGGCTGGGACTGGGGCCCCACCCTCGTCACGGCCGGGATCTGGCGCCCCATCGAACTCCACGAATGGACCGCGCGGCTGGCGCGCGTCCGTCCACTGGTGACCGTCGACGACGGCGTCGGCAAGGTCCGGCTGCACATCGACCTCGACGACGACACCGCCGGGCCCCTCACCATCGCCGTGCGCATCGACGGCAACCGCGTCGACGTCCCGGTCACCGACCCCACCGCTGAGACCGTCGTCGACATCGACGTACCCGGCGCCCGCCTCTGGTGGCCCCGCGGCTACGGCGAACAACCCCTCTACGACCTCGACGTCGAACTCCTCGGCGAGGACGGAACCGTCCACGACACCTGGTCGCGCCGCGTCGGCTTCCGCACCGTCACCCTCAACACCGAACCCGACGAACACGGCCGCCAGTACACCGTCGAAGTCAACGGCCGCCCCATCTGGGTCCGCGGCGTCAACTGGATCCCCGACGACGTCTTCGTCGCCGGCATCACCCGCGAACGCCTCGCCGAACGCTTCGCCCAGGCCGTCGACGCGAACGTCAACTTCCTGCGCGTCTGGGGCGGCGGCATCTACGAGTCGCGCGACTTCTACGAACTCGCCGACGAGCTGGGGCTCATGGTCGGCCAGGACTTCCTCTTCGCCTGCGCCGCCTACCCCGAGGAGCAGCCGATCGCCGGACACGTCGAGGCCGAGGCCCGCGACAACGTTGTTCGGCTCGCGAGCCACCCGAGCCTGGTGCTGTGGACCGGTAACAACGAGAACATCTGGGGCCACGAGGACTGGGGCTGGAAGGACGAACTCGGCGAGCTCACCTGGGGCGCCGGATACTACTTCGAGACCCTGCCGTCCATTGTGGAAGAACTGGACCCGACCCGCCCTTACTGGCCCGGCAGTCCCTGGTCGGGCTCGAACGACCTGCACCCCAACGATCCCGCGCACGGCAACATGCACATCTGGGACGTCTGGAACACCCACGACTACACCCACTATCTGACCTACACCCCGCGCTTCGCCGCCGAATTCGGCTACCAGGCGCCACCCGCCTACGCCACCCTGCGCCGCGCGCTGTCCGACGAGGTCCTGGCGCCCGACTCGCCCGGCATGGCCCATCACCAGAAGGCCGCCGACGGCGACCTCAAACTCCGACGCGGCCTCGACGCCCACTTCGGCGAGCCCGCCGACTTCGACGACTGGCACTGGCTCACCCAGCTCAACCAGGCCCGCGCCCTGTCGCTGGGCATCAGCCACTTCCGTTCCCTGCGCCCGGTCTGCACGGGAACGATCATGTGGCAGCTCAACGACTGCTGGCCCGTCACCTCCTGGGCCGCCGTCGACGGCGACGGGCGCCGAAAGCCCCTCTGGTACGCCCTGCGCGAGGTCTACGCCGACCGACTCCTCACCGTGCAGGAACGCGACGGGGCACCCGTCCTGTTCGGTGTCAACGACTCCGGCGCGGCCTGGGACGCACCCGTGGAGATCACCCGCATGTCCTTCGACGGCCGCGTGCTCGCCAAGCACACCGCCACCCTCCACGCCGACTCCCACGGCACGGCCCGCATAGACCTCGCCGCCGAGACCGCCACGCCCGAATACGATCGGGGCGAACTGCTCCTCGCCGAGGCCGACGGCCACCGAGCCTGGTGGTTCTTCGGCCGCGACAAGGATCTGGCCTACCCCGAAGCCGACTTCGAGGCCACCGCCGAACCCGTCGAGGGCGGCTACGCCGTACGTGTCGAGGCGCGCTCGCTGTTGCGCGACCTCACGCTGTTCCCCGACCGGGTCGACCCGCAGGCCACAGTGGACACCGCCATGGTGACCCTGCTGCCGGGCGAGTCGACGGTGTTCACGGTGAGCGCTCCGGAAGGACTGGACCCGGTGGCCTTCACGGTCGCGCCGGTGCTGAGGTGCGTCAACGACACCAGGCGCTGAACTTCCCGTGCGGGAAGGCGCCGCGGCGCCTTCCCGCACGGTCGCGCCTCACGCGTACTTCTCCGCGATCGCGCGTACGGTCGCCGCGAGCCGCTCGCGCATCCAGCCCGGTTCGAGGAGTTCGGCGTCCTCACCGAAGCGCAGCACCAGGGTCGTGGTGTACTCCACGCTCTCGTAGGGGATCCGCGCGGTGACCCAGCCGTCGGCTCCGGCGACTCCGGTGTCGGCGACGGCGCGCACGCTGTTGCCGTCGAAGAGGTCGGTCAGCATCTCCATCCCGGTGGGGGACAGGCGGACCGTGACCTCACCGTGCACCCGGCGGGCGTCGAACTCGCCGAGGTACTCCCGCCAGTGGGCGGCCAGGTCGAAGTCGGCCGAGCGCTGGAACCCCGTCCCGGTCGGCGACATGGAGAGCACGCGCGAGACGCGGTAGGTGCGCATCTCGCCGCGGTCGGCCCCGACCAGGTACCAGTGCCCGCCCTTGAGGACCAGGCCGTAGGGGTCGAGTTCGCGGTCGACCTCGCGCGGGCTCGCCCAGCGCCGGTAGCGGACGGCGATGCGCCGCTCCTCCCAGACCGCGCGGGCGATCGCGGCCAGGTGCGGGGTGTCGTCGGCGGTGCCGTACCAGTCGGGAGTGTCGACGTGGAAGCGGTCGCGGACCCTGGTCGCCTGCTCCCGCATGGGATCGGGCAGCGCGGCCATGAGCTTCAGCGTCGTCGCGGCGGCCAGCCCGCCGAGCCCGAGCGCGGCGGCCGGTTCGGGCAGTCCGGTGAGGAACAGCGCGCCCGCCTCGTCGGTGGTCAGGCCGGTCAGCTTGGTGCGGAAGCCGTCGGGGAGGTGGTATCCGCCGTCGTGGCCCGGGTCGCCGAGCACCGGCACGCCGCTGGCCTGGAGCGCGGCGATGTCGCGGTAGACCGTGCGGACCGAGACCTCCAGCTCGTCGGCGATCTGCCGCGCGGTCCTGCGCCCCTTGGCCTGCAACAACAGGAGGGTGGAGAGCAGGCGGCCGGCGCGCATGCCGAAGCTTTACACATCCACTGACAGAAGATGGCAGTGGTGCGGACATAGCGTTCGGGCATGAACGATTTCGACTTCTTCGTCGGGTCCTGGAAGGTCGCCAACCGACGGTTGAGGACATGGCTGTCGGGCGACACCGAATGGGAAGAGTTCGAGGGGACGACGGTGTGCCGGCTGCTCCTCGACGGGGTCGGGATGGTCGACGAGATGGCCTTCCCGAGCAAGGGCGTCACCGGTATGACCGTCGGATTCCAGGACCAGAAGAGCGGCGAGTGGTCGCTCTACTGGGTCGACGGCCGCGACGGGATCCTCACCGAGCCGGTCGTCGGCAAGGTGAGCGACGGTGACGGCGAGTTCTACGGCGAGACCGTCCACGAGGGACGGACCGTTCGGGTCCGCAACGCGTGGGCCGGGCGAGGCGCCGACGCCTTCCGCTGGGAGCAGTCCTTCTCCGCCGACGACGGCGAGACCTGGGAACTCAACTGGGTCATGGACTTCACCCGCGATTAGGTCAGGACGCGGGTGACGGGGGTGGTGGGGCCACGCGGGCACGAGGCCCCACCACACGCCCGCGGTCAGATCGCGTAGGTGACCGATACGGTGACGTTCGAGCAGCCGGCGGCCAGCGACGTGAGCGTGCTCTTCTCGGCGCTGTCGACGGTCAGGCGCCAGCGGATCTTCACCGCGACCCACTCGGTGATGTAGCGGCACCGGACGCTGGTCACCGACGGCAGCCACTCGCGCGGGTCCTTGTCGCCCTTGGCCTGGTTGACGTCGTCGGTGACCGCGATGAGCGAACGGGAGTCGCCGAGGTCGTTGGCGAAGGCGCGCCGCTGCGTCGAGGTCCAGTTGCGCGAGCCGGAGTCCCAGGACTCGGCGAGTGGGACGAAGTGGTCGATGTCGAGGTCGGCGGGCAGGGTCCAGTACGCGCCGTCGTAGTAGGAGAACCAGCGGCCGCCGCTGAGCGTGCAGCCGGAGCCGACGCTGGGCGCGGTGGTCGCCTCGGCGATGAGGATCTCGTAGCGGGTGTTGCAGCCGTCGCCGTCGGCGTCGATCCAGTGCTGGAACAGGTCGCGGTCGTAGCCGGTGCGGATCTCGGTGGCGACGGGGAGGCCGGCGACCGCGGTGCGCAGTGGTGCCGAGTAGGACGCCGCTTGCGCCGGTGCCGGGTAGGCGAAAGCGGAGAGAGTGGAGGCGGCGACGAGGGCCGCGAGGAGGAGTGTGGCTCGGGTTAAGAGCTTGGACATGAAGGTCTCCGGGGTCGGAGGGACTGGTGACCTCATGGTCGGGGGTGAAGTGGGGGGTGTCAATGACATGAATATGACGAAATGTGGATCTGTTGGGGGCGGGGGAGTGGCGGGGTGGTTGTCCACAACCCGCCGGTTGTCCACAGGGAAGGGGATTCGGGTTCGCCACGTGGGCCTGACGTCCCTCTACCGTCGAACGTAGGGAGGAGGCCGGGAGGCCCCACAGCCCGGAAGTGGCGTCGGGCGCCGGGCGGGCGGGTGCGCGGCAGGCGGGGGCGCGGCAGGCGCACAGACCGCCGCCAGGCCCCACCCTGGCGGGCGCACAGACCGCCGCCAGGCCCCACCCCGGCGGGCGCGACAGCCGCCGAGCGCCCGCACGCGCCAGACCCACGGCGAGCGACGCCGACACACCACCCCACCGAACCCCGGCGCCGGCGAGGAGCGAGCCGGCCCGGTGCGGCTGCGCCTGGGGCCGCGGCCGCGACGAGGCCGCCGACCGGAACGCGCCTCGCCGGACGGGGCGAGGCGACTCCGGTCGGCGGGATCGGATGTGCGGAGAACCTAGTGGTAGAAGTGCCGCGCCCCCGTCAGGTACATCGTCACGCCGGCCTTCTCCGCCGCCGCCGCGACCTCCTCGTCGCGGATCGACCCGCCCGGCTGCACGACGGCCTTGACGCCCGCGGCCAGCAGCACTTCGAGCCCGTCGGCGAAGGGGAAGAACGCGTCCGAGGCCGCGACCGAGCCCTTCGCGCGGTCGTCGCCGGCGCGCGTCACCGACAGCCTCGCCGAGTCGACGCGGTTGACCTGCCCCATCCCGACCCCGACGGTCGCGCCGTCCTTGGCGAGCAGGATCGCGTTCGACTTCACCGAACGGATCGCGCGCCAGGCGAAGGCCAGGTCGGCGAGCGTCTCGTCGTCGGCGGGAGTACCGGTGGCCAGCCGCCAGTTGGCGGGGTCGTCGCCTTCGGCGTCGACGCGGTCGGCCTTCTGCGCGAGCACTCCACCGGAGACCTGCTTGAACTCCAGCGGCGCGGGTGTCCACTCAGGGGCGAGCAGGACCCGCAGGTTCTTCTTCGTGCGCAGCAGTTCCAGGGCCTCGTCGGCGAAGGAGGGCGCGACGATGACCTCGGTGAAGATGTCCTTGACCTGCCGGGCCAGCTCGACGGTCACCTCGCGGTTGACCGCGATGACACCGCCGTAGGCGCTGACCGGGTCGCAGGCGTGCGCCTTGCGGTGGGCCTCGGCGACGTCGGCGCCGACGGCGATCCCGCACGGGTTGGCGTGCTTGATGACCGCGACGCACGGGTCGGCGAAGTCGTTGGCCGAACGCCACGCGGCATCGGCGTCGACGTAGTTGTTGTACGACATCTCCTTGCCGTTGAGCTGCTCGGCCTGCGCCAGCCCGGCCGCGGCCTGCGGCTCGTTGTACAGAGCGGCCGCCTGGTGCGGGTTCTCCCCGTACCGCAGCGTCTTCTCCAGCGACAGCGCCTGCCCGACGAACGCGGGGAACTCCGCGCCCTCGCCGGTCTCGCGTGCCAGCCAGCTTCCGACGGCGGCGTCGTAGGTCGCGGTGTGCGCGAAGGCGCGCGCGGCGAGGCGCTTGCGGTCGGCGAAGGTGAACCCGCCGGCCTCGACGGCCGCGAGCAGCTCGGCGTAGAACGACGGGTCGGTGACGACGGCGACGTTCGCGTGGTTCTTCGCCGAGGAGCGCACCATCGCCGGGCCGCCGATGTCGATCTGCTCGATGATCTCGTCGGTCGAGGCGCCCGAGGCCAGCGTCCGCTGGAACGGGTAGAGGTTGCTGACCAGGAGGTCGAAGGGCTCGATGTCCAGTTCGGACAGTTGCGCCCGGTGCGTGTCCAGCCGCAGGTCGGCGAGCAGGCCCGCGTGGACGCGCGGGTGCAGCGTCTTCACGCGCCCGTCGAGGCACTCCGGGAAGCCGGTGAGCTCCTCGACCCGGGTGACCGGGACGTCGAAGGACTCGATGGTCGAGGCCGTCGATCCGGTCGACACGATCGCGACGCCGGCGGCGTGCAGGCCGCGGGCGAGGTCTTCCAGGCCGGTCTTGTCGTAGACGCTGACCAGCGCGCGGGTGATGGGTTTGCGTGCGTCGCTCATTACTCGCTCTTCTGTCCGAGGGTTACCTTGCGTCCGGTCACGGTCCAGCCTTCGCGCACCATCCGGCCGACGCAGTCGACGAGTTGCCGCCGCTCGGCTTCCTTGATGTGCTCGGTGAGCGTGTCCACGGTGTCGTCGTCGAGGACGGGCACCGCCACCTGCGCGATGATCGGGCCGGTGTCGATGCCCGCGTCGCAGAAGAAGAGGGTGGCCCCGGCGAGTTTGACGCCGGCCTCGAAGGCGTCGCGGGGGCCGTGCATGCCGGCGAAGGAGGGCAGCAGGGAGTTGTGCGTGTTGATGTAGCGGTCGCCGAACTCGGCGAGGAATGACTTCCCGAGGATCTTCAGGAAGCCGGCCGACACGACCAGGTCCGGCTTGGCGGCGGCGACGTCGGCGGTGACCGCGGCGTTCCACGCCTCGCGCTCGGCGAAGTCCTTGACCCGGTGCACGAAGGTGGGGATCCCGGCGCGCTCGGCGCGCGTCAGCCCGGCGATGCCTCCCCGGTCGGCTCCCACCGCGACGACCTGGGCGCCGAACGCCGGGTCGTCGCAGGCGTCGATGAGCGCCTGGAGATTGGTGCCGGAGCCGGATATGAGGACGACGAGACGAGCGGGGCTACGCAGGGTCACGACCTACCTTAACCGCCGGTCGCGGCCCAGAAGCGCACGGGTCGCGGCGGCGCCGAAGGCGACCGCGACGGTGATGGTGCCGGTGGCGGTCAGTGCGGTCAGCCAAAGGTGCGGCCCGATCGTCGCCAGCCTGCCCGTGCCGAGAGGTCCCGACCCCGCGTAGGCCGCGATCGCGATGAGGGCGCCGCACACCAGTCCGGCCGCGATGCTCGCGAGGAGAAGGCGGGCCAGCCGCAGGTCGGAGCTTCGCCGCGCGAGGAAGACGCCGAGCAGGACGCCGACGGCCAGCGGCACGCCGAGCAGGACCGTCGCGGCGGGCGGTGCGGGCTGGGTCGGCAGCGCGGCGAGCAGCGGCACCGCCGGGACCGGCCCGAGGACCACGTCGACGAGCGAGACGGTCGTGCCCGTGCCGACGGCGAAGCCGGGCCCGAGCAGGAAACTGGTCGCCCAGATGGTGAAGGTCGGTACGTAGAGGAGGCAGATCAGGCCGACGCCGAGCGCGCCGGTGCCGTAGCCGTCGAGGATCTCCGTGGCCGCCGCGCCGTTGGCCGCCAGGGATACCCCTGCCGCCAGGGCGCCCGCGGCGAGCAGGACCAGCGCGGCGATGCCGCCGGTGCGGATGCCGCGGCGCAGCCACTGCGGCAGGCGCCGCCAGCGCCGGACGCCGACCTTCGACTCGCGCAGCGCGCCCCACAGCGCGAAGACGACGGCGAAGAGCGCCGCGTGTCCCGCGCTGCGCAGGACGGGGACGCTGAAGAACTCGGAGTCGACCAGTGCCGCGACGATCACCGCGACGCCCGTGTACGGCGGGACGATCGCGAGGAGCACCGACCGCACGGCCGCCGTGTCGCGCGCGCCGATCGCCCGGGCGGTGTTCGCGCCGGCCTTCTTGAGGCGCCACGCGAGCAGGGCGGTGATGACCAGCGGGGGCAGACCGATCAGGCTGCCGCCGATGCCGACCGGGACGCCGTGGCCGAGGAGCCAGGTCGCGCCCGCGACGCGGACCGCGTCGGACGCCGAACCGGGGTGCCCCGCGATGAACCAGGCGGCGAGGACGCAGACGATCAAGGGCGTGGCGATGACCACCACGGCCCAGCCCGTGGTCGCGCCCCCCGCGGTGAACACCGACCGCGCCGTTCGCTTCCGCCGCGGGGGCGGGGGCCGGTCGGCGACCGGGACCGTCTCGCGCTGACCGCCGCGCGGACGTTGTTGTACGGGGACGGTCTCACGCTGCGTACCCCGCCGTTGGCGGACACGGCTGACGTCGACCTTCGCGGTCTCGCGTTGTGCGCCTCGTTTCCGGCTCTGCTCGCCCATCGCGGTAAGTGTCTCAGGGGGAGCACCGAATCGGGTGGCGGCCTGCCGGGCTTGATCGCACGGCCTGGCGGCTTGTGCCGTTGCCCGGCCGTCAGGGAGGCCGCCGTCAGGCCGGACAGGGTCGCCCGGCTGCCCGGGAACCTGCAACACGCGTTGCCGAAGCTGTGGATCACCGCCGTGCACGGCCGCTGCTACAGTGCCGCAACAGATCAGCGCCCCAAGGAGAAGCCCATGTCACTTTCCCGTTTACGTCAGCGGATCGCCGGCACGCTCGTGGCGTCCGTCGTGGCTCTCGGAGCCGTCTTGCTCGTGATGCCGTCACCGGCGATGGCCGCGACCGGCCCGCACTATTGGATGTACACCGACGACTCCTCGCCCAACGGCGGGAGGGTCGACTTCTGGTCGAACGGCGACATCGTCCAGCTCTGCGACGTTCACGCGGACGGAGCCCACGCTGATCTCATGGTTTACGACAAGTCCGCCGGCGGGGAACTTCGCTACCACATCACCGCCTCGGGCTCCGGTGTGTGCAATACCGTTCGCGCGTCGGACGGAGGGTGGTACGACCTGCCCGAGGCCCACTGCTTCCTCTTCGTGATCAAGCTCTACGACGGCCGCGTCAGCGTGGAGAGCGAGGACCGCGCCTCCTGGAGGAACTACAACGACGCGAAGGCGAACTGCTAGTTCCGGGAGCCGTGGCGGTTCACGTGTGAGTCGTCCGGAGTCGATCCGGATCCCACGTGCCTGCTCAGGGGAACGTGCCCCCGGCCGTCCTTCAGGACGGCCGGGGGCACGTTCTGTGCGGCTACAGACCTTCGACGACCTCGCGCATGAGCTTCGCCGTCTCCGACGGGGTCTTGCCGACCCTCACGCCGGCGGCCTCAAGGGCGACCTTCTTGCCCTCGGCGGTGCCGGCGGAGCCGGAGATGATCGCGCCCGCGTGCCCCATGGTCTTGCCGGGAGGCGCGGTGAAGCCGGCGATGTAGGCCACGACCGGCTTGGTCACGTGGTCCTTGATGAACTCCGCGGCCCGCTCCTCGGCGTCGCCGCCGATCTCGCCGATCATCACGATCGCCTCGGTCTCCGGGTCGGCCTCGAAAGCCTTCAGGCAGTCGATGTGCGTGGTCCCGATGACCGGGTCGCCGCCGATGCCGACGGCGGTCGAGAAGCCGATGTCGCGCAGCTCGTACATGAGCTGGTAGGTCAGCGTCCCCGACTTCGACACCAGGCCGATCTTGCCGGAGCCGGTGATGTCGGCGGGGATGATTCCCGCGTTGGCCTTGCCGGGCGACTGGAGACCCGGGCAGTTCGGCCCGATGATCCGCGTCTTGTTGCCCTTGGCGCCCGCGTGGGCCCAGAAGGACACCGAGTCGTGCACGGGCACGCCCTCGGTGATGACGACCGCGAGGCCGATCTCGGCGTCGATGGCCTCGATGACGGCGGCCTTGGTGAAGGCCGGCGGTACGAACAGCACCGACACGTCGGCGCCGGTCTCGGCCATGGCCTCGGCGACGCTCGCGAAGACCGGCAGCGCCACACCGTCGAAGTCGACCTTGGTGCCGGCCTTGCGCGGGTTCACGCCGCCGACGACGTTGGTGCCCGAGGCGAGCATGCGGCGCGTGTGCTTCATGCCCTCCGAGCCGGTCATGCCCTGGACGATGACCTTGGAGTTCTCAGTGAGGAAGATAGCCATCGTTACGCTCCCTGCGCCGCGAGCTGGGCGGCCTTGTCGGCCGCGCCGTCCATCGTGTCCACTCGCTGCACGAGCGGGTGGTTCGCCTCGTCGAGGATCCGGCGACCCTCCTCGGCGTTGTTGCCGTCCAGCCGGACGACCAGCGGCTTGGCGACCTCTTCGCCGCGCGACGCCAGCATCGCCAGCGCCTGCACGATGCCGTTGGCGACCTCGTCGCAGGCGGTGATGCCGCCGAAGACGTTGACGAACACCGACTTCACGTCGGCGTCGCCCAGCACGATCTCCAGGCCGTTGGCCATGACCTCGGCAGAGGCGCCGCCGCCGATGTCGAGGAAGTTGGCCGGCTTCATTCCACCGTAGTTCTCACCGGCGTAGGCGACCACGTCCAGCGTGGACATGACCAGGCCGGCGCCGTTGCCGATGATGCCGACGTTGCCGTCGAGCTTCACGTAGTTGAGGTCCTTCTCCTTGGCCGCCTGCTCCAAGGGGTCGACGGCGTTGACGTCGACGTACTCCTCGTGCCCGGGGTGACGGAACGACGCGTTCTCGTCGAGGGTGACCTTGGCGTCGAGGGCCAGGACGGTGCCGTCGGCGATACGGGCGAGGGGGTTGACCTCGACCAGGGTGGCGTCCTCGGCGACGAAGGCGTCCCACAGCTTCACGAACATGGTGACCAGCTGGCCGCGCAGTTCGGCGGGGAACTTGGCCCGGTCGACGATCTCGCCGGCCACGGTCTCGTCGACGCCCTTGATCGCGTCGATCGGGAGCTTGAGGACCTTCTCGGGGTCTTCCTCGGCGACCTGCTCGATCTCCATGCCGCCGGCGGTCGAGGCGATGCACAGGAAGGTGCGGTTGGCGCGGTCGAGCAGGAACGAGAAGTAGTACTCCTCGGCGATGTCGGCCGTGACGCTCAGCATGACCTTGTGGACGGTGTGGCCCTTGATGTCCATGCCGAGGATGTCGGTGGCACGGGCGAAGGCCTCGTCGGCGCCGTCGGCCAGCTTCACACCACCGGCTTTACCGCGGCCGCCGACCTTGACCTGCGCTTTGACGACGACCTTGCCGCCCAGGCGCTCGGCGAGCTCGCGAGCCTCTTCCGGAGTGGTGGCCACTCCGCCGTCGAGCACCGGCACCCCGTGCCGCTCGAACAGCGCGCGCCCCTGATATTCGTACAGGTCCACGATTAAGTCCCTGCTCCCTGCGTCTTCGCTGACATTGGTTGAGACAACTCATGGTCGCCGGGGCGACTCCTCCGCAGGGTAGCGAGGGGGTTGCGATCGCACCCGCGCCGGGTGTGTCGTACGTGTCACATCGACGGGGAGTCACCGGATCCGGGTGCCGACTCGGCGCGCTGGCGGTCGACGGCGGCGGCGATCTTGAAGCGCGACTGGTCCTTGCCGCTGTCGGTGAGGGCGAAGGGCGTGCCGTGGGCCTGCCGGGCCGGCGCGGTGCGCTGCCAGAGTTTCGGCTGGGTGCGCTCCAGTTCGGCGGCGGTGTCGTCGGCGTCGACGCACAGGAACCAGAAGCCGCCGTGAGTGGTCGAGCGCACGCCGGTGACCTGCGACCAGGGCACGCCGACGAGGTGGCGCGGGCCGATGCGGAACCAGATGTTGCCCGTCTCGACGACCAGGACGGGGAAGGCGGTCTGCCGGCGCCACTCGTAGAGGGTGTGACCGAGGATGCCGAGGCCGACGATCAGCAGGCCCCATGCGACCGGGGAGCGGTAGTCGACGGCGAGCTGGACGAGCCCGCCGAGGGCGACGAGACCGCCGACCAGTCCCATGGCGCCGTAGACCTTGCGCTGCGCCTTCGAGTCGGCGCGCACGACGAAGGTCGGCTCGGGCGGGGGGCTGGTGCGGATCTGCATGGGACGCCTTTCGTGGTGTGGTCTCGTGGGGTGGGTGTGGGGCGGGTCGGGGTCGTGGGTTCTGCCGGGACGATTGTGCCCGACAAGCGTGCGAATCCGACACGCCGAAAACTAGTTGTAGAAGATCTGCGTGCAGGGCGTAACCCTCGTCTGGCAGGATCGTTGATATCAACGTCGGCCAAAACGGACAGTGAGCGGCGATAAGCCGCCCGGTTCGGGCCGATGTTTACGGCCGATGCCCTGTCGGTCGAGGGGTGGCGGCGGGGTGTCGTGCATGAGAGGGACCGGACGTCTGAGGGGTGCGTCCGGTCCCTCGTTATATACGACGGGGGCGGCGGTGGCTTCGGCTGCCGCCGCTTTTCTGTGGGTTTCGGGTTTTGGTCTCGGGTCGGGTCGGCTCGCGGGGTTAGAACCGGCTGGGTGGCTCCGCCCCCAGCACCCCCGCCGGGACGCTGTCCCGGACCCTGCTGGGACTCCGTCCCAGACCCTGCTGGGAGGCTTCGCCCCCAGGCCCCCACCAGGGACTCCGTCCCTGGGCCCGGACCTGAGCCTGGGCTGCGGGCCGTATAGGCGTTGCCGTGGCGGCGGCCCGAACATATCCACAACCCACAAGTTATCCACAGGGTCGGCCGCTGAGCCCTACACAGCTATGCGTGGCGCTCTTCTACAGTCAGAAGTGGGAGGCGGCATGGGCGGCCCCTCCGTTTCGATCTGGAGAAAACCGTCCCGGCCCATCGGGACGACACGGCCCTCCGGCCCGGCCCAACCAGCCCAGCATTTCCGCCCCGGCCCTCCGGCCCGGCCAAGCAGTCGCCCCGGCCCAAGCAGCCCGGCCTTCCGCCCCGGCCTAAGCGGCCGATGCGGTCTTCACGTTGTCGCGTACCCACTCGACGATCGACGTCGTCGTGGCCCCCGGCGTGAAGATCTTCGCGACGCCCATCTTCGTCAGCGCCGGGATGTCTCCGTCGGGGATGATTCCCCCGCCGAAGACGACGATGTCGGTCGCCTGCTGCTCGGTGAGCAGGGCGATCACCCGCTCGAACAGTGTCATGTGCGCGCCGGAGAGGACGGAGAGGCCGACGACCTGCGCGTCCTCGGCGATCGCCGTCGCCACGATCTGCTCGGGCGTCTGGTGGAGGCCGGTGTAGATGACCTCCATGCCGGCGTCGCGCAGAGCGCGGGCGACCACCTTGGCACCGCGGTCATGGCCGTCCAGGCCCGGCTTGGCCACCACGACCCTGATGCGTGAACTCATGGTCTTCACCCTTCAAGCACGGCGCCTCGGTGCGCCAACGACTCGCAGTCGAGCCTACCGATCGTTCAGGTGCCGCAGGGAGAAGGTGTGGGGGAGGTCCCGGTCACAACGCTGCGTGACTCATCGGTTACGGTGTTCGGCGATTGGGGGTGTCTCGTGAGGGACAGTCACTTCGTCGCGAGGCACCGGGCCGCCCCGAACTGGGAGGCCACCGCGTCGCAGATCCTCGGGCGTGTGGGCGCCGAATGGGAGTTCGGCGCCGGAACGTACGTGGGGCGCCGCCGCGCGGCCTCCGCCATCCAGATCCAATACGCGACCGTCGTCGCCACGGCGGTCATCGCCGGGGGCGTCATCGCCCTGGGCAGCGCGGCCGCCATGCCCGACGAGGGCCCGGCGCCGTCCGTCGCGGGACCGCCCGCCGTTGTCGCCGTCGTCCAGGACGGACAGGCGGGGGGCGAGGAGAGTGTCGTGCAGCGCACGACGGCCACCGTCGCCACGCGGGGGGTGGACCGCACACCGCTGAAGTCGCAGCCCGCCGAGGAGATCTGGACGTCGCCCCTGAAGAACGGCGAGTTCGACCTCACCTCCTTCTTCGGGCAGCGCTGGGGCGTCCTGCACGCGGGGATCGACCTGGCCGCGCCGACGGGTACGCCCGTCTACGCCGCCCACAGGGGCACGGTCGTCGAGGCCGGCTGGGCGGGAACGTACGGGTACCTGGTGGTCATCGATCACGGGAAGGGGCTGTCGACGTATTACGCGCACAACTCGGCGTTGTCGGTCAGCGCCGGCGACAAGGTCGAGGCCGGCGACCCGATCTCGAAGGTCGGCAACACCGGGTACTCCTTCGGTCCGCACAGTCACTTCGAGGTGCATCTCAACGGCGAGAAGGTCGACCCGATGCCGTACCTGAAGAAGCGCGGGCTCGACGTGGCCAAGGCCGCCGAGAACGTCTACCCCGACGACTCGCTGCTCCCCGGTTAGGCGGGCGGCGTGTCTGTCGTACCCCCGGAATAGACTCGACGGGCCATGGATGTGCTCTTTCCGGAAACCGCAGCCAACCGCCCGAAAACCGACGCCGCGCGCCCTGACCCGGGTCTCGCCGACCTGAACGAGGCCCAGCGCGCCGCCGTCCTCCATGAGGGCACCCCGCTGCTCATCGTGGCCGGCGCCGGGTCGGGGAAGACGCGCGTCCTCACCCAGCGCATCGCGCATCTGCTGTCCCATCGCAAGGTGCATCCCGGTGAGATCCTCGCGATCACCTTCACCAACAAGGCCGCCGCGGAGATGCGCGAGCGGGTGACCGAGCTGGTCGGCCGCCGCGCCCGGATGATGTGGGTCAGCACCTTCCACTCGGCCTGCGTGCGCATCCTTCGCGCCGAGGCCGAGACGCTCGGGCTGAAGTCGTCGTTCACCATCTACGACGCCGACGACGCCCGCCGCATCATGCAGATGGTCATCGCCGAACTCGATCTGGACCCCAAGCGCAACTCACCGCGCTGGCTGGCCGCCGAGGTCTCGAACCTCAAGAACGAGCTCGTCGACTCCGAGACGGCGCTGGCGCGTGCCGACACGCCCAAGGAGAAGACGGTCGCGGAGGCCTACAAGCTCTACGAGGAGCGGCTGCGCACCGCGCAGGCCCTCGACTTCGACGACCTCATCGGCCACACCGTGCACCTGCTGTCGGCGTTCCCGCTGGTCGCCGAGAAGTACCGGCGCCGGTTCCGGCACGTCCTCATCGACGAGTACCAGGACACCAACCACGCGCAGTACCGCCTGGTCCGCGAGTTGGTGGGTCCCGCCGACGGGGACATCCCGCCGGCCGAGCTGTGCGTCGTCGGTGACGCCGACCAGTCGATCTACGCCTTCCGGGGCGCCACGATCCGCAACATCCTGGAGTTCGAGCGCGACTACCCCGACGCGCGCACGATCCTGCTGGAGCAGAACTACCGCTCCACGCAGACGATCCTCTCGGCGGCCAACGCGGTCATCGACCGCAACAACGGCCGCAAGCCCAAGCGCCTGTGGACCGACCAGGGCGACGGCGAGCAGATCGTCGGCTACGTGGCCGACACGGAGCACGAAGAAGCCGAGTGGATCGTCAAGCAGATCGACCGGCTCACCGACGACGAGGACGTCCGCCCCGCCGACGTGGCCGTGTTCTACCGGACCAACGCGCAGTCGCGGGTGTTCGAGCAGCGGTTCATGAGCGCGGGGATGCCCTACAAGGTCGTCGGCGGAGTGCGCTTCTACGAGCGCAAAGAGGTCCGCGACGCCCTCGCCTACCTGCGGCTGGTCTCCAACGGCGACGACACCGTCAGCGCCCGGCGGGTCGTGAACGTGCCCAAGCGGGGTGTCGGGGACCGCGCGATCGAGGCCATCGACGCCTTCGGGCAGCGCGAGCGGATCTCCTTCGGCGCGGCGCTGTGGCGGGTCGGGGAGGCGGTCGGTGTGACCGCGCGCGCGGCGAACAGCGTCCGGAAGTTCACCGCCCTGATCGACGAGGCCCGCGCGATCGCCGAGTCGGAGGGGCCCGAGGTCGTCCTTGAGCACATCCTGGCCGGCAGCGGCTACCTCGCCGAGCTGGAGTCGACCGGTGACCCGCAGGACGAGGGCCGGGTCGAGAACCTCCAGGAGCTGGTCAGCGCCGCCCGCGAGTACACCGAGCGGGTCCTCGGCGAGTCCGGTGCCGAGGAGGGCGAGGACGGCGAGGAGAGCGGTGAGGAGAGCGGTGAGGAGCGGCCGACCCTCGGCGGTTTCCTGGAGCAGGTGGCGCTGGTCGCCGACTCCGACCAGATTCCCGACGATGACGACACCGACGGCGTCGTCACCCTCATGACGCTGCACACGGCGAAGGGGCTGGAGTTTCCCGTCGTGTTCCTCACGGGCATGGAGGACGGGGTCTTCCCCCACCAGCGCTCCACCAAGGAGGAGGAGCTGGAGGAGGAGCGGCGGCTGGCCTACGTCGGCATCACGCGCGCCAGGCGGCGGCTGTACCTGAGCCGCGCGGTGACGCGCAGCGCCTGGGGGCAGCCGCAGTACAACCCGCCGAGCCGGTTCCTCGAAGAGGTTCCCGACGCGCTGCTCGCGTGGGAGAAGACGGACGCGGCGCCCTCGCGCATGGTGCGGTCGAGCGGTGTGCGTCATCCCGAGTCCTCGCTGGCGGCCAAGCTCGGCCTCGGCGGCGTCGGCCTGACCTCGGCGAGCAATCTTCGCGGCGGCGCCGACGTGCCCGTCCTCGTGCCGGGGGACAGGGTCACGCACGACAAGTTCGGGCTCGGGCGCGTCACGCAGGTCGAGGGCTCCGGCGCGCGGACGCGGGCGGAGATCGACTTCGGCGACCAGAAGCGGTGGCTGGTGGTGCGGCACGCGCCGGTGCAGAAGTTGTAGGGAGGGGCGTCGGTCGATGCGGCACCGTGCAGGTCGCCCGCGCCCGGCACCTCGGCCCCACGCTGCCGGCACCTCCTGCGGGCCCACCCGAGATGGGCGTCGACGTTCGGCGCGACTCCCGGGCGGCTCACGATCACCAGCCCGGTTCTGAGCCGCCGCGGTCGCCTTGTTGTGAGCGCCGGGCTCAAGAAGCCGGCAACGGCACCCCCACCTCCGACACCGTGAACGGAGCCTTCGCGGTGCCCTCCCGTCGTGCCCCGAACTGCGAGTTCACCAGCAGCAACCTCCCGCCGACGTACGCCACCGTCGTCGGCGTGTCCGCGACCGTCCGCTCCCAGCGCCCCGCCAGCACACCGCTGCGCCCGTCGTCGGCGAGGTGCAGCGCCGTCAGCCAGTACCGGGCGGAGCCGTCGGGCTCGTCGGTGTTGTCGCAGACGTAGAGCACGTCGTCGACCCACACCATGCCGTCGCCGTTGACGGGGACCCCGCCGAGGTCGACGCGGGCGGCGGCGCGAGTGGCGGGGTCGAGGCGCCAGAGTTCGCCGGTGCCCTGGGCGGCGGCGTACAGGCCGGTGCCGTCGCGGGTGGGGACGATGCCGTTGAGGTAGGCGTCGCCGGGATCGTGCGGGGTGAGGTCGAAGTACTCCTCGGCGGGTCCGACGGAGTCGGGCGCCAGCGCGAAACGCCACACGACCGGCCGCAGCGAGTCGGTCACGTAGGCGTGGCCGTCGAGGACGCACACGTCGTTGAGCAGCGTCGGTTCGGCGCCGACGGGTCTGCGCGCGGCGAGCGCGCCCGTCGCCAGGTCGTAGGCGAACAGGACGCCGCTCTTTCCCCCGCAGACGAGCAGCCGTCCGTGAGGGTCGACGGTCATGCCCAGGGCGCTGTCGCGTCCGTCCGACCCCGCCGGCCCCCACACGGTGAGGTCCCCGCCGCCCAGCTCGCCGCGGAAGATCGTGCCGTCGGCCGAGCCGGAGACGAAGAAGCCGCGCCCGTCGGGGGCCTCGGTGACGCCTTCGGGGAACACCGCTTCGCCGGGGATGACGTATCGCATCGCCGCACCTCGCTTTCGCTTGTGCGGCAATGGAACCCGGCGCAAATCACGATCAGGTCGCGGGTCCGGCGCCGAGTTCTCCGGCCAGGTAGTGCTGGAGGCAGGGGCCAACGACGGCGGCGAGCCGCTCGGCGTCGAGCGAGGCGATCGGCTCGGTCTTGAGGATGTACCGGGTCAGTGAGATCCCGGCCAGGTGCGCCCCGCACAGACTCGCCCGCAGGGGCGCCTCGCCGGCGTTGACGCGGCCGGTCAGCGGGGTGAGCAGTGCGTCGGTGACGAAGCTCTTGAGCACTTCGGCGGCCGCCTCGGAGGTCGCCGCCGCCCGCAGGACCGCCGACATCCGCGCCGAGGTCTCGGGCGACTCCCACGCGTCCAGGTAGTGCCGGATCAGGCGCGCGCCGAGTTCGTCGTCGGGGGCGTCGACGAACTTCGCGATCTGCCGCAGGGGGTTGGCGCCGGTCTCCAGGACGGCTTTGAACAGGCCGTCCTTGCTGCCGAAGAAGTGCACGACGAGCGCCGGGTCGACCTCGGCGGCGCGCGCGATGCCGCGCATGGTGGCGCCGTCGTAGCCGCGGTCGAGGAAGGCGTCGGTCGCCGCCTCCAGGATCGCCTCGCGGGTGCCGGACTCGCCGGGGCGCCGGCCCGCCGTGGACTTGCGGGTCTTGGTCACTGCGGGGTCCTTCGCTCGTCGGTACCGATCATGGTGCCAGGCGGTGGCGGGGTGGCGTCGTTCACAAGTCCTATTCAACACCGTGGAATTGAGCTAATTTCAACAGCGTTGAACTCAACACGTGATGAACTCCTGGAAGGCCAGCCATGAGAGACCTCCGGAAACCCGCCGGAATCCTGCTCGCCGTCGCCCTGCTCACCGCCCTGTTCGCCGGCTCCTTCATCGGCGCCCTGCACAAGCCCGCGCCCCACGACGTGCCCATCGCCGTCGTCGCCCCCGAACAAGCCGTCGGCCGGATCCAGACCGCCGTCGACACCAAAGCCGACGGCGCCTTCGACCTGCGCCCCTACGACACCGAAGCCGAGGCCCGCGACGCGCTCGCCGACCGCGACGTCGACGCCGTCCTCATCCCCGGCCCCGACGGCCACACCCTGCTCACCGCCGGCGCCTCCGGCCTGGCCGGCGCGACCATCATCACCAAGGTCTTCACCGCCGCCGCCCAGGCGCAGGGCACGACCCTCGCCGTCACCGACGCCCACCCGCTGTCGGCCGAGGACCCCTCGGGCTCGGCGATGTTCTTCTACCTCATGTCGGTGCTCGTCCCGTCCCTCGGCGGCGCGCTCATGCTCGCCGTCGGCACGAAACTGCGCCGCTTCGGCATGCTCACCGCCCTCACCGGCGTCGCCCTCGTCGTCGCGGCCGTCGCGGTCTCCGTCGCCGACGCCGCCACCGGCGTCCTCCCCGACTCGACCCTGCGGCTCTTCGCGGTCTCCGTGCTCGCCTCGGCCTCGATAGCCTTCCCCGTCGCCGGACTCGCCCGGCTGGGCGGCGCGGCCGCGGGCGGACTCGCCGGGCTGCTGTTCTTCCCCATCGGGATCCCGTCGTCCGGCGGGCCGGTCGGGCCGCGCTACATCGCCGAGTGGTACGGGGCCGTCGGGTCGGTCCTGCCGCCCGGAGCCACCCTCGAAGCCGTCCGCAACGCCGTCTACTTCGACGGCGCCGCGCTCACCGGCCCGACGCTCGTCCTGGGCTGCTGGATCGCCGCCGGCCTGCTCATGCTGGTGATCCCGAAGCGCGCGAAGAAGCCGGCGCCGACAACTCCCGCGACTGAGACGCCCGTCGCCGTCCACGCCTGACATCCCACTCCTCGGTACGTCGCGGAGCCGTACTTGACGGTTTCGCGACGTGCTGTGGCATACTCGGCGACGTGACCAACGCGCGATTTTACTTTTACTACGGCACCGGGGTACCGGCAGTCGTAGGTCGCGCGTAACCATCTGACCAACGACCCCGGGCCTCCAGAGCCCGGGGATTCGTCGTCTCTGGGCCCTGCCGGACTCCCTTCTTAGGAGCCGACGATGACCGCAAGCACAGAGATCCCCGTCGATATCGACTCGCTCCGCGAGCGCATCGACACCATCGACACCGAACTCATCCGCCTCTGGCAGGAGCGATCAAGCCTGTCCCAGGAGGTCGGCAAAGCGCGCATGGCCTCCGGTGGCACCCGGCTCGTCCTCGACCGCGAGCGCGAGATCCTCGCTCGTTTCCGCGAGGCGCTGGGGGCCGACGGGACGCAGGTCGCGCTGCTGCTGCTGCGTTCGGGTCGCGGGCCGCTGTAGGCGGCTCAGCCGTAGAACGCCAGGGCCGGGCGCGTCAGGAGGCCGCCGACGGTGACGGCCGCGATCAGGAAACCGATCCCGGTCTTGCGCAGGCGGCCGAGGAGCGCCAGGACCCCGATGAGCAGCGGGCCGGCGGTCGCCGTGCCGATGCACCACAGGGCGAGGCGTTCGTAGGGGCCGTCGAAGAACGAGACGCTGAAGGCCATGTAGGCCAGGCCTAAGGCGGTGAGGAACCACAGCAGGGTCGCCAGCGCCGTGGCGGTCTTGAGCCTCGGCGAGGGAAGAGGTCGGGCACGCATGTACTCATGGTGAGGCATGCGAGGCGGTGATGGGGGGCGCGTTTTCGGCGCCCCCGTCGGCCGTCAGCCCTCGCGCCATTTGATGCCGCAGCCCATGGCCGGGTAATGGGGCTCTGGAACGGCTTCGCCTTTGAGGACGTGCGCGATGGCATTGCGGAGGTGCTCGCCGGTGACGGGCTTGCCGTTGCCGGGGGTCGAGTCGTCGAAGGCGCCCCGGTAGGCGAGGGTGAGGTCGGGTCCGTAGAGGAAGAAGTCCGGCGTGCAGGCGGCGTTGTAGGCGCGGCCGACTTCCTGCGTGGCGTCGATCAGGTACGGGATCGGCCACTTCGCGCGGATTACCTGCTCGCGGAGCTTGTCGGGCGCGTCGTCGGGGTAGGCCTCGGCGTCGTTGGTGCACACGGCGACGGCCGGGAGGGTGCTGTACTCGGTGAGGACCTCGCCGAGAGCGGTCTCGATGTGCTTGACGTAGGGGCAGTGGTTGCAGCTGAAGACGACGAGCAGGCCGGGGCCGCCGGCGTAGTCGGCTTTCGTGCGCAGGATGTCGTCCAGGTCGGGGAGCGAGAAGTCGGGCGCGGGGGTGCCGAGGGGGACCATCTGGGAGTTGAGGGCCATGGGGGAGAGCCTTTCGTCCGGGGTCTCAGGCGAGCTTATCGCCGGGCATGGGTTCACCGGCGGCGGATCGAAGCACCGAGCTTCGGCAAATCGAAAGATCTACCCTCGTCAAATCCATAGTCAAGCGCTCGGCAAATCTAAACTGACTGCTAGGGTCGGATCATGCGTCGAGCGACTGACTACCTGCCCAGGAGGGCCGCGGGGCTCGTTGAAGACGCCCTGGAGGACACCCGTGTCGTCGTGATCAACGGCGCAAGGCAGACCGGAAAGAGCACGCTCGCCGAAGTGTGCCTCCGAGGCCGCCCGAACAGCCTCAAGCGCTACCTGGACGACCCGACCACTCGTGCGGCGGCCAAGGACGATCCAGTCGATTTCGTCCGGCACGACGGCTCCATGCTCATCGACGAGGTGCAGCGGGTTCCCGACCTGTGGCTCGCGATCAAACATCTGGTCGACCGCGAGCCGCAGCCGGGAAGGTTCCTGCTGACCGGGTCGGCCAGGCTCCTCGCACTGCGAGAACTCCCGGACTCACTTCCGGGACGTTCGGAGACCATCGAGCTCTGGCCCTTGTCGCAAGGCGAGATCGACGGGACCGCCGACGACTTCGTCGACGCTGCCTTCGCGAGGGGAGCCGAGTTGCGAGTCCCGGCCCCGGAGTGGCGCCGCAAGGACTACATGGAGCGGATGATGCGCGGCGGATACCCGGAAGCCGTGCGCAGGGAGGCGCCACGCAGGCGGGAGCGGTTCTTCGACGGGTACATCGGCGACATCATCACCAGAGACGTGCGACAGGTGGCCGACATCCAGCGGGTATCGGACATGCGCCGACTCATTTCGCTGCTCGCCGCGCAGACCGGGGGACTGCTCAAGGTCGACCGGCTCGCCGGCGACCTCGCTGTCACCGCTCCGACGGTTCGCCACTACATCGAGATCCTTGAGACGATCTTCCTGGTTCGGCGTGTGCCGGCCTGGACGGCGAACGCCACCGGCCGTGCGATTGCCACGCCCAAGCTGATCTTCACCGACTCCGGCCTCGCGAACTATCTCGTCGCCGGTGCCGTCGGTGACGCGCCGGTCGGCGGGCTCATGGAGAACTTCGTTCTCGGTGAACTCGCCAGGCAGCTCACCTGGGCTCGTGCCTCCGTTCGGTTGTTCCACTATCGCGACCGGGATCAGTACGAAGTGGACGCCGTCCTGGAGGACAACGCGGGCCAAGTCGTGGGAGTCGAGGTCAAGGCCGCCGAGACCGTGCGGTCAGACGACTTCCGTGGGCTTCGGCTGCTCCAAAGACGCCTCGGTGACCGCTTCCGGGCGGGCTTCGTCCTGTACTGCGGTGAGGAGCAACTCCCATTCGGAGAGGGCTTGGCGTGCCTCCCGATTTCGGCGCTCTGGACAAGTCGGCTCGACGGCGGCGCGGCACTTTCCTGAGCGCCGCGACCGTGGACAGTCGGACCGGCAAACGCGGCGGGCCCTTTGCGGCGTCAGACGCGGCCTGTCTCGTGGGCCCACATGGCGACCTCGACGCGGTTACGGGCGCCGAGTTTTCGCATGAGGCTGGCGAGGTGGGCTTTGACGGTGCTCTGGGTGATGTAGAGCTCGCCGGCGATCTCGTTATTGGTGCGGCCCTGGGCCACGGTCACGAGGACTTCCTCCTCGCGGGCGGTGAGCCGTTCCATCGGCTGCCTCGGTGGTGAGGTCTGCGCGTGGGCGAACGCCGCGAGCAGCCGGACCGTCACGCTGGGGGCGATCAGTGCGTTTCCGTCGGCGGCGGCGTGGATGGCCTGGGTCAGCAGGGCGGGGCCGGCGTCCTTGAGCAGGAACCCGCGGGCGCCGGCTTTGAGCGCCCCGTGGACATACTCGTCGAGGTCGAAGGTGGTGATGACCACGATCGGCAGGGGGTCGGTGACGTCGGGGCCGGCGAGGCGTCGGGTGGCTTCGATGCCGTCCATCAGCGGCATTCGGATGTCGAACAGGCCGACGTCGGGGCGCAACCGGAGCGCCAGGCGGACCGCCTCGCGCCCGTCGGAGGCCGCGCCGACCACTTCGATGTCGGGCTGGGCGTCGAGCAGCATCGTCAGTCCGGTGCGCACGATGTGCTGATCGTCGGCGATGAGCACCCTGATGCTCATCGTGGCGTCCCAGCTCGGGGCAGGACCGCCTCCACCCGCCAGCCCCGCTCGGCGGCGGGGCCCGCGTGGAAGGTGCCGCCGAGCAGTGAGGCGCGTTCCCGCATGCCCACCAGGCCGTAGCCGGCTGGGGCGCGGCCGCCGGTGGCGGAGCCGTCGTCGTCGATGGTCAGCCGTACCTGATCGGCGTCGCCTGTGACGGCGACGGTGACCCGGGTCGCGTGGCGGGCGTGCCGTCGAGCGTTGGTGATGGATTCCTGGGCCAGGCGGTAGATCGCGGCCCCGACCGCCGGGCTGAGGTCGTCGAACTCGCCGGAAAGCGTCACGTCGACGCAGGGACGCGTCCGGCCGTCGGTGGCGAGCCGCTCGACCTCGGCCACGCCGGGCTGCGGCGCGAGCCCGGTGACCTGTGGGGCGCGCAGGACGCCGACGATGGCGCGCAGCTCGGTGAGGGTGCGGGTCGCCGCGTCCTCGATGGCGGCCAGGGCCTCGATGGCACGCTCGGGGTGGGAGGCCGCGACGGCACGTCCCGCCTGGGCCTGGATGGCGATGCCCGAGACGTGGTGGGCGACGGTGTCGTGGAGTTCGCGAGCGAGCAGTTCGCGTTCGCGGGCCCTTGCCTGGTCGATGTCGCGGACGCGGACCTTCGCGCGATAGCGGATCGCGGCGCCGAGCGTGGCGGCGAACAGGAAGAACGCGTACCCGGCGACCGTCTCGGCCACGCTGCTCGATTCGGCGACGCAGGTGACGGCCAGCCAGAGCAGGATGACGCCGAGGCCGCTCGCGGCTTCCCGGCCGGAGCCCCACCGGAACAGGGCGTAGGCAATGACCAGGGTGGCTGAGACACCCGTGGGCAGCGCGCCCTGCGAGTCGGTGAGGACTCGGACGACGTCGACCGCCGTCACCGTGCCGAAAGCCACCGCGGCCGTGGCGAGCGGGTGCGCACGTCGCCACGGAAGGGGAACGACGACCGCGAGAGCGGCGATGAGCAGCAGCGGGAGCGGCGCCATGTCCTCGCGGAGCAACGCTTCCAGCACGGACCCGCAGATCAGTACCGCGACCAGGGCCCAGTCCCGCGGCCCCTGGTCCGGGGCATTCGTGGGTCGGGGTTCGGCCCACAGCGAGCGGAATGCGTTGGTGGCCATCCGATCAGCCTAGGTAGCCCGCGTGCTCGGCGTATCCGCCCAAAGTACAAGAGCTCGGGTGTGCCGTTGGCCAGGTCGAGTCAGGCTCCGGGGCCAATGTGCCCGCCGCCGGCATCCGTGAAGGTGGAAGCACTCACCCAATCAAGGCAAGGAGCATCGTGATGCGAACGCCTCAGTCCCACACCGCACCAGACCGTCCGCCGGCCCAGAGCACGCTGGAAGATCCGCGCATGCCCGTGAAGGCCAAGCTCGCAGCGGCATGGACGAGCTTCATGTTCCTCTACATCTACGTCGACTACCTCGCCCTGTACAAGCCCGGCTTCCTGGACGGCCTCCTGGCCGGCGTCGTCCACGAGTTCGACACCGGCCCGACGTTTGTCGCCATCGCGCTCACGCTGATGGCCGTCCCGATCCTCATGATCCTGCTCTCGATGACACTGCCCGCCCGTGTCAACCGCATCGTCAACCTCGTCGTCGCGACGCTCTACATCCCAGTGACGGTGTTCAACGCGGCAGGGGAGTCCTGGACCTACTCGTACTTCTACGGTCTCTCCATCGGACTCGAGGTGCTGCTCCTGGCCTTCATCCTGCGCGCCGCCTGGACCTGGCCACGTCGCACGGCGTCGCCGTGACTGCGGCGGCCGGCTCGACAGCGAGCCGCGCCGTCCCCTCCCGCCCGTAGAGCTCGTCGAGGCCGAGGAGGTGGACGTCGTCGCGTTCGGCGCTGCTGCGGCGAAGCTCGTCGCTGAACCCGGCGGCGCTGAAACACGCCAGAGCGCACCTCGCGGTCTCCATGCCCCGGTCGGCGAGCAGTGTCCTGGCACGTTCGAGCCTCTCCAGGTGGCGGGCGCCCATCACGGTGCCCCACTTGGCCTCCCCGACGAGCAGGACGCCCTGTTTCGCGCCTCCCGACCCTGCCTCGGTCACCGCGACGTCGACCTGGATCTGCTGTCGTGCCACCGGGTCGACGACCACTCCGCCGCCGACCTCCCCGAGTTCTCCACCGAAGAGGGACCGTCCCGGCCCGAGAACGTACTCGCGGCACAGGGCTTCGAAGTGCGGTCCGGCGACCTGGGCGGCGAAGGTCTCGGCGGACCGGGCCCACACGCCGGCGGCGTCACCGTCTTCGAGTCGGGCCCACGCCGGCCGCATGACGGCCTCGTAGAAGGTGATCAGCGGCTCGGTGATCCGGTACTGCGACTTGCCCGCCCGGAACAGGTCGCGCTCACGGGTCAGGAGGTGGCTGTCCTCCAGGACGTGGAGGTGGTGGGAGATGTCGACCGCTTTGCGGCCGATGAAGTTGGCGATGCCCCCGCGAGTGGAGTTGCCGTCGGCGATGGCGGCGAGGACCGAGTGGTAGAGGGCGGTGTCGCGGATGTCGGCTTCCTCGGCCAGCAGATAGCGGGCCTCCCTGAACAGGGGACTGAGCGGCGACAGGACGTTGCGGCACAGCCAGTCGTCGAAGTCGTCGAAGGACTGGGGGGTGTCGTCGGCGAGGAACTGTCGCCGGTAGGCGGGCGTGCCGCCGAGGGTGGCGTGCAGTCGGGCGGCGAGCGCGGGCTGGTCGGCCACGTCCCAGAACTCGGCGGCCGCCCGGTAGCCGAACGGCCGGACGATCAGCTCCAGCTGCGCACGTCCCCGCAGCGGCGCCGACCCGGCGAGCAGTCCGCCCATGACCGACATCGCCGAGCCGCACAGCAGCAGCCGCATCCGGCTCTCCGCGGACTGGAAGCGGTCGATCTCCCGCTGGATCAGCGAGGGCAGCTCCGGAGTGGTCTTCGCGAGGTAGGGAAACTCGTCGATGACCATCAGGGCAGGGGCGTCGCCGCGCTCGGGGGCGGCCAGCCCGAACATGTAGGTGATCGCGTCGTCCCAGGTGGCGAAGGAGAACGCGACCGGGGAGTTCACGTGGTCGGCGAGTGCCGCGCCGAACTGGCGCAGCGACTCACCGGTGGTGGCGGCCGTCGCGCTGAAGTAGAAGCCGCCCAGTCGTTCGACGAGTGCGCGCAGCAGGTAGGTCTTGCCCATGCGCCGCCTGCCGCTGACGATGCCGAGCATCGCGTGCGGCGACGTGCGCCCGGCGAAGGTGGACAGGCCCTGCCACTCGGTGTCGCGTCCGAAGACGCGGTCCGGCTTCTCGGGAAGGGAGCGGCGCGCGGTCACGGGAAGCCCTCGTTTCCTTAGGAGTGCATTACTAAGAAGCGTACTCCTATCAAGCCGAAAGGCCGGGACCCGGGCCCCGGCCTCCCGCACCGCTACTTCCTCTCCAGCGCCGCCAGCTGCTCGGCGAAGGGGACCACCACGGCCTCCGGCGAGTCCGCCGGCGCCACCGCCGCCCGCCCCCGCATCAGCGCGGCCAGCTCGGCTCCGGCGCGCTCGATGCGCGTCGGCAGCGTGTCGGTCAGCGGATCGCCGGACCCGCCCCAGTCCTCCGACGCGGCGTACACCGCGGTCGGCGCGACGACCGCCCGCAGGTAGGCGAACAGCGGCCGCATCGCGTGCTCCAGCGCCAGCGAGTGCCTCGGGGTTCCGCCGGTCGCGGCGGCCAGCACGGGGGTGCCGGTCAGGGCGGTGTTGTCCAGCACGTCGAAGAAGGACTTGAACAGCCCCGAGTACGACGCGGAGAACACCGGCGTCACCGCGATGAGCCCGTCGGCGCCGGCGACGGCGTCGAGCGCGGACTGGAGCCGCACGTTGGCGAAACCGGTCACCAGGTTGTTGGCGATGTCGACGGCGAGGTCGCGCAGCTCCATGACCTCGACCTCGGTGTCCGGCGCCTCGGCGACGGTGGCCGCGGTCAGGCGGTCGGCGAGCAGGCGGGTCGACGAGGGGACGCTCAGTCCCGCCGAGACGACGACGAGTTTCATCTACACCTCCTGAAGGCTGTCGCGGGCGGCGAGCAGCGACGCGTGGGTGGGCGCGTCGGGCACGCTGTCGGGGCGTCCCTTGGCGAACTCGGCGCGCAGCGTCGGCAGGATCTCACCGAGCAGGTCGAGTTGCTCCAGCACGGTCTTGAGCGGGAGCCCCGCGTGGTCGACGAGGAACAGCTGCCGCTGGTAGTCGCCGTAGGTGTCGCGGTAGGACAGCGTCTTGTCGACGACCTCCTGCGGGCTGCCGACCGTCAGCGGCGTCTGCGACGTGAACTCCTCCATCGACGGCCCGTGCCCGTAGACGGGCGCGTTGTCGAAGTAGGGGCGGAACTCGCGGACGGCGTCCTGGGAGTTCTTGCGCATGAAGAACTGCCCGCCGACGCCGACGATCGCCTGCTCGGCGGTGCCGTGCCCGTAGTGCTCGAAGCGCTGCCGGTACAGATCGATGAGCTTCTTGAAGTGCGTGCGCGGCCAGAAGATGTTGTTGGCGAAGAAGCCGTCCCCGTAGAAGGCGGCCTGCTCGGCGATCTCCGGCGAGCGGATCGAGCCGTGCCACACGAACGGCGGGATGCCGTCGAGCGGCCGGGGCGTCGAGGTGAAGCCCTGGAGCGGCGTGCGGAAGCGTCCCTCCCAGTCGACGACGTCCTCGCGCCACAGCTTGTGCAGCAGCGCGTAGTTCTCGATGGCCATGGGGATGCCCTGGCGGATGTCCTTGCCGAACCACGGGTAGACCGGGCCGGTGTTGCCGCGGCCCATCATCAGGTCGACGCGCCCGTCGGCGAGGTGCTGGAGCATCGCGAAGTCCTCGGCGATCTTCACCGGGTCGTTGGTGGTGATCAGCGTCGTGGACGTGGAGAGGATCAGCTTCTCGGTGCGCGCGGCGATCCAGCCGAGCATCGTCGTCGGCGAGGACGGCACGAACGGCGGGTTGTGGTGCTCGCCGGTGGCGAAGACGTCGAGTCCGACCTCCTCGGCCTTGAGCGCGATGGTGGTCATCGCCTTGATCCGCTCGTGCTCGGTCGGCTCGCGGCCCGTGGTCGGGTCCGGAGTGACATCACCGACCGTGAAGATACCGAACTGCACGGCACTCACCCTCTCTGTTTGCTGACGTGTCAACATCGCGCACAACGCTAGCCTGTCCGGCCCTATTCCGCCGACCGCGGGTCGGTGGTCTGGAGCACTTCGGGCGTCCCCGTCGTGATTACGCTCCGCCATAGATGGAGGTCACCTACGAGATGGTCTTCACCGACGAAACTTTTCTTCGCTCGACTATGGTCCGCGTCACTTGATCTTTGCTATAACGGTGCCTCAGAAGGACAGCGTCCGTTGTCCACCGCAGGAAGGAAAGCCCCCATGCGCAAAATCCTGGGAATCCTCGGCACCGCCGGCTTCGCCGCCGCGGCGCTGGTCGCCACCGCAGCCCCCGCGCAGGCCGCGGTCGGCACCGAGGCGTGCACGCTCATCCAGAGCGAGATCTACAACGGCGCCAACATCATCCAGTACGTCCAGGGCCTCGAAGGCTGTGCCGGGGACGTCTCCTGGGAGGTCCAGAGCCAGGACGCGGCCGGCAACTGGTCCGTCTGGGACAGCGGCACCACCTACTACAACGACAACACCATCACGACCACCGGTGACGTCGAGTTCCCCTGCGTGATGCGCGTCCACGCCGAGTTCGGCACGCAGTCGAAGACCACCCAGCCCGCCCGCAACAACAACTGCGGCGGCGGCTGACCCCCACGGGTGACCTTTCGCCCGCCGCCGGGGGAGCGGCGGCGGGTGGTGCGGGTCACCTCGGCGACGCCGACAACCCGGCGGCCGCCCGCGGGCGTACTTCCCTCGATCGGGTCGAACCCGACGATCGGAAGGAAACCCTTTGCGAAAGCTCATACCCCTGCTCGCGGTGGCGGCCCTGCTGTCGACGCTCCCGGCGGCCGCGCAGGCCGCCGAACCGTCCACCCCGGCGACGGCCCCGCCCGCGCGGGCGAAGCGGTTCACGTCCGCCGCGACCACCACGCTCACCGTCACCTTGCGCGACCGCCAGGGCGAGGCGCCCGGACTGAGCACCTTCTATCTCAGCGGTGCCGGGGTCGAGGAACGCGTCGAGATCGGCGCCGACGGCACCGGCTGCTCTGCAACGAGACCGGCGGCGTCCCCGCCGACCTGACCTACGCGGCCGAGACCTCGTCGCCGGCCGCCGTCACGGTCGACTACAACAGCATGGGCATGCCCTGGGACCAGGGCTACGAGTGCGCGAGCAGCAACACCGGTGACGACCAGAACGGCATGTGCGCGCTCGCCGCAATCGCCGTCCCCTCGACGCGCACCAACTACTACATGGCCGACGGCCAGACTCGCTACCAGAGCTACCTGACGCTCACCGACTCCGCCGAGCGGTACATGGCCATCGCCGAGCCCGCCGAGCGCGTCTACACGCCGGGCACCTACCGCGGCTCGATGGGCACCGGCCCGTACTCGCCGGGCGCGGGCCTCGCGCAGGAGATGGTCCGCTACAACGACGTCCTGTACTTCCAGCCGCATCTTCTCGACAACGACGACGATCCGATCTACGACACCTTCGGCGAGGTTTTCGCGGTCACCGGAACGGCCGTGGTCACCAAGGACGGCGCCGAGATCAACCGCATCGACGGCGACCTGAGCTGGTTCGACACCGGCCTGCCGCCCGGCGAGTCGGGCCGCTACCGCCCGTCCCTCGAAGGGACCCTCGACGTGCCCTGGACGCCGCTGGGCACCCGCAACACCCTCGACTGGGAGTTCGACTCCGTTCCCGGGCCCGCCGACACCTCCGCCGCACTGCCCTTCAGCGTCGTGGAGTTCGACGCCGAGGGCGTCGTCAACGGCACCGCCGCCCGTGACAAGGCCCAGCAGGTCGAACTCGACTACACCCCCCAGCCGGGCGCGCCCGACACCGCGGCCACGTCGATGACCTTCGAGGTCTCCTACGACGACGGCGCCACCTGGAAGAAGGTCGCCCTCGACCGCACCGGCGACCACGCCACCGCGACCCTGCGCCACCCGAAGAGCGCCGAGTACGTCTCGGTGCGCATGAGCGCCACCGGCGACGACGGCACGAAGATCACCCACAGCACCGTCCGCTCCTACGTACTTCGCCAGAGCGAAGGAGGGCCCGGCCGCACGCGGCCGGGCCCTCCTCGATGCTCGGGGTACTACTACTTCTTCTTCACGTCCTTGCGCCGGTCGTCGACCTTCGCCTCGGGCGGCACGTCGAAGTGCGCGTTCTCGGCGTTCTCGACGTAGGAGACCAGCAGCATGTTCACCGCCGTGCCGTCCACCGTCCCGGTGAACCGGCCGACCACGCCGCGGTTGGTCACGCAGGCCTCGAAGGCGTCGGAGTCGGTGTTGCTCAGCCCGGACACCTGCGCGCAGCTCGCGTGCTCGCCGACCAGGGTCGCGTCGCTTTGCTCGATGGACGCGCCGGTGTCCAGCGCGGCCTTCGTGAGCAGGCCGAGGATGGTCTGCGCGGGCAGGAAGTTCGCGCCGCCGACCTCGCCGATCGCGTCGGTGTCGAGGGGTGCGTTGGAGGCGAGCGGGTCGATCAGGGTGCACCCGCCGCCCTTGCACGTCATCTCGAACTCGGGGGTGCTCACGTAGCGGCCGCCGGGAAAGAGGAAGGCGTCGCGGTACGGGTCAGGGGTGTGCACGACGGTCACGGTCTCGCCGCCGTCGAGCTGGTAGGTGGCGGTGTAGGAGCGGGTGGTGCCCTCGTCGATGCTGCTGGCCATGCCGTCGACGACACGGCCCTGGCTGATGACCTCCTGGGCGTCGCCGGGGGTAGAGCAGGCCGCCGAGGCCGCGAGGCCGGCCGTGACCAGCATCGTTACTCCCGCGCGGCGCGCCGCGCGCCAGCTGTACATCCGGATCGCCAAGTCCGGGCCACCTCCCATTGCGTCAGCCGCTTCGGCTGCCTGGCCACCCTACTCGGCGGGGGCCATACCGCACGGCGTGCCCCGGAAGGGCCCCGCACCGGCCCGAACTAGGCTCAGCTTGCGACAGCGTCGTCGGCGCGGACAACCACGGATATAAGGAGTTAGTACGTGGCGGGCATCAGCAACATCTCCGCCCGGGAGATCCTCGACTCCCGCGGCAATCCCACCATCGAGGTGGAAATCCTGCTGGAGGACGGTACGACGGCGAGCGCGGCGGTGCCCTCGGGTGCCTCCACGGGCGCCTTCGAGGCCGTGGAGCTGCGGGACGGCGACGAGGACCGCTACGGCGGCAAGGGCGTCTTGAAGGCCGTCGACAACGTCGACGAGCAGATCGTCGAGGAACTCCTCGGCTACGAGGTCAGTGAGCAACGTCTCATCGACCAGGCCATGCTGGACCTCGACGGCACCGCCAACAAGGCGAACCTGGGCGCCAACGCCATTCTCGGCGTCTCGCTCGCGGTCGCCCGCGCGGCCGCGGAGTCGGTCGGGCTTCCCCTCTACCGCTACCTCGGCGGACCCAACGCGCACCTGCTTCCGGTGCCGATGATGAACATCCTCAACGGTGGCGCGCACGCCGACACCAGCGTGGACGTGCAGGAGTTCATGATCGCGCCGATCGGCGCGCCGAACTTCACCGAGGCGGTCCGCTGGGGCGCCGAGACCTACCACGCCCTCAAGTCGGTCCTGAAGAAGAAGGGCCTGGCCACCGGTCTTGGCGACGAGGGCGGTTTCGCGCCCGAGCTGGGCAACAACCGCGAGGCGCTCGAACTGATCGCCGAGGGCGTCGAGAAGACCGGTCTGACCTTCGGCACGGACATCGCCGTCGCGCTCGACGTCGCCGCCACCGAGTTCTACCGGGACGGCGTCTACGAGTTCGAGGGCGCCAAGAAGACCGCCGAGGAGATGATGGCCTACTACGAGCAGCTGGTCGCCGACTTCCCGGTCGTCTCGATCGAGGACCCGCTGTCGGAGGACGACTGGGCCGGCTGGGCGGCGCTGACCGCGGCGCTCGGTGACAAGATCCAGATCGTCGGCGACGACCTGTTCGTCACCAACCCCGAGCGCCTGCGCCGGGGCATCGACGAGCGCTCGGCGAACGCGCTGCTGGTGAAGGTCAACCAGATCGGCACGCTCACCGAGACCCTCGACGCCGTCGACCTCGCCCACCGCTCCGGCTTCACCACGATGATGAGCCACCGCTCGGGCGAGACCGAGGACACCACCATCGCCGACCTGGCCGTCGCCGTGGGCAGCGGCCAGATCAAGACCGGCGCCCCCGCCCGGTCCGACCGCGTGGCCAAGTACAACCGGCTGCTGTGGATCGAGCGGGACCTGGACGACGCGGCCCGCTACGCCGGCGCCTCGGCGTTCCCGCGCTTCAACAAGGCCTAAGCCGTGTCCTGGTGATCACTGCGGGGCTGCGGCGGGCTCGCACCCACAAGATCACCAGGACACGCCCTAGACGCCTCACGCCTCACCCGCCGCCGACCGGGCGGCGGGTGAGGCCGTGGCCACGCCCCGAATGCGGGTACGGTCGACGCGTGGCAGCACGTCGTGGACGACCCAGTGGGCAGGGGCCCGGTACCGGACGCCCCCGCAAGCCTCGCCGTGGCACCGTGCGGCCGGGGACCACCCGCCGCACCAGCGCCACGGGCGAGACGGCGAAGTCGACCCCGACGCCGAGGATCAGGCCCCCGCGCAGCCGCCGGATGAGCGCGCGCACGGCGATCCTGGCGCTGGTGCTCTCCGCACTCGCGCTGGCCTACGCCTATCCGGTGCGGACCTATTTCGGTCAGCGCGCCGAGATCGAGCGCTTGCAGGCGGAGCAGTCCGAGCAGCGTGAGCGGATCTCCGAGCTGGAGGCCGAGCGCGCGAAGTGGGAGGACGACGACTACATCGCCACCCAGGCGCGCATCCACCTGCTCCTGGTGCGGCCGGGGGAGAAGCCGCTGATCATCATCAGCGACCCCGAGGGCGCGGCGAAGGACGCCGGGGAGCCGTACGAGCCTCCGGCGACCGAGTCGGGAAACTGGTACGAAGAACTGCTGTCGAGCGTGGACGGCGCCGACGGCGCCGGCTGAACAGGGCGGATTGAACCGAGTTGAGCTTGAACGAAGACGACCGGCGGGCGGTGGCCGCCCAGCTGGGTCGCCCGCCTCGCGACGTCCATGAAGTGGCACATCGCTGCCCGTGCGGGAACCCCGACACCGTGGCGACCCTGCCGAGGCTGTCGGACGGCACGCCCTTCCCGACGACGTTCTACCTGACCTGCCCCAAGGCGGCCAGCGCCGTCGGGCGCCTTGAGGCGGCCGGGGTGATGAAGGAGATGCAGGAGCGGCTGGCCGAGGACCCCGAGCTGGCGGCGCGCTACCAGGCGGCCCACGAGGACTACCTGGCGCGGCGCGCGAAGCTGGGCGAGGTGCCCGAGATCGCCGGGATCTCTGCGGGCGGCATGCCCACCCGGGTGAAGTGCCTGCACGTTCACCTCGGGCATTCGCTGGCCGTCGGCCGGGGCGTGAACCCCTTCGGGGACGAGACGCGCGACCTGGTCGGCGAGTGGTGGGCCGCGGGCCCCTGTGTGGCGGAGGAGAGCGAATGAGGGTCGCCGGGATCGACTGCGGGACGAACTCCATTCGGCTGCTCGTCTGCGACATCGACGGGGGGCGGCTGACCGACGTGGTGCGGCGCATGGAGATCGTGCGCCTCGGCGAGGGCGTCGACAAGACCGGGCGGCTGTCGCAGGCCGCTCTGGACCGCACCCGCAAGGCCCTGACCGACTACGCCGCGCAGCTGCGCGAGCTGGGCGCCGAGCGCGTCCGGATGGTCGCCACGAGCGCCAGCCGCGACGCGGCCAACGCCGCGGAGTTCACCGCGATGGTCACCTCGATCCTCGGTGTGGCCCCGGAGGTCATCACCGGCGACGAGGAGGCGGCGCTGTCCTTCGGTGGGGCCGTGCGCGGCCTGCCGCCGGAGATCGAGGCGCCCTTCCTGGTCGCCGACATCGGCGGCGGCTCGACGGAGTTCGTGCTCGGCGACAAGGCGGTGACCGCCGCGCGGTCGATGGACATCGGCTGCGTGCGGATGACCGAGCGCCACCTCCACGACGACCCGCCGACCGCCGCGCAGGTCGCCGCCGCGACCGCCGACATCGCCGCCGCCGTCGACACCGGACTGTCCACCGTGGACCCCGGCCGCACCGCGCGGACCCTCGTCGGGCTCGCCGGGTCGGTGACGACCGTGACCGCGCTGGCCCTCGGCCTCGGCGAGTACGAACCCGAGCGCATCCACCACGCGCGCGTCTCCTACGACGACGTGGCCCGGGTGACCGGCGAACTGCTGGCGCAGACCAGCGCGCAGCGGCTCGCGCACGGCGTCATGCACCCCGGACGCGCCGACGTGATCGGCGCCGGCGCGCTGATCCTGCGGGTGCTGATGGAGCGCAGCGGAGCCGGCGAGGTCATCGCCAGCGAGCACGACATCCTCGACGGGATCGCCTGGAGTGTGGCGGACCAGCCCTAACCCCGCACCTCCACCGCCGTGAGCCCTTCCGGCCCGGTGAGCACGAGCAGCCCGCCGGGCGTGAACACCAGGTCCCCGACCGCGCCCGGCCGCGCGGTGACGATCCGCCGGCGCGCGGCCAGATCCCACACGGTCACCGCGCCCTCGGCATGGGCGGCCGCCAGCACCGGTGTCCCGTCGATCGCTCCGGCGGCGAAGTGCTCGACGGGGCCGACGTCGGCGGTGTCGAAGGCCGCGACCGGTGCGCCGTCGACGATCCGGCGCACCCGGACGCGATCGCCGGGAACCCACGCGGCGATCACCGCGTGCCCGTCGAGGACGGTCGCGGCGATGCGCGGGTAGCCCTGGTCGCCCGCCAGATGCCAGGCGCGCCCGACGGGGTCGCCCGAGGCGAGGTCGAAAGCACTGACGAGCACCTGGTCCTCGTCGTCCTGGTCGAAGTCGCTGAAGACGGCCACGACGCACGCGCGGCCGTCGATCTCGACGGGGGCGAGGTCCTGGACGTAGACGTCGGAGACCGACTCGATGCCGAAGGCGTGCAGCTCCTCACCTGTCCGGGGGCTCCACGCCGCCCCCGCCGAGCCCCACTCGTTGCCCTGCACGCCCACGAGCACATCACCGCCGGTCGAGGCGGCGAGCCTGCCGATCTCGATGTCGTACTCGCCGAACTCCGGGTCGGTGATCTCCCCGACGCGCTCGCCGGTCTCCAGGTCCCACAGGAGGAACGCGCGGACGTCGTCCTCGTCGAGCCCGTCGGGTCCGTAGGTGGCCGCGACGACGGTTCCGTTGAAGTCGACCGACGCCAGCGCGCTCACCGGACCGTCGTGGGCGCCGAAGGGTTCGCGGCACAGCGTGCCGTCGGCGGCGAAGACGTGGATCGCGTCCTCGGCGTCGAGGGCGAGCAGCCGTCCGTCCACTGTGGCCGACAACTCGCGCAGGCCCGAACCGCTCGCCTGCCAGGCGACCGTCCACTCGCCGGTTCCGGTGTCGGGGGTGCGCACGGGTTCGGGCTCGGAATCGGCCGGGGACGGTGGCGCCTGCCGGAGCGGATGCCAGGACCGGCCGGTGTGCACGTCGAGAACGGTGAGGCCGTTGTCGGTGCCGACGGCGAGACCGCCGTCGGGCAGCGCCGTCAGCGACCGGACCCTCGAACCGAGGTCGATCTCGGCGACTCGGGCGGACTCGCGCTCCCCGAGCACCCACAGGGAGACGCCGCGATCGTCGGCGGTGGCGAGCCAGATTCCCTCCACTGCGGCGATCTGGACCGCCGACACCACGGGACCGCCGGAGCCCGGCAGGGCCGGAGCGGAGGGCTCAGCGGTCGCAAGATCCCACCGTGAGAGCACGCCGTCCTCGTCTGCGGACAGCACGAGGCCGTCGGACAGCACGAGGAGCAGCCGGTGCTCGGCCGCCTCGGGCGGCACCGCGCCCACTTCCTCGCCGCTGAGCGCGTCGAGGAGCAGCAGTGCGTTGTCGTCGGTGCGGCAGGCCAGCCACAGGCTCCCGTCGGGACGCGGGATCGGCATGACAAGGCGGATCCGGCCACCCGGCCAGGTGATCGCGCCGGTCTCGGCGCCGGTGACCGGATCCCAGAAGCGCAGCGGCGGATCGTCGTCGGCAGAACGGTTCAGGTACGAGACCGCCGACACGAGCCGGTCGGCGCCGCCGGGCAGGCGCACCGCCCGGACGAACGGCGCCGGCACCACCGCGAGGCGTTCGCCGCTCGCCGGATCCCAGACACGCGAGTCGAAGTGGCGGTCGACGATCAGCGTGCGGCCCTCGGCGAGGGTGAACGCGCGCTGGACCGTGTCGACGTCCTCGGGCGTGAAACTCCCGAGCGGCTCACCGGTGGCCACGTCCCAGCGCCTTGCGGAGTACAGGTCGGTGGAGGTCAGCACGCCCTCGCCGTCGACGGCGACCGTGTGGACCGGCTGCCCGTGCCCCAGCGGGCTCGCGGCGGCGGTGTCCCACAGCCACACGTCCTGGCCGGTGGAGTAGGCGAGCAGAACGCGGCCGTCGGGCAGTGCCAAAGGGGCCATCGCGTAGGTGATGCCCTTGCCCACGACGATCGTGCCGCCGTCGGCCGCGCCGGTCACGGGATCCCACAGGCGCACACCGTCATCGGATCCCGCCGTGGCCAGCAGGACGCGGCCGTCGGCGGTCGGCACGGCGGTCAGCGCGGTGATCTCACCGACGGGCTTGCGCCAGCCCTCGTGGCACTCGGTGGTGTCGCGCAGATGCTCGCCGGTCAGCGGATCCCACAGCCGCGCACGGCCTCCGGGGCCGGCGGTCGCGAGGAGCCCGCCGACGGCGGCGAGCTTGCCCGTCGAGCCCTCCGGAAGGGAACGGCGCTCGCCGGTCTCCAGGTCCCATGTGGACGCCGGCCCGTCGTGGAGTCCCGCCGCCAGCAACGTCCGGCCGCCGGTGGTGAGCACGGCGAAGGAACTCATGGAACCCTCGGCCGCGCCCAGCGGGCGAACGTCGCCGGGGACGGCCGGGTTCCACAGGCGGGGCTCGGCTCCGTCGACGGCGATTCGCACACCTTCGGGGGTCGCGACGGCCGCCAGTGCCGAGATCCCGCAGCCCTGCACGAACTCCGGTTCCAGTCGCAGCCCGGTCAGCGGGTCCCACAGGCGCACGATCCAGTCGTTGCCGCCCGAGGCGAGCACGGTCCGCCCGTCGTGCCAGGGGATCGCCGCGAGGGCGGTCACTCCGTCCTCGTGGGCGGTGATCGGCCCGCCGAACTGCTCGGCGGCGACCGGGTCCCACAGGCGGATCGTCCCGTCATCGCACCCCGACGCCAGCAGCGGCCGGCCTCCGGGCAGCGAAAGCACCGCCATGGCGTGGATGTAGGCGCGATGCCCGGTGAGCCGCCTGCTCGCGGACGGCTCGGTCCGGCTCGCCCAGCGTTGTGTCCACAGTGTTCGGTCGACGGTCTCGGCCGGGCCGAGGATCGCGCGCAGGCGGGCATCGTCGCGAGCCATGGTCACCACGACCCGCACGCCCGGTTCGGTGGCGAGCCTGCGCGCCACCGTGCCCGCCACGCCCTCGGGGTCGGCGGCCCGGTCGACGTCGTGCAGTACGAGGGTGACGTCGCCGCCGTCGCGGTCGGCAAGCCTCGCGGCGAAGTCTCCGACCCGGTCGGCGCGGGCGAAACCGCGACCGAGGGAGAGCCCCGCGACGCAGCCTGCGACCGACAGGCCCGCCACGTTGAGACCGGCCTCACCGGTCGCCTCGGTGACCCGCTCAAGCGCCCCGGCGTCGCCGATGAGGATGAACAGGCCCTTTTCGGTCGTACGCAGCCATTCGTCGATCCGTCGCATCGCGAGATCCTACGAGGCGCCGGTCCACTGTGGCCGATCGCCGTCGCAAGGAAGCCCCCTACCCGCCCACGCCTGCGCCCCACACGACAGCGGGTGGCGAGTTTACGACCGGACGAGAACTCGTCACGCCGGAACAGGTCACCGGCGAGCATCGACGCATATAAAGATGCGCATGCCCCCAAGCAGAAGACGCGTCGCCCGACGCATCACGCCCGCCCTGGCGCTCACCATGGCGCCCGCGCTCGCCCTCTCCGGGCTCGCGACTCCGGTCCAGGCGACCGAACCCCCCACCGCACCGTCCATCATGGCCACTCCCCAGGGCGCGCCCGCCGACACCTCGCTCACCCTCATCACCGGTGACGTCGTGCGCGTGCACGCCATCGGCGACGGCACCTCGACCATCGAGGTCGAGCGGCCCGAAGGCGCCACCGGCGGCGTCCTCACCCAGACCTACAACGGCTCGACCTACGTCATCCCCGACGAGGCCATGCCCTACGTCTCCGCGCGCACCGTCGACATCGACCTCTTCAACGTCGACCTGCTCCTCGAATACGGCTACACCGACGGCATTCCGGTCATCGCCTCCTACGGCTCGGCGATGCCCCGCACCCTCTCGGCCTTCGACGGCGCCGGCCGCGGCCGCGCGCTGCCCAGTATCAACGCCGCCGCCTACACCGTCGACGGCGACGAGCCCGGCGCCCTCTGGGACGACCTGACCTCGGCCGGCAGGGCCCGCGCGCTGTCGACCGGCGTCGACCACCTGTGGCTCGACGGCAAGGTCAAGGCCGACCTCACCCAGAGCGTCCCGCAGATCGGCGCGCCCGAGGCGTGGGCCGCCGGATACGACGGGACCGGCATCACCGTCGCCGTCCTCGACACCGGCATCGACGCCGAGCACGTGGACCTGGCCGGCCAGATCACCGCCACCAAGGACTTCACCGACAGCCCCAGCGGCGTCGACGACGTCAACGGCCACGGCACCCACGTCGCCTCCACCATCGCCGGCAGCGGCATCGGCGACGGACAGCACAAGGGCGTCGCCCCCGGCGCCGACGTCATCGTCGGCAAGGTCCTCGACGACGGCGGTTACGGCCAGGACTCCTGGATCATCGGCGCCATGGAATGGGCCGTCGAACAGGGCGCCGACGTGGTCAACCTCAGTCTCGGCGGGCAGGCGCCCGACGACGGCACCGACCCGATGTCGCTGGCCGTCGACGAGCTGTCGGCCAACTCCGACACCCTCTTCGTCATCGCCGCCGGCAACTCCGGCTGCTCGGGCTGCATCAGCTCGCCCGGTTCGGCCGCCTCGGCGCTGACCGTCGGCGCGGTCGACAAGTCCGACGAGATCGCCTACTTCACCAGCCAGGGACCGCTGCACGGCAGCTTCGCCCTCAAGCCCGACCTCTCGGCGCCCGGCGTCGACATCTCGGCGGCGCGCTCGCAGTACACCGACGGATCCGGTCTGTACCAGTCGATGTCGGGCACCTCGATGGCCACGCCGCACATGGTCGGCGCCGCCGCGGTCCTCAAGCAGCAGCACCCCGACTGGGACGGTGAGCGCATCAAGGACGCGCTCATGAGCACCTCGGCGCAGCTGGCGTACACGCCGTACCAGATCGGCACCGGCCGCGTCGACCTCGCCGCCGCCGTCTCGTCCTCGCTGACCGCGACGGGCGCGATCGACTTCGGCTTCTACGACTGGCCGCACGAGGACCAGCCGGCCGCCAAGACGGTCACCTACACCAACTCCGGCGACACCGACATCACCGTCGACGTCTCGGTCGCGGTCACCGACGAGACCGGCACCGCCGCTCCCGAGGGCGCCTTCACCGTCACCGCGCCGACCGTGACGGTCCCGGCCGGTGGCAGCTCCACTGTGGACGTCGTGGCGACGCCTTCGCTGCTGCCGCTGGGTAAGACCTTCGGCGGAAAGGTGACCGCCTCGGTCGCCGGGACCGCCGTCGCCCACACCGGCCTCGGCCTGGTGAAGGAGCAGGAGCGCTACGGCCTGACCGTCAAGGTCATCGGCCGCGACGGCAAGCCGGCCGCCGGTTACTTCGGCATCCAGAGCCTCGAATGGGTCGAGCCCTACCCGGTCGCCGTCGACGGCGAGACGCAGCTGCGACTGGCGCCGAGCACCTTCGCCATCACCATGTTCCTCGACCAGCCCGGTCCCGACGGGGCCGCCGAAGGTTCACTGGTCGTGCTCATCGCGCCCGAGGTCGTCCTGGACGGCGACACCACCGTCGTCCTCGACGCCCGCACGGCCGTCAAGAGCACCGCCGTCACACCGGTCGACACCGTCGACCGCCAGCGGCACGTATGGACGCACCGGACCCTCAGCGAGGCGTCCACAATGGACAACGGCCTGATGCTGCCGCTGTACGTCGAGGACGTCTACGTCACGCCGACCGCGCCGGTCACCGTCGGCGAGTTCGAGTTCTACGCCCGCTGGCGCAAGGGACTCTCGCCGCTGACGCTGAGCCTGTTCGGGCTCGGCGAGGTCGACGCCCTCGTCCAGGCCGGTTCGATGCAGACCGACTTCCGCTGGCTCGCCAAGGAGACCGTCTACGCCGGCAAGGGCGCGGCCGCCGACTACGAGGGCCTGCGCGCCAAGGGCAGGATCGCCGTGATCACCCGCAGCGACGAGGTCCCGCCCGCCGACCGGGCCGCCGCGGCCCTCGCCGCCGGCGTCAAGCTGCTCGTCGTCGTCAACGACCGGCCCGGCGTGCTCTCCGAGTACTACGCCGAGGCCGGCCTGCTCGTCGTCGCGCTCAAGGCCGACGAGGGCGCCGGACTGATCCGCCTCGCCAAGTGGGGAATCCCGCTGACGGCGGTGTCGACGAAGTACACGCCCTTCGTCTACGACCTGGTCGACCCGCACCCGGGCGCCGTCCCGAACGAACTGACCTACCGCCCCGCCAAGCGCGAACTCGCCCGCGTCGACGCCAAGTACCACGGCAAGACCCCCGGTGAGGGCTCCGGCTTCCGCTACGACCTGCGTCCCTGGTCGCCGCGCGCGATCGGGTACCAGGAGTACCTGCCGGTGCCGTCGCTGCGAACCGAGTGGGTCTCGGCGCCCGAGGGCACCGAGTACCACGAGGTCAGCAACGCGGCCGGGTTCGGCTGGGAGTCGCGCGGTGGACGCGACGTGTACGCACCGGGCTCGCGGCAGACCTCCGACTGGTTCAAGCCGGTCGTGCGCCCCCGCCTCGGCCTCGGCGCCTGGCAGCCCATCCGCTACCCCGGAACGTGGACCACGATCAACATCACCCCGTGGACCGACTCCGGGACCGGGCACGCCGGCTTCCTCGACGAGGAGACCCTCGACCTGAAGCTCTACCAGGGCGAGACCCTGCTGGAGCAGAGCGCGTGGCAGGCCATCTACCTCGACCTGCCCGTCGAACGGCTCGACTACCGCCTCGTCCTCGACGCCCAACGCCCCGACAAGTGGGAGTACTCGACCCGGACGCACACCGAATGGGCCTTCACCTCCGAGGGCCACACCGAGGACGAACTGCGCGCCATCGCCCTCCTCCAGCTCGACTACGACGTCGACACCGACCTCGGCGGCGACGTCAAGGCGGGCAGCAAGGTCACCGTCGGCCTCTCGGCATCCCACATGCCCGGAGTCGTCGGCGGCGGGAACGTCGAAGGCGCCACCTTCGAGTTCTCCTACGACGACGGGAAGACCTGGCAGACCGCGACGCTGACCGCCGATGGAAACGGCGGGTGGAAGACGACGCTGAACGTGCCCAAGGACGCCTCGAAGTACGTGTCCCTGCGCGCGACGGCGCACGACGACGCGGGGAATGCGGTGTCGCAGGAGGTGATCCGGGCGTTCGGGATGCGGTAGCTCTGCTTGCTGTGTCTCTGCTCGCTTCGCGCGCGTCTGGGGGGAGACTCCGTCTCCACCCCAGGCCCCCCTCTGGCCGGGGTCGCGGTGGTGCGGTGCCCGGCGGGTGGGTTCGGCGCCGTCTCAGGTTCGCTTGTGCGGGCTTGGGGCGGCGCTGGGGCGTTGCCGGGCGAGGTGTTCATGCCTCACGCCGCTTTCGCTGCCCGCTTCGCGCTTTCCGCGCCTTCTGCGTCCGTTGGGCGCTGCGGGAGGTCCCTCGCGTCACGACCCGGCTGGGTGGCTCCGCCCCCAGCACCCCCGCTGGAGGGCTTCGCCTCCAGATCCCCACCGAGACTCCGTCCCCGACCCTGCCGGGGCTCCGCCCCTGGACCCGTCTGACGCGTCGGTTTCGCTCTGTGCGTTGCCGTGGGGCGGGCTTCCGCTCGTTGTACCAGTGGTCGGCGAGATTCTTCTCCCGCCTTGGCGGCGTTGTGGCTCGCCCTCAGAGAGCACTGACGCAGGTGTCAGGCCGGCCTTCGCTGGACTTCCGAACATGTTCCGAATACAATGGGTCCATGACCATCACAGCCGGCCTCCCTGCCGCCACGCGACGTTCCTCGGACCTGAGCAAACGCTCGGCCGAGGTCTTTGCTGAGGCCGAGGACCACCCTGTCACGGTGACCCGCCGAGACGGCGCGCCGCTGGTCTTGATGTCGCAACGCGAGGCCGAAGGACGCGCGGGCCTGCTGAACTTCGCCGCGCAGCTGATTACCGTAACCCTGGATGATGCGGGCACGCTCGCCGAGCGCATGGCGAAGGCCTTCCCGTGGATGCTGGCGCTCTCCCCCGTCGACCGCGAGACCTGCGCCCAGGATCTCGTCGATGCCGCGCGCGCGTCGTTCTCGACCGATCAGCCGCACCTGGCGATTGCCGAGCTGACGTCCTGGAAGGAGACGGCAACCGCCGTCGCGGCAGGCCTGGGCGCCGCCGACCTTGAGTGGCTCGACGAAGAGGATGCCGCCGTGGCCGTTGGGCGTCCCTGAGCGTGGCCGCCAAGAAAGGCGAGCTCGTCCCGAGGCCTCCAAAGAAGGTCGAGTATGAGATCCGCTTCGCCACCACGGACGCACAGAAGGGCTGGCGGGACCTCGTGGCGACGATCCGCAACTCCATGAGCGACGCCTGGGACTTTCTCACGCGCACGCCGCTGTCCACGACGCCGACGAACTACCGCCTAAAGGGTGAGCTCGGCGAGATCCAGCGTAGTGGGAAGAACCATGAGCGTTGGCAGCACAAGCCGACGATGAAGGGCACCGCGCGCGTCTGGTTCTACGTCGACGAGCACACGGTATTCCTTGAGCAGGTGCACACGAGCCACCCGAACGAGACGAAGTAGCCGCCCGAGGGTGCTGGACGGAAGGGGAGAGAGGGCCGGAGTTCGCGTTAATAATGGCCCTTCTCTTCCCCCGCCTCCGCCCGCGCGTGGTCATAGCCGCCGATACCGCCCGCAAGTCGCTTCATCCACGGCACCCTCCGCTATCATGGCCCCATGCGTACCGGCACCCGAATGATGCGCCCCTTCTAGGGGCGGCCGTTCGCATACCACCAGGCCCCCTTCCGGGGCCTTCGCACGAGTTCGGCGGCCCCGTCACCTCAGTCGGAGGACCCGCTCGTGACCTTCTACCTCACCACCGCGATCCCGTACGTCAACTCGGCGCCGCACATCGGTTTCACCCTCGAAATCGTTCAGGCCGACGCCCTCGCCCGCCACAAGCGCGGGCGGGGTGAGCCCGTCCGCTTCCTCACCGGCACCGATGACAACTCCCTCAAGAACGTCAAGGCCGCCGCCGCGGAGGGCATTTCGGTCGAGGACCTCGTCGCCCGCAACGCCGCCCTGTTCGAAGGCCTCAAAGCCCCACTCGACCTCAGCTTCGACGACTTCATCCGCACCAGCTCCGACCCGCGCCATCGGCCCGGTGTCGAGCGGCTCTGGCGGGCCTGCGAGCAGTCCGGCGACCTCTACAAGAAGCACTACGAGGGCCGCTACTGCGTCGGCTGCGAGCAGTTCTACGCCCCCGGTGACCTCGCCGACGGCCTGTGTCCCGAGCACGGCACCGAACCCCAGCTGATCTCCGAGGAGAACTGGTTCTTCCGCCTCTCCCGCTACGGCGACCGGCTCAAGGAGCTCATCACCTCCGGCGAGTTGCGCGTCGAGCCCGAGTCGCGGCGCAACGAGGTCCTGTCCCTCATCGACGGCGGGTTGCACGACTTCTCCATCTCGCGCTCGCGGACGCGCGCGCACGGGTGGGGTGTGCCGGTCCCCGGGGATCCCGAGCAGGTCGTCTACGTCTGGTACGACGCCCTGGGCAACTACATCACCGCCCTGGGCTACGGCTCCGACGACGACCGCACACCCGACTTCGACCGCTGGTGGACCGGCGGGGACCGGCGGGTGCACGTCATCGGGAAGGGGATCATCCGCTTCCACGCGGTGTACTGGCCGGCGATGCTGCTGTCGGCGGGCGTGCGCCTGCCCAGCGACATCTTCGTCCACGACTACGTGACCGTCGACGGCCGCAAGATCGGCAAGTCGCTCGGCAACGCCGTCGACCCGGTGGCGCTGGCCGAGACCTATGGTGCCGACGCGCTGCGCTGGTGGCTGTTGCGGGAGGTGCCGCGGGTGGGGGACGCCGACTTCACCGTCGAGCGGCTGGTCACCCGCGCCAACGAGGACCTCGCCAACGGGCTCGGGAATCTCGTCAACCGGGTAGTGAGCATGATCTGGCGCTACCGGGGCGGTGCCGTCGTCGCGCCGGACACGCTCGTCGACGCCGACGACAGGGCCTTCGCGGAGGTCTTCGACGCTCTGCCGGCCGCCGTGGACGCCGCTGTCGCCGACTTCGACTTCCGCGCCGCGACCGGCGCGATCGTGCGCGCGGTCGACGCGGCCAACCGCTTCGTCGAGACCAACCGGCCCTGGGACCTCGCCAAGGGGGAGAAGGGCGGCTCCCTCGTCGACGGCGTCCGCCTCGACACCGTCCTTTCACTGCTCGTCGGCGCCTGCCGTGCCCTCGGCGCGGAGCTGGCGCCTTTCGTTCCCGGACTCGCCGCGCGCGTCGTCGAGCAATGCGGCGAGGGCCCGTCGGTCGCGCCCGCCGCGCCCGTCTACCCGCGCCTGGAGGTGCGGGAGGCCGTCGAGATCGCCGCGTGAGGCGCGGGTGCCCGTCGCCGCGAGCGGCGGGCACCCGCACCGGCGGGCTCGGCTTTCACGGCCGCCGGTCCCTCGTCCATCCATTGTGGATAGCAGTCCGCGCGACCTCAGCCGCCCTTCCGGCATCCCCCCGCACGGGACAGCGCCCGTCGGCGCCATAGGCGACAATGAGGACACCCCTTGGCACAGTTCGGTCACAGCTGTCAAGGGCCTCTTGACGCGGCTCACCCCGGATTGTTCTCCTTTGGTGAGCCCGCGCCCGGTACTGGGGTCGGACGAGGGTTGACGGGAGGCGGTATGGCACAGCTGCGCAGGTGGGCGCCGCTGCTCGTGATCGCCGCGCTGGTCATGCTCATCGCGGGAGCCGCCTCGATCGTCGACCTGAAGGCCGCCGACGTCGACGTCCCCCGCCTCGACGAGATCCTCGACATCTCCCAGCAGCCCACCGAGGAGGAGGAGACCCGCGAGGTCCCTCCGCCCGACCCGGACGGCGGCGGGGCCGCCGAGGACGGCGTCCACCCGTTCCTGCTGGTCCTGGGCGGAGTCCTGCTCACCTTCGTGTTCGGCATCCTCGCCGTCGTCATCTACATGCTCCTGCGCCACTACCTGACCCAGCGCCGGTACCGCGAGATCACGCCCGTCGACTTCTCCGACCCCGGTGTCGAGGAGGAACCCGGCGCCGAGGAGGTCCGCGAGGCCGTCCGCGCCGGACTCGCCGACATCGACGCCGGCGACGACCCCCGCAAGGCCGTCATCGCCTGCTGGCTGAGCCTGGAGCGCGCCGCCGCGAAGGCCGGCACCGCCCGCGCCGAGTCCGAGACGCCCGGCGACCTCGTCACCCGCCTCCTCGCCGCCCACAACGTCAACGACCAGGCACTGGCCCTCCTCACCAACTCCTACCGCCAGGCCCGCTACGCCCCCGACGAGGTCACCGAGCAACTGCGCTCCGACGCCCGCCAGGCCCTCATCGAGATCGACGCCCAGCTCGCCGAGGCCGCCCGTCAGGCACGTGAGGCCCGCGAGACCGCCGAGCGCGAGACCGAGGCCGTCGCATGAGCAAGGCCACCGGCGCCAAGACCCACGCCCTGTGGGCCTTCTGGACCCTCGTGCTCGCCGCCGCGGGCACCGCGCTGATCCAGGGCGTCTCCAAGTTCGCCGGCAAGGACCTCGGCGTCTGGTACGTGTTCGGCACCCTCCTCCTCGTCTTGATCCTGCGACGGGTGATCCGCGCCGTGCGCTCCCCGCGCGACGCCGAGATCCCCGCCGCGCCGCGCCTGTCCGACCCGAGCGTCCTGGTCGCCCGCCGGCCCTTCGCCGACGTCGGCCGCTGGGAGAACCGCATGTCGTGGGCGAGCGGCGACCCCGAGCGCTTCGAGCGCGCCGTCCTCGTCAAGCTGCGCGAGGTCGTCGACGAACGGCTCCGCCAGCGGCACGGCGTCACCATGACGACCAGCCCCACGCGGGCGTCGTCGCTCATGGGCCGCGAGCTCTGGCAGTTCCTCTACCGCCCGCTCGCCGCGACCCCCACACCGGCGCAACTCGACTGGTACATCGCACGCATTGAGGAGATCTGATGACGACCGAGGCCACCGAAGCACAGCCGACCCCGGCACTGTCGCTCAGCGAGGTCAGCGAGCACGCCGAGCGCGTCCTCGACCAGGTGGGCACCGTCATCGTCGGCAAGCGCGACGCCCTCGAACTGGTCCTGGCCGGCATCCTCGCCGGCGGGCACGTTCTCCTCGAAGACTTCCCGGGCCTGGCCAAGACGCTCACCGCGCGCTGCTTCGCGCAGACGCTGGGCATCGAGTTCCGCCGGGTCCAGTTCACCCCCGACCTGCTCCCGGCCGACCTGACCGGCTCGTTCCTCTACGACCAGAAGAACGGCGAGTTCAGCTTCCGGGCCGGGCCGGTGTTCACCAACCTCATGCTCGCCGACGAGATCAACCGCACGCCCCCGAAGACGCAGGCGGCGCTGCTGGAGGCGATGCAGGAGAAGCAGGTCAGCGTCGAGGGCACCACCTACACACTCGACGCGCCCTTCCACGTCCTGGCGACCGCCAACCCCATCGAGTACGAGGGCACCTACCCCCTGCCCGAGGCGCAGCTCGACCGCTTCCTCCTCCGCGTCTCCTTCGGCTACCCCACCCCCGAGGAGGAGTGGATCGTGCTCCAGCGGCGCATCGCCCGCCGCAAGGAGGAGGCCTTCCTGGAGCAGGTCGTCGACGCCTCCACGCTCGTGGCGATGCAGGCCGCGCTGGAGAGCGTCGCCGTCGAGGACTCCATCGGCCGCTACATCGTCAACATCGTCGCCGCGACCCGCAGCCACTCGATGGTCCAGGTCGGCGCCTCCCCGCGCGGATCGCTCGCGCTGCTCCTGGCCGCCCGCGCCCGTGCGGTCCTGTCGGGACGCGGGTACGTCATCCCCGAGGACGTCAAGGGCGTCGCCGGGGCGGCCCTGACCCACCGCATCTCGCTCAAGCCGGAGATGTGGCTGCGCCGGGTCGACCCCGCCCAGATCGTCGCCGAGATCTGCGAGACCACGCCCGTCCCGGCCTCCGAGCAGCTGCCGACCTACTCGGCGATGCCCGGCGGCCGGCAGCCCGCCCGGCCCGGCGTCGACCCCGACAGCCCGGTCTACAAGTTCCAGAACCCGCGATGACCGGACCTGTCCGGGGAGTCGACAGCGCCGCCGACGACTTCGTCGCCCGGCGCCGCGCCACCATGCCCGCCGCCGAGGCCGACCGCGGCTGGCAGCCGACCCGCGCGCTCGTCCGCGCCGCCGTGGTCATCGGGCTCGCCTCGGCGCTCGGCGTCCTCCTGGGACGCGTGGACCTGGTCATCATCGCGCTGCCGTTCATCATCGGCACCGCGCTCGCGCTGCGGTCGAGGCCCAAGGCCGTCCCGACGGTCTCCCTCGCCCTGAGCAGCGACGTCGGCGCCGAGGGCGGTGAACTACTCGCCGGCCTGCGCGTCACCAACCGCGACGAGCTGCCGCTGAGCACCGTCGTCCTGCGGGCGGGATTCTCGCCCTGGATCACCCTCAACGAGGGCCACGGCACCTACGCCGCCACCGTCGGCGGCAAGGCGGGGACCTCGGTCACCATCTCGGGACGCACCCTGCGGTGGGGCTCGCACGCCGTCGGACCCCTGCGCGCCGACGCCTTCGCCTGCGACAACCTCTTCCACTGCGAGACCGCCAGCGCCCCCGGGCAACGCCTGCGGACCTACCCGATCAGCGACCCCTTCGACGCCGACGAGGCCATGCCCCGCGCCTCCGGGCTCGGCGGCACCCACCGCTCCCGCCGCCCCGGCGAGGGCGGCGAACTGGCCGGGGTCCGCCCCTACCAGCCCGGCGACCGCCTCCGCCGCATCGACTGGCGCGTGTCCCTGCGGGCCCGCGGGCTCTACGTCAACCACACCCTCTCCGACCGCGACGCCGACGTCGTCCTGCTCCTCGACCTCGGCACCGACGCGGGCGAATCCGGCGGCGTCGACGGGCAGCCCAGCGTCCTCGACACCACCGTCCGCGCCACCGCCGCCATCGCCGAGCACTACCTGCACCGCGGCGACCGCGTCTCGTGCGTCGAGTTCGGCCCCCGCGTGCGCCGCCTGCGGGCGGGCACCGGACGCCGCCACTACCTCTCGGTCCTCGAATGGCTCCTCGGCGTCCGCGTCGCCGACGGCATCACCCGCGAGGCGCGCCTGCTGCGCACCGGCGGGCTGCCCACCAACGCCCTCATCGTCATGTTCACGCCCCTCCTCGACGAGAACAGCGTCTCCGCGCTCGCCGGCCTCGCCCGCTCGGGCCGCTTCCTCGTCGCCGTCGACACGCTCCCCGCGCACGTGCGCCCGGTCCACGACAGCCCCTGGACGCCCGCCTCGGAGCGCCTGTGGCGCCTCGAACGCGAGAACGCCGTCGGCGAACTCCGCGAGCACGGCGTCCCGGTCGTCGCCTGGAGCGGCACCGGCAGCCTCGACCAGGTCCTGCGCGACGTCACCAGGATGTCGGGCGCCGCGAAGGCGGTGATCTAGATGGCCGACCTTTCCCGCGTGACCCTGCGCTACCGCCAGGCCCAGGCGTGGGTCGAGCGCGTCCAGCCCGGCGCGATCGCCGTCCGCTTCGGCGTCTACGTGACCGGCCTGCTCGCCTTCACCATCGCCGCCGCCCCCGTCATCGGCTGGCGCGCCGCCGCCTTCGGCCTCCTGCTCCCGGTGATGCCCGCGCTGCGGCCCACGAAGGCCTGGTCGACCGTCCTCATCGCCATTTCCGTGGTCGTGTGGGCCCTGGCCGGCGAGCAGCATTACGCGCTGGCGTTCCTGCTCGGCGCGCTGCTCTACATCCACCATGTGGTCACCGCCCAGGCCGTGACGATGCGCACCGACACCTACGTCACACCCGAGGTCCTGGCCGGACTCGGCCGGCGCACCGGCGTCGTCCTGCTCGCCGCGGCGGCCGCGTCGGTGCTGGCAGGGCTCCTGCCGGGCCTCTTCGGGCGCACCAGCGCCATCGCCTACGGACTCGCCGGACTGGCCGCCGTGGTCGGTCTGTGCCTGACCCTCGCCTGGCTGCTGCACAGAAAACTGTGATGTGGCTGGGAATCCCTACCAGCGGGTTCCCAACGGCGCAATGATGGCCAGGTGGACCGCAAGAGGATTCTCATCATCGGCGCCGGACACGTGGGCTTCTACGTTGCCGAGCGCCTGAGCCGCAAACTCCGCAACGAGATCCGCAAAGGCGCGGTGGAAGTGGTCGTCGTCGACCCCAACCAGCACATGACCTACCAGCCGTTCCTGCCCGAGGCCGCCGCCGGGAACATCTCCCCGCGGCACGGCGTGATCTCCCTGCGCCGCAACCTCAAGAAGTGCACGATCCTCGCCGGCCTGGTCACCCGCATCGATCACGCCGAGCGCACCGTCACCGTACAGCCGATCGTCGGCCCGCCCAGGCGCGTCGAATACGACCACATCGTCGTGGCCCCCGGCTCGGTCTCGCGCACACTCCCCATCCCCGGGCTCGCCGAGCACGCCATCGGCTTCAAGACCATGGGCGAGGCCATCTACCTGCGCAACCACGTCCTGTCCCGCCTGGACATCGCCGCGACCACGACCGACGAGCACGTCCGCCGCAGGGCGCTGTCCTTCGTGTTCGTCGGCGGCGGCTTCGCCGGGATCGAGGCGCTCGCGGAGCTGGAGGACATGGTCCGCGACGCCATCAAGTACTACCCCGAGCTGGAGATGGACCAGACCCGGTGGGTGCTGGTCGAGGCGAGCCAGAAGATCCTGCCCGAGGTGGGGCCGGACATGGGCGTCTACACCGTCCAGCAGCTCATCAAGCGCGGGCTCGACATCCGTCTCAACACGCTGCTGAAGTCCTGCGAGGACAAGCACGTCGTGCTCTCCGACGGCACCGAGTTCGACGCCGACACCATCGTGTGGACCGCGGGCGTCAAGCCCAACCCGATGGTCCGGCAGAGCGACCTGCCGATCGGGCCGAAGGGCCATGTCATCTGTCTGCCGACGCTCCAGGTCGCCGACGAGGACGGCAACGTCCTCGAAGGCGCGTGGGGCGCCGGCGACAGCGCGCAGGTCCCCGACCTGACCGGCGAGCCGGGCGCGTTCTGCTCGCCCAGCGCGCAGCACGCCGTGCGGCAGGCCGTCCGGCTGGCGGGGAACCTGGTCGCCGCCGTGCGCGGCGGGGCTCCCGTCGAGTACCGGCACAAGTACGCCGGCTCGGTGGCCAGCCTCGGCCTGCACAAGGGCGTCGCGCACGTCTACGGCATCAAGGCCAAGGGCATCGTCGCGTGGTTCCTGCACCGCTCGTACCACCTGATGCGGGTGCCGGGCTTCGGGCGCAAGGTGCGCGTGGTCGCCGACTGGACGCTGGCGCTGCTCACCAAGCGCGAGATCGTGCAGCTCGGCGAGCTGCACGCCCCGCACGACCCGTTCAGCGAGGCCGGCAAGCCTTAGGACCGGCAGGGTGCCCGCGCGGCTTCAGTCGCGCGGCACCCGCCAGATCCACACGTCGCCGATCGCCTCGCCCGGCCCCAGGAGCGCCGTGGTGACCTGGACGAGTTCGGCCTGCCTGCCGTAGTCGGGGATCACGACGCAGTCGGCCTTCCAGGCGGCCAGGTCCTCGCGGGTCGCGGCGATCTGCTCCTCGGTGATCTCGGGGATCGCGGCGGTCTCCCACACCTCCCGCCAGATCCTCGCCGTCCCGCGCGACCACGTGCCCATCGAGGTGGTGCCGTCCTTGCCGTAGGGGCCGAGGAAGAAGCCCTCGGGGACGCCGAAGGCGCCGTTGGCGTAGGTCGGCCAGCGCATGGTGTTCGGGTTGCCCGGGGTCGGGGGAGGGACGGGCACCAGGACGCCGCCGGGCGGGACGCAGTCGCGCCACTGGCCGCTGGTGATGAACTCGGGGATGTCGCTGCGCGGGGCGGTCGGCAGTGAGCGGGGGAGCAGCGGGGCCAGGGCGATGACCACGACGACCAGGACCGTCCACCGCGCGACGAGGAGTTTGTCGCCGGGCATGCCGGCGAGCTGTAGCCGCAGTGAGGTGAGCAGCCCGCGCGGCTTCGCGGCGTCGATGAGGAGCGCGAGAAGGGCGCCGATGGGCGGCAGGATGATGAGCGCGTACCGCGTTGGGAGGGCCGCGTCGATGACGGGCATGTCGGCGATGAGGGTGTAGGGGCCGGGAATTCCCGTGTGCGCGCCGCCGATGAGGATCTCCGGTCCGAGCGACAGCGCGAACATGACGGCGATGACCAGGGCCAGGGGCCGCACGACGGGTCTGCGTCGCCAGAGGAAGACGATCGCGGCGACGGAGACGAGGATCAGCACCGGGCCGAGGAAGGTGTTGAGCTCGGTGTGGTTGGGCGCGATGGGCTTGACGTCGGTCGCGCCGCCCCCGACGGTCAGCGGGGAGTAGGCGATCCAGGAGAGCAGGTCGGCGCTGAAGTACTCGGCGGCGAAGGGGGCGTTGTTGAGGTGCTGGCGCCCGGTGAACTGGACGGCCAGCGGGTAGAGCACGATCGCGAGCGCCACGAAGGCGGCCGTGCACAGGCCCAGGCCCAGTCCGATCGCGCGCTCCTTGAAGGCGCGGAAGTTCTGCGCGGCCCAGACCAGGGCGAACAGGAAGGTCGCGGCGACCGCGAAGAACAGCACCTCCTCGCCGAGGAACAGCTGCACCGCGGCGAGCACGCCGAGCAGCGCGCCCCAGCGGACGGGCCGCTCGTCGCGCCAGAGCTTGATGACGCACCAGACCAGCAGCGGGACCAGCCAGCCGGCCGAGATGTGCAGGTGCGACTGGGACTGGGAGATCATGCCCGGCGCGAAGCCGGCGAACAGTCCGCCGGTCCAGGCGGCGATCCGCGAGACGACGAGTTCGCGGGAGAACAGCAGGTACCAGCACATCGCGGTCGCGGCGAGGTTGCCGACGAGGGCGACGGCGAAGCTGGTCGGGGCGCCCCAGAGCCAGGTGACGGGGGCGAGCAGGACGGCGTGGGCGATGTGGGAGGCGTTCGACATCAGGTTCACGCCGTCGGGGGAGTTCAGGCGCTCGGTGACCAGGTCGAAGTCGCCGAGCCAGACGCGGCTGCCGTAGCCGAGGAACCACTCGATGAGGACCTGGTCCTGCCAGTTGCGGGCGAGCAGGCGGCCGTTGGGGGCGGCGAGAAGCCGGTGTCCGATGTAGACGGCGAGGGCGAGGAAACTCGCGGCCGCGGTCAGATCGGTGGTGATCCGGCGGGAGAGGTGGCGCCGCCACCGGGGGATCGTTGCCACAACGGCACCTTAACCGCGCGAGGCGGCCGTCACTTCGCGACACCGGCAAAAAAGTTACGAACCCTTTGCCGGATAAGCGTTCTATACGGCTTATTTCAGGGGAGCGCTGAGAGCCATGTCACCGCTACCGTGTCTTCTACGCCCGGGTGGTGGAACGGGAGACACAACTGCCTTAAAAGCAGTTGCCGCGAGGCGTGAGGGTTCGAGTCCCTCCCCGGGCACCGCGTTTCGAGCCGATCGTCCTTTCTGGACTGTCGGCTCTTTTCGCGTCTCCGGCACCGGAGCCATCGGTGTTCATCTTGGACGAAGCCCCGGGGAGGGCGGTTCCGCCGACCGGTCAAGATTTTTATGCCGACCGGAGAAGATCGTCTCGCCGATCGGCCATTGATATCGGTCAAAGCCTTCGTAAGGGGTCAAGTCATCGCCGGTCATGATCTCCGGGAGGCTGGCCAGGGGATTCTCGGGGCAAGGTCACCTTCGGGCGGCCGAACGCCGAAGGCGGTTGCGGGTCGCTTCGGTGGCGAGGGAATGGCCCCGGGGAGAACGCGGGACGGCTTTCGCGAGTGGGGCGGAGTCGTGAGTGGGGCGCCGGTCACTTTTTCAGTGAAAGGGAATCCGCGGTGCTCTCTTCGGCCGCTTGGCCGCAATGGCCGTGCGTTTCGGTCGATGAACGTGTCGGCGCCCACGTCCGCCGCGGGGCCAGGGCCGTGACCTGCGCCTGCGTCGCCGTCGGCGTGGATCGTTACCGCTTTGTCGTTTCCGCGCTCTACTCTTGTGCTGACGTTCGACCACAGGAGGAAGTTGTGCGCAGCTCGAACCCCGCGCTTAACCGGTGGGTACAGGGCGCCCGTCAGCAGGCGCCCGCCCCCGAGTACGGGCACATGGTGAACGCCCCTCGCGTCACGCCCATGACGCTCGACGACGTCGTCATCCGCACCATCGGACTGATCGCCCTCACCGGTGTCTCCGGTGCGGTCGCCTGGAACATGTGGACCATCGCCCCCAGTGTCGTGCCGGTGCTGATCGCCATCGGCTCGATCGTCGGGCTGGGCGTCATTCTCGCCTCCTGGTTCACCACGATCACCAACCCGGCCCTGATCATCACCTACGCGGTCGCGCAGGGACTCCTGCTCGGCGCGGTGAGCGCGCTGTTCGAGGCGAAGTTCCCCGGCATCGTGATCCAGGCCGTGCTGGGCACCTTCGGCGTCTTCGCGACGATGGCCCTGCTCTACAAGTCGCGCGTCATCCGCGCGACCCCGCGCTTCAAGAAGATCACCATCGGCGCGGTCGTCGGCATCATGGCGCTGAGCCTGATCAACTTCGTGCTCTACCTCTTCGGCGTCAACATCGGCCTGAGCAGCTACGACCTCAACGAGAAGGCCGGCCTCCTGGCGATCGGCTTCACGGTCGTGTGCATCATCGTCGCGGCCATGACCTTCGTCCTCGACTTCGACATGGTCGAGATGGGCGTGCGCACCGGCGCCCCGAAGAAGTACGCGTGGGCGGCCGCCTTCGGCATGCTCGCCGGGCTGATCTTCCTGTACTGGCAGATCCTGAAGCTGCTGTCCTACCTGCGGCGTTAGGCATGACCGAGACCGTCGGCGTCCTCGCCGAGCGCATCGCCGGACAGGTCGCGGGCTGGGGCCCGGCCCGCTGGCGCTCCGCGAGCCCGGTCTCGGGAACGAACACCAGAGGCGAGGTGCTGTACGAGCTCGTACAGCACCTCGCCGATCTGTGTGCCGAGCTGGAGGAGCGGCCCCGCCGGACCGTGCCGAGGCTCGGCAACGACTACGCCCTCCCCGACCAGCTCCGCGTCGTCGCCGCCGACCTGGAGACCGCCGGCCCCGACGCCGCCACGGCCGCCGATGCGGTGGACGCGCTGCGGGAGGCGCACCGGGTGATCTTCGGCTGACCTGCCGCTCGGCCGCGGATGTGGCGGGGTTGTGGCGAAAACGTGGCGCGGGCGGTCAGCCTCTGCCCAGACGAGCCGGTCGGTCCGGCTCCGATGGACAAGGGGAGCACATGCGCACAATTCTTGCCAGGGCCATCGCCCTCGCCGCAGTCGCGGCCACGACGATCGGCGGGTTCACCGGCACAGCGGCGGCAGCCGGCGGTGTGGGCGTCACGTCGACGACGATCGTCGACGGAGCCGGAGTGCTGACCGACGACTTCGGCGATCACGCCGACGAGATGGGCGAGATCTGCCGCGGCTGCTCGAACAGCGGCAACACCGACCTGGTCATCCTGTGGCAGTCGATCCTCGCCGCCGAGGGCCTGCTGTCGGCCGGCTCCGTCGACGGTGAGTTCGGCGACCGGACGCACACCGCCACGGTTCAGTGGCAGCGCGACTTCGGCCTCGCCGGGGACGGCCGGGTCGGTGACAACACTTGGGGAGCGGCCGACGACCGGCTTTACGGCGCGGACGGAGCCCTGGTGTACTACCGGCCCAAGTCCGGGGGCGACGGCAAGGTGTGGCTTGATCGGGACTCCAGCTCGACGCTGTACGCCTTCGCGAGCGTGCGCGACAAGTCCGGCGGGTGCCTCCAGGCCAACCCCACCACCGAGATCCACCTCTTCAAGCGCACCATCTCGCTGAGGTCCTGCTGATGCCCGGCGCCGCCCCCAGGGGACGGCGCCCCTCAGTCCTACCCCCGCACCCCCACGTCCGCCAGGAACCCCCGCAGCGCATCGGCGACCTCGCCCGGCGCCTCCTCGGCCATGTGGTGGCCGCTCTCGATGGGGACCATGCGCGGCTTCCCGGTGGTCCACCCCCGCCAGATCCCCTCCAGGTCGGGGTAGAGCTCCTTCAGGTCGTCGCGGGTCGACCACATCACCATCACCGGGCACTCGACGCGACGTCCCGCGCGGCGGTCGGCCTCCTCGTGGTCGCGGTCGACGGTCAGTCCGGCCCGGTAGTCCTCCAGCATCCCGCGCACGGTGTCGGGGTCGGCGATCGCGCGCTGGTAGTCCTCCCAGGCCTCCGGGCCCATGTGCTCGGGCGTCCCGCCGTACCAGGCGGCCGGGTCGGCGAGGATGGCCCGCTCGGGTTTGTCGGGCTGGGCGAAGAAGAACCAGTGCCACCACTTGCGCGCGAAGGTCTCGTCGCAGCGCACGAGGTGCTCGCTGACGGGGATCGAGTCGCCGACGGTCAGCGCCGTCACCGCCGTGGGGTGGTCGAGGGCGAGCCGTAGTGCGGCGAGGCTGCCCCGGTCGTGGCCGACGACGGCGAAGCGCTCGAACCCGAGCGTGTTCATCAGGGCGAGGCAGTCGGCGGCGACGGCCCGCTTGGAGTGCGCGGAGTGGTCGCGGACCGGCTTGGGCTTCGACGAGCCGCCGTAGCCGCGCATGTCGGGGCAGACGACCGTGTGGTGCTCGGCGAGGCGTTCGGCGACGGCGTGCCAGGTGGCGTGGGTGCGCGGGTGACCGTGCAGAAGCAGCACGGGCGGTCCTTCGCCGCCGTGGCGGACGCGCAGGACGACGTCACCGACGTCGATGTGGTCTAGGGCGAAACCGGCGAACACCTTGCGGCTCTCCTTGGTCGGGAACAGGTCCGTGGAACCCCATACCCGTTCCGGCCATTTTCCAGACCTCTCGCAGGCCCGCGCGGTGGCCTCGGGGAGCCCGCCGGTCCGATGTGGACGGGCCGTTTTCATGGGCTAGCATCCCTGTCGATCTTCGCCCCATCGCACGTTCCACCCTCGAAAACCCGGAGAGCCCGCCCCATGAAGACTCCGTTTCGCGCGGCCTTTCGCCGTGCCGCCATCTCCGTCGTCGTGGCCTTCGGCGCCCTGACGGCCACGGTCGTCACCGCCACCCCCGCCGCGGCGGTCGGTCCCTGCGGATCGTCCTACAGCCACATCGGCCACTACGCCGTCAACAGCGGCTCGCAGGGCACCGGCGCCTACATCGACGTCTACTGGTCCTCGTCGGCCCAGCGCAACTGCGCCGTGCTCAACGGGACAGGCAAGACCTACGGCTCAGGAGCCCGCAAGGGCATCCTCATCTGGGCCAACGGCTACTACGACCGCTACGACCAGGACGACCGCGACTACAAGTACTACGCGGGCCCGGTCTACACGCCCTCGGGCATCAACATGTCCGGGCGCTGCATCAACGTCGAGGGCATCGTCGAGTTCCCCAACGGCGAGATCGCCGCCGGCCACCGCTACAACGTTCACTGCGGATAACGGCGTCACGCCGGGGTGACCTCGGTCGCCCCGGCTGGGCTCGCACGACCTAGGGGGTGTTTGCAAAGGGGTGGGATGATGGGTGGGTGATTCGTCGGTATGAGTTGTCGGATGCTGAGTGGGATGTGCTGGCCGGGCTGTTGCCGCCGGTGATGCAGGGTGGTCGGCCTCGTCTTGATGATCGGCGGGTGTTGAACGGGATCGTGTGGAAGATCCGTTCGTGTGCTCCGTGGCGGGATGTCCCTGATCGTTATGGTCCCTGGCGGAGTGTCTATGCGCGTTTTCGCAGGTGGGCGTTGGATGGGACGTTTCAGCGGCTGCTTGCGGGGTTGCAGGCCCGGGCTGATGCGCGTGGTGACCTCGACTGGCTCGTCTCGATCGATTCGACGATCACGCGTGCTCATCAGCACGCTGCTGGCGCTAAAGGGGGCGTGGTGATTCGGGCGAATCGGTTCACGCCATCGGACGATCCCGTGGTGGATTAACCACGAAGATCCACCTCGCCGCCGATGGGAACGGGCGTGTCCTGTCCTTTGTGCTCTCGGCGGGCAACGTCAATGACTGCACCCGCTTCGAACAGGTCATGGACTCGGTCAGCATCGCCCGCATCGGCCCGGGGCGGCCACGCACCCGGCCCGACCACGTCATCGCCGACAAGGGCTACTCCACCCAAGCGATCCGCACCCACCTGCGCAGACGCGGCATCTCCTGCACGATCCCCGAACGCGCCGACCACAAGACCAACCGCGCCCGCCGAGGCAGCCGCGGAGGCAGGCCGCCAGCCTTCGACCAGCAGCTCTACAAGAAACGCAACGTCGTCGAACGCTGCTTCAACCGGTTGAAGCAATGGCGCGGCATCGCCACCAGGTACGACAAAACCCACCAGTCCTACCAGGCAGCAATCACCCTCGCCACCATCCACCAATGGCTACCCACCTTTGCCGACACGCCCTAGGTCCGCGCCCGCGATGCCGCGTGCCTGCCGCGACCCGCGGCATCTGGCGAAGGCCCGCTGCGGCTGTGCCAGCGCCGCAGGCTCGTGTCCGCGTCACTCCAAATCCGTTTCCGGGTCCGTCTCCGTGTCGTTCAGCCAGTTGGCATAGGTCGCCAGGGAGCCCTGCTCCCGCAGGATCCAGTAGACGGGACCCTGGACGGCCTTGGGCCGGTTCTCCATTCCCGCGAACTTCAGGATCAGCATGGCCAGTGCGCTGGGGGAGTAGGCCACGTCGTCGTAGGCCCACACGATCGGAGCCGTCCGGTTGTTCTTCCAGGTTGCGCGGGCTCGGCGGGGATCGGCGGTCAGCCAATCACGCAGCGCGATGCGCTCGCGGCCGGTACGGGGGCGGAACTCCAAGGGCGTGCCGTCGGCGATGACCGCGCGGTCGATGAGGATGGCGACCGAATCGCGACGCCGTTTGCCCTTTTGGGCGCGGGTACGATACAGCAGGCCCTTGCTGGTGAGGTCCTGCTCGTCGACCTCGACGCCGGCGAGAACGTCGGCCACGACGGCGGCGGCACGATCTTCGTTCTGCACTGCTGTCTTGAGGTAGCCACCATCGCCATAGCGGTTCAGGACGGCGGTGATGAGCTGCGGAACAACCGCGGCGACGTCGTCGGCGGCTTTCGCGACGATCTCGGTCTCCCAGTCGCAGTACGGGTCTTTGATGCGTGGGGCGCCGAGGCGGCGCATGACGATGTGCGCGATCACGTGCCTGCCGAGGTCTGCAAGGCGGCCGGCGCTCTCCTTGAGCCGTCGCTCGGGGGAGTCGATGGCCGCGTTGACCGCACGCAGCAGCAGGACCCATCGCCACACCTGCTCGGCTTTCAGCGAACGAGTGAACAGCTTGTCGTAGAAGCCGGCCGGGGACTTCGCCCACAGCAGATCAGAGTTCTTTGCGGCTCGAACGGCGAGAGTGGGGTCGCGGTGGGCACAGACGAGGGCCTGCGCGGCTTCCTCCACCGTGCAGCCGTCGGCGGCGTCGGGGACGGTCTGGCCGCGTTTGACGACGTAGATCTTCTCATCGACGAAGTACCAGAACTCCTTGGCGAGCCGGTCCTGTTCGTCCTGCTGGGAAGCGAAGTCGCGGGCCTGAATCGGGTTCTGGGTGTTGGCTGCGCGTGTCAGCCGCACGGCGAAGCGCTCCTCGTCGCGAGGGACGGCGATGACCCGTACTTGGACACGGGAGTTCCCTGCGATGTCGGGATGCTGTTTCATCGCCCAGTGCACCGACGCGACCGTCTGGGCGCCGTTGACGACGCTGACGCCGGTCAGGTCGAGGATTTTCGGGGCACTGCTGCTGAAGGATCCGAAGGCGTGGGGTGCGACTTCGTCGGCCAAGATGGTGATGCCGTTGTTGAAGTACCAGAAGTCCTGCGGCCGCTCGGTGAGAGTGGTCCGCATGCGGTCGTTGACATCGGTGCGGCCGAGCGAGTGGCGGATGTTGAGGCCGAAGAGCCGGTCGCCGTGCTGTTCATACCAGTGCATGACCTGCTCGGCGGCCACCGAACCGTGGAAGGCGTGGTAGGGCTTGCTGACCTCGCCCCAGTCCGACAGCGTGACCTGTTGGAGATCTACGGGGCTGTCGACGCCGCCTCCGACGACGATGCCACTGAGGTCTTTGAGCCGCACGATCTTGACCGTGGCCTGTTGAGGGCCGGTGGTGAAACCCTCGCAGGCTTCGGTGAGTGGCCGTTCGGCGTCCGCGGCGATCGGGTGGTCTCCGGCGAGGACGATTATCACGGTCATCCGCAGCACACCGCCGAGCACAGGGAGGATGAGCGGTGCGAGGTTCTGGACCCGTTCGTTGAAGTGCTGGAACTGGCCGTTGACGAGGTATTTGAGGCCTTCGACGGTCGCCAGCGCGGCTGGCTTGTTGAGACTGGCGCTCCCGCTCTTGCTCCACTTTGACTGGACGACGACGAGGTGCCCAGGGGCGATGCCGATCGCGTCGAGTCCCTGATCGTCGAAGCCGTCGACGACGAAGCCTCCGGCTTTGGCCGGGGTGCAACCGAGGGTGTGGCCGACCATGAGCGCGGCAAGCGCCCGCGTGTAGAACACGTCCTTCGGGTTCCCGACCTTCGCGGCCGCGTCGGTCAGGTCGATGTGTTCGCGGTAGTGGGCGTCTAGATGGTCGCTGATCCGCTTCAGGTGGAAGTCGGCGAACTGGTTCACGTCGGCACCCCCGGTGTCGTGCATCCCTTGTGGATTAAGGGATAGCACGACCACCGAGGGTGTTCGGCGGCGGTGTCGGTGGAGCCGTCGGCTCCACGGGCCGAGCCGGGTCCAGTCGCGGCGGACCATGTGTCGCAGGTGGTTCTTCTCCCACACTCGGCCCGGGGTTCGTGATCTTGTATTTTTCGCGAGCGAGCCTCTCCAGGCTGGCGCGGGTGAACCGATGCTCGCTGTGCTCCTCAAGGCTGTCGTGAGCTGCCGTCCAGATAGTCACTTGCTCCAAGCTGAACTCACCTACGAGGGGCCCGAGGCAGATCTCGTAGTACTCCGGCTCCTTCTTCTCGGGCTTCGCCGGGTCGTACCAGGGCCCCACGCCCCTTCCCAACGCCATGATGATCTTCGCCATCTCGCTCCCTCCATCGGCCCTAAAGCTGGTCCCGGTACTGCCCGAGTTCATCCGCCGCGGCGGAGAGCGCGCTCGCGACGCTCTCCAACTCCGTCGCTGCGGCAATCGCCTTGCCCTGCGCGTCGGCAGGCACGTCGGAGGCCGAACTCTCCCCGACGGCGGCGACGGGCGCCACGACCCTCTCCCGCAGATCCTGCACGACCTGCGCGCATACCGTCTGCAAGCCGTCTAAATCGATCAACACGCCGTCCACGACCCGGATGACATCATCCACGCCCGGATCCCCCTGACTTAGCGTCAGGCGCGCCAGCGTGTCGCCCGGTGGCGACTCGCGCACGACCCCGTTGCGGCTCCCATTCCACATCGTGCATAACGCCAGCTCACGACCCGTGCAGACGATCCCGGTCACGACGGGGCAAGATGGATCCCTGCCCACACGCACCGCCACCAAGATCGCACTCAGCGATCGCGATGGCGTTCACCGTCGACGGAAGGCGCCTGTGAACACCGGTAAGCACCAGGAGCTCGTGAACTTCATCTGGTCGGTCGCCAACCTCCTCCGTGGCGACTACAAGCAGGCCGACTACGGCAAGGTGATCCTGCCTTTCACTGCGCTGCGCCGCTTCGAATGCGTCCTGGAGCCGACCCGGAAGAAGGTCCTTGCCGCCATCGCCGCCGGCGACGACTACCCCAAGGCCCTCATGGCCGCCGCCGAGCAGCGCTTCTACAATGTCTCGGGTCACTCCCTCGCCTCGATTGCCGCCGCGCCCGAGGACACCGCCGCCAACCTCGGCGACTACGTCGTGAAGTTCTCCGACAACTCCCGCGAGGTCTTCGACCGTTACGGCTTCGCCGTCCAGATCGAGAAGCTGCGCGAAGCCGAGCTGCTGCACCTGGTCGTCGCGAGGTTCGCCGACATCGACCTTCATCCCGACGTCGTCGACAACCACCAGATGGGCTACGTCTTCGAAGAACTGATCAGGAAGTTCTCCGAGGCCTCGAACGAGACCGCCGGCGAGCACTTCACCCCTCGCGAGGTCATCCGGCTCATGGCGGGCTTGCTCATCGCCCCCGACCTCGACGGCTTGGAGGACTACGCCCACCGCACGGTCTACGACCCGGCCTGCGGGACCGGCGGCATGCTCACCACGGCAGCCGACTTCATCCACGAGAGCCGGCCAAAGGTGAAGGTGAGCGTTTTCGGTCAGGAGCTCAACCCGGAGTCGTGGGCGATCTGCCGCTCGGACCTGATGATCAAGGGCGAGGACGCCGAACGCATCAAGCTCGGCAACTCCTTCAGTCAGGACGGCCTGACCGGCGTCAACGACCAGTTCCACTACATGCTCTCCAACCCGCCTTTCGGCGTGGAGTGGAAGAAGGTCAAAGAGGCGGTTGAGGACGAGGCCAAGAACCCCGACGGGAGGTTCAGTGCCGGCCTCCCGCGGATCAACGACGGCTCCCTCCTCTTCCTGCAGCACATGATCTCGAAGATGGTCCCCGCCGCGATGGGCGGAAGCCGGATCGCGATCGTCTTCAACGGCTCACCGTTGTTCACAGGGGCGGCCGGGTCGGGAGAGTCGGAGATCCGCCGCTGGATCATCGAGGGTGATCTTCTCGAAGCCGTGGTCGCGTTGCCCGACCAGCTCTTCTACAACACCGGGATCAGCACGTACTTCTGGATTCTGACCAACCGTAAGGATCAGAAGCACAAGGGCAAGGTCATGCTCATTGACGGCCGTGAGCACTGGACGAAGATGCGCAAATCCCTGGGGGACAAGCGCAAGATGGTCAGTGCCGAGCAGATCCAGGAGCTACAGGACCTGTACAAGGACGCGCTCGCCGCCGCCGCCGACCCCGAGCACCAGTGGCATGGCAAGGTGAAGGTCTTCGAGAATGACGCCTTCGGCTACCACCGCATCACCGTCGAGCGGCCGCTTAAGTTGCGCTTCGAGGTCACCCCTGGGGCGGTCGACGAGCTCGAGCTCGCGTTGAAGAGCAACCGGACCACGGCGACGTACTCCTACCGTGATGACCTGCTAACGGCCCTCCGGACCCTTGTCGGCCGCAAGCTGTACAAGAAGGTGGACTTTGCCACCCTCCTCCGCGAGGTTTTCGCCGTCGAGGGCGTCGACAAGCCCCCGGCGGCCGTGGAGAAGTTGGTTTGGGCTGCGGTCTCCGTGCGGGATCCTGAGGGGGAGGTGCAGACCAAGAAAGGGAAGCCCGAGCCGGATTCGGAGCTGAGGGACTACGAGAACGTGCCCTTGGGTGAAGACATCGATGGGTACCTGGAGCGTGAGGTGAAACCGCACATCCCGGATGCCTGGGTGGACGAAACGAAGACCAAGGTCGGCTACGAGATCTCTTTCACGAGGCACTTCTATGTCTATACGCCACCCCGCTCGATCGCCGAGATCGACGAAGAGCTGAAGTTGCTCGAAGCCGAGATCCAGACTCTCCTCGGTGAGGTGACGCAGTGAGTTTGTGGCCGCAGCACTGGGATAATGCGCCCTTGTGGAGCATGTTTGATCGCATCAAGGACACCGGGCATCCCGAGGAGGAGATGCTGAGCGTCTACCGTGACTACGGAGTGATCAAGAAGAGCAGTCGGGATGACAACGCGAACCAGACGGCGGAAAACCGGAACATCTATCAGCTGATCGAACCTGGCTGGTTGGTAGTGAACCGTATGAAGGCGTGGCAAGGCTCGGTGGGGATCTCGCCCTATCGAGGCATCGTCTCAGGGCACTACCTCTGCTTCAAGCCACGACACTCGCACGAGGCCCGGTTTTTGAACTGGCTGCTTCGCTCCGGTGCTTACACCACCGAGTACGCACGTCTCTCGCGTGGTGTTCGTCCGAACCAGATGGAGATCGACAACGACCTCCTGCGTGGACTCCGCATCGTGCTTCCGCCGCTAGATGAACAACGCCGCATCGCCGACTTCCTCGGCGCCGAAACCGCCCGCATCGACCGGCTCACTCAGTCGCAGATTCAGCTCGAAGCGAAGCTCTTGGAACGGCGCGCCGGCAAGGTCTGGGCTGAAGTCACTGGTGCTGACCATGCCGAACTTCGGTGCACGAGCCTGCCGTGGGTCGATCGCATCCCGTCAGGCTGGCAGGAGGTCCGCCTAGGCTTGCTCGCCCGGATGGGTAGCGGTCATACGCCTAGCCGATCGCATCCGGAGTGGTGGATGGACTGCACGGTTCCTTGGATTACCACCGGCGAAGTAAGTCAGGTTCGTGACGATCGCCGCGAGGTCATCGAGAAGACGCGGGAAAAGATCAGCGAGCTCGGCCTCGCGAACAGCTCAGCCACGATCCACCTGGCGGGCACTGTTGTGCTGTGTCGTACGGCCTCGGCCGGCTATTCGGCCGTGATGGGCATCGACATGGCCACCAGCCAGGACTTCGTCACCTGGACCTGCGGTCCGCTACTTGACCCGTTCTACCTGCTGTGGTGCCTCCGCGCGATGCGCGCAGACCTGCTCGGACGGCTCGCCATGGGTTCGACGCATAAGACGATCTATGTACCGGATCTCCAGATGCTGCGTATTCCTCTACCGCCCATTGCCGAACAAGCGAGGATCGTGGAGGCCATTCGAGCCGCCAACCAGCGTGTGGACAGGCTCGTAGATGCCGTTCGGCGCCAACTCACCCTCCTCACCGAACGCCGCCAGTCCCTCATCACCGCCGCCGTCACCGGCCAGTTCGACGTCTCCACCGCCTCCGGCCGAGGAATCGAGTAACTCACATGCCCACCCCGCCCCGTGCCCACACTGAAGCCGCCTTCGAGGAGCACATCGTCTCCTCCCTTGTCTCCACCGGCTGGCGCGAAGGTTCGCCCACCACCTTCGACCCCGTCCTCGGTCTCGACCCTCACGACCTCTTCCGCTTCATCGCCGACACCCAACCCCGCGCCCTCGACAAGCTCACCGCCTCCTCCGGCGGCAACTTCGCCGCCTTCCAGTCCCACTTCCTCCAACTCCTCGCCAAGGACCTCGACGACCGCGGCACCCTCGACGTCCTCCGCCACGGCGTCAAGGACCGCGGCGTCCAGATCGACCTCGCCTACTTCCGCCCCGCCACCACCATGACCGCCGAGGCCACCGCCCGCTACCAGGCCAACCGCCTCACCGTCACCCGCCAGATCCACTTCTCGACCACCACTCCCCTTGAGTCGGTCGACCTCACCCTCCTCGTCAACGGCATCCCGGTCGCCACCGCCGAACTCAAGAACCCTCTCACCAACCAGAACGTCGAGAACGCCAAGAACCAATACCGCCTCCGCGACCCCCGTGAGCTCCTCTTCGCCCGCCGCGCTCTCGTTCACTTCGCGGTCGACCCCGACCTCGTCTTCCTCACCACCAAGCTCGACAAGGCCGCCACACGCTTCCTCCCTTTCAACCAGGGCACCGAAGGCCCCGGCGTCTCCGGCGGCGCCGGCAACCCGCCCAGCGCCGACGGCACCTACGCCACCTCCTACCTGTGGCGCGAGATCTGGGCCAAGGACACGTGGCTCGACCTGTTCCGCCGCTTCCTGCACCTCGTCGAGAAAGACAAAGACGGCAAGACCATTCCCCTACGCAAGCGCCCGCTGATCTTCCCCCGCTACCACCAGTGGCACGCCGTCCGCGAGCTCACCGCCGACACCGCCCGCCAGGGATCCGGCGGCAACTACCTTGTCATGCACTCGGCGGGCTCGGGCAAGTCGAACACCATTGCGTGGCTCGCCCACCGCCTCTCCAATCTGCACGGTTCGGCCGAGCCCGGCGACCTCGACGCCGAAGCCGTCGCCGCCGGCCGCGTTGCGGCCGACCAGCCTGTCTTCCACAAGATCGTCGTCGTCACCGACCGGACGGTCCTCGATGACCAACTCGGCAAGACCGTCTACCAGTTCGACCACGTTGCGGGCGTTGTCCGGCCCATCACGGGCCGCACGAACTCCAAGTCCGACGAGGTCGCTGCTGCCCTCGGCGACAGCGCCGTCAAGATCATCACCGCGACCGCGCAGACCTTCCCCTACGTCCTCCAAGGCGTGACGTCCCTCGCCGGGAAGCGTGTCGCGATCGTCATAGACGAGGCCCATTCGGGCCACTCGGGGGACACGCTCACCAAACTGCGCAACGTCCTGCGCGGCATGGGCGCCGACGACACCCCCGAGGAAGCCGACCCGCTCACCTCCTCGGCCTTGGCCCGAGGTAGGCACCCCAACCTGTCCTTCTTCGCCTTCACCGCCACCCCGAAGGCCAAGACCCTCCAACTCTTCGGCCTCCAGGACGAGTCCGGCCAGTACCGCGCCTTCCACACCTACTCGATGCGGCAGGCCATCGAAGAGGGCTTCATCCTTGACGTCCTGCGCAACTACGTCACCTACCAGACCTACTGGCGAGTGGCGGCCGAAGGCGCCGAGGACGTCGAGGTCGACCCGAAGAAGGCCACCAAGGAGATCGCGCGCTTCGTCTACCAGCATCCGCGGACCCTCCGGCAGCATGCCGAGATCATCATCGACCACTACCGCCGCAGTGTCGCCCGCCGTCTCGGTGGCCGCGCGAAGGCCATGGTCGTCACCTCCTCCCGCGCGGCAGCCGTGGACACCTACCAGGTGCTGCGCGAGGTCGCGCGCGACCTAGGCGTCGACGTCGGGATCCTCGTCGCCTTCTCTGGCACTCTCGAACTCGACGGCGTTGAGACCACCGAGGCCAAGCTCAACGGCTTCCCCGAGTCCCAGCTCCCCGACAAGTTCGCCTACACCCACGCCGACGCGGCCGCCACCGCCGGACGCACCGAGTATCGGATCCTCGTTGTCGCCGAGAAGTACCAGACCGGCTTCGACCAGCCGCTCCTGACGACGATGTACGTCGACAAGCCACTGTCCAATGTGGCTGCCGTTCAGACCCTCTCCCGACTCAACCGCACACACCCGCGCAAGAGCCAGGAGGACCTCTTCGTCCTCGACTTCGCCAACGACGTCGAGGACATTCAGGCCGAGTTCCGCAAGTACCACGAGACCGCGATCGCCCCCGACATCGACCCGAACGCGCCCTACGCCCTGCAACGCGATGTCATGAACCACCAGCTCTTCGGCGAGGCCGAACTCCAGTCCTTCGCCGACGCCTACATGTCGCAGAGGCCCGACGACGACACCGCCTCGCGCGAGGAGACCCGCCGCTGGGCCCGCCGCACGCACCCCGCGCTCTTCGCGCTCACCGAGCCTGCAAAGCGACGTTTCGTCGACCTGTCCGAAGTCGACCCCGAGGCGGCCGAGGCGTTCCGCAAAGACCTCGACGGCTTTTGCAAGACCTACGGCTTCATCTCCCAGATCACTGACTACGCCGACCCGGATCTGGAGCGCCTCTACCTCTACGCCAAACACCTCCTGCCGCGCCTGCCCCGCCGTTCCTCACCCGCCGCGGACTTCGGTGAAGTCACCTTGACCCACTTGAGCACGCGGCACACGGGCAAACACGACGTACACCTCGACGCCGAAGGCGAACAACTCATCCCCGGCACCGGGGCCGGCGGCGTCGCCGGTGGCGCGGAGCCGGAGGAGCTGTCGCTCGCCGAGATCATCGAGCGGATGAACGAGCGCTTCGGGTTCAACCTCAGCGACGTCGACCGCGTTCAGATGGAAGCGCGCTTCCAGACGGTCAAAGAAGACCCGGAACTCATCCAGGCCGCGTTGGTGGCGCGCAGCCCGGCCGAGTTCGCGATCCCGAGCGAGGAGGCCATCGACCGCCACTTCATGGCACACAAGACCAAGGCGGTCGAGCTGACCCGCCGCTTCGCCACGGACAAGGACATGCACGACCGAATCGTGACCGAATGGAACACGCTGCTCTACAACTCCATCCGTCGCGAACACGGCCGGGACGTCGCCGCCTGATCGAAACCGCTTTTCGCGGTGGGGAAGCCATGAACAAGGGGGTGGACAAGACGGTGTCATCGCATGGAGACTTTCCGTTAACCGGGGAGGGGGCCGGCTTTCAGTGACCGCGATTCCGACCGAGCCGACCGTGATCGGTGGCCGCTACGAGCTGACCCACCTCATCAAATCCGGTGGCATGGGCCAGGTGTGGAGCGCCTACGACACCACCCTCGACCGCCCGGTCGCGGTGAAACTCATCAAGCCCGAGCTGATCGAGACCATCACCGACCGGGAAGCCTTGACCGTCCGGTTCCGGCGCGAGGCGCGGGTGACGGCCCGTCTCGACCACCCCGGGGTGCCCACGGTCTACGACGCGCTCATTGACGCCGACGCCGAACAGCTTTACATGGTCATGCAGCTCGTCAGCGGCACCGACCTGCGCGACCTGCTCAAGCTGCGCGGGCGCCTGCCGGTCGAATGGGTCGCGGCGATCGCCGCCCAGGTCTGCTCCGTCCTCGCCCACGCCCACGCGCTGCCGGTCGTGCACCGCGACCTCAAGCCCGGCAACATCATGATCGCCGAGGACGGGACGGTGAAGGTCTGCGACTTCGGAATAGCCGCGATCCTGCTCACCGACGCCACTCGCGTGACCGCCGACCAGGCACCGGGTACATACAACTACATGTCGCCGGAACAGTTCCTCGCCTCCGGTGTGAGCCCGCGCAGCGACCTTTACTCCCTCGGGTGCGTCATGCACGAGCTGCTCACCGGCGACAAAGTATTCGACGGCACCAATCAGTTCGTGCTCATGAGGCAGCACAGCGACGAGCCGCCGATCCCTGTCGGCGACTTGGCGCCCGCTGTGCCCGAAGGACTCGGCGCGCTCGTGGCACGGTTGCTCGCTAAGAGCCCGCAGGACCGGCCGGAAAGTGCCCGCGAAGTACACGAACGGCTCACGCCGTTCCTGCCACGGGCGAGCGACTCCAGACCCGGTCCGACTGGCGACGGCGACCCGACCAGCCCGTTTCGGCACCCGTTCGCACTGCGCAAGACGCCGCTGCCGCCGGAGGGCGCGTTGCCCGCGCTGCCACCAGCGAAGCGTCCCGTCGCCTTCGAGGGCTTCGTCGCTGACCTGGCGCAGGCCCAGGAACACGCCTGGCAGCTTGTCGAGGACGAACGCTTCTCGCAGGCCCTCGGGGTCCTCGCCGAAGCACTCGAACCCGCCGAGCAGGTCATGTCCCACGACGAGCCGGAGCTTCTCGACGCCCGCCGCATGTACGCGGTCACGATGCTGTTCGGCGGGGACGCCCGAGGAGCTCTCCCGAAGTTCACCATGCTTGCCGCAGACCTCGCCGAAGCGTATGGACCCGACGACGAAGCCGTTTACGTCATGCGGCTGAGCGCCGCACAGTGCCACGTGCGCCTCGGAGATGTGCCCGAAGCCGTCGCCGCCTATCGCGAAGTCCTGCGGGACTTGCCCGACCACCGTGCGCCACTAGCCCTCGAAGCACGACGGCACCTCGGCGTCATCCTCGCCTCCTCCGGCGACCCCACCGCCTCCGCGGAGGCCCGCTCCCTCCACGCCGACCTCGTCGCCGCCCACGGTCCCGACGACCCCCGCGCCGCCGAAGTCGCCGACCTCATCTCCCGCCTCGACGACAACGACCCGTCCTGACCGCAGCGAACGAAAGCCGCCGCCATGCCGTCCCTCGCCCTGGCCCACTCCTTCCTCCTCGACTTCGGCATGCTCCAAAAGCGCGTCCGCCGCGACGTCGTCGACGTGATCCTGCGCTTCGAGAAGATCCCCGCCGTCGACCTGCGCAAGAGGAACGGCACCCACCTCGAGAAGATCAACGGCCAGCGCGACCCGCGCACCCGCACGATCCGCATCGACGGGTTCTGGCGTGGCATCGTCATGGCCCCCGACGACGGCGGCCAGACCTATGTCCTGCACAAGGTCCTGCCCCATGACGATGCGATCGAGTGGGCCAAAAAGCACGCCTTCGGCGTCAACAGCGCCACCAGGCGCATGGAGGTCCGCGACGTCGAGGCGATCGAGGAGCACACCTCCGCCAATGCCGCCGCCACCCCGCACACCGTTCCGAAACTCTTCGCGGCGTTGTCCGACGGGGAGCTCGGGACCCTCGGCATCGATCCGCTGACCCTCGCCTTCGCACGCACCCTCACCCGAAAGAACCAGGTCGAGACCGCCGCCGAGTTCCTCCCCGAAGACCAGCACGAGGTGCTGATGTTTCTCGCCGAGGGCTTCAGCGTCGAGGAGGTGTGGCGCGATATCGTTGCCCACCGCGCACAGCCCCAGGCCGCGGCGTCCGAACTCGAAGCCGCCGTGCGGTCCACACCGAACCGGATCGTTCTCGTGGAGGGCTCCGGCGACCTCGCCGAGGCCCTCGACAAGCCGTTCGAGGCCTGGCGCGTGTTCCTGCACCCCGCACAGCGGAAGGTCGCCTACCGGCCCAGCTACCCCGGCCCCGCGCAGGTCGCCGGCGGCCCTGGCACCGGCAAGACCGTCGTCGCCCTGCACCGGGTCGCCTTCCTCCTCGGGCACCTGCGCCCCGGCGAGCGGATCCTGCTGACCAGCTACACCAACGCGCTCGTCGACTCCTTGACCATGTCCCTGGCACTGCTCGTCGAGGACCCGGCTCTTCGCGAACGGGTCGACATCATGACCGTCGACTCTTTCGCCCGGAAGGTGCTCGCCGAGCATGGCACGGTTCCACGGCCACTACGTGGCGACCGCGAACCGGGGTACTGGGAAGAGATCATCGACGCACGCTTCCTGCCCTGGACAGCGCCGCAGCTCGCACAGGAGTACCGGCACGTCGTCCTCGCCCGCGACGTCCGCGACGAGGACGGCTACCTCGCCGCCGACCGCGCCGGTCGAGGCTCGCGCCTGGCGCCGAGCATGCGCCCCCTCATGTGGGCTGCCATGAACGACTTCGAGAAGAAGCTCGCCGCCAAAGGCGAGGGCACCTACCTCGGTTGGTGCCGCGACGCCGCCGACCTCCTCGCCGAAAACGGACCCCGCTACCGGCACATCGTCGTCGACGAGGCCCAGGACCTTCACCCCGCCCAATGGCGGCTGCTGCGCGCCGCCGCGCCCGCCAAGTACGACGACCTGTTCATCGCCGCCGACCCGCACCAGCGCATCTACGACTCGCGGGTCTCGCTGAAGTCCCTCGGCATCAACGTCGTCGGCCGCAGCACGAAGATGCGCCGCAACTACCGCAGCACCCGCCAGATCCTCGGCTGGGCCGCCGCGCTCGTACCCGGAGCCGTCGCCGCGCTTGCCGACGGCGCGGACGACTCGCTCGCCGGGTACCGCTCAGTGCTGGAAGGCCCCGAGCCTGTCGTGTTCGCGGCCGCCTCGGTCAAGGAGGAGGAAGACCGGCTCGTCGAGGTTGTGCGCGTCTGGATTACCCAGGACGCGTCTCGTGAGTCGATCGGAGTGGCGGTCCGCTTCAACCGGACCGCCGACAAGCTCATCGACCGCCTGAAGAAGGCCGGTATCCCGGCGACCGACCTGCGCACGTCGACGGCGAACGCCGTGCGCGTCGGCACGATGCACGCGTTCAAAGGCCTCGAATTCCGCTCTGTCGCCGTGTTCGGCGCCAGCCGGGAGGCCCTGCCTTTCCCCAAGGCCATGACCGATGCCGACATCGACCGAGTCCAGCACGAGATCGACCTTGCGGCAGAGCGGAACCTGCTGTTCGTGGCATGTACCCGCGCCCGCGATCAGCTCCACGTCTCCTGGACCGGTGACGCGAGTCCGTTCCTCGTTGAGGCCGGCGTTGCCTGACGCCTAGGTCCGCGCCCGCGATGCCGCGTCGTAGACCGCCGGGTACAGCGCGTGCGCCAGCGTCCGGTAGCCCTCCGCCGACGGGTGCAGCCCGTCGGGGCACAGCATGCCCCGATCAGTGCGGAACACCACACCGCAGCGCGCGGCCAGGTCCACCGGCACGCCGCCCGCCAGCCGAACGGCAGGAGCCTGCGCCCGCGCCAGCCGCGACCCGCGCCACCCTGCGATGGCCCGCAACGGCTGCGCCAGCGCCCGCAGGCTCGACAGGTCCGGGCAGGTGCCGACCACGACCGAGGTGCCGGCGTGGCTCAGCTTGCGCACCGCCCCGGCCAGCTGCGCCACCGACTCCGAGGGGTGCATCGTCTCGGTGAGGCCGTTGAGGAGGATCACCGCCACGTCGGGCGGCTCCGAGAGCAGCGAGCGGGCGACCTGTGTGTGCAGGTCACCGGTGTCGGCGCCGGGGACGGCGACGCTCGACAGCGCCACACGGTGCCGCACGCCCGCCAGGAGTTCGGCGAGGACCCCGCCGACCGAGTCGGAGGCGTCCTCCACGCCCACACCGGCGGCGAGGCTGTCGCCGAACATGACGAGTTTGAGCGGCGTCGCGTCGGAGTCGCCGAGCCACATGCGCATGTGGGGGCCGTGCGCGGAGTGCTCCTGGCGCGCCCGTCTGGCGGCGAGCAGCTCGACGGCCATCACGGCGGCGCCGGTCACGACCGCCACACTCGCTCCGATCGCCGCCGAATATCCGGCCCGGCGCAGCAGAGTGGACAGCCTCATGCCCGGCTCCTTCCCGTTCGATGGGTGGCTTGTGCCATAGGCTACCCGCGTGAAGTACTACGAATCAGTGGTCGACCTGATCGGGGGAACCCCGCTGGTCCGGCTCAACAAGGTGACCGAGGGCGTCGAAGGCCTGGTCCTGGCCAAGGTCGAGTACGTCAACCCCGGCGGGAGCGTCAAGGACCGCATCGCGGTCCGCATGATCGACGACGCCGAGGCGGCCGGCCTGCTCAAGCCGGGCGGGACGATCGTCGAGCCGACCTCGGGCAACACCGGCGTGGGCCTGGCCATCGTCGCGCAACAGCGCGGGTACAAGTGCGTCTTCGTCTGCCCCGACAAGGTCAGCGAGGACAAGCGCAACGTCCTTCGCGCCTACGGTGCCGAGGTCGTCGTCTGCCCCACCGCCGTCGACCCGGCCGACCCCCGCTCCTACTACGAGGTCTCCGACCGGCTCGTCCGCGAGATCGACGGCGCCTGGAAGCCCGACCAGTACAGCAACCCGGCCAACCCCCGCTCCCACTACGAGACCACCGGCCCCGAGCTGTGGGAACAGACCGAGGGCAGGATCACGCACTTCATCGCCGGCGTCGGCACCGGCGGCACCATCTCCGGCGTCGGGCGCTACCTCAAGGAGCAGTCCGGCGGGCGCGTGAAGGTCATCGGCGCCGACCCCGAGGGCTCGGTCTACTCCGGCGGGACCGGCCGCCCCTACCTGGTCGAAGGCGTCGGCGAGGACTTCTGGCCCTCCGCCTACGACACCGAGGTCACCGACCAGATCATCGAGGTCTCCGACAAGGAGTCCTTCGCCATGACCCGCCGCCTCGCGCGCGAGGAAGGGCTCCTGGTCGGCGGATCCTGCGGCATGGCGGCCGAGGCGGCACTGCGCGTCGCCCGCGAGGCCGGCCCCGACGCCGTCGTCGTCGTCCTGCTCCCCGACGGCGGCCGCGGCTACCTGTCGAAGATCTTCAACGACGAGTGGCTCGCCCGCTACGGCTTCCTGACCGCCGACGGCCAGACCACCGTCGCCGACGTGCTCGCCGGCAAGAGCGGCGACATCCCCGACCTGGTCCACGTGCACCCCAACGACCCGGTCCGCGACGCCATCGACATCCTCCGCGAGTACGGCGTCTCCCAGATGCCCGTCCTCAAGGCCGAACCGCCCGTCGTCACCGGCGAGGTCGCCGGGTCGGTCGCCGAGCGCGACCTCCTGGAGGCCGTGTTCTCCGGCCGGGCGCAACTGGCCGACCCCGTCGAGAAGCACGTCAGCGATCCCCTGCCGATGATCGGCGGCGGCGAACCCGTCGGCCACGCCGTGGCGCTGCTGGAGAAGCACGACGCGGCCCTCGTCCTCATCGACGGCAAGCCCCGGGGCGTCATCACCCGGCAGGACCTGCTCGCCTACGTCCAGACCGGCTGACCGGTCCGCGGACACGATTAATCCCCGGTCCCCTTGGTGGGCAAGGAGACCGGGGATTGATCTTGCGACGCTCCTTAGACGGAGGCGTTCGGGTCGGTCGGGTTCAGCGTCTCGTCGGCGGGCTGGTAGTAGTCGCCCGAGGTGCCGTCGGCGTCGGTCCCGTAGACCTCTCCGTCGGAGATGAGGCCGTCCTCGTTCACGTCCGACTCGGCGTAGTCGAAGGTGCCGTCGTTGTTGCTGTCCTCGACGAAGGTGTCCAGGCTGCCGTCACCGTTGGTGTCGATGAGGGCTTCCTCGATCGTGCCGTCGTTGCCCTCGTCGTGGAGGTAGGCGTCGGCAGTGCCGTCATTGCCCAGGTCCACCTCGTACTCGACGCCGCCCTGGCCGTCGTCGTAAGCGGTGATCGAGTCCTCGGTGCCGTCGCCGTCGATGTCCGCGGTGTATTCGTCGGTCATTGTTCTGTCCCCTCAGAAAAGCGGTTCTGCGTGCCTCAGTCTGTCGCCTTGACCTGACCGACTCTACGAGGCCGGACAGGGGGCGTAAATCGCGGATTCGTGCCAGCGCGTAGTCGTCGACACAGGGTGGTTTCGTGTTCACGCGACGCGATGACCTGCGCGTTCTATCCCCAGCTTCGCGAGGACAGCACGAGCAGGTAACCGTCGGGGTCACGCACGGTCACGCCCCACTGGTCCCAATAGGGATTGTGGGCCGCGACGCGCTCGCCGCCGTGCTCGGTGAGCCGGTCGATGAGCGCGTCCTCGACCGGCCGCCCGAGATAGAGCACGAACAGGTCGTCCGCGGTGGGTGACGGGACCACCGTGCCCGACGGACCGCGCGTCAGCTCGAAGTGCCAGCCCGCGCCGGGCAGGCCGGCCATGAGCAGCTCATGTTCGCCTTCGGCCGGGTCGGTCTCCTTGTAGAGCACCGTGAGGCCCAGGCCGTCGACATAGAAGCGCTCGGCCGCCGCGAGATCACGCGAGGGCCGGGCGATGCGTACGTGGGTGTTCGCCTCGATCATGGTCGGAGAGCCTACGACCTGCGGAACAGGCGGGCGTAGCGGCCGCTGTCTCGTGTGAAGTCGATGATCCGGACGGGATTGCGGGCCGGGTCGGCGAACACGGCGTAGTGGCCGGTGGCGATCTCGGTCGGGGGCAGCAGCCAGGTGAGTTCGGTCTTGTCGGCGTGGAAGGCGGTGACGTCGTCGACCCGGAACACCGGGCCCGGGCCGGCCTTCATCTCCAGCGGATGGCGTTCGAGCATGATCTCGACCGGTCCGGACTCGCCGGCCGACAGAAGGAGGGTGTCCTCGTCGGGCCGGGCGACGTCCTTGAAGCCCAGCCCCCGATAGAGCTCGGCGACGGCCTCCAGGTCCTCGACGGGATACATGGCGCACAGCAGTTCCATGCGAAGTTACTCTGCCGTAACAATGCTCGCCCGGCAAGCGCGGTGACGCCCCGGCCGGAGACCGTCACCGCTGGTCAATCGTCCTTTGTGGACTCACTGCGTGAGGTCGCCGGCGGAAACCCTTGGGCGATAAGGGAAAGTGATGTCAAGTTACAGGTGTCGCTCGGTGTACTCCGCCGACGCGAAGTGCCCGGCCTGCGGAGCCAGCGGTTCGAGCTCGCCGTCGATGCCGTCGCCCAGCGACTCCGCGTCGTCGGAAGGGGAGTAGAACGCCGCCGGTGGCAGCGCCCAGAACCGGCGCTTGTTGCCCGAGACGGCGTAGACCGTCGAGAAGTGCGTGTCGGCGGCCACGGCGGCTCGCACGAAGCCCACGCAGTCGTCGGGGCTGAGCCAGGTCGACAGTTCGCGCACGGTGGACGGACGCTCCTCGAAGCTCCCGATGCGCAGGCACACCACCGAGACGCCGAACTTGTCGGAGTACATGCGCCCCAAGGCTTCCGCCGCCACCTTGCTGACGCCGTAGAGGCCGTCGGGACGCGGTGGTTCCTCCGGGGTGGTGACGTGGGAGTTCGGGTGGAAGCCGCCCACCCGGTTGCTGCTGGCCAGGACGACCCGCCGGATCCCGTGCAGGCGGGCGGCCTCCAGCACGTTGTGCGTGCCGAGCACGTTCGCCGCCAGCAGGTCCGCCAGCGGTGCCTCGTCGGCGATCCCGCCCATGTGCACCACCGCGTCGACGTTCTTGAGCGCGGCGGCGACTCCCGGGCCGTCGGTGAGGTCGACGGTGTGGACGGTCTCGTTGGCCGCTTCGGGCGTCAGCGGAACGCGGTCGAGGAGGACGAGGTCGGTGCCGGGGTCCTCGCGCAGGCGTGTGCGGAGGAGCGAGCCGATGGCGCCTGCGGCGCCGGTGATGGCGAGGGAGGGCATGGGGGGAGGGTAGTCGAGGGTTCAGGAGCCGGGGGGCAGAAGCGCGGGTTGGGGGTTGGGCGTGGGCTCTCTTCGAGTAACGCCTCTATGTTCTCTTCCAGGACACTGCCGGCGAAGAGCACTCCGCTCACTCCACCACCCACCCCGCGTACCGCCGCAACCCCTGCGCCGTCGCGAGCTGGTTCCCGAGGTCCAGCAGCGTGTCCTCCGACCCCGGCGGCCCGATCAGCTGCACCGCCGCCGGCAGCCCGTCTCCCCGCGCGCCGCTCGGCAGCACCAGCGCGGGCAGCCCCGTCAGGTTCCACGCCGACGTGAACGTGTTCAGCCGCGTCGAGGCCGCCAGGTTGCTGCGCCAGCTCCTCGTCGACCACTGCTCGGCGACGGGCGCCGGCCCCGGCAGCGCCGGTGTGATGAGCACGTTGAAGGACTCCTGCCCGAACCACTCGGCGGCGCGCCTGCGCCAGCCGTCGGCGGCCGACATGAGGCCGTTGAGGTACACGCGCTGCCCGATCGAGGCGTGGCGGCGGGTCCGTCGCTCCAGGCGTCCTTTGTCCAGCCGCAGCGACGACAGGTAGGCCGTGGCGGTCCACGACGAGAAAATGGCGCCGTAGGCCGTCGGCGGCAGCGTGAAGGCGGCCCGGTGGGCGTCGTGCCCGGCGTTGGTGAGCAGCCGGATGATCTGCCGCAGCGACTCCCACTCGGCGCGGTCGGTGTGCTTCCCGGCCAGCGGCGGCGACGCGGTGACGGCGATGCGCAGCCTCTCGGGCGTCCCCGGCTCGTAGACGTCCCCGCCGGGCTTGACGCTCTGCCCGGCCAGCACGCCGAAGGTCGCGGCGACGTCGCCGACGGTGGTCCCCGCGATCGCCGGCGTGGCCAGCCCGAACCAGTCGCCGGCACCGGGAAGCGCCGGCAGGACACCGCGACCGGGCTTGAACCCGACCACGCCCGCCGCGGCGGCGGGCACGCGGATCCCGCCGAGGGCGTCGACGCCGACGGCGACGGGAACGGTCCCGTAGGCCACCGCGGCGACGGCACCGGCCTCGGCGCCGCCGATCCCGCGGTCGTCCCGCCACGGATTGCGCAGGCCGTCCGAAGTGGACCAAAGACCCAGCTCGGTGACCTTGGTGGTACCCGCGATCACGGCGCCCGCGCCGCGAAGGCGGCGCACGGCCTCGTGGTCGGCGTCGGCGATGGTGGTCCCCGCCGCCGCGCTGCCGTGCCTCGTGGACATCCCGGCGACCTGGAACTGCTCCGAGACGGCCACCGGGACCCCGGCGAGCGCGAGGCTGCCGAGGTCCGGTAGATCGTCCACTGTGGCCGCTTCGGCGAGGGCGTCGACCGAGCGGAGGGTGCCGTAGGGGTCGCCGTACCGTCCACTCACGACGGTCGCGGCACGGCGCATGTGCTGGTCGACGACCGCACCCGCCGTGGCGTCCCCGCGCCGTACCGCGCGCGCGATCTGCCGCGCGGTGGTCGCTGCCCAGCTCACCAGTTCCCTCTCTAGTCCCCGAAGGCCTGGGAAAGGTCCGCGAGCAGGTCCTCGGCGTCCTCGATGCCCACCGACAGGCGGACCAGGTCGCCGGGCACTTCGAGCGGGGTTCCCACGGCCGACGCGTGCGTCATCCGGCCCGGGTGCTCGATCAGCGATTCCACGCCGCCGAGCGACTCGCCGAGCGTGAACAGTTTAGTGCGGTTGCACAGGTCCAGGGCGGCCTGCTCGCCGCCGCGCAGCCGGACCGAGACCATCCCGCCGAAGCGGCGCATCTGCGCGGCCGCGATCTTGTGGCCGGGGTGCTCGGTGAGGCCGGGGTAGAGGACGTGGGTGATGTCGGCGCGGCCGGAGAGCCAGTCGACGATCCGCTCGGCGTTGTCGCAGTGGCGCTCCATGCGCACCGCGAGGGTCTTGATGCCGCGCAGGGTCAGCCACGCGTCGAAGGGGCCGGAGACGGCGCCCATCGAGTTCTGGTGGAAGGCGAGGTTCTCGGCCAGGGCGGGATCGCGGACGACGAGCGCGCCGCCGACGACGTCGGAGTGCCCGCCGACGTACTTGGTGGTCGAGTGCACGACGACGTCGGCGCCCAGGTTCAGCGGCTGCTGCAGGTAGGGCGAGGCGAAGGTGTTGTCGACGACCAGGAGCGCGCCGGCCTCGTGGGCGATGACGGCGAGGGCCTCGATGTCGGCGATGCCGAGCAGCGGGTTGGTCGGCGTCTCGATCCAGATGACCTTGGTGTCGCTGGTGATGGCGGCGCGCACGGCGTCGAGGTCGGACACCGCGGCGGGCGTGTAGTCCAGGCCCCAGCGGGAGGCGACCTTGGCGAAGAGCCGGTAGGTGCCGCCGTAGGCGTCGTCGGGGATGACCACGTGGTCGCCGGGGGAGCAGACCGCGCGCAGGAGAGTGTCCTCGGCGGCGAGCCCGGAGGCGAACGCGAACCCGTGGGTGCCCTGTTCGAGGGCGGCCAGGCACTCTTCCAGCGCGAGGCGCGTGGGGTTCTTGGTGCGGCTGTACTCATAGCCGTTGCGCATCTCGCCGACGGAGTCCTGGAGATATGTGGACGTGGCGTAGATGGGCGTGACGACCGCGCCAGTGACGGGGTCGGCCGGTTGCCCGGCGTGAATCGCTCGGGTGGAGAAGCCTTCGGTCATACCCGTGAGTGTCGCCTACGAGAGAGATCGACGTGCATCGTCCCGGCCGTTTCGCGCCCGCGAGTCGCTGACATCACGTGCCGCGCGCGCTCGCGCGAGCGAGAATGGAGGCATGTTCCTACGCCGTGTTCCGGAGATGCCCGACCCTTCGCGCGCCCTGCCCGGCCGGGCCGAGGCGATGCCGGTCCCGTCGAAGCACACCGTCCTCGGCACGCCCATGACCGGGCCGTGGCCGCAGGACACCGAGATCGCGATCTTCGGGATGGGCTGCTTCTGGGGCGCCGAGCGGATCTTCTGGCAGCTCGACGGGGTGTACAGCACCTCCGTCGGCTACGCCGGGGGCTATACGCCGAACCCGAGCTACGAAGAGGTGTGCAGCGGGTTCACCGGACAGAACGAGGTCGTGCAGGTCGTGTACCGGCCGTCGGTGATCTCGTACGAGTCGCTGCTGAAGGTGTTCTGGGAGAACCACGACCCGACGCAGGGAATGCGGCAGGGCAACGACATCGGGACGCAGTACCGCTCGGCGATCTACACGACGACCGACGCGCAGCTGGAGGCCGCGCTGGCCTCACGGGAGGCGTTCGGGCCGGTGGTGTCGAAGGCCGGGTTCGGCGAGATCACCACCGAGGTGACGCCGCTGCGCGGTGAGTACTACTACGCCGAGACCTACCACCAGCAGTACCTCGACAAGAACCCCGGCGGGTACTGCAACATCGGCCCGAACGGCATGAGCTGCCCGGTGGGTGTCGGAAAGGTCGAGTAGGCCCTGTTCCTCCAGCCGCACCGCCCCCGGGCCGGCCGAGAGCCACGACTTCCCGTCTTTGAGGTCGCAGGCCCGCCGGGGTGACGTCGGGGATCTCGGCGGGGACAGGTCGCAGGTGAGCGCGGCGCCGCCCTCCCCTACTCCCCGAAAGGCTTCGCCGCCATCAGCACCGCCACCAGCGCGTACAGCACCAGTGCCAGTCCGCCCAGCGCCAGCAGCCGGCCGCGGTGCTGGTCGACGCGGGCTCCGGCGAGGGCCGCGGCGGCGGGGTCGTCGGGCGTGTCGGCGACTTCGGGCGAGGCCGTGTGGGCCTCCTCGACGTGCCGGGCGGCGCGCGACATGATCGCCGGCAGCGCGGCGACGTCGATGAGCAGCGCGATCACGTAGACGGTGATGGAGATCGTCACCCAGGGGGTACCGAAGCGATAGGTGTCCGAGGAGTTCAGCGCGAGCACGCCGAACGCGGCGATGACGAGGGTGACCGCGCCCAGTTGCAGGGTGCGCTTGGCGACCCGGCGGATCTGCTCGGCGTCGCGCTGGGCGAGCCCTCGCACGGCGAGGAAGGGGATGACGGCGGCCGGACCGGTGAGCAGTACGGCCGCCAGAACATGCATGGTGACCACGAAGCGGTACATACGGTGATGCTATTGCCGAACGGGCCTTGTCGGGGGCGTCTGGGAGCATGCGGCACATGAGCGACGCGACCGCCGCCGACTATCGCTGGCTCGACGAAGGGGACGCCGGTCTCGTCGAGGCCTACTGCATGACCTTCCTGCGCGGCCTTGCTCCGCGCCAGGTGCTCACGGCCCTCGAAACCGAGCCCGTCGAGACCCTCACCGGCGCCGAGTCGCTGCACGACGCGGTCTCCGAGGCCTACGAGATCCACGACGGCGACCGCCTGCTCGTCGCGGTCGCCGAGCTGGACGGCTGGACTCTGATGATCGAGCCCAACGGCTATCTGGGCACCTTCGATGAGGTGATGCGGCCCCTGTCGGCCGCAGGCGGCCGGGTCGTGTCGCACTTTCGCAACGTCAACGCCGCCGACCACTTCCACCTGTGGGACGACGGTGAGCTGCGGCTGCACTTCGAGCCCCTGTTCCCCTTCCACCGCGACGGCCCCGACGCCGACGCGCTCGCCGGGGAACTCGAAGCCGCCGGCTTCGACCTGAGCGAGGACGCCGGCTACGACCGGCACACCGAGGCCGCGTGGGCACTGGGGGAGCGCCTGACCGGCGTGCGCGTCACCGCCCGGACGCTGGCGGACACGACCTTCGTGTGCGGCCTGGCGCCGGTCCCGGGCAGGTGAACGAGAACGGGGCCCCGAAAGGCCCCGCTCCACCTCCGAGTCGCGCGGGGCTGTCTCCTTCCCCGGCGCGACCCTCACATCACTTACGTCAGCGCAGCCCGGCGAACAGGTCGTCCTCGGGCTTGACCGTCTCCACGCGCGACTCGACGAGCTCGAAGTCCTCCGTCGGCCACGCCTTCTGCTGGACGTCCATCGGCACCGAGAACCAGAACCCGTCGGGATCGACCTGCGTGGCGTGCGCCCGCAGCGCGTCGTCGCGCAGCGGGAAGTACTCGGCGCACTCGACGCGCGTCGTGATGCGCGGGCCCTTGTCGCGGGTCCAGTCGCGCTCGGTCAGCCACTCCGCGTACGGCGAGTCCAGACCGGCGGCGACCATGGCCTCGTGCAGCGCCGTGACGCGCTGGCGGCCGAAACTCATGTGGTAGTACAGCTTCAGCGGCTGCCAGGGCTCACCGAACTCCTGGTAGCGGTTCCCGTCACCGGCCGCCTTCCACGCCTCCATCGTGACCTCGTGGGTCTTGATGTGGTCGGGGTGGGGGTAGCCGCCGTCCTCGTCATAGGTGGTGATGACGTGCGGCTTGAACTCGCGGATGAACTTCACCAGCGGAGCGGCGGCGACCTCGATGGGCTTAAGGTAGAAGCAGTCCTCCGGCAGCTCGATGTCGGAGTCGGGCAGCCAGCCCTCCGGCAGGCCGGAGTCGACGAAGCCCAGCCACTGCTGGCGGATCCCGAGGATCTCCCGCGCGGTCTCCATCTCCTTGGCCCGGATCTCGGTGATGTTCTTCCACACCTCCGGGCGGTCCATCTTCGCGTTGAGCACGCTGCCCCGCTCACCACCGGTGCAGGTGACGACCAGGACGTCGACGCCCTCCTTGACGTACCTGGCCATGCTCGCCGCGCCCTTGCTCGACTCGTCGTCGGGGTGAGCGTGCACGGCCATCAGGCGCAACTGTTCGGGTGCGTCAGACACCACATGTCTCCTTATTTCGCGGATGTTCACCGATGAGTCCCAACGGCTCCTCCGGCGGTCTTATGCCCCGGGCGGGCGCCCCCGGCGCGACCGGAGTGGGCCCGAGCCTCCGGCGGCAGGCATAATCGATTCTTCCCGACGCGTACGACACCACCCAGCCCGAGGAGCGACCATGAGCGAGACCCGCACCACACCGGTGCGTTTCCCGCCTGGGCGCTACGGCCGCCGCCGTAACGGGCGCACGATGTCGCGGCCCCTCGTCGCGGCCGCCGCGGCCCTCGTGGTGGCCGGCGGGCTAGCCGTCACGGTGAAGCTGTACCAGCAGTACGGCGACCCGGCGTACACGGCCAGCACCGTCACCTACGACATTCAGGACACCTCGGCCGCGATCACCTTCCAGGTCGTCAAGCCCGGCGGCGAGCCGGCGCTGTGCCAGGTCCGGGCGAGGGCCCGCGACGGAGCAGAGGTCGGCCGCGCCGAGGTGGAGGTTCCACCGGGCGAGCCGGGCGGCGACAGCGTCACCTTGACGTACACGCTGCCGACCAGCGGAGCACGAGCGGTCGTCGTCGAAGTGCAGCGCTGCTACCCCGTACAGCGTTAACGCGTACGGCGAGCAGGGGCCGACCGGCGGAGACCGGGCCGTTTCAAGGTCGGCCGGAAAGGTCTCACGCTGGTAACTTGTTCATTTACCCAAAACCCATTCCCGGAGGAAAAGGTCGTGTCCGTCCACAGCAATGAGCCCGGCGGCACCTGGCTGTCGCAGGAAGCCCACGATCGGCTCACCGCCGAGCTGAACGAGATGATCGCCGCTCGTCCGGTCATCGCGGCCGAGATCAACGCCCGCCGCGAAGAAGGGGACCTGAAGGAGAACGGCGGCTACCACGCGGCCAAGGAGGAGCAGGGGAAGATGGAGGGGCGCATCCGCTACCTCCAGGAGTTCCTCCGCACCGCGCACGTCGGCGAGCCGCCCTCGATCGACGCGGTGAGCGTCGGCAACGTCGTCACCATCGCCTTCGACGACGACCCCGAGGACACCGAGACCTTCCTGCTCGGATCGCGCGAGATCGCGCCGACCACCGACCTGACCGTCTACAGCCCCGAGTCGGCGCTGGGCAAGGCCATCCTCGGCCGCAAGAAGGGCGAGACGGTGACCTATCAGGCACCCTCGGGCGCTGAGATCAAGGTTTCGGTCGTCGAGATCGCCCAGTACGAGGGCTGACCGCAGGCGGGGGACGTGGCCGAGCCCACCAGGGCGCCCGTCCCCCTGCCCGGACGTACGGCATGATCGTTCCCATGGCAGCACCCTTGGTGACGCTCGCTGACGTGCGCGCCGCCCGCGAGATCCTCGCCGGCGTGATCCGCCCGACCCCGATGGAACCCTCACGCGGTTTCCCTCCCGGGCCGGGCTCGCGGATCTTCTACAAGTGCGAGAACGTGCAGCGCGCCGGCGCCTACAAGGTCCGCGGCGCATACGTGCGCATCGCACGCCTCTCCGACGCCGAACGCGCGCGGGGCGTCGTCGCCGCCAGCGCCGGCAACCACGCGCAGGGCGTCGCCCTGGCCGCCGGGCTGCTGGGCGCCAAGTCGACGGTGTTCATGCCCTCGGGCGCGCCCATCCCGAAGGTCGCCGCGACAAAGGGCTACGGCGCGAGCGTCGAACTCGTCGGCTCGACCGTCGACGACGCCCTCGTCGCCGCCGAGGAGTTCGCCGACGCCACCGGTGCGGTGTTCATCCACCCCTTCGACCACCGCGACGTCATCGCCGGGCAGGGCACCGTCGCGCTGGAGATCCTCGAACAGCTCCCCGAGGTCAAGACGATCATCGCCGGAGTCGGCGGCGGCGGACTCATCTCCGGCATCGCCGTCGCGGCCAAGGCCCTGCGCCCCGACATCAAGATCATCGGCGTCCAGGCCGAAGGCGCGGCCGCCTTCCCCCCTTCGCTGAAGGCCGGCCGACTCGTCCGCCTCCCGCACATCCACACCATCGCCGACGGCATCAAGGTCTCCACCCCCGGCGAGGTCACCTTCCAGCACGTCAGCGAACTCGTCGACGACGTCATGACCGTCTCCGACGAGGACATCTCCCACGCCCTGCTGATGCTCCTCGAACGCAGCAAACTCGTCGTCGAACCCGCCGGCGCCGTCGGCGTGGCCAGCCTGCTCGCCGACCCCGAACGCTTCGAGGGACCCGTCTGCGTCGTCCTCTCCGGCGGAAACATCGACCCGCTGCTCATGATGCGCGTCATCGAGCACGGCCTCACCGCCGCCGGACGCTTCCTGCGCTTCACCGTCCGCTGCGGTGACCGGCCCGGAGTGCTCGCCGCGATGCTCGGCCTCATCGCCCAGTGCGGCGGCAACGTCCTCGACGTCATGCACCAGCGCCACGACCCCCGCCTCCACCTCGGCGAGGTCGCCGTCGAACTGTCCGTCGAGACCCGCGGCGACGAGCACTCCACCCGCCTCGTCAACGCGCTCCACGAGGCCGGCTACGCCCTTACTTTCCTTCGCCCGCACGGATGAGTGCGATCGGTGCGCCCGAGATGATCCACAAGGGAGCGCTTAAAGTGCACTGGTGACCGCCGGGGCCGCCCCGGGGACCGGCGGGCCGTCTCGCGAGGCCGAAACGTCGGTGCCGTGTTGTATACCAATGACACCGCGCACAGCTCACGCCTCGACCAGTGAATTCGCGAAAGGAGAGAAGCGACGGTGCCCGAGAACTCGCGGCCCGTCGTGAATCCGATGACAGCACGCCCCCTTGAGGAACTCGTGGACACAGGCTGGGCCAAGGCCCTCGAACCCGTCGCGCCCAACATCGCCGCGATGGGCGACTTCCTGCGCGCCGAGATCGCCGCCGGCCGCCAGTACCTGCCCGCCGGCGAGAACGTCCTTCGCGCGTTCAAGCAGCCCTTCGACGACGTGCGCGTCCTCATCGTCGGACAGGACCCGTACCCGACACCGGGGCACGCCATCGGGCTCAGCTTCGCCGTCGCGCCCGACGTCAAACCGATCCCGGGCAGCCTGCGCAACATCTACACCGAGCTGATGGACGACCTCGGCGTCCCCAAGCCCTCCAACGGCGACCTCACGCCGTGGACCGAGCAGGGCGTGCTGCTGCTCAACAGGTCGCTCACCACCGTCCCCCGCAACCCCAACGGGCACAAGGGGAAGGGCTGGGAGCCGATCACCGAGCGCGCCATCCAGGCCCTCGCCGAGCGCGGCGGACCGCTCGTGGCGATCCTGTGGGGCAGCAACGCCCGCAGCCTCAAGCCGCTCCTCGGCAGCGTGCCCTGCGTCGAGTCGGTGCACCCCAGCCCCATGTCGGCGCGCACCGGGTTCTTCGGGTCGAAGCCGTTCAGCAAGGCCAACGCCGCCCTCGTCGCCCAGGGCGCCGAACCCGTCAACTGGGCACTGCCCTAGCCGTGGGAAAAGCCCGCCCCTGTCGAAGGGGCGGGCTTTCGCGCGCGTGGAGCGAACACGCGAGCAGAACCTGCCGTACACGGCCGTCCGCCTGTTCCCAAGCCGACGGACGGCCGCGAGTTCTAGACGGACTTCGCCAGCGCCTCACAGCACGTGTCGACGATCAAGCGCGTCACCACGTACGGGTCGCAGTTGGCGTTCGGGCGACGGTCCTCGATGTAGCCCTTCTTGTCGACCTCGACCTGCCACGGGATGCGCACCGAGGCGCCCCGGTCCGACACGCCGTAGGAGTACTCGTCCCACGGAGCCGTCTCGTGCAGACCCGTCAGACGGCTCTCCAGGCCCGCGCCGTAGTTCTTCACGTGCTCCAGGACCTTCTCGCCCAGTGCCTCGCAGGCCGTGATGATCGGCTCGTAGCTCTCGCGCATCGCCTTCGTCGAGAAGTTCGTGTGCGCGCCCGCACCGTTCCAGTCGCCCTTCACCGGCTTCGGGTCGAGAGTCGCCGACACGCCGAAGTCCTCCGCCGTGCGGTACAGCAGCCAGCGCGCCACCCACAACTGGTCGGAGACCTCCAGCGGTGACAGCGGGCCCACCTGGAACTCCCACTGGCCCGGCATGACCTCGGCGTTGATGCCCGACAGGCCCAGCCCGGCCTTCAAGCAGTTCTCCAGGTGCTTCTCGACGATGTCGCGGCCGAAGATCTCATCGGCGCCCACACCGCAGTAGTAGCCGCCCTGCGGAGCCGGGAAACCGTTCTCCGGGAAACCCAGCGGACGGCTGCCCGCGAAGAACGTGTACTCCTGCTCGATGCCGAAGATCGGCTCCTGGTCGGCGAACTTCTCCGCCACCGGCGTCAGCAGCGCCCGCTTGTTCGACGGGTGCGGCGTCATGTCGGTCAGCAGCACCTCGCACAGCACCAGAACGTCGTCACCGCCGCGGATCGGGTCCGGACAGCTGAACACCGGCTTCAGCACACAGTCCGACGCCGAACCGGCCGCCTGGTTGGTGCTCGACCCGTCGAAACCCCAGATCGGCAGCGCCTCGCCGTCGGGCAGGATCTTCGTCTTCGAACGCAGCTTCGCGGTCGGCTCGGTCCCGTCGATCCAGATGTACTCGGCCTTGTAGCTCATGATTGGCGATCCTCGCGCAGCAGTGGACTGTGCACGCAGCCTCTCAACGGCTCTTTGCGGGCTCGTTGCTCCTTTATGAACGACATGTAACAGGGTTGCTCGGTCGGAGGCTGACGAAACCTCCTGCCAGGTATGGGATCGGGCTGCGGCACCTCCTCCGGTGCCGGGTTCCCGGTGTTCGGTGGCGCCTGACTTGTGGGGGTTGGGGTCGGGGGGTGGTGTTCGGTGGCGCCTGACTTGTGGGGGTTGGGGTGGCGGGTTCCCGGTGTGGTCGGCGGGGTTCCCGGCGTTGTGGAGGAGGCGTGTGTCACTCCCATCCCGTACCCTCGACGTCGACTCCTGGAGGTGTTCATGGCGCGCTTGTTCGTTTGGCCCGGGGTGAGTCCCAGTGACCCCGGCGGTGTCGACGTCGTCCTCGTCATCGACCCCGACCACGACCGCCCCCAGGAAACCGTCGCCCGGCTCGGCGCGTGGGGCTACGAAGGCGACGGCTGCCTCTACATCGTCGGCACCGACGCGTGGGTCGAACGAACCCTCGTCGGCAACCGACTCACCGCCGCCGTCTACGTCTACGACACCCTCCTCAAACAGCTCAAACTCGACCTCACCGAATTCCCCCACCGCTCCGCCGCCGACTCCGGCGCCGTCCTCGTCCTCAGCGTCACCGCCACCGTCGACCCCGAGCTCTACGCCGAGGCCGGCGACGGTACCGCCGTGTTCAGCGCCGAAGCCGGCGTCACCGACGAACAGGTCGTCGAGGCCATCCAGAACGAAGAGGAATGGCCCATGATCTTCGCGGCCCCGCCCGCCCCCGAACAGTCGCCCGGCGTCACCCCACCCCTCGGCGACGCCTGACCCCCGCGGCCCATGGCGTACCTTGGAGCCGTGAATGGCGTGCATGGCGTGATCGAGCTACTGGCCGACAACAACTTCGGCGACACCCGCCCCAATGCCCTCGCCGGCCCCACCGGCCTGGTCATCATCCTGCTGATGGTCGCCGCGACGGTCCTGCTCATCCGCAACATGAACAAGCGCCTGCGCCGCCTCCCCGACTCCTTCTCGAACCAGCAGGCCCCCGCGCCCGCCGAGTTCCACACCGAGGCCGACGCCCCGGAGAAGGACGCGGCCGAGCCCCGCGACGGCGACGGCACCGCCAAGACCTGACCCGGCTGGTCGAGCCGTGCTCGAATCCCGCGCAAGGTCTCCGCAAGACCCCAGCGTCACCGTGATCCCACCTTCACGTGAGACCAGGGGCATCATGGCCGGCCCGTACGCACCACAACCCGGCCCGTGCGATCTGCCCGGCCCGCTCGACGACCAGGCCGCGTGGAACGTCGATCCCTACGCCCCGCCGGTGCCCGCACCACCGGCCGCCCCGCCGCCACCGGCTCCGTCTTCACGACGGGGGTAGCGGCGACCAGGTCGCACCCGCCACGTCGGGGCAGCCCACCAAGGAGGAACCCGCCGAGGACAAGGCCGGCCCCCAGGGCGCCGGCTCCTACGGCTTCGTCGGCGACGTCTGCGCCGAGCTCGACGTCACCGGCTACCAGGCCTTCGGCGCCTTCGCGGACGGCTACGAGGGCCGCGGCGCCGACTACGGCGACACCGCCAACCTCGGCTGCGACATGGTCTTCGGCAGCGGTGGAGAACTGCGCGTCGGCGCCATGCTCGGCGACGCCGGCAGGACCGCCGCCAACTGGGACTTCGCCGAGAGCCTCCTCGTCGGCCGCACCCAGGAGACCGTCACGGGCGCCTGGGAGGAGTGGTCGGTGTCGACGACAGCTGGGGGCCGGGCAAGGCCGACGCGATCCTCGCCGTGCGCGACGGCAACCGCGTCGTCACCGTCGCCTTCTACCCGATCAACGACGGCGTCGGTTACGAGAAGGTCGAAAAGCTCCTCCCCGAAACCGCGACGGCACTCCTCGCCGCCGCGAAGGGGTGACGGGTGCCCGCTCGACGACCAGGAACCGGGCCACCCGTTCGAGGCCACCCGGTGCGCATTTCAGGACCCGGCGGCCTCCGCCGCGCCGATCCGCGCGAACAGCTCCCGCGCGGTCTCCCGGCGAACTCCAGCACGGAGTCGGGGTCCTCGACGGCGAGGTGGCCGGCGGCGAGGTCGAGCATGAGGCCAGGTGGGTGGCGTGTTCGTGGTGGCCGCGGGCCTCGACCGTGCGCGGCGACGGCGGTGAGGGCCGTATGGCGGGTGTCGAGCCACGCGAGGGCGTCGGCGATGTCGTCGAGGTCGGGGATCTCGACGTCGACGGGGCCAGGATCGCGCCAGTCCCACCCGACCCGGTGACCGCGATCAGACCCGCGCGGGGCACACCGTGGGCGTCGAGGACCACGTCGAGGTCGGCGAGCGCGTGCTCGCGGCCGGTGAAGGTGCTCACCGTCGCGGGCCTGCTCGGCCAGGTCGCGCATGGCCCCCGCCGGTGCCGCCCCCGGTCGCGATGGACACGGGACCGAGCGGGCTGCGGCGGCGCGGGCGTCGTGCCTCACGGGTCAATGCAACCAGGAGTGCTCGGCCGGTGGCAATGAGGCGTACTTTCAGGCCAGGTAGCTTGATGTGCGCTGAGTCACCGCGGTCCGAGGGTGGGGAACCACGGGCCCCGCGGCAGCGACTACCGGGGGAGCCCCAAAAGACCGAAGGATCCGCCTGATGACCGAAGCGACACTGCCCTTCCAACGAACCGGTTTCGACCCGGTCGCCGCGATCGGCGAGCTTCGCGCGGAGCGCCCGATCGTGCGCCTCGACGTTCCGATCGGCCCCGCCACGTGGCTGGTGACCCGCTACGACGACGTCCGTGCCGTCCTCGGCGACACCGAACGCTTCAGCAACGACTTCTCCAACGTCACCGAACTGGCCGATGTGGGCATCTCGGTCGAGATGAACCCCGGGGGCCTCGGGTTCACCGACCCGCCCGATCACACGCGCCTGCGCAGGCTGCTGACGCCGGAGTTCACGATGCGCCGGCTCAAGCGGCTCGTTCCGCGCATCGAGGCGATCGTCGCCGAGTGCCTCGACGACCTGGAGCGCCGTGGGCCCGGCGCCGACCTCGTCGAGACCTTCGCGGTGCCGATCCCGGCGCTGGTCGTGTGCGAACTGCTGGGGGTGAAGTACGCCGACCGTGTCGACTTCCTGCGGCAGGCCGAGGACCGCTTCGATGTTTCGGGGGACATCCTCAACTCCATCGGCGCCATCGGGCAGTCGCTGGACTACCTGGAGGACCTCGTCGCGCGCGAACGCCGCGACCCCGGCGACGGGCTGCTGGGCGCGCTCCTGCGCGAACACCCCGAGATCGACGACCGTGAGCTGGCCGGCATCGCCGACGGCGTCCTGACCGGCGGGCACGACACGAGCACGAGCATGCTCGCCCTCGGCAGCCTCCACCTGCTGATGAACCCGGCGGATCGCGACGCCATGGTGGGCGACGACGTGCGGGCGGGTGCGCTGGTCGAGGAGCTGCTGCGGTACATGACGGTCGTGCAGGTCGCCTTCCCGCGCTTCGTGCGCGAGGACCTGACCGTTGGCGGGCAGAGCCTGTCGAAGGGCGACATGGTGATCTGCTCGCTGTCGTCGGCCAACCGCGACGAGCACATCGGTGCCGACCTGGGGCAGGTCGTGGCGGGGCGGGCGACGTCGTCGTCGCACATGGCGTTCGGGTACGGGATCCACCGGTGCGTGGGGGCGGAACTGGCGCGGATGGAGCTGCGGATCGCGTACCCGGCGCTGCTGCGGAGGTTCCCGGGGCTGCGGATGGCGGTGCCGTTCGAGGACCTGCGGTTCCGGGAGTTGTCGATCGTCTACGGCGTGGAGCGGTTGCCGGTGGAGTGGTAGGGGCACTGCGACTGGCGGATCTTGCCGCCCGGGTCCGCGCTGGCGGCGCGCCGTCGGGCACGCATCGGGGAATCGCGCGCCCTACTACCCCAAGGAGGCCCCACAGACCGGCGTACGCACCACATATGACACTTCTGCATCCCGAAACAGCCTCATATTCCGTCATCCCGGCGAATCACCTGAAATAGCCCAGTCCGCTCGCAAGACTGGTGTCGACGGACCACGGCACCACCGCACGGGTCGGCGAATCGGTCTCGGGTCGAAGAGGCGGAACGTGACCGCAGGTGCCGCGCACATCCACCACGCACCAGGGAGCAGGAGCCACGCGATGACGGACCCATTCGGCGCATTCGACGACATCTTCAGCCGCTTCTTCGGCGGCCCCGGCGCCTCCGCCTCCGGAACCTCCGGCGCCCGCGGAGGCTCCTCCTCCCAGCCACCCTTCTCCCGCTCCGCCGTCCAGCGCGTCGACCTCGGCCGCCTGCTCTCCCGCCAGGCCCGCAGCCTCCTGACCCGCGCCGTCGAGAAGGCCGAGGAGTGGGGCAGCCCCGACGTCGACACCGCCCACCTCCTGTGGGCCGCGACCCAGGAGGAGCCCACCCGCACCATGCTCGAACAGGCCGGCGCGGACCCCGACGCGATGGCCGACTCCATGAAGTCCGCCGCCGAGCACGCCGAACCCGCCGACCCCACCGGCACCCCCGCCCTCACGCCCGCCGCCAAGAAGGCCCTCCTCGACGCCCACGCCCAGTCCCGCGAGGCCGGCGCGAGCTACATCGGCCCCGAGCACGTCCTCCTCGGTCTCGCCGCCAATCCCGAGACACCCGCCGGCGGCGCCCTGCGCGCGATGGTCAGCGGTGACGACTCCGGCGGGTCCCCGAGCGAACAGACCAGCACCCCCACCCTCGACCAGTACGGCCGCGACCTCACCGAGGAGGCCCGCGCCAACAAGCTCGACCCGGTCGTCGGCCGCGAGGAGGAGATCAACGACACCATCGAGGTCCTCTCCCGCCGCACGAAGAACAACCCCGTCCTCATCGGCGAGCCGGGCGTCGGCAAGACCGCCATCGTCGAGGGCATCGCCCAGCGCATCGTCAACGGCGACGTCCCCGACACCCTCACCGACCGCCGCGTCGTGATCCTCGACCTCGCCGGCATGGTCGCCGGCTCCAAGTACCGCGGCGAGTTCGAGGAGCGCCTGAAGAAGGTCATCGACGAGGTGAAGGAGGCCGAGGGCGGCCTCGTCCTCTTCCTCGACGAGCTGCACACCGTCGTCGGCGCCGGCTCGGGCGGAGAGGGCTCCATGGACGCCGGGAACATGCTCAAACCGGCCCTGGCGCGCGGCGAACTCCACGTCGTGGGCGCCACGACCCTCGACGAATACCGCAAGCACATCGAGAAGGACCCCGCCCTCGAACGCCGCTTCCAGCCGATCCTGGTGCCCGAGCCGAGCGTCGACGCCACGGTCGGCATCCTCCTCGGCCTGCGCGACCGCTACGAGGCCCACCACCAGGTCCGCTTCACCGACGAGGCGCTCACGGCGGCCGCGGAGCTGTCGGCGCGCTACATCACCAACCGCTTCCTCCCCGACAAGGCCATCGACCTCATCGACCAGGCCGGCGCCCGCGTCCGCCTGCGCTCGCGCACCCCGGCGCCGGACACGCGGGTGCTGGAGCAGAAGCTCGACGAGCTGCGCCGGGAGAAGGAGTCGGCCGTCGCCGCCGAGCAGTACGAGCGGGCCGGCGCGCTCAAGGACGACATCACCGCCGCCCAGCGCGACCTCGACGGCGAGCGCCGGGCCGCCGGGCCGGTGCCGGAGGTCGGTGTCGAGGACATCGCCGAGGTCGTCGCGCGCCGGACGGGCGTGCCGGTCTCGCAGCTCAACCAGGCCGAACGCGAGCGGCTGCTGGAGCTCGAACGCCACCTGCACGACCGCGTGGTCGGGCAGGACGAGGCGGTCGTGGCCGTCGCGGAGGCGGTGCGGCGGGCGCGGGCGGGGCTGGGCGACCCGAAGCGGCCCGACGGGTCGTTCATGTTCCTCGGTCCCACGGGTGTGGGCAAGACCGAGCTCGCCAGGGCGCTGGCCGAGGCGCTGTTCGGCGAGGAGGGCGCGATGGTCCGCTTCGACATGAGCGAGTTCCAGGAGAAGCACACCGTCAGCCGCCTCATCGGCGCGCCTCCCGGGTACGTCGGCTACGAGGAGGCCGGTCAGCTCACCGAGGCCGTCCGCCGCCGCCCGTACTCGGTGCTGCTGTTCGACGAGGTCGAGAAGGCCCACCCGGACGTGTTCAACACGCTCCTCCAGCTCCTCGACGACGGCCGCCTCACCGACAACCAGGGCCGCACGGTGGACTTCAGCAACACGATCGTGATCATGACGAGCAACGTCGGCGCCCAGCGGATCCTCGACGCGCAGGCGGCGGGGGAGTCGGTCGACTCGCTGCGCGACGAGCTGATGGACGCCCTCGGGCAGCGGTTCCGGCCGGAGTTCCTCAACCGCGTCGACGAGATCATCCTGTTCAGCGGCCTCGACCGCGCGCAGCTGCGGCAGATCACGCTGCTGTTCGCCGACCGCACCCGACGGCGCCTCAAGGCCCAAGGCGTCGGGATGGAACTGTCCGACGACGCCGTCGACTGGCTGGCGAACAAGGGCCACCAGCCCGAGTTCGGCGCGCGGCCGCTGCGCCGCACCATCCAGCGCGAACTCGAAGGCCGCCTGTCGCAGCTCCTGCTGTCCGGCAAGGCCGAGGCGGGCGACACCGTGCGCGTGACGGTCGTCGACGGCGAACTGAACCTGTCCGTCGAGAAGGCCGCGCAGCGCGAGGCCATCGACGCCGAGACGGCCGAGGAACGCGCCGAGGAGGGCGCGACGCGGACCTGACACCGGGCCCCGGTCACGTCGCGGCATCTCCCTACCGGGCGGCGATTGCCGACATACTGTCCCGACGTGACCGACCCGAGTCCCCCGGAGCCGCGCATGCCACAGCTCACCGTCGACCAGCTCCGCGCCGACGTCGACGCCGGCCGCGTCGACACCGTCCTGCTCGCCCTGACCGACATGCAGGGCCGACTCCAGGGCAAACGGCTGGCCGCCCGCTACTTCCTCGACGAGGTCCTCGACCACGCCGCCGAGGCCTGCGCCTACCTGCTGGCCGTCGACGTGGACATGAACACCGTCGACGGGTACCCGAACTCCTCCTGGGAGACCGGGTACGGCGACTTCGTGCTCACTCCCGACATGGAGACGCTGCGCCCGGTGCCGTGGCAGGAGGGGACGGTGCTGGTCACCGCCGACCTGTCGTGGACCGACGGGCGGGCCGTCGCGGAGTCGCCGCGCCAGATCCTGCGCCGCCAGCTCGACCGTCTCGCCGAGCGCGGCCTGACCGCCTACGCCGGCACCGAACTGGAGTTCGTCCTCTACGACGAGTCCTACGAGGCCGCCTGGGACAAGTCCTACCGGAACCTGCGCCCGGCCAACCAGTACAACGTGGACTACTCGCTGCTGGGCACCGCCCGCGTCGAACCGCTCCTGCGCGCCATCCGCAACCACATGGCCGCCGCCGGGCTCTATCCGGAGTCGGCGAAGGGCGAGTGCAATCTCGGCCAGCACGAGATCGCCTTCCGCTACGCCGAGGCGCTGGCGACCTGCGACAACCATGTGATCTACAAGAACGGCGCCAAGGAGCTCGCCGCCCAGCAGGGCAAGGCGCTGACCTTCATGGCCAAGCCGAACGAGCGCGAGGGCAACTCCTGCCACATCCACTTCTCCCTGCGCGACGCCGACGGGGTCGCCATGTCAGGCGACCGCGCGCACGGCCTGTCGCGCCTGGGTGAGCACTTCATCGCCGGGCAGCTGGCGCTGCTGCGCGAACTGACGCTCTGGTTCGCGCCGAACGTCAACTCCTACAAGCGTTTCGCGCCGGGCAGTTTCGCGCCGACGGCCGTGCGCTGGGGCGTCGACAACCGGACCTGCGCGCTGCGGCTGGTCGGTCACGGTCCTTCTCTGCGCTTCGAGAACCGCGTCCCCGGCGGCGACGTCAACCCCTACCTCGCCGTGGCCGCCATCATCGCCGCCGGACTGCACGGCGTCGACAACGAACTCGAACTGCCCGAAGCCTTCGGAGGCAACGCCTACGACGCCGACGGGGACCGCGTCCCGGCCAACCTCCGCGACGCGCTGGCGCTGTGGAAGTCCTCGGCGGTGGCGCGTGAAGCCTTCGGGGAGGACGTGGTGGATCATTACGCCAACAACGCCCGGGTGGAACTGGCGGCCTTCGACGCCGCCGTCACCGACTGGGAGTTGCGCCGCGGCTTCGAACGGATGTGAGGCGTATGCAGAAGATCGTCAACCCGGCCACCGGCATGCTCATCACCGAGCTGCCCGACTCCGACGAGGCGGCCGTCGACGACGCCGTCTACCGAGCGCACATCGCGTGGTCGGACTGGCTCCGTGTGTCGCCCGGCGACCGGGCCCGGCTGCTGCGCCGCTTCGCGGCCCTGGTCGAGGAGCACAAGGAGGAGCTGGCGGGTCTGGAGACCCTCAACGCCGGCCACCCGATCAGCTCGGCGCGCTGGGAGGCGGGCAACGTCGCCGACGTCCTCGGCTACTACGCCGCGGCGCCCGAACGCCAGGTGGGCAAGCAGATCCCGGTGCCCGGCGGCGTCAACATGACCTTCCACGAGAGCCTCGGTGTGGTCGGCGTGATCGTTCCGTGGAACTTCCCCATGGTCATCATGACGTGGGGCGTGGCTCCGGCGCTCGCGGCGGGCAACACCGTCGTCGTCAAGCCCGCCGAGCAGACCCCGCTGACCGCGCTGCGGCTGGCCGGGCTCGCCCTTGAGGCCGGGATCCCCGAGCACGTGTTCCAGGTGATCCCCGGGGACGGCCGGACCGGCGCCCTTCTGGCCGAGCACCCCGCCGTGCGCAAGATCGTGTTCACCGGCTCGGTCGAGGTCGGCAAGCAGGTCGCGCGCACGGCCGCCGAGAGGGTCAAGCGCGTCACCCTCGAACTCGGCGGCAACAACGCCAACATCGTCTTCGAGGACGCCGACATCAGGCAGGCCGCCGCCTCGGCGCCCTACGCGGTCTTCGACAACGCCGGGCAGGACTGCTGCGCGCGCTCGCGGATCCTGGTGCAGGAAGGGGCCTACGAGGAGTTCCGCGAACGCTTCACCGAGGCGCTGCTCGGCGTCAAGGTCGGCGATCCCACTCGCGACGACACCGAGATGGGGCCGCTGATCAGCGCCGCGCATCGCGAGCGCGTACGCGGGTACCTCGAACGTGAGGCCGACGTCGTCGGCGAATGCCCGACGGGCGAGGGGTTCTGGATGCCCCCGATGGCCTACTTCGACGTCGGCCAGGAGGATCCACTGTGGACTGATGAGGTCTTCGGGCCGGTCGCCACGGTGACGCCCTTCTACGACGAGGACGAGGCGATCGCGCTGGCGAATGCCACGCCCTACGGCCTTTCGGGGTCGATCTGGACCGGCAGCGTCGGGCGTGCGCTGCGCATGGCGCGCGAGGTCGAGGCCGGCAACCTCAGCGTCAACTCGAACTCCTCGGTGCGCTACTGGACCCCCTTCGGCGGGGTCAAGGAGTCCGGCATCGGCCGCGAACTGGGGCCCGACGCACTCGACTCCTTCAGCGACGTCAAGAACGTGTTCATCTCCAGTGAGTAGCAGCCAAGTCAGCGAGGAGCAGCAGATGCAGCGACTGTCCGACCGCGTCGCGGTGATCACCGGCGCGGCCAGCGGGATCGGCCTGGCCACCGCCCGGCGTTTTCGCGACGAGGGCGCCAAGGTCGTGCTCGTCGACATCGACGAGACCGCCGGAAACGCCGCCGCGAAAGAGGTCGACGGCCTGTTCGTCGCCGCCGACGTGACCAGCGAGGACGACGTCGCCCGGGTGTTCAGGACCACTGTGGACACCTTCGGCCGGGTCGACATCGCCTTCAACAACGCCGGCATCTCCCCACCCGACGACGACTCGATCCTCACCACCGGACTCGACGCCTGGCGCAAAGTCCAGGAGGTCAACCTGACCTCGGTCTACCTGTGCTGCAAGGCGGTCATCCCGTACATGCAGAAGCAGGGCAAGGGCTCGATCATCAACACCGCCTCCTTCGTGGCCAAGATGGGCGCGGCGACCTCCCAGATCTCCTACACCGCCTCGAAGGGCGGTGTGCTGGCGATGAGCCGCGAACTCGGCGTGCAGTTCGCCCGCGAGGGCATCCGCGTCAACGCGCTGTGCCCGGGACCGGTCAACACGCCCCTGCTCCAGGAGCTGTTCGCCAGCGACCCCGAGCGCGCCGCCCGCCGCCTGGTGCACATCCCGATGGGCCGCTTCGCCGAGGCGACCGAGATCGCCGCCGCGGTGGCCTTCCTCGCCAGCGACGACGCGGCCTTCGTCACCGCCGCCGAGTTCCTCGTCGACGGAGGCATCTCCGGGGCCTACGTGACTCCGCTGTGAGCGCCGTGAAGCGCCCGGTCATCGGGATCACCTGCTACGTCGAGCGCGCCCGCTTCACCGCCTGGGACGTGCCCGCCAGCCTCCTTCCGCAGTCCTATGTGGACCGCGTGACGGAGGCCGGCGGCCAGCCCGTCCTCCTGCCGCCCGCGGGCGCTCCGGCGGGCCTCGTCGACGTCCTCGACGGCCTCGTCGTCGCCGGCGGCGGGGACATCGACCCGGCGCGCTACGGCGCGCCCGCCCACCCCGAGACCGGCTTCGTCCGCGGCTTCCGCGACGAGGCCGAGTTCTCGCTGGTCGGCGCCGCCCTCGGTCGGGGCCTGCCGTTCCTGGGCATCTGCCGGGGCCTGCAGGTCCTCAACGTCGTCCGCGGCGGAACCCTGCACCAGCATCTGCCCGAGGTCCTCGGCCGCCGTGTCCACGCGCCCGCGCCCGGCGAGTACGGACGCGTGCCCGTCGACGTCGTACCCGGCAGCGCTCTGGCCGGGGCGACCGGTGCCGAGAGGTTCACACCCGCGCACTACCACCATCAGGCGATCGACCGCCTCGGCGAGGGCCTCGCCGTCTCGGCCCGCGCCGAGGACGGCTGCGTCGAGGCCGTCGAACTCACCGGACACCGCTTCGCGCTGGCCGTGCAGTGGCATCCCGAGGTCGACGCCGACACCGGGCTGTTCGCCGCCTTCGTCGACGCGGCGGGATTAGGGCTTGTCGTATCGATCCCTTACGATCTGCGCCCATGGACGTCAAAGGCAAGAAGGTCGCCTTCAGCGGGAAATTCCACCACATCACCCGAACTGAGGCCACCGAAGGGATCGAGGCGCTCGGCGGCACCGTCCAGAAGACGCCTTCGCGCAACGTCGACCTGATCTTCACCGAGATCGACTCGGGACTGAAGTACGGCAACGTCATCGGCGTGCCGATCCTGGCCGAGTCCGCGCTGCGCCTGCTGGTGCGGGGACCGAAGGCCGAGCCGGCGCCCGGTGAGTTCGCCGACCTGTCGGCGATCGCCGGGGCGGACCCCGGCAAGCTGCACGCGATCCTGGAGGCCGCCGACTGGGCGGCCTTCAGTCCCGAACGCGATCTGCCGATCCTGCGGGCCCGCCTCGCCGAACTTGAGGCGTCCCAGGGGATCGGGGACATCCACCGGCTCGCCACCGCGAAGATCACCGGGCGGGAGAAACTCGCGCGGCTGCATCACCCCTATGCGCACCCCGCCGGGAAGATCCGGTCGGCCGCGCTGAGCCCCTGCGGACGCTGGCTGGCCGTGGGCAGCGGGATCCGCACTCCCGCCGAGGACGACACGCGCAGTGGCGCCTGGGGCATCGCCTACCGAGGCGGCGGCACCATTCAGATCTTCGAACTGGCGACCGGCCGTCCCGTCAACGCGATCCACCACTCGAACGCCGTCAGCGGCGGCGTCGGCGGGAGCGGGTACCGCGACGCGCTGCGCTGGTCGGCCGACTCCGCGCGAATCGCGGCCGCCTTCCACACCAACCGCGTCGGCGTGTGGAAGTCCTTCGCCGACTACTCCTATCCCATGGCCCAGGCCGATGTCACCGACGGCGCCGACGGCCCGCCGCAGTACGGATTGAGCCCCGACGCCCGCAGCGTCTGGGTGGACGCGCACACCGACGGCGCGGTCAGGGGCGCCGTGGTCAACGTGGAGAGCGGCGCGGTGGTCTGGGATCCCGCCCAGGTCAAGAAGAAGCGCCCCTACGGCGGCGACTTCACCGCCCTCGCCGAGAACGTGCCCGGCCACATTCGCTCGGTGATCGGCGCCCGCCCGGCAGGCGTCGACCGCGAGCCGGCCCTGGACGTCGAATGGTGCCCCGGCTGGTCCCCGGACGGCGCCTTCCTGCGCTTCGTCTCGGCCGAGTACGTCTTCGCCGTCGACACCACCGACGGCGAGGTCGCCTGGATCCTGCCGCACGGCGGCCGGGCGAGCCACTGGTCGGCCGAGGTCCCGGTGGCCTTCAGCCGCGACGGCCGCTTCGTCGCCTGCACCGGCTCCGGGAAGGTCGTGATCGCCGACGCGGCCACCGGTGCGGTCCTGGCCCGCCACCTCCTCGATGCCCGATCGCTGGTGTGGTCGGCTTCCGGCGAGCGCCTGGCGGCCCTCACCGACGACGGTGTGCACGTCTTCGACGGCGGTGAGGAGACCTTTCACCTCGACACTCGGCCGGTCGCCAGGGACGAGGCGATGCCCGACCTGCTCGGCTTCGCCTGGTCGCCCGACGGCAATCGCGCGGCCTCGCTGACCGGCGGAGGCGTCGAGATCTGGTCGCTGGTCGGCAGACCGGTGCGGCGCAGGGTCCTCGAAGCGCCCGCCGACGCCACCGGGATCGTGTGGGGAGCCGGCGGGGTGATCGCCGCCGTCGGTCCCGAGACGGTCCGCTTCTGGCGGAGCGACGGGAGCGTGCTCGGCGAGGTCGAGTTCGCGCGGACCGCGTCGGCGCCGAAGCCGCTGCTGGATCCCAAGGGCCACGACCACGGTGCCCACTGGCGGCTCAACCCGAGTTTTCCGCTCGACGACCAGACCTGGGGTGTCGCGCTTGAGCGCGACGGGGTGGTGATCGCGCCGGTGGATCGAATGTCCGATGTGGACGCCGTCGTGAACTGGGAGGTCGGCGCCCGCCATTCCTGGCCGTACCGCTGGGGTGCCACGCCGGCATTCCCCGACGTGCGGGCGGCCTACGAGCACGCCGTCGCCACCGGCATGCTGCTCCGGCACTCACTGGCCGGCGTCCTCGGGATCGAGCTCGGCCGCTCATGACCTTTCCCGGCCCGGCCGACCTGTCCGCGGCCGAACTCCACCGTTGCCTGACCGCCGCCGACTGGACCGCGTTCGAAGCCGACCGCGACCTCCCGCCGCTGCGCACCCGCCTCGCCGACATCTATGCCGGGCACGGCGTCACCGAGGCCCACCGGCTGGCCACCGCCCCCGTGCGCGAACTGGCGAACTCCCGTGAGGTCGGCCCGATCGGGCGCACGCCGGCGAGCGGACTCCGCTCGCGACGGCCTATGTCACCAACGGCGGGAACCGGCCGCCCCCGTTCGCGCTGGCCCCCGACGGGCGCCGCGCCTTCATCGGCATCGGTCCGCTCGACGACCACGCGGTACCGGGTCTGCTCGTGCCCTTGGAGAGCGGCGGCGTGGACTGGTACCACTCCGAGGACGCCCCCGAGCCGGCCGAGGACGAACCCCGCCTCATGGCCGCCGTGCTCGGCCCGGCCTTCGAGGCGTCGCCGGGTGAGCTGGAGCTGGACGTGGAACGCGTGCTGGGCTGGGATCGCGACGGGACGCGCGTGCACTGCCTCGGGTTCGCCGATGTCTACGCGGTCGACGTCGCCAGCGGAAGTCTTCTGTGGACGGTCGAGCACGGCCTCGACCACTCCTGGTGGGACCACCACTCGATTCCCGCCGCCTTCGACCCGGGCGGCACCCGCGTCGCCTGGTACGACGCTGAGACCCTGCACATCGCCGACGCCGCGACCGGCGCGGACGCCCACGTCGCCGAGCGTGAGGACGCCTCGCTGCTCGTGTGGAGCGGCGGCGGACGCCTCGCCGTCGGCGGACCGGGCGGGATCCGGATCTTCGACCAGGGCGGCGAGGCGCACCGCCTGCCGTCGGTGCCGGTGCTGGAGAAGGCCGTGGTCGCCGACATGACCGGCCTCGCCTGGTCGCCCGACGGCCAGAGGCTGGCGGTCGTCACCGGAGACGACGCGGTCGAGATCTGGGACCTCGACGGTGATCCCGGGCGGGTGGCGAGCTTCGACGGTCCCGCCGACGCCGCCGCGGTCTACTGGGGCACCGCGCTCGCGGTGCTGTCGGTGGAGCGCGTGCTGTTCTGCTCGCCCGACGGCACGCCGATCAACGAGATCGAGTTCGCCGACGAGCCGGCGGGCTGGTCGGTCGCGGGGAAGTGGGGGTGGCCGGGGGAGTGGGCGTGACCTACCCGGCCTGATCGGTGCACACCGTGGGCAGGCTCTCCAGCAGGGCTTGCGCCTCGTCGGCGTCGGCGGCGGTGCCGTCGTCGACGCCGTCGACCAGCGGCTCGGCGAGTGCGGTGATCTCGGGGTCGAAGGTCTGCACGGCCGTCGCGGCGACGCCGGCCGCCTCCTTGACCCACGCTTCGGTCTCGGCGGGGCTCATGCCCTCCGGGCTGAGGGGGAGGTCGGCCGCGGCCTCGCAGGCGCGGTCCTTCTTGTCCAGCCAGGAGTCCACATCTGGTGCGGTGGTTCCGGGTGCTTCGGCGGGAGTGCCGCAGCCGGTCAGCAGCACCATCGATACGGCCGCGAGGCCCAGTAGCATGCGCATGCGCGGACCTTAGTCCACTTGCGACGGTCGTAGGGGGCAGTGCGGCTCAGCCCGTCAGCCTCCGCGCAAGGCCCACCAGGTCCGCCGTTCGCAGCACCCGTCCACCCGATCCCGGCAGCGGCACGTGCAGTGGCTCGGTCCAGCGGGCGGGGATCGCACCGAACCCGTAGCGGGCGCCCGCGAGGCCGCCGGTGACCGCCGCGACGGTGTCGGTGTCGCCGCCGAGGTCGACCGCCGCCCGCAGCGCCTCGGCGAAGCCGCCGGTCGCGCGCAGCGCCCAGACCGCCGAGCCCAGGCAGGGCCACACGGCGCCGTTGAACTCGGTCGCCTGCTCGGGATGCCAGCCGGGCGCCAGGACCGTCGCCCAGCGCTCACGGTGGTCGGCGTGGACGAGGTCGACGACGGCGGGCAGCGCGTCGAGGGGGTCGGCGCCGTCGAGCGCGACGCGGACGAGTTCGTGGAAGACCGCGGTCCCCTCCCAGGCGGCGCGGTCGCCGTGGGTGAGGGCGGCGATCCGCCGGCCGGCGTCCATGGTCGCGGTCTGTCCGCCGGTGGCGAAGTAGACCGCCGAGGTCGCCGCGCGCATCAGGCAGCCGTTGCCGGCCGCGCGCCGGCTGACCTGGAAGTGGATCGCGGCGGCCAGGTCCCAGGGCATGCCGCCGGTCAGGACCTCCTCGGTCTGGAGCCCGATGTCCTTCGGGTCGTCGGCGGCCCAGCGCTGGAAGCGCGCGAACATGTCGGCCGGGTCGAAGCCGTGCCGCTCCAGCAGCGACTCGGCGACGTGCACGGCCATCTGCGTGTCGTCGGTCGCCTCGCCGGGATCCCAGCCGCCGCCACCGCACATCTCGCCGCCGCCCGGAACGGGAAAGCGGCCCGAGAACAGGCCGGCGACGCCGAACTCGAACGGCGCGCCGAGCGCGTCGCCCACCGCCGAACCGACGACGGCCCCGATGGCCCGCTCCACACGCTCATTCACACGGCACACCATATCCCTTGGATCAGATGTAGTACACCTGCTACATTTTGACGCGAACCTAAGATGCCAAGGAGAGGGTGCATGTCAGTGACGCACACCCCCAACCCCGCCGCCCCCGCGGCCGGAGCCCCCTTCACCGACGCCGTCCTCGCCGTCCGTGATCTCCGCATGCGATACGGGGACAAAGACGTCCTCAACGGCGTCGACTTCGAGGTCCGGCCCGGCGAGGTCATCGCCCTGCTCGGACCCAACGGCGCGGGCAAGACCACCACCATCGAGATCCTCGAAGGCTTCCGGATGCGCTCGGCCGGCCAGGTCAGCGTCCTGGGCGTCGACCCCGCCAAGGGTGACGAGAACTGGCGCGCCCGCCTCGGCGTGGTCCTCCAGTCCTGGCGCGACCACGGCAAGTGGCGCGTCCGTGAACTCCTCGCCCACTTCGGCTCCTACTACGCGCCCTACTCCACCGACTCCGTCAAGCGCCCCTGGCCCGCCGACGACCTCATGGCCACCGTCGGCCTCTCCGAGCAGGCCGACCAGCGCGTCGGCAGCCTCTCCGGCGGGCAGCGACGGCGCCTCGACGTGGCCGTCGGCATCGTCGGACGGCCCGCCCTGCTGTTCCTCGACGAGCCGACCGTCGGCTTCGACCCCAAGGCCCGCCGGGAGTTCCACGACCTGGTGCACCGCCTGGCCGACATCGACGAGACCGCGATCCTGCTGACCACCCACGACCTCGACGAGGCCGAGAAGCTCGCCGACCGGATCCTGATCCTGGCCGGCGGCCGCATCATCGCCAACGGCTCGGCCGACGCCCTGTCGCGGCGGATGTCGACCGAGGCGGAGGTCAAGTGGAGTCGGGGCGGCGAGCTGTTCGTGCACTCCACCACCGACGCGACCTCCTACGTCCGCAAGCTCTTCGAGCAGTACGGCGAGCAGATCGCCGACCTGGAGGTTCGCCGCGCGAGCCTTGAGGACACCTACATGGAACTGGTCCGCCAGTTCGAGTCCGGCGGCGGCGACGCGCTGATCCGCGAGTTCGAGGAGAGTGGCCGGTGAACGTCCGCACCACACCCATCCGCGCGGGCCTGGCCCGCGGCTGGATCGAGACCAAGCACACCCTGCGCTCCTACGAGGGCCTCGCGGGCTTTCTCTTCCCGTCGGTCATCGCGATGGTCGTCATCTTCTTCCTGCGCGGCGTCGACATCCCCGGCGCGCCGGTCTCGCTCGGCTCGATGTCGCTACCGAGCCTCATCGGCCTCAACATCGCCTTCGGCGGGCTCCTCGGGGTGGTGCAGACCCTCACCGTCGAGCGCGAGGACGGGACCCTGCTGCGGGCCAAGACCCTGCCCGGCGGGATGACCGCCTACCTGATCGGGATCATCGTCGAGACCTCGATCTTCGTGATCTTCGGCGCCGCGCTGGTGCTCATCCCCGGCCTGTTCGTCTTCGAGGGCGTCGCCTTCGACGGCCCGGGCTCCTGGCTGCTGCTGATCACCGTCCTCGTCTTCGGCCTCGTCGCGACGATGCCGATCGGCGCGGTGCTCGGCTCGGTGTTCTCCAACCCGCGCATGCTCGGGCTGATCATGATGCCCATCATGGGACTCGTGGCGATCTCGGGGATCTTCTACCCGCTGAGCCAGATGCCGTCGTTCCTGCAAGGGATCGGGCAGGCCTTCCCGATCTACTGGCTCGGCCACGGCATGCGCGCGGCACTCCTGCCGTCCGACATGGCCGCCGCCGAGATCGGCGGATCCTGGCGGCTCCTGGAGACCTTCGGGGTACTGGGACTGTGGGCCCTCCTCGGACTGGTCCTCGCCCCGATCGTGCTGCGCCGGATGGCCCGCCGCGAATCCGGTTCGGCCGTGGCCGAGCGCCGGGAGCGGGCCATGCAGCGCATAACCTGATGGGCGGTTTCGGACACGAGCGAGCAGGAGGGCACCGGCGTTGAGCAATGAGGTGATCTACAACCGGATCGCGATGTTGCGCGCCGAGCGGGGGATCACCCGACGGCAGCTGGCCGAGGCCCTGGGGGTCCACTACCAGACCGTCGGATACCTGGAGCGCGGCGAGTACAGCCCGAGTCTGTACCTCGCGCTGCGCATCGCCGAGTACTTCGAGGTCGCCGTCGAGGTGGTCTTCTCGACGGCGCCGTTCCCGCGCATCGGGAGCGGCTGACCGGAGCCCGGGTGGTGCCCGTCGCCCGGCCCGCGCCGGTCATGGTTTCGCCCCGGGGACCGCCATCGCGGTCCGCGGGGCAACTCACGCCCACCTCACCCGCGCGGCGCCAGCAGCCGCGTCACCGCCGCCGGCTCGGCCGTCGCCGGACCGGTCCAGAAGACGTTGACATTGGCCGCCTTGAGATCGCGTGTCTCCATCCGCCCGTCATCCACCGGCGACGTAGGATCCGCGCTCCACATCCTCGACGGCCGAACGCTTCGGCGCCCAGCCAAGCCGGGCGGTGTGCGCCGACCCGATCGCCTGGTCGGTGGACAGCGCGGTCGCCAGGGGCTCGCCGATGACCTCGGCCGCCTCCCCGAGCGACCAGCGCTCGGCGCGGCCGGGACCGCCGGCGGCGATGTCGGCGGCGGCCGCGAGGGCCACGGTGGACACCGCCGGTTCGTCGACGGCGTGCCAGATCCGGGGCGGCTCGGCCGAGGCGAGCACCCGCACGAACAGGTCGGCGAGATCCCCGACGTTCACCATCGGCCAGCGCGTCGCCGGCGAGCCGATGTAGCGCCCGGACCCGTACTCGGCGGCCCAGCCGACCAGCATCGCCGGTATCCCCGCGCCCTGCCCGTAGACGATCCCCGGCCGGATGACGGTCCCGCCGCCGGCCAGCACCCGACGCTCGATCCGCAGCCTCGACTCGGCGATCGGCAGCGCGTTCACCGGCGCCGACTCGTCGACCGGGTCGCGGCCCGTGGCACCGAGGGCCCAGATCCCGCTGGTGTACAGAAGAGGACGGCCCGGCCGGGTCAGCGCGTCGATCGCTGCGGTCTCGACCGACTCGTCACCGGTGGGAGCGGTGGCGTGCACGACCGCGTCGGCCTCACCGGCCGCCGCCGACAGCACCTCGGTGTCGGCCAGCTCGCCGACCACGCCCTCGGCGCCCTCGTGCGGCGACTTTCCCGACCGGCTCATCGCCACGACCGCGTCCCCGCGCGTGACGAGCGCGTGCACGACCGCCGCTCCGATGTAGCCGGTGGCGCCGACGACCAGGACCTTCACGATGTGCTCCCCCCGGTGGCTCTCGCTTCGATCGCAGTAGATCACGACCGGGGGGCGCCGGTCAGCCGGTCTTGTTGACCCACTTCGGATTCGACAGCGCCCATTGGTCGAGTGAGTCCTCGGTCAGCGCCTTGAACAGCTCCTGGGCGGTGTCCTCCTGCTCGCCGGGCTGCATCACGACGTAGGAGGTCTCACCGATCATCGCCGGTTCCGAGGGGACCTTGAGCGTGGTCATCGCCGAGGCGTCCATGTTGCGCATGGCGTAGGCGAAGTCGGTGACCGCCCGGCCCTTGAGGTCGAGGAGCAGCTGGTCGCCGATGGCCTCGATGAGCTCGGTGACCTTGAAGGGGTCGGTCATGTACCCCTCCTGCTTGGCGCGCTTCATGAGCTGCTTGATGAAGTGCTGCTGCATGCGCTGGCGGCCGTAGTCGCCGATCCCGTACTCCTCTTTCCAGTCCGGGTTGCTCGGGTCGTAGGCGTAGCGCTCGCGGACGATGCCCAGCGCGAGGTCGGGCTCGTACTCCCGGCAGCCCTTCTTCACGTGCGGCCGGTTGCCGTTGGCGTCCTTGGGGTGTTCGAGGTCCATGGCGAAGGGCACGCACAGCTCGACTCCGCCGAAGAGCTCGACGAGGTCCTTGAAGCCGCCGAAGTTGACCATCGCGACGCCGTCGAACTTCTCGAGCCCGGTGAGGTCGGTCAGCGTGGTCGCGAGGTTCTTGACCGATTTGGCCATGTCCAGCCCGCCCGCCGAGAATGCGGTGTTGATCTTCTCGGTGCACGGATTGTTCCCCCATCCCTCACCGCAGTCGGGGATGTCGACGTAGAGGTCGCGGGGGATGGAGATGATGTTGGCGGCCGTCAGGTCGGCGTTGATGTGCAGGATCATGATCGAGTCGGACTGGGCCGCGGCCCAGTCCTTGCGCATGTCGGAGCCGATCATGAGCAGGTTGAGCGGGCCCTTGATCTCCTCGCCGGGCTTGAACGCCTCGCAGTCGTCGAGGAGGCAGGCGGTGTTGACCGCGTCGTTCACCTTGTCCAGCATGATGTTCGCGTAGCCGACGGCGCCGATCGAGACGGCCATGAGCATTGTGCCCACGCCGACCATGATCTTGGCCCAGAGCGGCGAACGCCGCTTCGTTCCGCCGCCGCTGCGCCGCCGGGTGCCTCGCCTGCTGCCCATCACTGCTCCTCAACTGCCGACGCGACCTTAATCACGTCGGCCGGAAAATGCTACCCAGGTCGACGACTTGGCCGAACGGCCCGGTTGCACCACTCCCGAAATCCGTACCTATTGCGACCGAGAGACCGATTGTCACGGGTTTTCCCGCTTCGCCGTTCGCCGGGATCGCCTGGGATGCCGCGTCCGCTTCGACCCGAGGGATCATGTTACGTACCCCGGTCCAGTCCGCCTCCCCTGTGGACCGTCCACAGTGGTGAGGGCCCGCAGGACGGGCGGCGCGGCGAGCGCGACCACGAGCGCCAGCGCGGCCGGGATGACCAGGGCGGCCGAGAGGGAGGACGCCGAGGCGGTGAAGCCGATGACCGCCGGTCCGGCCAGCCCGCCACCGTAGCTGATGGCGCCGACCGTCGAGAGCCGCCGTCCGGAGGCGCCTGCGGCGCCCAGTGCGCTGGTCACGACCGGCCAGACCACGGCCATGCCGATCCCGGCGAGGATCCAGCCGGCGAACGCGGTGCCGAGCCCGGTCAGAGGTGAGAGCAGGACGAGCGCATAGCCGGCCGATGCGGTGACCCCGGCGGCGAGGACCGTGGTCGCGGCGCCGAGGCGTGTGCGGACGGCGTCGCCGGCGAAGCGCATGGCGGTCATGGCGGCGAAGAAGGCGGTGTAGACCAGCGAGGCCGTCGCCGGGTCGGCGCCGAGGACGCGCCGGGCGTGGATTCCGGCCCAGTCGGTCGCCGCGCCCTCGGTCAGGAAGGCCGCCGCGCCGATCACGCCGAGCAGTACGAGAGCTCCCATGCCGGGGCCCTTGCCTGCGACGTTCTCGGTCGGCGCGGGTGGTGGAGCGTCGGGTCCGAGTCGCCGGCCCGTCGCGGCGAAGCCCAGCGCCAGCGCGAGCCCGCCGACGGCCACGAACCAGCGCGCTTCGGCGCCGGCGTGCAGGGCGGCCGCCGTGGCCGCGCCCCCGGCGACCGCCCCCAAGGTCCACATTCCGTGCATGAGGGATATGACGGGTTTGCGGCGCAGGCGTTCGACCGCGACGGCCCGCACGGTCAACGCGACGTTCAGCGCGCCCATCAGCAGGCCGAGGCCGAACGCGGCCGCCAGCAGCGACGTGAAGCCCGGCGCGGCCACGGGCGCGGCCAGGGCCAGGGCCGTCGCGGGCGCGGTGACGCGAAGGAGGCGCCGGGCGCCCCAGCGGTCGGCGGCCCAGCCGGCGGCGGGCATGGCGGCCAGGACGCCGAGGCTCAGGGCGAGCAGGAGGGTGCCCAGCCGCGCCTCGCCGAGGTCGAGGCGCGCGTCGGTGGCGGGCAGCGAAGCGCCCCACAGGGCGTTGAGGGCGCCGGTGAGGGCGTAGTGGGCGATGGTCGGTTTCATGCCCGCACTGTCGCCCGGGCGGCCGGTCGGGGTCCAACACCTGTTGAGGGGTGATTCACCTGCTCGCGTTGTCAATCGGTGCCCAGCTGCCCTCGGGCCGCTCCAGCCAGCCTTCGGTCTCGGCGAGTTCGGCGGCGGCGGCCCGCAGGGCGGCCAGGCCGGGGTGCGTGTCGCCGCGACGCCAGAGCATCCGCCACGGGTAGACCGGCACGGGGTCGGCGAGCGGGCGCAGGACCGTCCCGGCGACCGGCGGCTGGGAGACCAGGGTGAGCACGGCGACGTCGCGGATGCGCAGGTGGTGGGCTATCTCCTCGTCGCCGACGACGTGCGGGTGCTCGACGGACGGCTCGGCGTCGGAGTCGACGAGGAGCCGGTGCGCGGCCCGCCGCCACTCCGGTGAGGCGTGGTCGCCGGTGCTCCAGCAGACCGGGACGCCGCGAAGCGCGGCGAGGGGGACCTCGGCGGCCTCGGCGAGGGGATGGTGCTCCAGCATCAGCAGGGCCATGGGCTCCCAGCGGACCAGCATCCCGTCCACATCGGACGGTGGCGGGCCCTCCGGGCGGCCGAAGACCGCGTCGAGCCGGTGCGCCGACAGTAGCGGCAGGGACTCGCCGAGGCCGTCGTGGAAGCGCGCGAAGAACTCCAGCGACGGGTCCCGTCGCGCGTGGGACAGGATCCGGCCGGGTGTCATGCCGCGAGCGGCGACGTCGACGAACAACGGCGTCCCGGTGGTGTCGCCGCGCAGGATCTCGTCGTGGAGGGCCAGCAGCCGCCGCGCCCGGCCGAGCAGCCACTCCCCGGCGGGTGTGAGCGACACCCGCCGGGTGGTCCGCTCGAACAGCTTCGAACCCAGGCGCTCCTCAAGGCGCGCGATGTCGCGGCTGAGGGCCTGCTGCGCGACGTAGAGGCGCGCCGCCGCCCGGCTGAAGTGCAGGTCCTCGGCGACGGTGACGAAGTAGCGCAGCGAGCGGACGTCCAGATCGCCGGGCATGAGGTCAGGTTCGCACCAGGAGAGAGCCGGTGTCGGCGTAGGGATCGAAGAGCGCGACGAGTTCGGGATTGTCGACGCCGTTGAGGCGGTGCTCGATGATCCGGCGGGCGGTGCCGGCCATGATGTCGGCGAGCTGGACGCGCGCGTCGGTGAACGACGCCGACAGGCTCAGTCCGGTGAGGTCGGGGCAGAGTTCCTTGAGCTGCACGACCCGCTCGGGGGAGAGGGCGTTCTGCCGGTCGTGGACGACCGCGACACCCGCGCCGCCCGCTGACCAGTGCGTCACCGCGCGCTCGATGGCCGGGATGAGCGCGTCGAGGACGGGGAAGGCCGCCGGGTCCTCGGCGAGGCCGGCCCGGAAGCTCTCCGCCCGCTCCCGCCGCCCCCGCAGGCGGTCGAGCGGGCCGCCCCGGTGGAGGACGTCGAGCATGTGGAAGAACGTGTCGATGGGCGAGAGTGCCTCGACGCGCTCCTTGATGCGCAGGACCCCGTTGGCGGCCTCCAGGAAGGCGGCCCAGCGCGCGGCCCCGAAACTCGCCGGACCTTCGGCGAGGAGGTGGCGGGCGGCGGCGTCGTCGGGCTCGTCGAAGACCTCGATGAGCTTGGCGAGGAGGAAGTAGGTCTTGTCGATGAGGTAGATGTGCGCGTTGCCGAGCAGCGGACCGTCGGGGCCCAGGATCCAGCGCAGGACCGGGAGGTGCTTCTCCCGCAGCAGGTGGTTGGCCTTGTACTCGGTCGCCGGGGACTTGATGCGGCGGCGCAGTTCACGCAGGCACTCGTCGGCGTCGGCGGAGCTGATGCGCACACTGCCGTGGACGAACAGGCGGGTCGTGCCGCCGACGAGTTTCTCGCCCTCGTAGCCCGACTCGTCGCAGGTGATCACCAGCTCCGGCGGGGGCTGCGCTGCGGCGGGCGTCATTCGGCAACGGTACTGGGCGGGGGCGGCGGGTTCATCTTTTTTTGTGGGGGGAACGGGGCGGGTGCTTGCGATCCTCCGCCTTCGAGGTGCTCGGTTCATGAACGTGTATTGGTGAGATGCCGGCCGAGATACCCGATGATCACCGTGGAGGTCGCTCCCGCAGTGTCATCGTAGAAGTAGATCCGAGGGGAGAGGCCGCCCTTGCTGCCGAGTTTGATGTGGGCGGGCATGAACAGGGACCCGGATGGCTCCACTTCGATCGGGACTTGGAGGACGCGCTCTTTCGCCATGCGGGGATCGTTGCGTACGGTGTCGGACTCGGTCATCGCGATCTGGGTGATCGGGTACACGCGCATTCCTTGCGGCGCGGCTTCGCAGAAGTCCCGGAAGGTGCCGCTGAAGCCGGGGTCGCGTCGATAGCAGCTGTACGAGGCGAGGGAGTTCAGGGCGTCCCACGCCTTCGCCGCCCATGTCGAGGACTTCAGGTCCTCGTCGAGTTCGAGCGCTTTTCCCAGGTCGTACGTAAGCCTCAGCCCTTCGAGTTCGGCGGGCGCGCGTTCGTTGAGCTCATCGAAGGACTTGGGAGGCAGCCCGCCTTCCGGTGGCGAATAGACGCCCTCATGGTGCCCGACCTCCGTGAGGCGACGCTGGAGGTCGGCGAGCCATCGCCGCGCGGTGGACAGCTCGGTCTGGGTCTCGTCGTGATCGACGACCTCGGCCTCCCATTGGGATGTCCGCTCCAGTACTTCCTGTTCGAGGGCCCGGCGGGCGAGCTCGGCGAGGTCTCGCGAGTCGTTCGATTCAGCCAGCGCGAGCAGTGCTCGATCCAGTGCTTCGGTGGTCTGTCTCAGATTTTCCGCCAGCGCTTCCGAGCCCTGGCCGTCGGCGGAGGTCACCGCGGAACGCCGGGACTGCAGGTCGTCGAGGACCGCCGTGTTGCCCCGGCGGAACACCGTATCCGCCAGTACCTCGGGAAGCGGCGTGTGGATCGCCGACAGGCGAGGAAGACGAGCGATCCGGAGATCGGCGCGATTGAACTGGGGATCCTGGAGTCGCCGATAGGAGAGCACGCGGTGGCGACGGGCGTCGGCAGGGCTGCCGAGTTCGACGTCGGGCAGGAAGGTGCGTATGGCTCCGGGGCCGATGCGATGCGGCTCGCCGATCGCGGTGTTCAGCTCGTCGAGCGCGTCGGTCGAGACCCGGCAGACCACGGCCGTGCCGAGTGTCAGTTTGGCGACATCCTTGATCAACCGCTCCCACCGATCGTCGACGGTGAAGGACTCGGCGGCGATGACGACGGGAAGTTGTCGATCGGGATCGATGATCATGTCGATGGCGGTGGAGACGTCGTCTCGCTGGATGCTCTGTGGCTCGGCCGTCAGACGTATCGAGCCGTCGGTGATATTCAGGGTGTCGAGTACTTCACGGATGAGGCGGGGTGGAATCGGGTTGGGGGCGCGACCTTGGGGGTCGGGCATGTGTTCCAGCTCGATGCTGATCAGTGAGGACTTGTCGGGCAAGCCGACAGCGGCGGTCAGGGTGGTCTGCCAGGTGCCCTCACCGACCGGGGTCTTGTCTTCGCGCAGCCGCAGTCGGTGGGCGGACTGGCGGCCGTCATCGGTGAACGCGTCGGTGGCGACGTAGGTGTACGCGTTGGTGAGCCTGTGGACACCGCTCGAACGAGGGTCGTGCAGACCCTTGTGCTCAAGCCAGGCCGTGAAACAGGAACGGGTCTGCGCGAACATCACGTGGTCGGCGGTGTCCTCGACCCGCAGCACCGCACGGTAGATGAGCGGGTTCTCGAGACGCTTCGCGGCGACTTCGCTTCGGCGGGAACCTGTGTCCGAGCGTGCTGGTCTGCGGCGGCTTGGCATTGACAGGGGCGACGGGCGCATGACTTCCTCCCCAGTTCCACCCTGCGCGGACGGGCACTCGGCCCGGGCAGGATTTAGCGCGCAAGCCTATGGGCGCCGACTCGCGAACGCCCTGCCTTGCGGGGCGGCCTAAGGTGCCGGTCCCGCAGCCCGGAAAGGCGGGGGTGGACCGCTTCGCACAATGACGGGCCCCGTGGTGCGAGGTCCCTGGCGGAGTGGATGGGGGCATGAGATCCACCAGCCCGGCCCCCGCCGTCTCGGACCGCCGCCCACCCCACTGTGCAACCCTGAACCCATGAACCGCCTCGCCACAGCCCTCTCCCCCTACCTCCAGCAGCACGCGGCCAACCCCGTCGACTGGCGCGAGTGGAGTGAGGAGGCCCTGGCGGAGGCCAAGGAGCGCGACCTGCCCCTCTTCGTCTCCATCGGCTACGCGGCCTGCCACTGGTGCCACGTCATGGCCCACGAGTCCTTCGAGGACGAAGAGGTCGCCGCCCTGATCAACCAGTTCACGATCCCGGTGAAGGTCGACCGGGAGGAGCGCCCCGACATCGACGCCGTCTACATGCAGGCCACCATCGCCATCACCGGCCAGGGCGGCTGGCCGATGACGGTCTTCGCCGCCCCCGACGGCACGCCCTTCTTCGCCGGCACGTACTACCCGCGCGAGCACTTCGTCCGCCTCCTCAACGCCGTCGGTACGGCCTGGGCGACCCAGCGGCACGAACTCCTCGACCAGGGCAAGGCCATCGTGCAGGCCTGCGCGGCCTCGGGCCCGGACCTCGCCGACGTCACCGACGCCTGCCCCATCGACGGCCCCTGCCCGGCGGGCGCGCCGGTGGAGACCTCGGTGCTCGACGAGGCCGCCGTGGCGATCCACCGCGCCTTCGACCCCGTCAACGGCGGTTTCGGCGGGGCGCCCAAGTTCCCCACCGCCCCGGCCCTCGGATTCCTGCTGCGCCACCACATCCGCACCGGCGACGCCCGCAGCCTCCAGATCGTCGACCACACCGCCGAGCGCATGGCCCGCGGCGGAATCTACGACCAGCTCGCCGGCGGCTACGCCCGCTACGCCGTCGACACCGAGTGGATCGTTCCCCACTTCGAGAAGATGCTCTACGACAACGCCCTCCTCCTCGGCCTGCACACCGACCTGCATCGCCTCACCGGCAAGGAGATCCACGGCCGCACCGCCGACGAGACCGCCCGCTTCATCGTCGACGCCCTCGGCACCCCCGAGGGCGGGTTCGCCGCCGCCCTGGACGCAGACACCGACGGCGTCGAGGGCGCCACCTACGTCTGGACTCCCGCCCAGCTCACCGAAGTACTCGGCGAAGCCGACGGCGCCTGGGCCGCCGAACTGTTCACCGTCACCGCCGAAGGCACCTTCGAGCACGGTGCCAGCGTCCTCCAGCTCCAAGCCGACCCCGACGACCCGCAGCGCTTCGCCGACGTCCGCCACCGCCTCCTCGCCGCTCGCGACACCCGCCCGCAGCCCGCGCGCGACGACAAGGTCGTCGCCGCCTGGGCCGCGCTGGCCGTCACCGCGCTGACCGAGTACGCCGCCCACCGCGACCAGACATGGGCCGACGAGGCAGCCGACCGCGCCGCCCGCCTCCTCGCCGACGTGCACACAGTGGACGGACGCCTCCGGCGCGTCTCCCGCGACGGCGCGCCCGGCACCGCGCAGGGCGTCCTCGAAGACCACGCCGCCGTCGCGAGCGCCTTCCTCGCCCGCCACGCCAAGGATCCCGACGGCGGCTGGCTCGCCCGCGCCAAGGACGTCCTCGACCTCGTCGACCGCCACTTCACCACCGGCGACGGCGGCTTCCACGACACCGCCGACGACGCCGAAGTCCTCGTCCACCGCCCCACCGACCCCACCGACGGCCCCACCCCCTCCGGCTGGGCCCTGGCCGCGACCGCCTACGGCGAGTACGCCCGCGTCACCGGCGATCCCTACTACCGCGACGCCGCCTACCGGGCGCTCGCCGTCGCCGAACCCGTCCTGCGCAAGCATCCGCGCTTCGCGGGCGGTCTCGGGATCGCGGCCGAGTCCACCCGGTGGTGACCAGGCCGTCACCCGTTCGGCCGCTCGTGCGTTGAGGTAGCGAACGACTACGATCGGTTGTCGCACGGCGATCGGGCGCGAGCGGACCGCGCGCAGCCGTCTGCCTGGGGGTACGCAATGCCTGGAATCGCCGCCTGCCTAGAGGCGTCCCGATCCGTCCTTTCGGCGCTGTCCGACGGGCTCGCCGCTCGCGGCGCGGACAGCGCCTCCTGGCATGAACGCGGCATCGGGCTGGTCGCCCGGGCCGAGCTCCCGTCGGTGCACACCCTCGAAGGCGCCACGGCGGTCGCCGACGGCGTGGTCGAGACGAGCGCGCTCATGGCCCGCTACCTCGACGAAGGGGTCGGCGCGCTGCTCGGCCCGCCGCACCCTTACGCGATGGTGATCGCCGACCCGGCCCGCCGCCGCCTCTACCTCGCTCGCAACGGGGACGGGCCGAGCCTCTACTACGCCCGCCTCGAAGACGGCACGGTCCTCGTCGGCTCCGAGCCCTCCGCTCTGCTGTCGGCGGGGATGCCGCCGACGCCCGACCGCGAGGTCCTCGACCGCTTCCTGGAGACCGGCGTCTGCGACGACACCGAGGCCACCTTCTTCGAGGGCATCCGCCGCGTCCTGCCCAACCAGGTCCTCGAAGCCCGCGCCGAGGGCGTCACCGTCGCCGCGTCCCGGTCCTTGCAGGCGACCGCGTACGCGCCCGTCCCCGTCGCGCTGCGCTGGTCGGCGCGCGGCGAGCGGGTCGGCGTCCGCTTCGCCCAGGGCCTGCCCGGCGCGGCCCTGCTCGGCGCCGCGGTCAGCGCCCAGGCCGAGTACGCCGAGGACCTCGGCGCGCCCGTCGCGCCCGTCCCCGTCTACACCGCCGTCTACGAGGGCGAGTCCGACGACGAGCAGACCTACGCGGCGACCGTCCTGCGCGCCCTCGACGAGGGGAGCTACCGCCACCGCCCGCTGACCTTCGACGCGGCCTCCTTCGCCACCGGGATGCCCGAGTTCGTCCGCGACCTCGGCGAGCCCATGCCCGACCCCGCCTCCTACGTGCTGTGGGCCAGTGCCCGCGCCGCCACCGGCGAGGTCGACGTTCTCCTCGACACGGCCGGGGCCGAGCGCCTGCTGCCCGCCGACGACGCCCGCGCCACCCGCCCCGGGCACCTGTCACGGCTCGTCGACCGTGTCGCGGCGCGCTTCGGCGTCGGCGTCCGCACTCCTTTCCCCGACGTCGCCGGCGCCGGTGAGGGCCTGCGCTGCGAACTCGGCTCCTTCGTCCGCTCGACCCTGCCCGACCCCGCGCCGAGGCTCGCCGACGAGGTCCGCGTGCCCGTCCCGCTGCGCACGCTGCTGATCACCGCGCGGGAGCACGCCTACCGCGTCTTCACCTCCCCGGCCTTCGCCGGCCGTCCGTGGGTCAATCAGCGCCGTGTGCTGCGCTCCTTCGCCGCGCTGCTCAACGGACGCGTGCCGCCGACGCGCGTCGAGGAGGAGGCGGCCTGGTTCTGGCGGCTCTACGTCGTCGAGCTGTGGCTGCGCGCCCACCACCCGGCCGTGGCGGTCCCGCGTCAGCGACTCCCGCGCAGCCGCACCGTCCGCGGCGGGGTCACCTGGCAGCGCCACCCGGTCAAGACCCGCTGGTTCGGCCCCGACGACGGCACGGGCGGTTTCGTCGACGCCGTCGCCTGGTACGTCAGTGAGCTCATCGCCGGCGACCGGCTCGTCGAAGGGTCCCGGCAGCCCTGGTACCTGCTGGTGTCGGCGCGCGCGGCGGCGGTCGCGCAGGGCCGCTGCACGCCGATGTGGGAGATCCGGCCCGGGCGCCTGGCTCGGCTGGCGGCCAACCTCACCAGCGCCGACGAGTGGTGCACCCAGGTCGCGATCAAGGACGTCGGGCGCGGGCGGGTCCTGCGCGCGACGATCGCCGGCGCCTGCGGCCGGCTCCTGCGCAGGCCGGAGTGGTTCGAGCGGACCCTGGGATCGGTGGCCGTGCGCTCCCTGCGCGGTCCGGCCGAGGGCGCGCCCGCGCCGCTCGACGTCGGCGTGCTCGCGCCGCCGCGCCAGCCGGGCAGGCTCAGCGCGCAGCTGACCGCCGAGATCGCGGGGAAGCTTTCGTCGGCCGCCGCCGAGCACTTCGGCGGCTGCTACCTGGTGACCGGGTCGGGAGCCGTGCTCGGCCGTACCGTCACCGACCGCTCGGCCGCGCCGGGCGAGGACATCGTCGCCGCGCTCCTGGCCGACGACCCGCTCGGCGCCCGTGACGCCTCGACGCCGCTGTGCGTAGTGGTGCAAGAACGGCAAAACCACCGCTGACGACCCTGAGATGACCCTGATTCGCCTCCGCGCGCATGGCGCTACGACGTAAACCATGTAACGCTGTAATCGTCGATACCGTGTTTCGGCGTAAGGGAGGAAAGATGCAGCACCAGAACCCCGAGTGGACGGGAATGTGGACGCCGTCCGGCGGGTGGCAGTACGCCGACCTGCCGCCCACCGACGACGCCGCCGCCTGGATCAGCGCGCGCGTGCCCGACGACTGGTTCCTCGGCATGCCCGAGGTCCTCGCCGACCGCGACGAGATGATCATCATCGGCCGCCTCGCCGAGCCGACCGTCGACGACGACGCCACCGAGGCCGACCGCGCCGCGGCCGAGGAGGGCCGCGTCTCGCGCTTCCGCGAGTCGACCCGCGAGCAGCGCATCCAGATCTCGCAGCAGATCACCCACCGCTTCCGCCGCAAGGCGAGCTGGGGAGCCTCCTGCGGGACGACCCGCGAGATCTTCACGCACATGACCGTGCCCGTGATGACGCGTCTGCGTCAGCCCGAGCGCTGGGTGCTCGACACGCTCGTCGACTCCGGCGTCGCCCGCTCCCGTTCCGACGCCCTGAGCTGGTGCGTGCGGCTGGTCGGGGAGCACGCCGACTCCTGGCTCGCCGAGCTGCGCGAGGCCATGACGACCGTCGACGCGCTGCGCCGGCAGGGTCCCGACATCACCTAGACGAACGAAAGCGGGCCGCGACGGCGGCCCGCTCGCGTCGTGGTTCAGCCGGCGTGCCCGGCCGGCCGGCGGCTCCTCGGCGGCAGGGGACTCTCCGTCGCCCCGTAAGGGTTCTGGTCGTCCCAGGCGAGCCGGCAGACCACAGTAGACGGTCCGGCGTCGTCCCGCTCCCCGGAACGGATGATCATTCACCCGCGCTTCGCGCTAGGGTCACCCCACGTGCACCCCCTCGCGATCGTCCTGGTCCTCGCCGCCGCCGTCACCCACGCCGTGTGGAACCTCTACGCCAAGCGCGCCTCCGACGGCGGAGTCGTCTTCATCTGGCTCAACGCGGCCGTCTCGACCGTCGTGTACCTGCCCGTCGGCGTGGCCGCCCTCATCCTCAGCCCTCCACAGTGGACACCGTGGGTGCCGGTCGCCCTGGTCGGCAGCGGGCTGATCCATCTCGGCTACTTCTCGCTCCTGCAACGCGGATACCGCCACGGCGACCTCACCGTCGTCTACCCGCTGGCGCGCGGCACCGGCCCGGCGCTGTCGGTGCTCATGGCGATGCTCTTCTTCGGCGAGCGCCCGGGCCCGATCGGGCTGCTCGGCGCGGCGGGCGTGGTCGCCGGGATCCTCATCATCGGCCTGAGTCAGAAGGGCGACGGCAGCGGGAAGGTCGCCGCGGGCGTGCTCTACGGCATCGCCACCGGTCTGGTCATCGCTACCTACACGATCTTCGACGCCTGGGCGGTCGGGCCGCTGGCCATCTCGCCGTTCATCTTCGACTGGGTCAGCAACGCCGTGCGCGTGTCGGTCCTGTCGCCTTACACGCTGCGCCGCCGCGACGAGATCGCGCGGGTCTGGCGCGAGCACCGCGTGCCGGTGATCGTCGTCGGACTGCTGGCGCCGATGGCCTACATCCTCGTGCTGTTCGCCTACCGCTACGCCGACGTCAGCCTCGTCGCGCCCGCGCGTGAGCTGAGCATCGTCGTGGGCAGTCTCCTCGGCTGGCTGCTCCTGCGCGAACAAGGTGCTTCACGTCGGATTGCGGGTGCGGTCGTGGTGCTCGGTGGCGTTATCGCGCTGGCGCTGGCGCGAGTCTGACTCTGCAAGATCTTTCAAGGTCCTGAAATACGCGCGGACAGTGCGCGAACGTGTGGCGGTTTCGGGCACTGAGCGCGCGCATGCGCACACGTCCGCCGCCGTGTGCAACTTTGTGCATTCTTTCACAAGCTCTTCCCGCCCCTGTCTCAACAGCTGGGCTTACGCTGAGGTCATTCCCACGAATCCGCAGCGTCACCTGCGGTTCTTCGGTCAGACGTAGACCCACGAGGAGAGGCGACGATGAGCGTTCCGGTCATGGTCCCCGGGCTGGAAAATCCACCTACCAATCACAGCCGACTGACCGCCTGGGTGCGCGAGGTCGCTGAACTCACCACCCCCGACCGCGTCGTCTGGTGCGACGGGTCCGACGAGGAGTGGCGCCGCCTGACCGACGAGCTGGTCGCGGCCGGCACCCTGGTCCGCCTCAACGACGAGCTCAAGCCCAACTCGTTCTGGGCGCGCACCGACCCCACCGACGTCGCGCGCGTCGAGGAACGCACCTACATCTGCTCGGTCGACGAGGCCGACGCCGGACCCACCAACAACTGGATGGCGCCGGCCGAGATGAAGCGGACGATGACGGAGCTCTACCGCGGCTCCATGCGCGGCCGCACCATGTACGTCATCCCCTTCTGTATGGGCCCGCTGACCGCCGAGAACCCGATGTACGGCGTCGAGATCACCGACTCCGCCTACGTCGCGCTCTCCATGCGCATCATGACCCGCATGGGATCCCACGTCCTCGAAGCCATGGGCGACGAGGCCGTCTACGTCCCCGCGCTGCACTCCGTCGGCGCACCCCTCGACGAGGGACAGGCCGACACCTCCTGGCCGTGCAGCGACACCAAGTACATCTCGCACTTCCCGGAGAGCCGCGAGATCTGGTCCTTCGGCTCGGGCTACGGCGGCAACTCGCTGCTGGGCAAGAAGTGCTACTCGCTGCGCATCGCCAGCGCCATGGGCCGCGACGAGGGCTGGCTCGCCGAGCACATGCTCATCCTCAAGCTCACCAGCCCGCAGGACGAGGTCCGCTACATCGCCGCGGCCTTCCCCTCGGCGTGCGGCAAGACCAACCTGGCCATGGTCGAACCGACCATCCCCGGCTGGAAGGTCGAGACCCTCGGCGACGACATCGCCTGGATGCGCTTCGGTGAGGACGGCCGCCTGTACGCCGTCAACCCCGAGTACGGCCTGTTCGGCGTCGCGCCCGGCACCGACTGGAAGACCAACCCCAACGCGATGCGCGCCATCGAGAAGGGCAACTCGCTGTTCACCAACGTCGCCCTGACCGACGACGGTGACATCTGGTGGGAGGGCATGGGCGAGCCGCCCGCGCACCTCACCGACTGGCACGGCGAGGACTGGACGCCCGAGTCCGACACGCCCTCCAGTCACCCCAACAGCCGCTTCTGCACGCCGATCCAGCAGTGCCCGATCCTCGCCGACGAGTACGAGGACCCCCGGGGCGTGCCGATCTCGGCGATCCTGTTCGGCGGCCGGCGCGCCACCACGATCCCGCTGGTCACCCAGTCACGCGACTGGGCCCACGGCGTGTACTTCGGCGCCACCCTCTCCTCGGAGACGACCGCCGCGGCCGTCGGCAAAGTCGGCGTGGTCCGCCGCGACCCCATGGCGATGCTGCCGTTCATCGGCTACAACGGTGCCGACTACTTCCGGCACTGGATCGAGATGGGCAAGGGACAAGACGGCGGGGACGGCGGCAAGATGCCGGCGATCTTCTACGTCAACTGGTTCCGGCGCGACGAGGACGGCAAGTTCCTCTGGCCCGGATTCGGTGAGAACAGCCGCGTCCTCAAGTGGGTCGTCGAGCGCCTCGAAGGCCGCGCCGAGGCCGTCGAGACGCCCATCGGCTTCGTCCCGACTCCCGAATCCCTCGACACCGACGGCCTCGACCTCGACGCGGAGTCGCTGGCCGCGGTGCTCAAGGTCGACGTCGAGGAATGGCGCGCCGAGCTCCCGCTGGTCCAGGAATGGTTCGAGAAGTTCGGCGACAAACTCCCCGGAGTCCTGTGGGCCGAGCTCGATGCCCTGAAGGCCCGACTTGGCGTGGAATAAACCGCGACTAGGCTCAGACCCGTGTGGTTGAAAGATCTGATCTACAAGGTATTCCTCCGGGTCTACGAGAAGCGGCTTGCCGGCAAGCTCGCCGGCAAGCCGCTGCCTCGGCACATCGGGGTCATGGTCGACGGCAACCGACGCTGGGCCCGCGAGATGGGCTACATCAACCCCAACGACGGCCACCGGGTCGGCGCTGAGCGCATCAAGCAGTTCCTGCGCTGGTGCGACGACATGGGCGTCGGGCACATCACCATCTGGCTGCTGTCGACCGACAACCTCTCCCGGCCGGCGGCCGAGCTCGACCCGCTCCTCCAGATCATCGAGGACCTCGCCACCGAACTCGCCGAGGACGGCCAGCCCTGGCGCCTCAACATGATCGGCGCCATCGACCTCCTGCCGCCGCAGCACCTCGGCGCGCTCAAGGCCGCCGAGGAGCGCACCCGGACGCGCACCGGCGGCGCCCAGGTCAACCTCGCGATCTGTTACGGCGGGCGCCGCGAGATCGCCGACGCCGTCCGCTCCCTCCTCCACCAGCACGCCCAGACGGGGACCTCGCTGGAGGAGCTGGCGGAGATCGTCGACGTCCACCACATCGCCGAGCACCTTTACACCAAGGGCCAGCCCGACCCCGACCTGGTGATCCGCACCAGCGGTGAGCAGCGGATGTCGGGCTTCCTCATGTGGCAGTCGGAGTACGCCGAGTACTTCTTCTTCGACGCGAACTGGCCGGACTTCCGGCACGCCGACTTCCTGCGCGCGCTGCGTTCCTACGCCAACCGGCAGAGGCGTTTCGGCAGCTAGATCATGGTGACCCGAGTCACCGAACATCTGTGCGATGAAGTCGGTCACACTCTGTGATCCGTCGGTATGACTCTTGCCTTCGGATGCTCCGGACATGTCGGATTCCGCTTAGCGGTGGTTGCAGTGAGTTTCGTCATGGTCACCGCGTGCCGGTGAGCCGTCGTCTTTTCGTCTTCGGGAATGGTCCGTCCTTGGCCCAGCTCCCAACGGAAGGACCACAACGTGCGCGAGAAGTTCCTGCGTGTCTTCGACCGCGAACGCCTGGCGAGGTTCGCCTCGCCCGGCCGGCTCCGGTACGTGAGCCTCGGCGTGGTCGGCCTGCTCGTCGTCGGCGCCGCCCTTCTGGGCGTGGTGTCGGGCGGCGAACCCACCCCGGCCTCTTCCTTCGCGGGCGACTCGTCGAGCCGCCGCATCGACGACGAGGCCGCCCGCGGTACCGACCGGACGGCCCCTTCGGCCACGCCGTCGAGTCCCGCTCCGACTCCGGAGAAGACCCCTCCGAAGCCGAAGAAGCCCACCGAGGAGCCGAAGCAGACCGAAGAGCAGACGGACACGACCGGTTCGGGCTCCGGCCCCTCCGTCAACGTGCCCGCCTCCTGCGACCACCTGTCGGGCAACCGTGCGATCGGCTGCGCCGTGATGGTCGACGAGGGCTTCGGCATGGACCAGTGGAGCTGCCTCAACAGCCTCTGGGACCACGAGAGCGGCTGGAACCACAAGGCGGAGAATCCGTCGTCGGGTGCCTACGGCATCCCGCAGGCGCTGCCCGGCAGCAAGATGGGCAGCGAGGGCGGCGACTGGGCGACCAACCCGGCGACGCAGGTGAAGTGGGGCCTCGGGTACATCAAGGGGCGGTACGACAGTCCCTGCGGTGCGTGGGGGTTCTGGCAGGCGAACAACTGGTACTAGGTTGGTCTGGTCTTAGGCCAGAGGTTGCAGGCTATGGGCTATTGGCTATTGGCTAGTGGCCAGCGGTCAGCACAGGCCGCAGGCCAAGGCCAGCGGTCAGCGGTCAGCGTCACACAGGCCACAGGTCATAGGCGTTAGGCGTCGGGCTCTCGGGTCCGCGCTCGACGGCCGGCCCGTCCCTTCCGGGGGCGGGCCGGTTTTCGTTGCGGGTGGGGAGAGTGGGCGTGGGAGTGGGGCACCGGGCCACCGACCGCGGTGGCCGAGGTTCGGCAGCGTCGCCGCACGGGCCCGGCGCGCAGAGATGGGGTGCGGTTTCGCCGACGCTCCTGCGCACCGCTAACACTGCTCATGCCGGGCCATGCCGCCCATGCCGCCCATGCCGGGCCATGCCGCCCATGCCGCCCATGCCGGGCCATGCCGCCCACGCCGCTCACGCTGGCCATGCCGCCCATGCCGCTCACGCTGGCCATGCCGCCCATGCCGGGCCATGCCGCCCACGCCGCTCACGCTGGCCATGCCGCCTAAGCGGCGGACGCCGCACGCACGCTTCTACTGACTACGCCGCCGGTGCCCTCCCGCACGCCGTCCCCACGCTGCACGGCCGCGCCGCTCATACTCGTACCGCCTGCCCGCCTGCCCGCCTGCCCGCCTGCCCGCCTGCCCGCCTGCCCGCCTGCCCGCCTGCCCGCCTGCCCGCCTGCCCGCCCCGCTCCTGCCGGCCGGTACCGCCACGCCGCCAGCGCTCCACGGCCGCGTTGCTCCCGCCTCCGCAGGCTGCCACGCCTCTACCGCCTCCGCCCGCCGATCTTGGTCCCGCCTCCGCCGCCATGCCCCACCACCTCACGGCTGCGCCGCTGCCCGCCCGCGCCTTCCCTCGCCTGTGGCGCCTGCGCTGCTGACGTTGCCTGCCAGCCCGCCCGCCGCACGTCTGCACCCCCCCTGTGCCGCCCCACGCCGCCTCGCGTGCGCCGCTCACACCGCTCCTCGGCTGAGCCGCCCCGCCTTCACACGCCGCCCGCCCCCTCCGCCTCGCGGCCGAGCAGCTCGCGCCTCCCGCGCGCTCGTGGGGCCGTCATGCCTGCGCCGCCCCTTTTCCGCACCCCTGCGTCACCACGCCTGCGCCGCGTCCTGCCGCCCGCCGCTCGCGCCGCCACGCCCATCACAGCTGGGTCGCTCGCGCGTCCCGCACGTTCGTGGCGCCTGCGTTGCTGACGCCACCTGCCCGCCTGCCGCATGTCTGCGCCGCCTGCGGCCCGCACCGCCCCACCCCTCCACCTTCCTCCGCTCGCGCCGGTCGCGCCGGTCGCGCCGCCATGCTTTCACCGCCTATCGCAGGCGCCGTCTGCGCCGAGCTCTCCCGCCGCCCCGCGCCTCCGCCACCACCGCCTCCCACGCGCGCATGGCGCCTACGCCGCCCACACTTACGCCTCCTGTGCACTCCTGCGTCGCCGGAGCTCGATGACTGCGGGCCGATCTGACCGAAGCGGTGCTGAAGCGGTTCGAGGAGTCCCTGAGGGAGGAATAGCGCCCCATCCCGCCCCGCGCTCGCGCCACCACACCGCCACGCCGCCACACCCACAGCCGCTTGCCCATCTCCTACGCCCGCTCGTGCCGCGCTTCCGCGCGCCGCTTCCCAAGCGGCCTCATGTCGCCTGCACTTCTGCGTCGCCGGAGCCTCGATGACGGCGGCGGAGTGCCCGGTGAGTCGCGCCAGCCGCCGGTGACGCGGCACGGGTCGCGGCGGACGAAGCGACCGGATCTTCGGCGAGCCACACCGGCGAGATCGCTCGGGAGTGCCACCTCCACCGCCACGCCACCGAGCCCTGGCTCGCAGCTGCTTCGTCGCCGGACCCTCGCCCGGGCGCCGGCGCCATCACCGCCATCGCGAGGGCGATCTCGGCCCGGGAATCATCACCGGCGCATCGGTCTCGCTTGCCCACCGGCGAACTCACCGCCCTCGGCGGCGGCCTCGTCGGCCTCCTCGCCCGCCCCAAGGTCTCCGTCGCCGCACGGCGGCGCATCCCGGCACATCGTCGGAGCGCCCTCCCCGCGAACCGCGCACCCATCAAACAGCCGCGCTCGCCTCACCACACCTCAGCGCCGCACGGCTGCGCCACCGCCCGTCCACCGGGCGGAGTCGCGCCTTCCACTCCTCACCTCTCCACCGCGCGGAGCCGATACCCCCACCTCTCACCGACTCCTCACCCTCCACCGCGCGGAGTCAGCACCATCCACCCCTCACCTTCACCCCTCCACCGTGAACACCACCGCCCGCGTCTCCCCGGCCGCCAGCCGCACCCGCCGGGGCTGCGACCGCCGCCGCCCCGGCACGCGCACGGCGAAGGCGTACTCGCCCGCCGGCAGGCCGGTCCAGATGTACTGCCCGCGCAGGTCGGTCGTGCGAGGCAGATCCATCGCCACCGTCCACGGCGTTTCCATGCCGATCGCGCGCACTTCCACACCGATGTCGGCCAGCGGCCGACCGTCCTGAGTGGACACAGCGACCAGCACCGTCCCGGCGCCTCTCGCTGGAGGCGGGGACGGTGGCGGGTCGGTGACCGAGCGGTCGGGATCGAAGGACATGGAGTCCGACACGAGCACACCCCTTTTCCGTACGACCGAGCCGCCGGTGGACGGGGTTCCTCCGTCCACCGGCGGCCACTGTCGGCCTGTTACAGGCCTTCCCAGTAGATGAAGTTGTTGAAGACGCCCTCGGTGATGCGCGTACCGCTGTTGTTGGTCGCGCCCGGTGCGCCACCACCTGTGCCGTAGGCGTGCACGGCGACGCCGCACGGCCCACCGCAGTTGGTATTGCTGTAGGTGTAGACCGGGCCGCCGCTGTTGCCGCCCTCGGTGTCGTGCTGGTAGAACAGCCGCCGGACCTGCGAGGCGCGGATCTGGTCGTAGCTGGCCCACTGCTCACCGAAAGCCTTGTCCTGGCTGTACCCGCGGTTGTAGGTGGCCGTGCCGTCCAGCGACGCGCTCTGCCACATGAATCCGAAGGTCCCGGTGGTGTTGCCGACGCTGCAGTTGAGCTTCATGGCGCCGTAGTCGTACTCCGGGTTGTTGCTGACGGTCCAGCCGGAGACGGAGTGGACCTGCGACACCGAACAGGACCCGAACGGGGTGCTGGCCCCGAAGCGGCCCGGCCAGGCGGTGAAGGACGCCGCGCTGTACCAGGACCCGCCCGAGCCTCCGGTGTGGACGCAGTGGCCGGCCGTGATGACCGTGTTGGCGTTGATCAGCCAGCCGGTGCACCAGCGGTTGACCGACGCACCGACGGTCCGGGTGAAGAACACCGTCGAACTGGCCGGGTACCAGTCGGCGGGGTTGGTCGCGTACCTGTTGTCGTCGGGCCCGATGACCGTCGAGGTCCCGGGCGCCGACATGGGCCCGATGATGCCCTCCTGGGCCTGCACCGAACGCCGGTCGGCGCCGTCGGAGGCGGCGCTCTTGGTCGACGGCGCGGTGGCCGGGGCGATCCTGGTGTTGATCCGCTCGGCCAGCACGGCCGGGTCGATGGTGCGTCCGTCGGGCGACGTGGGCGCCGTCGGGTTCAACAGGCCGGTGGCGGCCGGATCGGCGGCGGCCTGCGGGGAGAGGGTGAGCACCAGAACGGCCACTACGGCACCGATCAGGATCGTCCCCCGGTTACGAACGTGCTTGAGCATGTGCGCTCCTGCTTTGCGTGGGTTGGAAGCGGACGCACGGGACGCGAAGCTTTCAACATCCTCGACGCCGAGTCTCGCAGTGACCTCGCAACGTCATCGCCCCCCGGCGCATCCGGGTCCCAGCGTTGCCCCGGCGCTACGGAAAGTGGCGGCTGTGTCGTTGATCTGCCACCTCCGTGGCCTTTGTGGACAGTCCACTCAGGAGCGACGAAAGGGCGGTGGAGGAATCCTCCACCGCCCTTTCGCGCAGTTCTCTCAGATGGCGCCTGCCGGCGCCGGTCCTCAGTTCTCAGTACCAGCCGTTGTTCACCGAGTGGGTCCAAGCCTCACAAGGTTCGCCGTAGCGGCCCTTGATGTAGCCCAGGCCCCAGTCGATCTGGGTGGCCGGGTTGGTCTCCCAGTCGGAACCGCTGGACTCCATCTTGTTGCCAGGCAGCGCCTGCGGAATCCCGTACGCCCCGGAACCGGTGTTGTGCGCCTGCTCGTTCCAGCCGCTCTCCTTGTTCCACAACTTGTCGAGACAGGGCATCTGGTCGAGACCGAAACCCTCCTGGAGAAGCAGGGTGCAGCCGATCGCGCGGTTCCCGGAGTACTCGTTGCAGTCGTCGGGGATCTCACCGGGATCGACACCGGGGATCTCGTTCTCCTTCTCCTCTTTGCGGCGTTCGTATTCCTCGTCCGCGGAGCTCGCCTGCTCGCCGACGATCTTCGTCAGCTCCTCGGCTTTACCCTCGGCGTCGGAGTCGGCGGCCGACTCGGCGTACTCGCGCCACCAGTCACGGGTGGTCCGCAGTTCGTCCTCGGCACGAGCGGCGTCGGCGGCGGTCTCCCGCGTGTCGCGATCGTCGTGCCCACCACCGGGCTGGAGCCCGAGGTTGATTCCGGCGGCGACGCCGGCGAACAGCAGGAGTACGGCGAAGGTTCGGCAGCCGATGCGCGTCAGCGTACGCAGCACGCGTTGTTCCTCTCATCCGGCGACATTCGCGAGCCGCGTCCCTCATGAGGCGGGACGGCGGTCACAAGCCGGGCCCCACCCTGCCGGAATCCCGGCACGATGTAAAGCCCGACGGCCCAAACAGGAGAACTCTACCGGGAACGAAAAGGGCGGTGGGGGAACCACCGCCCATATTGTCCGGTCGTGTCGGGTTCAGTACGACCCGTTGTTCACGAAATGCGTCCACGCCCCGCACGGATCCCCGTAGCGGCCCCGGATGTAGCCCAATCCCCAGTCGATCTGCGTCGCCGGGTTGGTCTGCCAGTCCGAACCGCTCGTCCCCATCTTGCTGCCGGGCAGGGCCTGCGGAATGCCGTAGGCGCCCGAACCGGTGTTCTCGGCCCGCTCGTTCCAGCCGCTCTCGTGGTCCCACAACTTGTCGAGGCACGGCATCTGGTCGAGACCGAAGCCCTCCTTGAGAAGCAGGGTGCAGCCGATCGCGCGATTGCCGGAGTACTCGTCGCAGTCGTCGGGGATCTCCCCGGGATCGACGCCCGGAATGGAGTTCTCCTTCTCCTCCTTGCGCCGCTCGTACTCCTCGTCGGCGCTGCTCGCCTGCTCGCCGACGATCTTCGTCAGCTCCTCGGCCTTGCCTTCGGCGTCGGAGTCGGCGGCGGACTCGGTGTACTCGCGCCACCAGTCGCGGGTCGTGGCGTCCTCGGCTTCGGCGCGGGCGGCGTCGGCGGCGGTCTCACGGGTGTCCCGGTCGTCGTGCACGCTCCCGGAACCCAGCCCGAGGTTGATGCCGGCGGCCACGCCGGCGAAGAGGAGGAGTACCGCGAAAGTCCGGCATCCGATGCGCGTCAACGTTCGCAGCACGCGCTCGTTCCTCTCACTCGGCGACGCAGGCCGGGCCCCACCCTGCCGGATTCCCGGTGGGATGTAAAGCCCGGCCACGCGCGCCTACGTTAGGGCAGGTCCTCCAGCAGATCGGTGACGACTTCGGCGATCTCGGAACGCTCCGAACGGGTGAGCGTCACGTGCGCGAACAGCGGGTGTCCCTTGAGGGCGTCCACGACCGCGCTGACGCCGTCGTGGCGCCCGACGCGGAGGTTGTCGCGCTGGGCGACGTCGTGGGTCAGCACGACCCGCGAACCGGCCCCGATTCGCGACAGGACGGTCAGCAGGACCCCGCGCTCCAGCGACTGCGCCTCGTCGACGATCACGAAGGCGTCGTGCAGGGAGCGGCCCCGGATGTGCGTGAGGGGAAGGACTTCGAGCATCCCGCGCTCCAAGACCTCCTCTATGACGTTGTCGTTGGTGACCGCGCCGAGCGTGTCGAACACGGCCTGCGCCCACGGCGACATCTTCTCGGCCTCGGTGCCCGGCAGGTAGCCCAGCTCCTGGCCGCCCACGGCGTACAGGGGACGAAAGATCATGACCTTGCGGTGCTTGTTGCGCTCCAGGACCTGTTCGAGACCCGCGCACAGCGCCATCGCCGACTTTCCGGTGCCCGCGCGCCCGCCCAGCGAGACGATCCCGATCGAGTCGTCGAGCAGAAGGTCGAGGGCCACGCGCTGCTCGGCGGAGCGGCCGTGGATGCCGAAGGCCTCCCGGTCGCCGCGGACCAGCGTGATCGTCTTGTCGGGGCGCACGCGCGCCAGCGCCGAACCCTTGTTGCCCGACAGCACCAGCCCGGTGTGGCAGGGCAGGTCGGCGGCCTCCGTGAGGGACACGGCCTCACCGGCGTAGAGCGCCGACATGTCCTCGTCGCTGATGTTGAGCTCGGCCATGCCCGACCAGGTCGGGTCGCTGGCCTGCTCGTGGCGGTACTCCTCGGCGGGCAGGCCGACCGAGGCCGCCTTGACCCGCAGCGCCATGTCCTTGGTGACCAGCCGGACGTCGGCGCCGTCGGCGGCCAGCCCGAGCGCCACGGCGAGGATCCGGTGGTCGTTGGCGTCGATGCGGAATCCGTGCGGGAGGACCGCGGCGTCGGCGTGGTTGAGCTCGACCCACAGCGTGCCGCCCACCTCGTTGACCGGCAGCGACTGGTCGAGGCGGCCGTGCTTGATGCGCAGCTCGTCGAGCAGTCGCAGCGACTGGCGGGCGAACCAGCCGAGTTCCGGGTGGTGCCGCTTGCCTTCGAGCTCGGAGATCACCACGAGCGGGAGCACGACGGTGTGCTCGGCGAACCGCCGGAAGGCGGCCGGGTCGCTCAGCAGCACCGAGGTGTCCAGAACGAACGTGCGAGGTGTCGTCACGATCAGCTCCCACGAAGCCGGGGGTGAGCCGGGAGAGCTCACCCGTGACCTTGAAGGTAGCCGCGATTTCACTGGTTGCACCAGAACAACGCGGAGTGATCTCCTCGAAAGTCAACCTGCGCCGGTGTTTTGACCAGTGTCGATGTCCCGGCGTGTCGCGCACCCGTCAGTCGGAGTTCATCCAGGTGAGGATTCCCGGACCGTCGGGAGTGGACACCGGAATCCACGCCTCGTCGACCTCGTGCAGCAGGCGTTCGTCCAGTACGAGCGGGTGCGGGGTCTCGTCGCGGCCGTCGCAGACCCAGTACTCGACCTCGGCGATCAAAGTGCGCAGCCGGGTCAGTTCGGCGTCGTTCCAGTCGTGCCCGCGCGTGCCGGCGCCCTGGAAGTGCAGCTCGAACAGATCGCGCAGGCCCTCGTCGGGCTCGTCGCCGAAGATCGGCACCAGATAGCCCTCGACGGCGCCCGGCCGGCAGGCCGTACCGCCGTATTGGGTCTGGTAGACCACGCCGGTGGGCGCGTTCATGATCACCGACAGCCATCCGCCGGTGCTCGCGCCGATCGGGTCGAGGAAGACGTAACGAGTCGAAGGCATATGGCAGTCTCCCCCGCGCGACCCCTTCGCTCAAGGACCGTGTGGACCTTTAACCGTACGACCATCTCGGATACCGTCGAAGGACGAGCTTCGCCTCCTAGGGCGGTGAGTGCCATGACGAACGTGTCCGGACGCCCCGACAAGACCGACATCGCGATCATCGGAGCCGGTCCCACCGGCCTGTTCGCGGCCTATTACGCGGGATTTCGCGGCCTGGCGGTGACACTGATCGACGCGCTGCCGGAGCCCGGCGGCCAGATCACCGCCATGTACCCCGAGAAAATGATCTTCGATGTGGCCGGCTTCCCCGAGATCCGCGGCCGCGACCTGGTCGAGAACCTGGTCAAGCAGGCCGCGCCGTTCAACCCCGGCTACCGCCTCGGCAGACGTGCTGAACAGCTGTCCTACGACGAGGAGAACCTGCCGCGCCTGACCATGGACGACGGCAGCACCCTCGACTGCGGAGCCGTGCTCATCACCGGCGGCATCGGCAGTTTCACGTCGCGCCCCCTGCCTGCCGCCGACGGCTTCACCGGCGAGGGGATCGTGTACTTCGTGCCCCAGCTGGCCGTGCACGCCGACGAGGACGTCGTCGTGGTCGGCGGCGGGGACTCCGCCTTCGACTGGGCGCTCGCGCTGCACCCGATCGCCCGCAGCGTCACGATCGTCCACCGGCGTGACAAGTTCCGCGCCCACGCCCACACCGTCGAGCGGGTCAAGGCGCTCGACGTTCCCATCGTGGTGAACGCCCAGGTCACGGCCTTGCATGGGCACGAGCGCGTCACCGGCGTCGAGGTCGCGGTGAAAGGCGAGGACGGCCCGCGTTCGCTGCCGGCCGACACGATCGTCGCCGCGCTCGGCTTCGTCGCCGACCTGGGGCCGCTCACCGAGTGGGGACTCGAACTCGACCGCCGGCACATCCTGGTCGACCCGTCCATGGCCACGAACCTTCCGCGCGTGTTCGCGGCCGGGGACATCACCGAGTACGCGGGGAAGGTCCGGCTGATCGCCACCGGCTTCGGCGAGGCGGCCACCGCGGTCAACAACGCCGCCGTCGCCATCGACCCCTCCGCGCACCTTTTCCCGGGGCACTCCTCCGACGCCGGATAGCCCGCCCGCTGTCTCGCGCCCGCCGAGTGTCATACCCGGCGGGCATACTCCCCACATGACTCTGACCAGGCTCGACATCCAGTCCGACGGGTGCCTGCTGCTGACCGTCGAGGCCGTGGCGCCCGCCGGGTCGGAGGCCGCGCTGATCGCCGCGTTCGTCACGCCCGAGGCGGTCGCCCGCTGGTGGTCTGCGGAACTGACCGTCGGCATGGTGGGGGAGCCGTACGTGGCCGCGTTCGCGAGGTTGGGGCAGACGATGCGGGGCGAGTTGCTCGCGCACGAACCCGCTCGACGGGTGGGGTTCACCTGGGCGTGGGAACACGAGCCGATGGTGCCCGAGTACCGCGTTGCCGTGGAGGCGGTCGCCGAAGGAGGGCGTACGCGTTTGACGCTCACACACGGGCTTTACGCCGACGACGAAGCCGGACGCGCCGACGCCGGGAGCCACCGAGCGGGGTGGGAGTTCTTCTTGCCCAGACTCGTGGCGGGGGTCTAGCGAAACCCGCTTGCCTCCGCCTGTCCCGTCGGTTTGGCTTTGCGTCATGACCGACAAGACCGCCGTCCAGGCACTCGTGCGCCCTGAGCGCTATCCGCGTTCGTCGACCTATGACCCGGCTTGGTTGATCGGCCTCGACATGGGCCCGAACCCGCTCTGGCTGCTGGAGGACCTGGCCACCGACCTCGACCTGCGGCCGGGCATGCGCGTGCTCGACCTCGGGTCGGGGAAGGGCGCCACCTCGGTGTTCCTCGCGCGCGAGTTCGGTGTGGACGTCGTCGCCGCCGACTGGTGGGTCCCGGCGGAGGAGGCAGCGGCCGTGCACGCCGAGGCCGGTGTCGCCGACAAGGTCGAGGCCGTGCATACCGAGGCGCATGTTCTGCCCTTCGAACCGGAGAGCTTCGACGCGATCGTGTGCGTGGACGCGTTCGAGTACTTCGGTACCGCCGACGGGTACTTGCCCTACCTCGCCGGTTTCCTGCGGCCCGGTGGGCAGCTGGGGATGGCGACGCCGGGGATGACGCGCGAGGTGAGGGACCTGGGTGCGATCCCCGCGCACGTGAAGGCGGTGGTGGGCTGGGAGGCGATCGCGTGGCATACGCCGGAGTGGTGGCGGTTCCAGTGGGAGGTCACCGAGCTGGTGACGGTGACGTCGGCGCGCATGCAGGCGGATGGGTGGGGGGATTGGCTGCTGTGGGCGCGTGCGTGCGCGGAGGTTCAGCCGGGGGGCGAGGAGGCGAACGCGCCGGTGGTGGAGATGCTGGAGACGGACGGTGGTGAGTACCTGGGCTTCGCGCTGGTGACGGCGCGGAAGGTGTGAGGGGTGGGGTTCGGAAGGTTGGGGTGGGGGAGGGCTGGCGGCCGGGTAGGTGGGGCACGGCAGGGGGAGCCTCGGTCGCTTGGCATCTGCCGTGAGCCCGGGGTGGGACGGCTCGGCTGCTGTAGGTGGGTACCCGCCAGGTGAGCCGTACCCGGCACCGGGGACCTGTTGACCCGGCGTGACAGCCCTCGGGTGGTCAGGCATCACTCACCCGGCCCACCACCGGCAGGCGTCACCTCCGGCCGGGGCCGGTGGCTTCGCGCCGGGGGCCCGGCAGTTCAGGCGTCACTTCCGGCCGGGGCCGGCGGCTTCGCGCCGGGTACCCGCCAGTTCAGGCGTAACAAGACGCCGGGGACCCGGCACCGGAGGAGGTGCCGCAGCCCGATCCCATGCCTGTCAGGA